>NZ_CZJT01000105.1 GCF_900010755.1 Paeniglutamicibacter antarcticus | reverse complement strand
GAACCCTCGTGACGTTCCCCGTGCTCGTGACCATGGGGGTTCCCCCGGTCACGGCGTCCATGTCCAACGCGATGGGCCTGATCGCGGGCAACCTGACCGGCGCCTGGAGCTACCGCAGCGAGCTGCGCGGGCTCAGGCGCACCCTGCTCAAGCTGCTGCCGTGCTCGGTGGCCGGCGGGGTGATCGGTGCCGTGCTGCTGCTGCACCTGCCCGAAGAGGTCTTCGAGGTCGTCGCGCCCGCGCTGATCGTGGTGGCCCTGCTGTTCGTGGTGTTCCAGCCGCGGCTGCAGGCAGTGGTGCGTGCCCGCAAGGAGCGCCAGGCGAGCACCCCGGGTGCCGCTCCGGGCGCATCGGGGCACGACGCCGCTGTCGCCGCCGAGGGGGGCACGGCGTCGTCGTCCGCGCAGCCCGACGGCGCGCGGCAGCCCGCGATCCTGTACGTGCTCGTGTTCCTGGCCGGGATCTACGGCGGGTACTTCGTGGCGGCGCAGGGCGTGCTGCTCGTGGGCATCCTGGGGGTGTTCCTGCTGGCGCCGCTGCAGTCCGCGAACGCCGTGAAGAACGCGCTCGTGGCCGCGGTGAACATCGTGGCCGCCGTCTCCTACGTGCTGCTCGCGTTCGAGCGCATCAACTGGTGGGTCGTGCTGCTCATCGCCGTGAGCTCCACCGTAGGCTCGTGGCTGGGGGCGAAGATCGGCAAGCGGATGTCCCCGGTGGTGCTGCGCAGCGTGATCGTGGTCCTGGGGCTGGTGGCACTGGCGAACATGGTGTCCAAGCTGCTCTGACGCGAGCACACGCGCACGTGCGCGCGCCCCGAACGCGCCGCGCTGGCCCGTCCGTGGCCCTCCCGGACACCGCGCCCCGCCCGGGCGCATGCAGGGCACGCACCGGAACGAACCCCGACCCCGACGACCCAGGAAGTCCCGTGACCTCACCCGCACCCCTGTCCGAGCGCATCGTGGAACTGAGCGATCCCGCCGATCCCCGCGTGGCCGACTACACGAGCCTCACGGACGTGTCCCTGCGCCGGAAGCTGGAGCCCGAGCGTGGGCTGTACCTCGCGGAGTCCTCCAAGGTGCTGCGCCGCGCGCTCGACGCCGGGCACCGGCCACGCGCGAGTCTCGACCGAAGCAGTCCGCACCATCGTCGAATCCCGCCGAACCCGGCGCCGCTTCTGGCAGCAGCTGGCCCTCATCGGCCCCGCCTTCGTCGCGGGCGCCTGGCAGTTCGGCCCAGGCAACCTCACCACGGCAGTGCAGGCCGGAAGCTCCTACCAGTACGCCCTCATCTGGGTCATCGCCGTCTCGACGGTGCTCATGATCTTCCTCACCGACATGAGCGTGCGC
>NZ_CZJT01000104.1 GCF_900010755.1 Paeniglutamicibacter antarcticus | reverse complement strand
AGCTGCACCGGACGTGATTTTTTTCTGCCCATGACCTAACCCAATTTCCTGCGGGAGTTAGGGGGAAACCCGCATCACCAAGCTTGTCATCATTTTTATAGAATTTTAGTCACGACACAGTACTAGTTTATTAAGTCGATTAGTTCTTGGAGTCGATCGACTGGGCGACCTCGTCATACAACGGGGATGCGCCGCTCTTGGTGGGGTTCAGCAGCTGGGTCTTGCCGTTGGCTGCCGGCTGTGCCGCAGTCTTCTTGTCGGCGGCTGGCGCGTTCTTGCTGGTTGCGGCCTGGGCTGTTGCCGCGGCAGCCTTGACGGCTTCCAGCTTTCCCTCAACGCGGGCGCGGGCTGCGTCATCGGCTGCCTTGATGCGGGCAGCTTCGATCCGCTCGGACTCGGCCGCCTGCGCATCGGCCATCGCCTGCTGGAATCCATCGTCGTAGGCCACCGAGTACTTCTCCGACTCGATGGCTTCTTCGTCGTAGTTGGCGGCGGCGCGCAGTTCTGCTGCTTCTGCCTTCTTCTGGTACATGTGCACGGTCAGGTGCGTGATGGCCAACAGGACCACCGGCGGCATGGCGGCGACCAGTGCCGAAACCACCGGCGGGATATCCGATTGCTCGGCGGTAACCGTCAGGATCGCGTGGACCGAGTTCGCGGCCGTGGAAACGATGGCGCCGAAGAAGAGCAGGGACCACGGGTAGATCATGGCGCGGCGGTTGTGGCCGTTCAGTGCGACGATGGCGACAGTTGAGGCCACGATCATGCCGTCGACGATGATCGGCCAGATCCAGGCGAGGTTGTCGTTGATGCCCGAACGCCCGGCCAAATCCGTCAACGCGTCGAAGGACAGCACAAAGGCACCCACGGCGATCAGCACGGTGGCTGCCACTGCCGTGCGCAATACCGCCTTGTGCGGCTCGTTCGGGATTTTCTCGATCTTTGTCACATTGCCCTCAATCATCGTCTTCATCATCGGCTTGTTAGCGGTGTGCATTTTGGTCTGGTCCTTCGTGTACCTGCTACACGCCCCATGGCAAACCTTGATGATTCTACGTGGGCGCGGGCGCCACAGGTCAAAAACGTGCCCGATCTCTCGCCGCTTATGCCAAGCCAACCTGCAATCCAACCCGTCTTTCTCCGCCGCACGGAACCGACGCCGGACCAAGCGATAACACCATCGGCCCGCAACGCCAAGGGGGATGCTTGTGCCGATGATCACGACACCATGCACCCGCTGGCGTGTGCCAAAATCCGCGGGAAGCGGCTATTGTTGAACATGGACCTTCATCCCGTTCTTCCCGTGGCATCCCAGCCACCGGAACACACAGGTCCCACCCCTCCAAATCCTTTAGCAGCATCGGTATGTGCCGGCGCGCGGCATCCGTGATTCCCCGCGCCCGGACCCTCCCTCCCTACATGCCGCCCGTTCGACCCCAGCAGGAGAAGCGCACCTCAATGACAGCAATTGCCCCGGACCACGTCGAGATTTCCCTCATGGAACGCCGCTACGAAGAGCAGATCGAGCCAGTGAACCGCCTGCTTGACGAAACCGGGCTGCTTCGCCCCGCGTCTTCGGTTTCCTACGTGGATCCGGTGCACAATGTCGAGGAAGCCTGCATCATCTCGCTGTACTCGAACATCGGCGTCGCCAACGAATCGGGCTTTATCGATGCAGGTTCGCAGGAAGCCGCCACCCGCATGCTGGGCATGCAGTGGCAGCTGGGCCTGCGCCCCGAATTCATCCTGCCGTGGAACGTTTCCCCGTGGCACGTTCCGGGCGAGGCCAACGGCAAGTTCACCCCGCCGGAAATCACCTCGGGCCTCAAGCCCTTGCTGCGCCTGCTCAAGGTGGTCCCGCGCGCCTCGGTGTTGATCGCGCACGGCACCGAGGCACACCGCCTCTCCGAGCAGCTGGTCAAGACCCAGAACCCGTTGCTGTGGCGCCGCGGTTTCAAGACCTACAAGGTCAAGTCGCTCGACGGCCGCGCCTTTGCCGGGTCCCCGGAACGCCAGCAGGCGCACCTCGAGGAAATCTACGCAGCCTACGCAGACGCCATGGCCCGCACCGGCCTGACCGCAGCCAAGTAGCCAATCCCGTGATGCTGCGTGCCGGATCCCGGTACGCACCGCATTGCCCGACGAGATAGATAAACTCGAGGTCATGCCTACACAAACCCCCGCGAAAATGACTCGCCCGCAGAAGACACACCTCGGGCTGATCATGGGAATCGCGGGGGTTTTGTACATCGCCCACGCATTCTTGAAATTCAAGAACTTCGAATCCCGCGGCTACGACCTGGGCATCTTCGACCAGGCGGTGCGCCAGTATTCACTGTTCAAGGCGCCGATCGTGCCGATCAAGGGCGTGGATTTCAACCTGCTGGGCGACCACTTCCACCCGGTCCTGGCGCTGCTGGCACCGCTGTACTGGATCTGGGATGACCCGCGCATGCTCGGCATCGCCCTGGCGGGACTGCTGGTTTCCACGGCCATCCCGGTCTACCTGTTCACCCGCCCGCGCTTCGGGCACCTCGGTGCGTTGCTGACCGCCGCCGCCCTGTTGCTGTGGTGGCCGTTCCAGTCGATAGTGAACTGGGAATTCCACGAGATCGCCTTCGGGGTCCCGGTCATGGCGTGGATCATCTGGGCGTTCGACCGCGGCCGCTACTGGCTGGTTCTCGGGCTGGCCAGCTCGCTGTTGCTGGTGCGCGAGGACATGGGCATCACCATGGTCGCCGTGGGCATCGTGCTGCTCTTCCACCGGCAGTGGGTCAAGGCGGGCCTGAGCATGGCCATCGGCCTGGCCGGCTACCTGGCGGTCACCAGCTACCTGATCCCGCTCTTCTCCCCCGCTGGAACCTTCAGCTACTGGCAATACACGGCCCTGGGTGCCAGCGCGGGCGCGGCAATCATCTTCCTGGTCACCCACCCGTTCCAGTCAATCGGCATCCTCTTCAACCACCAGCTCAAGGTGCTGCTCTGGCTGCTGAGCTTCGCGCCGCTGGCCCTGCTTCCGCTGGCCTCCCCGTACGTGATCCTCGGGGCGCCGCTGCTGTTGTCCCGGTTGTTCAACGACCGGTTGAACACCTGGGCCCCTGTCTACCAGTACGACGCGATCATGGCCCCGATCTTGATCCTTTCGGCAGTGCACGTGCTGGGCAAGCTGATCGAGCGTTACGGCTGGGTGAAGATCAAGGTCATCGCCCCGGCCTACCTGCTCATTTTCGCGCTCATCGGCACGCTGTTCTTCCACGCGGTATTCCCGCTGGGCCGCACGCTCACCGGCGCCAACTGGGGCACCAGTGAGCTGGTGCGGGCCAAGGAACGCGCGGTTGACATAATTCCGGATCATGTCTGCGTCGAGTCCGCCGACACCCTGGTCCCGCACCTGACCGACCGCACCTACGTAGGCATGATGGGTGACATCGGCAACGACCTGTCCAGCTGGATGATCATCGACTTCAATGAACAGGAGCTCGGCGGCTGGGATCCACTGCTACCGCCCCAGGCATTGCGCCGGGCAGAGGCGCTGGGCTTTGAGCAGGTTGCCCCGATCGATCACGGAATCATGGTGCTGCACCGGGATATCCCGGTCAATCCGATCTGTTCCGACTACCTCAAGCGCTAAGCGCACCAGCACCAGGGACCCACTCACAAAGGCCGCGCCGAAGTTCATCGGCGCGGCCTTCGTGTCTTCCTGACGGGGAACGACAATGCACCGGTCTCCCGACGTTGGCCATATTTGGTGTCAACTGCGATTGGAAAACAGCCTCTGCCGGGGACTTCGCCACCGTGAACCTCGACGGCGCTGCAGCGGATCCACCACCCGGCAGGGTCGCGGGGGG
>NZ_CZJT01000103.1 GCF_900010755.1 Paeniglutamicibacter antarcticus | reverse complement strand
TTCGCCACCACAAATGACCCGAAGATCCTGGCCCTACCGGGCCCGGCATGGATCAACCAACCCAAGGAAAACACCGAAAAAGAAGCCGCCTAACTCCCGCTGGTTCCGTTCAGCTTGAAAAATTCCGGCTGGCTGATGAAACACGGCGGTCCGGGTGAGGTGCGCATGAAATCTGTTGCGCTAGCTGCATTGGCGCGGATCAACGAAATTCAATTGGAGTGACTGCGTAACCACCCGAATGACTTCAATTCTTAGCTTATGCCGATGACACCGCAGAGCCGCCGCGACATGGAGCAGTTGTTCCCGCCAGCCTAGCGGTGACACCACGAGTGGACGCTCATACCTCTTGCGCGCTGAAAGAATCACTGGGGCTGTCTATTGTGGCGATAAGCAAGGATGCCACCAGAAGCGCAGCATAATCCGTGCTTGTGTCCGGGGAGACGCTTTGGCAGGGCAAAAGCGGCGACAATCTGCCCGTTATCTTCTTGATAGCCCACTAAAAGAGGTTCATGGGGATTGTTGGACGACCAGCCGATCAGAGCTAACCGGTTCAGGTGCTGCCGCTTGATCTCGTCACGCGTTCGCGAGCGTCCTGCGCCCAGGTATCTTGTGACCTCGGGATCTGAGCCGAGGTCTAACTCGTGTTCAAGATGCTCGTCAGACACAGAACGGGCATGATGCGATTGGTCTGTAGCGAAGCTTGACCCAAGAAAGCAGCCCAGCCAGCGAACTCGACTCCTGTGCGAGGACCGAGGAATGGATACCATCGGCCAGCGGGAGTATTGGGCGCATGACTCATGGCATCGCCCCGGTCAGCTCTCTACGTTCGTAGGTACCGCCAAGGCATTCGCATAGTGTCTGAACCGTCCCGGAAATCATGCCGCCGTTTTGTGGGCGGCAGCGTCGGGTAACGAGCCGGAATTTTCATCATAGTAGATCCGCTCGAATTCCTCCGGAGTCTGGTGACCCAACGAAGAATGCAAGCGGGCGTTGTTGTACCAGTGGACCCAGTCAAAGACGACCTCTACGACGTCGGGTTCGGTCTTCAACGCACCAGCGCGGAATGGCGAACCCTTGGCCACGGCCTCGTTCTTGAATAAGCCCATCACAGTCTCCGCGGCGGCATTATCGTACGCATCCCCAACACTGCCGATGGACGGAACCAGCCCCTCAATTTCCAGAGTGTCGGTGTACCGGATCGAGGTGTACTGGCTTCCCGCATCTGAGTGATGCAAAAGTCCCTTGTCAACCGGTCTATTGCTGTGTTTGCGGCGCCACAGCGCCATTTTCAGGCACTGCTCCACGAACGCCGTGTCCTTGACCGTTGAGGTTTCCCACCCGACGATGGCCCGCGAATACAGGTCAATCACCAAGGCCACGTAGACGAACCCGGAATACACCGGTACGTAAGTGAAATCGGTGACCCAAATCCGGTTAGGGGCACTGGCGCTGAAGTTGCGGTTCAGCAGGTCGCCAGCTCGTTTGCCATCCTTACCGGGGATGGTGGTGCGGGT
The DNA here is from genome assembly GCF_900010755.1 of Paeniglutamicibacter antarcticus. Classification (GTDB taxonomy): domain Bacteria; phylum Actinomycetota; class Actinomycetes; order Actinomycetales; family Micrococcaceae; genus Paeniglutamicibacter; species Paeniglutamicibacter antarcticus_B. The sequence continues at coordinate 413,538 of NZ_CZJT01000103.1, read as the reverse complement.
CTTGCGCCCGCGAATCAGGCCGTTCATGCCCTCGTCTCGCATCAGCCGGTCAACGGTGTGTTTGGAGACCTCGGGGAAGCCATTGCGGCGCAGCCAGACGGTCATCTTCCGTCGGCCGTAAAGTATTTCCGGCCGTGGTCGTCCCTTGGCATCTCGAATGTTCAGTCCGCGCAACGTGTCAATGATCTTCGCATCCTCTACCGCCCGCAGGGCCGGCAACCGTGTTCTCCAGGCCCGGTAGGTTCGTGCGGCGACCTGCACGCCCTGCTGACGCAGGACGGCGCAGATCGACTCGACCGCATGGCCTTCGGCCCGGAGTTCGTCAATAAACCGGCAAATCAGCGGCGGCGAGGGTCGAGTTCCCTCGCGAAGAAAATTGAGGCCGCTTTCAGGATTTCGTTGGCTTCCTTCAAGTCCCGCACCTCGGCCCGCAATGCCTTGAGCTCTTCGAGCTCGTCGGTTGTTGGGCCGTCCTTTTGGCCGGCATCCACCTGGGCCTGAACCACCCAACGGCGCAATGCTTCGGGACCGACGTCAAGCTTCGGTGCTACGGCCTTGCAGGCTGCATACACAGACGGATATTCGGAGAGGCGTTCTAGGACCATTCGCACGGCACGTTCACGGACTTCAGCGGGATATTTCTTGGGCATGGTTGCTATCTTTCTCTCGAAAGACAGCGGCATCAAATGCGGGACGGTTCAGTCAGGGGGTATTAATAGGCTGCATGTTTCTTCTCTTCATCTGCGTCGTAGCCTCGTACATTTACACGTTCCGAGGCCCAAACTCGTCGCCGGATTGAACCTAGAGAGTCCTTCGTCACGCCGGGACGTGGCTCTCGACCCCGAACCCATGGCGACGGTTGGACCAGAGATTATTCCGAGACGGAATGTGGTCGAATTCCGGTTTAGTGTTCGATCTGGAGGCGTATGGGCGTTGACGATTGTGGGTAGTGCTTTGGGTGAGGAGGCCCGGGCATTGGCTAATCCGGCCCTGCGTCACCTATAAATCATGTAGCCAGCTGAGGTGTGCTCAGAGATATTGCTTAAGCCAGCCAGGCATGTTCGGATCATCGACTCCCCAAGTGTCCACAACCTCCTCGTCTTCCTGCCAGGTGTTTTCATCGCCGTCAAAGAACTTCTGTCTATGGCATTTGTACTTGACGACGCTGTCACCTTCGTGCCTGTATTCGTTCCAGTAATAATTCTGTTTTCCGTATCCATTCCATTCGTTGGTCCTATAGATCGTCATGACAAGTGCCTCGTGTTCCAGGTTGGCGGAATACTCTCCTGCGGTTAAGAGAGAGCAGTCGAATGTGCAGTTTGTAATGTTTGTGCTGCCTGTGCAAAGTCGACGCCTTCGAGTCTATGCCCTCAGCGACGAAGGCCATCCGGAGACTCGACAGGTTGACCGTTCGTCGTGTGCTCGGGGATGGGTTGATTCTTTCATGGTGGTGCCCACCGGACCGTGTCTTCCGCGCCGTCGCCGAGCGGCTGCCGCCACTCGAGCCCAGGTCCGCGAGCGGGTTGGTGAAGCGGTCCGCAAGGGCGCACTGTCTGGCGACACGGACATCGAGGCGACAGTCTGTCTCATCTACGGCTTCCTCAATGGCATTTCTACACTGGCGCGCGACGGGGTGTCTGCCGAGATGACGCTGCGCTCCGCCGAAAGATTCTTTGCCTGTTGGGGCACGCCCACGCCCAGGCAATTGTGGTGGGTGGCGAGGACTCGATCGACGACATTAATGACGCCGCGTAGCAAGTGGGCCGAGCGGTCAGCATCTGGTGCACCGCGTCGCACCGTCTCTGCGGCCCGGCTTGTGTGTCTGGCTTAGCCTTGCGTCCACCGGCCCGCAGTGCTCTTGAGGAACGCTGGCTGCGGCGTGTGTCGGTCTTGATCGGAGAGCTTATTCGGCTACGGAATGTGGTGGAATTCCGCTTCAACGTGTAGCACCGCTACGGTCTAGACCGTAAGAAATGCCCGGAATGCTTTTGTATTCCGGGCATTTCTATACCTGATGTCAAGACGTCGATGGCGAATGTACAAGCAGCGCTGGGGATAAGGGATCGTCCTGGATTCTGGACTGATGGCCACCGGAGGTCTTTGCCGTTCGGGAGCGACCGCGCGGATTGCGCAATAGCTTCTCGTTCTGTGAAGCCCGAGGCATTCAGATGTCTGGCAGTAGGAAACGGCGTCGTTGGAAACCGCACGCCGCGTGGGATTGTTTTGTGCGACTAGATGGTCGAATAGCGATTCAATGTGTTATCGAGCTCCCGTTCAACGTCTTGGTGCCCCGTGCTGAATAGCCGCGCTTGTTGTGAAACGATGTATGTGAAAACACGCGTCTACCGGAAAATTCAGTCCCAGCTGGACGCGCGAAGGGAGCGCTGATTTGTGAGTTGGAAGGGTCCGATTGCCCTTTTTGCGGCATGGGTTATCCACGACATTGAGGAAGCATTCGCGTTCCCTGCAACCAGCGATCGACTCGTCAACCGCACGGGTATAAAACAACTCAGGATCACGCCTCACCAATCATGGATGGCTGTTGCTCTGATGGGGACCCTTGTAGCGGCGGCTTGTGGCTGTGGTGTGCGTACGAGCGGCAAGTCGAAAATGTATCGGGCAGTTGCCGCCGGACTGGAAGCCCACGTCGCGTCTCACCTGATCGTTTCGATTGCACAGCGTGGATACACCGCGGGTGTTGCTTCGGCACTGCCGGTGATGTTGCCCGGGGCGCTCGTCGCGCGTCACGAACTTTACCGGGATGGCGTCAGCTTGCAGTTCCGTGACACGGTCAACGGAGTTGCTCTGCTCCTCCCTGCCGCGCTGGTGTGCCATGTGGTCGCACGCTTGGTCCGTAGAGTTCCTACTGCCACGAACTGGCCGCAACGGCAAGGTGACCGTCTAACGTGAGCCTGGCATGTGCGGCGACGTGGTTGAATTCCGTTTCAATGTGTAATTAAATTCTGATCTAACGTCTCGGCCCACGAAACCATCTGTGCAACTTTGATCGGTCGTTCGGTGCTCGTAACCATAGTCGTCCGGTGTCCCTATCGTTAGTCTCAGAACATGATCCAGAACGTTCATCAGCGATATGTCCGTGCGAGCGCTGAATCGGTCGGAGACTTGCTGGACTCCTTGTCGACTAAGCATGACCGGTTGTGGCCCCGTGGACAGTGGCCGCCGATGAGACTGGACAGACCGCTCGGTATCGGCGCATCTGGAGGGCACGGGCCTGTGCGCTATGTGGTGGATGCGTATGAGCCAAGGCGATCCGTAAGCTTCCAATTCACTGGCCCATCGGGGTTTCATGGCTATCACGCATTTACTGTTTCGGAGACTGCGGATGAGGCAACTGTATTGCTCACGCATGATTTGATGATGACCGTCACTGGGTCTGCGAGGGTGACTTGGCCTCTCTTCTTTCGGCCGCTCCATGACGCTCTCATCGAGGAGAGCCTTGACCGAGCTGAATCCGAGGTAGGTAATCCGCCGGAGGTTCCTGCAAAGCGCCCGCTATGGACGAGGACCCTTCGGTTGGTGACGTCATTGCCGAGAACGGGCCCATCCGCATGATCCATGCCGAACACAGGTTCGGGCCCGACATTCGATGGTCCCGGCGGTAGCGAATAAGACGTCCTGGATAGCGTGCTGGTGGGACGATTGGGAGGAATGCGGTCGGCAACGTCGACCTGAGGTCGCGATCACGAGTGGCCTGGGTAGAGGTTGGTATGTACCGGAATGCGGTGGATTTCCACTTCAACGTCTAGCTTTACTGAGCTCTGCCTCTCCACGCGCGTTTCAGATACGGCCCCGTTTGCTTCGGCAAGCGGGGCCGTATCTGCGGTTGCGTGTATCGAGTAGCCCGCGGCAACCTCTCCTGAACTCGAGGCAGCCGTTGTACTCGAGTTCCGTTCGCTCCGAAACGACCGTCGCTTAGGCGGCAGTATGATCGGTAGATGGATGCCGAGCGAGTGGTTGAGGAGCTTTATTTGGCAGGCGGCTGTCTCTGGGGCGTGCAGGCTTTCATCGCGACGCTGCCCGGGGTGACGAGCACCGAGGCGGGACGGGCCAACGGAACCAGCCAGCGTATCGACAGCGCCTACGACGGGTATGCGGAATGCGTGCGAACACGATTCGATCCGTCGGTTGTGAGTGTCGAGCAGTTGATGGCCTATCTCTTCGAGATTATTGATCCCTACAGCTTCAACAAACAGGGACCAGACCTCGGTCAGAAGTATCGAACTGGTATTTACTCCAACAAGCTGACCCACCTCGAAGAGGCTCGTGCTTTCATGGCGGTGAGAGAAGACGCTCACCGAATCGCCGTTGAGGTGCTGCCACTGGCTAACTATGTGCGAAGCGCCGAGGAACATCAGGATCGGCTGGCACGTTTCCCCGAGGATTCCTGTCACCTTCCCGTGGAACAACTGACCAAGTACCAGAGTGATGTTGATCTAGCAGGTCACCAGTGATGATCAGCAAGACGTTGTTGTGTGCCGGAACGTGGTGGAGTTCCGCTTCAACCTCTAGATTCTTCGCCTGATTCAGCGGAAATGCCGCCCTCCGTGAAAACGCGTTCGGGCGGCATTTCTTGTGGATGGATCGAAGGCTGTGTCGGCTTATTGGAGGATAAGCGCATCCTGGGCGAGGCAATCCCTCGACTCCAATCCCAGTTCTTCGCGAAGGAACGCTGATGAATGAGGGGCACCCGGTTAGTAGACCCGCCGAACCTCCTGGGGCCAGCCACAAGCCTCGGCGATCTTCCCGGCCCAGAACTTTGCAGCAGCATCGTCGGCGACATCGACGATTGTCAAACCGCCGAGGTACGCCTCGGTGGGGGCAACTGGGCCGTCGGTGATCAACAATGTTCCGCTCGTCGCGTCGGCACTGAACGCGGCGTTTATGTCTTCATCCACGCCGGCGGCGAACACGTACGCACCTGCGTCTTTGATCTCGTTCACCACATCGTTGGCCAATGGTCCGCGCGAGGAGAACCATTCCTCGCTATGGTCGCCAACCCACTGCTGGTTGAAGTAAATGATGTATTGAGTCATGGCAGCTCCTTGTCGAGTGCACTGTGTGATCCACACAATATACTGCTCGGGCGCGCTTTTGAGGGTCGGCATCTGGACTCACGTGATCACTGAGCTCCGCAGGGGTTCCATGTCGTCTCCCGGTACGAGGACGAAGTTGTTGAGTATGTGCTTGTCCTTCCGAGGGGAGCACCAGGCAGCCATGGGTTGGTAACTGTGGCGACGTCGTGGGGTTCCGCTTCGACGTCTAACTTTCTCTCCCATCTGGTTGTTGCCGGTATGGAGTCTGAACGCCCCGAATCCTCGCGCGATGTGCACTGGATTCGGGGCATTCTTACGTGCGCGGTCGCTCACCGAACGCGCGCTCGGCCTTGCAGAGGCAGGGCCGTCGGCCACGATTCTGACGAGTTAGCTTGCCGCCTTGCGGATGTGCTCCGCGATCGTCTTTTCGGTCTCGGGGGTCAACGCCAGCACGGCGAAGGAGGTGACCCACAAATCGCCGTCATCGAGGTTCGAAGACTCCTCGAAGCCGAGGGTGGCGTAGCGAGTGGTGAACTTCGAGGCAGCCTTGAAGAACACGACCACCTTGCCGTCCTCATTGGCGTAGGAAGGGAACCCGTACCAGGTCTTCGGAACCAGATGCGGTGCTACTTCGGAAACGATCCTGTCGATGCCTTCGGCGAGAACCCGGTCTTCATCCGGCAACGCGGCGATCGCCTCGCGGACGGCTTGCTCGCCCGCGGCCCGGTTCTTCCCGGCCTTCTCCTGCGCACGCAATTCCGCAGCGCGCTGCTTGACGGCCTCACGTTCTTCCTTGGACAGCCCTGCGTTCTTTTCGGCCATGCGATTCTCCTCAGTTTGAATGCGGCAACCGTTTCTGGTTTCAGGATCACACTACTGCCATCGATCGCGGTCTGCTTCTTGAATCCTGCTCGCATGATTTCTGCAGCTGGCTTGCTCGATCCGGCTGGCAACTTGCCGAACAGAAGGTGGATCGGCTGCGTGCTTTATCGATGTTGTTAGGACCTTGCATGCACCGCCATGCAGGAAGGGCTTTCGGCTCTCGTTGCACCGGCCGATACCAACTTCCTGCACGCCCGGTTTGAATCCGAACGCTCCGAGCTGACCGAACAGGAAGCTGCCGAGATGCTCGAGGGCGTCCGTGACGCAGAGTCGGGCCTGGGTAAGCTGTCACGCGTCGGCTTCGAAACGTTTTGTGGGATTCGTTTCCAACGGCCCGGGTCAGGTTTGCCAGTCGTGGCAACGCCGTCCGGTCAAAACGACAGGACGGCGTTGGCATGTTGGCTTCTGGCGGTTTAAAGCTCGGTCACGACGTTCCACGAGGAATGGATGGCTCCGTGGATGTAGTTGACCTCGCCGGCGTCTCCGACGACATCGACGGTGAAACCAGCATCGCGCAGCTCGCCGGCAAGCGGGGCGGCGGCCGTGGTGCCATCCGCGTAGACCACCATGCTGGCCGGCGCCGAATGGGTCTTCTCACCCTCGGTCCACTCGACGCTCTTGGGCGTAATGCGGTCGATTGAGACGTTACGGTGGATCTTGACCCCGTGGGCCAGCGAATCCTTCACGGCGGTCCAACGCCGCGGCATGGCCAACGGCAGTCCGAGCTGCTGGGTTTCGTGCAGCAGGGTGACCCGACGGCCGCGCTCGGCCAGGAATTCCGCGAGTTCCAGACCCACCAGGGAGCCGCCGATGACGACGACGTCTTTGCCCATGGGAAGCCAGTACTTGGTGAACTGGCGGACGAATTCCGGGCTCTTCGTCAACCCGGAGAGCCGGCCGATCTTGCCTAGGGTGCTCAATACCGCCCCGGCTTCCTGGGCGGTTGCCGTGCCGAGCATCATCGCGCGCAGGGTGTCGCCGGTCTGGACGTTGGGCAAATCTCCACCGGGGAAGTCGGGCTTGGGGCGCACTGCTCCGGTGGCCACGATGACGTGGTCGGGATTCAATGCGCGGATGGATTCAACGGTCGCCGGTGTATTGAGCTTCACGGCAATGCGCAGACGCGTGACCTCGGACTTGAACCAACGCAACAGGCTCTCGTTGTCCGGGGTGGTCATGGTGGAGAACCACATGGTGCCGCCCAGGCGGTCGGATTTGTCGATGACTGTGACCCGGTGACCGCGCTCGGTCAGAACCCGGGCGCTTTCAAGCCCGGCCGGGCCGGCGCCAACGACCACTACGTGCTTGGACGCGGAGGCCGGCTTCAGTGGCAGCACGGCCTCGTTCCCGAGCGCCGGGTTCACGGCACAGAAGGGGGTGTCATCGAAGAAGTTTTCGGCGACACACAGGTAGCAGTTGATGCATGGGCGCACCTGGTCGGCTTTGCCCTCGCGGAGCTTGTTCGGCAGCTCCGGGTCAGCGAGCAGCTGGCGGCCCATCGCGGCGAAGTCGATGCGGCCGTCAGCGATCGCTTTTTCGGAAATCTCCGGGAGCATGCGCCCCACGGCGATCACCGGGACGTTGACGTGCTTCTTGATCTCGGCGGCGTTCGAAAGGTAGGCGCCCACCTTGCTCGGCAACGGTCCGTCGGTGAAGTTATTGAAGGGATTGCGCCCCCAGCCGGTGACGTGGATTGCATCGGCGCCGGCCTCTTCGAACAACACGGAAGCCGCAATAGCTTCCTCGAGTGTCAGGGCGCCGTCCTGCCCGTACTCCTCGCCGGAGACTCGCACCAGGACTGCGAGGTGCTCACCCACCCGTTCCTTGACGGCACTGATGACCTCGCAGGCCAGGCGTGCCCGGTTGGGTAGCGATCCGCCGTACTCATCGGTGCGCTTGTTGTCCCGTTGGTTAAGGAAGACACCGAGGATGTAGCCGTGCGCCACATGGATCTCGATCGCGTCGGCGCCTGCCTTGGCGACTCGTTCGGCGGCATCCGCCCAGGTGCTGACCAGCCAGGAGATGTCCTCGTCGGTCATCTCCTGGTAGGAAGCCTGCTTCCCTGCGGTGGCTGCGCCCATCTTGCGCAATTCGTCGGGGGTGCTATCGGCCAGAGCCGACATGTCGTAGCTGTAGTCGGGCTTGTTGGGAGCCAGCACCGGGCGGTCGTTGGCGACATCCACACGGGCGACCTTGCCATGGTGCGTGGACTGGACGCATAGCTTGCTTCCGGCCTGGTGGACTGCGTCGGCCAGTGCCTTCAGGCCTGGGATGAATTTGTCTTCCGACAATCCCGGTTCCTTCATGGACGCCGCACCGTAGGGGAAGGCGATGGCGCACGCGCCGGTAATGATCAGGCCAGCGCCGCCCGCTGCGCGTGCCACGTAGTGATCGATCTCCGTCTGTTCGATCTCACCGTGCTCGGAGACGTTCATGTCCATCGCTGGGAGGACGATGCGGTTTGATGTGCTCATGGGGCCGATGCGACCGGGAGACATCAGGCTGGGGAAGGTCTTGGTTTTCATAATCTCATTATAGTGTCCTTCAGACACAATAAAGTTGCCAGGTCGGGCGATATCCGGTCAGTGGCCGCCATCCGTGCGCGTTCAGCGGCTAAATCCTTGGCGGCCGCTTCGTTCAGGGTGATGCGAAGAATAGTTTTACGCGAATCCTCGCGCCCGTTCATTCCGGACAGCTCACAAACACCGTCGTGCTCCACCAGGCATTGAGGTCGAGGTGATCACTGCGGCTTCGCCGGCTCCTCGGCGATGGGTAGTGTCCTCCAACGTATCTGCATCGAGATTGCCGGGAGGAGCGTGGGTTCAGTGCCGAGAGAGCCGCTGCCTAGTGATCGAGTTCGGTTGAACGGCCACGGAACCAAGTGGGCATCGACTTCACTGCGTGGTTCCCAATTTTGGGTCAAGTGGCGGTGATTCCGCCGGTCGTCCCAGGCATCGTTTCCGGGCATAATCCCAGCGTGGATTCAACTGCTGAGCGTCGTGAAAGGGAGCCCGCTCGCATTCGGTTCAATGGCGCAGATTCACCGAAGTCGGGCGCCGCGGTATCAGCGTGGTGGGTTGTGAAGCCCGCCCCCGGAGCTGACGGGAACAAACATGCGATCGGCGGGGGAAGCACGTGATGCTCGTTTCCGCTCCAGCAGCCGCTTAGCCACTGACCCCGAGGGCTTTGCCGATGGCTGAGTCATCGCCAAGAATGTCGAACATCAACGCCGCCAGGTCCCCACGCGGGATCGATCCTTGCAGTTTCCCATCGCTCTCCACCTCGAAAGCGCGCCAATTGCCAGTCGCTGGTTTGTTCGTGAGGCCGGTGGGTCGCACGATCGTCCAATCCAGGCCGGAGCCCTTGACTAGCGACTCCTGCTCGTTGTGGTCGGACAGCGGCTTGGCAAGCAGAACCCGGGTGATCAATCTCAGCGGTCCCGGCAACTGCGACGCGGAATCACCTGCACCCAGGGAAGACTGCACGAGAATCCTGCTTACGCCCGCTTCCTGCATGGCCCCGATGACGCTGCGCGTGACGGCGGTTCGTTGAAGCGGAACTCCCTTGGCGCCGCCGACGGTGATGACCACGGCGTCGGCTCCTGCCATGGCAGCAGCCGCGATCGCAGGATCAGCTGCGTCACCGGTGATCACCCCAGCGCCTTCCGGTGCCCGGCCGGTGCGCGAGACCACTGTGACCTCGTGCCCTGCCCCGTGTGCCAGAGAAGCCAGCTCGGCTCCTGTGCCCTTGGAACCGCCAACAATCGTGATCTTCACTGAAACCTCATTTTCATGGACTGCGGGTGATGCCTCCGAACATTCTATCGACTGAACCAGGTGGTCAACCGCGAAGCTGACATGGGGCTGGTTCGTTCGGAACCGTGTGATGTCAGTGCGTTGGGACAGTGCGGGGAAAGCGCGTTGGGACAGTGAATACCCGGGGGACAACATGCCCTGAATGCTGTTCGGGGGGGGTGCCTATGTGGTGCGTGGTGCATCCAGGGCGCAGGGAGTCCAGCTGCCGATGCGGAGGAGATGGCCTCTTGCCAATAGGCGTATGGCATTGCCGGGATGCGAGGCATCGCGCTACCCTCGGGTGAACGTGCCCACACGGGCGGCACTATTGGGGAGAAGACCATGAACGCGGACCTTGTGCGGACGCCACGGACGGGAATGACCGGCCGAAAGCCGGTGTCCATCGTATGCGGGGCGGCCCTGATCGTGGTGACCGCAGCGCACCTGATCGCGCAGCTCACCGCTCCGGACGAAGTTGTCTCCGCCGCGACCCAAATTCTGTTGATGCCGCTGTTGTTTGGAGCGGTGTGGTTCGCGAGTACGGGCGCACGCCAGCCTCTAATCCGAATGGTGCTCATCGCCTTGTGTTTTTCTTGGCTGGGAGACGCGATTCCGCGCTTTGTGGGAGGTGATGCGGGGTTCCTGGTCATGGTCGGGTGCTTCATGGTGGCCCAAGTGTTCTACATCTTGGCGCTCTGGCCGTACCGCCGTAGTTCGGCGGCTGCCCGACCCTTGCTCACCCTGCCATATATTGCGGCGTTCGCCGTGCTGGTCATCTCCTGTGCTCCGGGCGCAGGTGCGTTGCTGGTTCCGGTCGTGATTTACGGGCTGGCACTGATGATGATGGCGATGCTCGCCACCGGGCTTGGGGCGCTCGCCGGTGTAGGCGGGGCTATTTTCCTGCTGTCCGACGGGCTCATTGCGCTGCGTTCATTCACTGAGTTCGAGCTGCCGGGGCACGGGTTCTGGATCATGCTCACTTATGTTGTGGGTCAGTCAATGATTGCGGCCGCCGCGGTGCAACGGGCAGGGCGGGAGACCGGCATCGGCTCCACCGAGCCGTAGCCGGTGGAAAGGTTCCGGGGGCCTTGCCGCGCGACAGCGTCCCCGAGGAACTGGCCCGGTTCCTCGGGGCCCATCACCTCCGGGCCGCGGAGGCCCTTGCCGGGCAGCGGCGTTTCGCGGCCGAGGCTGCCCACGAGTTACGCACACCGGTTGCCGCCGTTTCCTTCCAATCCGAGCACCTGCTGGCGGCCACCCCGTATGAGGAGCGCCTCCAGCGGCAAGATGCGCTGCGCAGGGGACTCGCTCGACTGCGCGCACTGTGCGAGCAGCTGCTGGTTTTAGGCGATGAATCCCCGCACATTGACCAGCGGGTGCCGCTGAAAGATGGAGCCCGGGCCGTTGCGGGAAACGTTGTGGAGATGGAGAGGGACGATGCGGAGGGAGTGGACATCCTCTGGAATCTCGGTGGCGCGGCAGATGTTCCGGCCCCCGCCGCCGGCACCCTCCAGCTCGACGGACACCCAGCGGAGTACAGAACGAAAGACATCGCGGTGCCATCGCTGGTAGCTGCGCGCCCCGGTGAGGGGGTTACCCTTTCGGTACTGTGCCCACCTGTCTCGCCGGAACCCCGACGACCACAGCACCCGCCCGCACGTCCTTGGTGACGACTGCCCCCGCACCCACGACGGCGCCATCGCCGATGGTGATGCCAGGCAGCACCGTCACGTTGGCCCCAAACCATACGCCCGTCCCGATCACCACGCGGGCCGGGTGCATGTCGGCCCGCCTGCTTGGCAGCATGTCGTGGTTCAACGTCGTGATGACCGCGTTGTGGCCGATGAGGGAGCCTGTACCGATCTCGATGCCGCCCTGGTCCTGGAAGCGGCAACCGCTGTTGATGAACACATCCTCGCCGATCCGGATGTTCTTGCCGAAATCTGCGCTGAACGGCGGGAAGAGCAGGAAGGATTCCGGCACTTGGCGACCGGTCAGTTCACTGAAGAGCGCCCGCACCTCGGCGGGGGAATGGTAGCGGCCGTTGAGCTCGGCGGTGATGCGCAACGACTCTTGGCTCGCTGCATGCATCGCCGAATGGTGCGGTGAACCGCCAGGAATTGTCTCCCCGGCATTCAGAACGGTCAGGAGGTCTTCAAGTCCATGAATTTCAGCCATGTGCCAACGATAGCTCGGGAATGCTGCGCCCCGGCAAAGTTGTTAGTGCTCGCCGTGGAAGATGAATTATTCATCTCGGACGCCTCCTGCCAGCTTTGATTCCTGGTGGACAAATTTGAATCGTGAGGCAATCTCATCGAGGATGTCCATGCCATCGATGGGCTTGAAACCGACGATGTACGCATCTGAACTCCTGGACGGCCCTGGTTTTTGTCGTGTTTGTAGTGCACCATCAAGGCGCCCGGCAGTGGCACTTGGTCAAAGTCGGAAGGCAGGGCGACGTGCCGCGTGGCTCGGCGGAGACACGCGAAATGATGGGGGCCTACCGGCATCGGGTTCGGGCAGGCAAACGGTGAGGTTTGAGGTGATCGGACGCCCCAAAGCTCTGGATACATCTGGCCCTGTGAGTGGCTGATCCGGACGCGTTTTGCCTTGCGGGCGCGCGAGGCTCAAAATTTCCCGAAAAAGTTCGTGTGATTTACGGCTCGCGAACTCGTCGGAAAAACCCCGGGATTCCGGGGAGCAATGGCGTATCGTTGCTATTGGGCAGGTAAATTCAGGGCGAAATGCGCCACTGATACCCGGGTGATGTTCGGCACGATTTCCGCCAGTTTTTCCAGAAGTACTAGAATGGTTAATTGGGTCAATCGTGGCCCCGAACCCCGAGACCCAAAATTCTCTAGAAGAAGTGAGCCTTTTCGCATGTCAGATTCCACTCTCATTCGTCGCGAAGACCTGCGTAACGTAGCAATCGTTGCGCACGTTGACCACGGCAAGACCACTTTGGTCAACGCAATGCTCCAGCAGACTGGTGCATTCGACAGCCACGGTGATACCGAAGATCGCGTGATGGACTCCGGCGAGCTCGAACGCGAAAAGGGCATCACCATTCTGGCCAAGAACACCACCGTGTTCTACGAAGGCCCGGCCGCCAACGGCCACAAGATGACCATGAACATCATCGATACCCCGGGTCACGCCGACTTCGGTGGCGAAGTAGAGCGCGGCCTGTCCATGGTTGACGGCGTTGTTCTCCTCGTTGACGCTTCCGAGGGCCCGCTGCCGCAGACCCGCTTCGTGCTGCGTAAGGCACTGGTTGCCAACCTGCCGGTCATCATCGTGGTCAACAAGACCGACCGTCCCGATGCGCGCATCGACGGCGTCATCTCCGACTCCATGGACCTGCTCCTGGGCCTGGCCTCGGACCTCGCCGACGAAGCACCGGACCTGGACCTGGACAAGATCCTGAACGTCCCGATCGTCTTCGCTTCGGGCAAGGCCGGCTTCGCTTCGGAGAACCAGCCTGCCGACGGCACCATGCCGGACAACGAGGACCTCGAGCCTCTGTTCGCGACCATCATCAAGCACGTTCCGGCCCCGACCTACACCGAAGGCGAAGTCCTTCAGGCACACGTCACCAACCTTGACGCCTCGCCGTTCCTGGGTCGTCTGGCACTGCTGCGTATCTTCAACGGCACCTTGCGCAAGGGCATGCAGGTCAACTGGGCCCGCCAGGATGGCACCATGAAGCAGGTCAAGATCACCGAACTGCTGGCCACCAAGGGTCTGACCCGTGTTCCGGCCGAAGAAGCAGGACCGGGCGAGATCGTTGCAGTTGCAGGCATCGAAGACATCATGATCGGTGAAACCCTCACCGACCTGGAAAACCCGAAGCCGCTGCCGCTGATCACCGTTGACCCGCCGGCCATCTCGATGACCATTGGTATCAACACCTCGCCGCTGGCCGGCAAGGTCAAGGGCGCCAAGGTCACCGCACGCCAGGTCAAGGACCGCCTCGACAAGGAACTGATCGGCAACGTTTCGCTGAACATCCTTCCGACCGAGCGTCCGGATGCCTGGGAAGTCCAGGGCCGTGGCGAATTGGCTTTGGCCATCCTCGTTGAGCAGATGCGTCGCGAAGGCTTCGAGCTGACCGTTGGCAAGCCGCAGGTTGTTACCAAGAAGATCGACGGCAAGCTGCACGAGCCGATGGAGCACATGACCATCGACGTGCCGGAAGAATTCCTCGGCGCCGTGACCCAGCTGATGGCTGCCCGCAAGGGCCGCATGACCAACATGGCCAACCACGGTACCGGCTGGTGCCGCATGGAATTCATCGTTCCGGCCCGTGGCCTGATCGGTTTCCGCACCCGCTTCCTGACCGACACCCGCGGTGCCGGCATCGCTTCCTCGCTGGCCGAGGGCTACGAGCCGTGGCACGGCCCGATCGAATACCGCAACAACGGTTCGATCGTTGCCGACCGTTCCGGTGTGGTCACCCCGTTCGCAATGATCAAGCTCCAGGAACGCATGAACTTCTTCGTTCAGCCGACCTCCGAGGTCTACGAGGGCATGATCGTCGGCGAGAACTCACGCGCCGATGACATGGACGTGAACATCACCAAGGAAAAGCAGCTCACCAACATGCGTGCAGCTTCCTCGGACACCTTCGAGAACATGACCCCGCCGCGCAACCTGACTCTTGAAGAGTCCCTCGAATTCGCTCGCGAAGACGAGTGCGTTGAGGTCACCCCGGAGGCAATCCGCATCCGCAAGGTCGTCCTGAACGCCAGCGAACGCGCCAAGGTCAACCGTGCACGAGCCAAGGCCTAACCAGCAACGGGGCGTTTTAGCCCCCATGCTGGTAAGCGTCCTGGCGGCTTTGGCCGCCGGGGCGCTTGCCGCCGTGGTGGGGAGCATCCTGCACGCGACCATGTCGTATGCGGGGGACACCCCGATCCCGTGGGGCGCAGTCCTGGCCTTGCTGCTGACCGGTGCGCTGTCCTATTGGACGGCGATGCGCCGTGGCAAGCTCTGGGTCGGTGCGCTGACCGGTTTGAGCACCTATGTGATGGTTGCGTTCATCTCCGCAGATGCCCACAACCAGATGATTGTTTCGGCACAGTATTTCGAGGTCCTGCCGGGCCCCGCTCTGGCCGGCACCATCTGGGTGTACGGAATCATCGTGCCGGTGGTCGTTGCGATCGCACTGGCCTCGCGCCACCTGCGCGTACGTACGCGGAGCACCGCGTAGTACCGAAAAGAACGTGAATGCATGAGTAAGGCCCGGAAGGTTTTCCTTCCGGGCCTTACTCATGCCTGCGACCAGACCGGGTTGCTGTTTTTCTCGCTTGGACCCTGTCCGTGCGGGGTTCAGTTCTAGTTGGCGCTCAGGTCCAGGTGGTGTGCCATGAACAGGGACGTGGCAACACCGTCGGGATCGGATTCACGCATGGCGTAGTCGTCGATGACCGCATAGATGCGCGCCAGCATTTCCTTCTGGGTTGCCTCGTTCAGCTTGAGACCCACGCGCAATACCTGGATTTCCTCAGGGGCTAAACCGTCGATCTCCTGCAGGAAGGTGTCCACCAGCAACGGGGCTGCATCCGGCAGCTTGGTGCCCCAGGAGAGCTTGGTGCTGCGGTAGGGGACCTCTTTGGCGCCACGGTTGCCGCGGCGGGTCTCCTCGGCTGCGAGGAACCCGTTGGAAAGCAACGTGCGCACGTGGTGCAGCGAGGTTGCCGGGTTGATATCCAACAGGTCCGCGATTTCCTTGTTGGTGCGCGATTCGTGCAGACAGAGTCGCAAAATGCGAAGACGGAGCGGGGAGCTAAGCGCCCGCGCACGGGCCTGTACCTCTTCATCTGTGGCCATGGAATCAGCATACGGGAAAAACCGCCACTGATTGAATCATTCAAATCACATGTGCCGGGGTCCGCGATGTACCGGGGGTCCCGGGCGAAAGCCTCGTTCAAGCTGCCCCAGCCGGTCTTGGTGTGCTGCGAAAGCTGCGGCATCAAGGCTGCGGCGCGGCTCGCTGCTTCCGAACCGGCGGCGGGGGAACTTCCTTGGCGTGGGTGATGCTCGACCTGTTGATTCGCACGTTCACGGTGCGGGTTTGCACCAGCACGGAGGTCGCATCGATCTCCACCAGGTAGCCCAGGGCGTCACTGACAGCTTCGCCGGCCGGACCGTGATCGCCGGGGGCCAACCGGTAACGCACGACCACGCGGGCGCCGGGCACCATGAAGGGGAAAATATCCGAGCTCATGGCACAATTCTAGGCCGGGCGCCGGGCCCGGGGGCGCCGGAGGGAAGCCGGAAACACCCTTCCGGGACCCTGGCGCGGCATTCAGGGCAGGGCAGGACTAAGCTTGTCTCATGCATGTCCAGCCGCATGCACGCCAGAGAACATTTTCGTAGTAAAGGAAGGCCCCGGGTACCGTGACCTACATCATCGCCCAGCCATGTGTCGACGTTAAAGACAAGGCCTGCATCGAAGAGTGCCCCGTTGACTGTATCTACGAGGGCGAACGCTCGCTGTACATCCACCCCGACGAATGCGTCGATTGCGGGGCGTGTGAGCCGGTATGCCCCGTGGAAGCGATCTACTACGAGGACGACACCCCCGAAGAGTGGTCCGAGTACTACAAGGCCAACGTCGAATTCTTCGACGAGATCGGTTCCCCGGGCGGTGCCGCGAAGCTTGGCAACATGGGTATTGACCACCCGATCATTGCGGTGCTGCCGCCACAGAACCAGGAATAAGCCCCGCACATGCTGATTCTTCCCGAGTACCCCTGGACCGCGCTTGCCCCGTACACCGCCAAGGCGGCCGAGCACCCCGACGGGCCAGTGAACCTGTCCATCGGGACCCCGGTGGACCCCACGCCGCAGATCGTCATTGACGCGCTGCGTGCCGGCGCCGACGCCCCGGGCTACCCCACCACGCACGGCACCCTTGCGCTGCGCGAGGCCATCGTCGAATGGTTCGCCCGCCGACGCAATGTCCACGGACTGTCCACCAACGACGTGATGCCCACGGTTGGCTCCAAGGAAATGGTTGCCTGGCTGCCGCTGCTGCTCGGGCTGGGGGCCGGGGACCTGGTGGTTCGCCCGCGCGTTGCCTACCCGACCTATGACATCGGTGCCACACTTGCCGGCGCCGATTCGATCGCCGCCGACTCGCTTGACGAGCTCAGTGAGGCTGACCGCCAGCGCGTGAAGCTGATCTGGGTGAATTCCCCGGGCAATCCCACCGGCATCGTGCGTGACGTTGCCGAACTCAAGGGCCTGGTTGATAGCGCCCGCGCCATCGGTGCGATTGTCGCCTCCGATGAGTGCTATGCCGAATTGGGTTGGGGCGAGTACGAAAACGGTGTCCCGAGCCTGCTCGAAGAGGCCGTTTGTGGGGGAGATCACAATGACCTGATTTCGGTGTACTCGCTGTCCAAGCAATCGAATGTTGCCGGGTACCGCGCAGCCTTCGTGGCCGGTGCACCAAACCTCATGCCCGCGTTGATCAACAGCCGCAAACATGCGGGGATGATCGTGCCGGCACCGGTGCAGGATGCCATGCGCGTGGCCCTTGCCGACGAAGCGCATGTTGCCGCACAAAAATCCCTGTATCGCGCGCGTCGCGAGGCGTTGATCCCGGCCCTGGAGGGCTTCGGGTTGCGCATCGAAGACTCCGTGGCGGGACTGTACCTGTGGTGCACCGCCGACGAGGAATGCTGGGTCACCATGGGCCGGCTTGCAGAGCTCGGAATCGTTGCCGGGCCCGGAGCGTTCTACGGTGAAGCGGGCAAGGATTTTGTGCGCATTGCGCTCACGGCAAGCGATGAACGGATAGCCAGCGCCGTTCAACGGCTCAATGCGGCTCGCTGAGTCCAAAACGTGACCAACCGATTGGTGTCATGCGCCTACTAGACGGTAGCGTGGCACTGATTACTGACCATCGGATCAATCTGTATTCCGGTTAGGAGATGCAATGACGGAAAACAATTCTGCTCAGCTCAGCTTCGGCGGCAACAACATCGAACTCCCTGTTGTTCCGGCCGTAGAAGGCAACAACGGCTTTAATATTGCCCCGCTGTTGAAGGCGACGGGTGGCGTAACTTACGACCCGGGCTTCATGAACACCGCGGCGACCAAGTCCGCAATCACTTATATCGACGGCGATGCAGGCATCCTGCGCTACCGCGGCTACCCGATCGAGCAGTTGGCGGAGAAGTCGAGCTTCCTCGAGACCAGCTACTTGCTGATCTACGGCAACCTTCCCTCGGCCACCGAGCTCGAAGCGTTCGACCAGAAGATCCGCCACCACACTTTGCTGCACGAGGAGCTCAAGGGCTTCTTCGGCGGATTCCCGCGTGACGCACACCCGATGCCGGTGCTGTCCTCGGCCGTGACCGCACTCTCAACCTGGTACCAGGATTCACTGGACCCGTTCGACGAGGAGCAGGTCGAACTTTCGACCATCCGCCTGCTTGCAAAGATGCCGGTGATTGCCGCTTACGCGCACAAGAAGTCCGTCGGCCAGGCACTGCTGTACCCGGATAACTCGATGAACCTCGTCGAGAACTTCATGCGTTTGAGCTTCGGCAATGCTGCCGAGCCGTACGACATGGATCCGGACATCGTCAAGGCACTGGACCAGCTGCTGATCCTGCACGCTGACCACGAGCAGAACTGCTCGACCTCCACCGTGCGCCTGGTCGGTTCCTCGAACGCGAACATGTTCGCCTCGGTTTCCGCCGGCATCAACGCGCTCTCCGGTCCCGCGCACGGCGGCGCCAACGAGGCAGTGCTGAAGATGCTGCGCCAGATCCAGAACGACGGCTTGAAGCCGGCCGATTTCATGGAGAAGGTCAAGAACAAGGAAGACGGCGTCCGCCTCATGGGCTTCGGACACCGCGTATACAAGAACTACGATCCGCGCGCCAAGATCATCAAGGCGACGGCTCACGACATCCTGAACAAGCTCGGCGGCAACGACGAACTGCTGGATATCGCGATGTCCCTGGAAGAGCGCGCCTTGAGCGATGATTACTTCATCTCGCGCAAGCTCTACCCGAACGTGGACTTCTACACCGGCCTGATCTACAAGGCCATGGGCTTCCCGGAGAAGATGTTCACCGTCCTCTTCGCCATTGGCCGCCTCCCGGGCTGGATTGCCCAGTACCGCGAAATGCTGCTTGACCCGGAAATGAAGATTGGCCGTCCGCGCCAGCTCTACACGGGTGAAACAGAGCGCGACTACCCGAACCGCTAATCCCGGTTCGCGGGCACTGCGACTCGATATCGTCGCAGTGCCTGAATGCTTAATACCAGCAGGGCCCGTGGGTTCCCGCCTCGAGTGATTCGAGGCGGCAAGCCACGGGCCCTGCTGCGTCCAGCGGCAACCGTCGTGCCGGCCAGCGCGGCAGGGGGCGCGAAGCGTCGGCGGAATCCGGGTCCAACCACGGGGTTCGGGGCTATTCTTGAAGTAGGCGTAAGTTTGAGTGAAACGAGTGTGCCTGATGCTTCAAGACTCTGGTCCCGGCTGGAAAGTTTCGGCCGACATCCATCGTGAAATGTTGCTGGCGCTGTATATCAGGGACCTGGCAGCCATCGAATCGGTGGGCGCCCCCGCGCTTGCCCCGCTGAGCCCCAAGGTCAAGCCCGCGGCGGCCCGGGAACTGGCGGCGGAATCGGCCGGCGAATTACGCCAGGAATGGCAAAGCTGGTGGGAAAGCATCCTGCGCCAGGGAGAGGTTTCCCTGGAAATCAACCAGGAGCCGGACTTCACGAGGTTCTCCGATTCCCCAAGCCTGCAGCACCTGTTGCGGGCCCATTACGGAAACGCCTTCATCTGGACGCAAAACCGGATGGGGGAGTACAAGGAGCACTGCCGGCGGAACACCGCCGAGCGTTCGGCCCTCTTCTCCCAGCTGTTCTTCGAACACGAGCTGGCCGGTGCAGCAGCTGAGGACGTGCAGCTGAACATCGTTGAGTTGCCGCTGGCCGAACCCAGGGCCTGGTTTGTGGAACCAAACACCGTGTTGATCAGCCAGGAACTGGTCAACGATGCAGACCTGTTCCGCAGCTACCTGCAGCCGATCATCGGGATGATCAAGTAACGGAATGATCAAGTAGCCAGTTACGGCTTTGCCGGCTGGATGACCACGTACCCGTCACTTGTGGCGGCCCGAACCCAGGAACCCTGGGCGCGGTTCCAGAGCAGCCCCGCGTAGGAAACCGACTCGATGTTCTGACCTTGGGCGTTTGCCACAGCCCACTGGGCCACCGCCCAACCCTGTTTGCCCTTCACCGGGACCATCAAGCGAGGCCCATCGATGGTGGCCCCGCTGATGCCGGTGGCTGCCTTCAAGGCTGTCTGCGTGGCCTTCGGGGCACCCGCGGTGTCCGCCGGGTGCAAGGTGCAATTCAGCGCGGAGTCGGCGTTGCCGGTCAGCGGGCTGGCAAAGGCCTTAGCCATGGACTCGTGCTTGGCGTAGGCCAGCGGGTAGGCGCTGCGTTGGACCTTCTGCGCAGCGTCGGTGAGCGCCATGGAGGCGTAGTCGAAGGTCTCAAGTTCCTGGAAGAACCTGTTGGCTGCATACAACGGATCCATCACCTGCGCTTGGGTGCCCCAGCCCATGGAAGGGCGTTGCTGGAACAACCCACGCGAATCCGGTCCCGCATCGTCCCCGTAGTCGATGTTGGTGAGCTTGGATTCCTGCATGGCGGTGGCCACTCCGATCTGCGCGGCACGCTCGGTGAGCCCGCGTTTGGTGGCAACCGCCGAGATCAACGCCGCGTTTGCCGCCTGGTCGGGGGATAGCGTGAATTTTTCGCCCCCGACCATTGCCGTGCAGCGCTCGCGCACCATCGACTGGTTCAAGCCGATGAAGTTCGTGGCTGCGTACAGCCCCCCGCCAATCAGCCCGCCGGCCAGCACGAGCACCGTCAGGGTGCGACCCCAGTTCCGGGGTCGCTTGTGGCGGGGGTGGTGCCGGCCATGGGTGTCCGATCCCATGGAGAGCACCAGCTGGTGTGCATCAGTTGGCATGCAGGACGCTGTTCAATTCGACGTGTTGGCCCGAGCGCGCCAAGGCCTCCACGGCACCGGTGAGCGAGTTGCGGCGGAAGAGCAGGTTGGGAACCCCGGAGAGCTCCACTGCCTTGACGACGTCGCCGCCAAGCTGCACGCGGGTGCCTGCGGTGACGTAGAGCCCGGCCTCCACCACGGAATCATCGCCGATGGAGATGCCGACCCCGGAGTTGGCGCCCAGCAGCACGCGTTCACCGATGGTGATGCGTTCCTTGCCGCCTCCGGAGAGCGTGCCCATGATGGAGGCGCCGCCGCCGACATCGGAACCGTTTCCCACAACCACCGAGGCGGAAATGCGGCCCTCGACCATCGACGTGCCCAAGGTGCCGGCATTGAAATTCACGAAACCTTCATGCATGACGGTGGTCCCGGGGGCCAAGTGGGCACCCAGGCGCACGCGCCCTGCATCGGCAATGCGCACGCCCGAGGGAACCACGTAGTCAAGCATGCGCGGGAACTTGTCCACGCCAAAGACATTGAGCACCCCGCGGCTGCGCAGGCGTAACCTGGTGGTTTCGAAATCCGCCACGGCGCAGGGGCCGAAGTTGGTCCACACCACGTTGTTCAGCAGGCCGAAGGCGCCATCGAGGTTGACCTCATTGGGGGCCACCAAACGGTGGGAGAGCAGGTGCAGGCGCAGCCACACATCTGCGGTGTCGGCGGGGGCAACATCCACGTCGATTTCCAGGGACACCACGCCCTGGGTGGTGCCGCGCTGGGGATCTGCGCCGGCGGCCGCTGCGGCGGCAAGCTCCCCGGTGAGCTTGTCTGCGTCATCAAGGGTGCCCATACGCGGGTCCGGGAACCACACATCGAGCACCGAGCCGTCGTCGGCGTAGGTTGCCAGGCCATGGGCAGAGGCAAGGCGCAGTGGAAGGCGGGTATCGGTGGTGCGGTCGTCCAGTGAAGTCATGAATCAATCCTAACGCGGCAGCAGGTACTAATCTGGGTTTGTGAATAGCGAACCAACTTCCGGTAAACCAGTGCCAGCATCCGCATCCAGCATCCCGGGGCAGGGCGCACCCATCCGGCTTGACCTGACCGAAGACGTTGCACTGTTGACCGCGACGCTGATGGACATCGAGTCGGTTTCCGGCAACGAACGGGCCTTGGCCGACGCCATCGAAGATGCGTTGCGCGCCTACGGGCACCTTGAGGTGCATCGTGACGGGGATTCCATCGTGGCCCGCACCCTGGGCGGCAAGGCCGAACGCGTGATCCTGGCCGGGCACCTTGACACCGTCCCGCTGCCCACCACCAGCGGTGCCCGCGGCACGGTGCCGGTGAGCTGGGACGGGGATACGCTCTACGGGCGCGGCGCCACCGACATGAAGGGCGGTGTTGCCGTCCAGTTGGCACTTGCCGCCTCGCTGGTTGATGCAAGCCGCGACGTCACCTACATTTTTTACGACCACGAGGAAGTCGAAGGCTCCAAGTCGGGTCTCGGGCGGCTCTTTCGCAACTGCCCGGAAATCCTCGGCGGGGACTTCGCCATCCTGCTCGAACCCACCAACGGGACCGTCGAGGGCGGCTGCAACGGCACCTCCCGTTACCGAGTGCGCACCCGCGGCGTCGCGGCGCATTCGGCCCGCGCGTGGATGGGGGAGAACGCCATCCACGCCGCGGCCCCGGTGCTTGCTGTGCTTGCCGCCTACGAACCGCAGACGGTTGACGTCGACGGGCTTGCCTACCGCGAATCGCTGAATGCCGTGGGCATTTCCGGCGGCATCGCAGGAAACGTGATCCCTGACTTCTGCGAGGTGGAGGTCAATTACCGCTTCGCCCCGGACAAGGATGTTGACGCGGCGGAGGCGCACGTCTTCGAGCTGTTCAAGGGCTTCGAAATCATCCGCACCGACGGTGCCCCCGGCGCCCGCCCCGGGCTGAACCACCCGGCCGCCGCATCGTTTGTTGCAACCGTCGGGCAGGAACCCTTGCCTAAATACGGGTGGACCGATGTTGCGCGCTTCTCCGAACTCGGGGTGCCCGCGGTGAACTTCGGCCCGGGCGATGCCCTGCTGGCGCATTCGGATGACGAACATGTCAGCGCCGATGCCATCCGCCAGTGCCTGGACACGCTGCGCCGCTGGCTGGCCGGGGCGTAAACCCCGGATTCGTGCATTAACCAACGATGCCGCCAGATCCGCACCTTTCAAGGTGCGGATCCGGCGGCATCGTCATCTGCCGTGCAGGTGGATGTTGCTTTCTTGCTACTTCACGTGCTTGTTACTTCAGCTGGTCCCCGGGAGGGGCCAGCGGAGCCTCGATGTCGGCTGCGATGGCGGCCCCCGTGGGATCCGCCGGCTTGTCATGCGGCATCCGGCTGCTCAGGCGGCGGGAAACGATTTCCGCCAGCTTGCCGAGGGCAAAGTTGATGACGATGAAGATCGCAGCTGCCAGCAACAGTGCCTGGAGCATGTTGCCGTTGGCCGAGGCGAAGGTGCGCGAGTAGAACAGCAACTCGGTGAACCCAACGATGTAGCCCAGGGCCGAGTCCTTCAAGATGACCACGAACTGGCCGATCAATGCCGGCAGCATAGCCACCAGCGCCTGCGGGATCTCGATCAGGCGCAGCGACTGGGTGGTCGTCAGGCCGATGGCAATGCCGGCCTCACGCTGCCCCTTGGGCAGGTTGCGCACGCCGGATCGCACCAGCTCGGCTACCACCGAACCGTTGTAGAGCATCAACGAGATGACCACTGCCCAGAAGGGTGCATCGGTGCCGTTGACGACCCCGCTGCGGGCCAGCAGGATGTTGAAGAACACGATCATCAGCAGGACCGGGACGGCCCTGAAGAACTCCACGATGACCGTGGAGAACCAGCGCAGGACCTTGACCTCGGAGAGCAGGCCCATGCCGAAGGCCAAGCCGAAGGCCACCGAGAGCACAATGCCCAGGCCGGCGGCCTTGAGCGTGTTCAGCAGGCCGGGCAGCAGGAAGTTCTCCCACGCGTTTGCCGTGAACAGCGAGGCCCACAACGAAGCCTCCATCTGTCCCTTGGCGGCAAGCCCGGAAATCACCACGTACAGCAGGCCCGCGATGAGCAGGACGCCGAGGATGTTGATAACCAGGATGCGTTGTTTGGCCTTGGGGCCGGGTGTGTCAAAAAGGACTGATGCGCTCATCGGGCCACCGCCAGTTTCTTGGAGAGCCAGGTGGTCAGCAGGCCAACCGGGATGACGATAATGACAAAGCCCATGGCGAAGGTCGCGAAGATCGGGATGATCAGGTTGGACTCGAATTCGAGCATCGTCTTCATGATCGAGGATGCTTCGATTGCCACGGAGCTGACCGCTGCAACCGTCGAGTTCTTGATCAACGCGATGAGGACGTTGCCCAGCGGGACCACTGCGCCGCGGAATGCCTGGGGCAGGATGACCTCGCGCGCGGCGGGCAGGAAGCTCAGGCCGATGGCGCGGGCGGCTTCCGCCTGACCGACGGGCACCGTGTTGACGCCGG
Source organism: Paeniglutamicibacter antarcticus (assembly GCF_900010755.1). Classification (GTDB taxonomy): domain Bacteria; phylum Actinomycetota; class Actinomycetes; order Actinomycetales; family Micrococcaceae; genus Paeniglutamicibacter; species Paeniglutamicibacter antarcticus_B. The sequence goes on along the minus strand of NZ_CZJT01000103.1, from coordinate 389,295 downwards.
AGCGGATGGCCTCGCACACAAAGGCTGCATGGTAAATCGCCAGGCCCATGACCGCGAGGTTGAAGAAGTTCTGGTTGAAATCATCCGAGAGCGTGAAGCCCAACTGGTTGTACAGGGCCAGCACACCGAAGAGCAGGATGATCGTCAGCGGGGTGTTTCGGATGATGTTCACGTAGCTGGTGCCAAAGACGGCGAAGCTGCGTACGGGGGAGATCCGCATCAACGCAAGGATCGTGCCCACGACCAGGGCGCCGATGGCGGCCCAGAAGGTCAGCTGGATATTGACCCAGAACGCGGCGGGGATGTTGTACTGGGTGAACAGGGAGAGGTACTTCTCCATAATTCTGCCTCGATTTCAGCGGTCCCGCAGGACCGAAGCGGTAGAACAATGTGTGCCCCCGCCGAACCGGACAGGGGCACACATTCTGAAGGAAATGACGCGTGGGTTAGGCGCAGGGATCCATCTTCGGCGGGTTCAGGGCCGGGTTCGGGACGTAGCCGGTGCCCTCGGTGTTGGCCTTGATGGCCTTCTCCCAGTCACCGGAGGTGATCATCTTTTCGATGGCCTTGTTGATGTCGGCGCACTTGGTGGACTCCTTGTTCAGGCCCACTCCGTACTTTTCTTCCGAGAACGGCTTGCCGACAACCTTGAACTTGCCTGCGTTGGCCGGCTGTGCGGCCAGACCTGCAAGGATGATGTCATCGGTGGTGACGGCGTCGATGGTGCCGCCGGACATTCCGCCGAGGCATTCGGCGTAGCCCGACTGCTCCTGCAGCTTGACGCCCGGGATCAAGTCCTTGACCTTCTGAGCCGAGGTGGAACCGGTGACCGAGCAAAGGGTCTTGCCTGTCAGGTCCTCAGGGCCGGCGATCGTTGAATCAACCGGAACCAAAAGGTCCTGGCCGGCGATCAGGTACGGTCCGGCGAATGCGACCGATTCCTTGCGCTTGTCGGTGATCGAGTACGACGCGAAGATCATGTCGACCTGCTTGTTCTGCAGGGCGGTTTCGCGGTTAGCCGACGGGGTCGAAATGAATTCGATCTTATCCGCCGGGAAGCCCAGCTCGTTTGCAACGTACTTGGCGACATCAACGTCGAAGCCCTTGTAGGTGTCGCCGTCCTTGAAGCCGACGCCCGGCTGGTCGAACTTAATGCCGATCTTGATTTTGTCGGAGGCGGCGCCGCCTCCGCCGCCACAGGCGCTGAGGGTCAGTGCTGCCACTGCGGCCATGGCGGCCACGGCTGCGATGCGTGTCTTGCGCATTGGTTCTCCTTGGTTTTCTGGACGGGAGCGAGTTTCCCGTCCGGTTTACTTCAAAAGGTGCGAAACGGTTTTAGTTGGTGATGAGTTTGCCAAGGAAGTCCTTGGCACGTGCGCTCTGCGGGTTCGTGAAGAACTGCTCCGGGGTGGCTTCTTCAACGATCTGCCCGTCGGCCATGAAGATGACGCGGTCTGCGGCCTTGCGGGCGAAGCCCATCTCGTGGGTGACAACGATCATCGTCATGCCCTCCTTGGCCAGGCCGATCATGGTGTCCAAGACTTCATTGATCATTTCCGGGTCCAGCGCGGAGGTTGGCTCGTCAAAGAGCATGACCTTCGGGCGCATGGCCAGTGCGCGGGCGATGGCCACGCGCTGCTGCTGTCCGCCGGAAAGCTGTGCCGGAAGCTTGTCCTTCTGGTTGGCGACGCCGACGCGTTCGAGCAGGGACATGGCCAGCGTTTCGGCCTCTGCCTTCTTCATGCCCTTGACCTTGATGGGGCCAAGTGTCACGTTTTCCAAAATGGATTTGTGCGCGAAGAGGTTGAAGGACTGGAAAACCATGCCGACATCGGCACGCAGGTTTGCCAGCGCCTTGCCCTCATCGGGAAGGACTTCGCCGTCGATCTGGATGGTTCCGTCGTCGATGGTTTCAAGTCGGTTGATGGTTCGGCACAAGGTCGATTTGCCGGAACCCGAGGGTCCCAGGACAACGACAACCTCACCCTTGGAGACTTCAAGGTTGATGTTCTGCAGAACATGCAAAGGGCCGTAGTGCTTGTTGACGTCGGATAGCTTGACGATCGGAGTCAGGGTCGACCCAGCGCTACTCTCATGGGAATTGGTGCTCATGTGAAAGACCTTAGCCGATGTGAGCTGAATCATTGGCAGTTTTTGGGGCAACTTTGCCAAATCGTTTCCTAAAATGTTTGCGACGCAGCCTGTGGGGCCGGGTATTGCCGATACAGTGGGAAACATGCCACGCCAGAACCTGCAGCCTAAAAGTGTTGATTCCGCGCCCGTCCCGTCGCGTCGCAAGGGGTCCGTGGTGTTGCGCCGCGACCAAGCAAAGGCGCCCCAGTCAGACCGGTATTTGCTGGATTCGCATGACAGTGGGGACTTCACCCACACCGACCCGTGGCGAGTGCTGAGGATCCAGAGCGAATTCGTCGAAGGATTTGGCACACTCGCCGGCCTGGGAGCGGCGATCAGCGTTTTCGGCTCGGCACGCACCGCACGGGAGTCCTCGCGCTATGCCCAAGCAGAAAAGATTGGCGCCTTGATCGCCGAAGCCGGGGTTGCTGTGATCACAGGGGGAGGCCCCGGCGCCATGGAGGCGGCAAACAAGGGCGCTTTCCAGGCCGGCGGCGTATCGGTGGGCCTTGGCATCGAACTTCCCTTTGAGACCGGGCTGAACGAGTGGGTCGATTTGGGCATCAACTTCCGCTACTTCTTTGCCCGCAAAACCATGTTCGTGAAGTACTCGCAGGGATTCATTGTGCTGCCCGGCGGCTACGGAACCCTTGATGAGCTCTTTGAGGCAGTGACGTTGGTGCAGACCGAGAAGGTCACTGGCTTCCCGATCGTGTTGGTTGGCATCGATTACTGGAGCCCGCTGCTTCAGTGGCTGCGCAACACGGTGGCTGACGAGGGTGCGATATCCGTGTCGGACCTGGATCTGATTCAGTTGACCGATGACGTTGAGGAAGCCGTTCGCATTGTCGTGAACTCGGCCCGCGGCAGCGGATTCACTGCATCTGACTGAATCCCGCCCCAGCCTTTGGGGCGGGGTGTCTATGGGCAACATAGAATCCGCGCGCAATAAATAGGAATGGAACATGGTTTATCTTTTACTGGTCCTGGCGATTTTGGTGCTGGGCGCCGCGGTGCTCCTGAGTGTCGGCACCGTTCGCGCCCGCGCGTACGGCAAGGGGGCGCGGTTTGCCCCGGTGCGTGGACCGATCCAGGGACTTGTTGAGCCGGTTGCCACGCTGCCGCCGGTATTGCTGCCGGGCACGCCGAGCTCAGCTGATATCGAATCCGTTGCCTTTTCGCTCGCGCTGCGCGGGTATCGCTGCGACCAGGTCGACGAGGTCCTGGACGTGCTTGCGGGGGAGATTGACAGGTTGCATCAGGTCATCGCGCAACACCGAGAAGAGCGTGTGATTAGCACCACGGGCGATTCTTCGGAATAATAGAAGTTAGCAAGTCGAAGGCGATTCACGTATTGGTTGGATCGCTGTGTAAATCACCACCGGGCGAGGGGCACAACCCCAAACCTCAAATGAAAGGGACAGCGCTAATGGCTGCGATGAAACCACGTACCGGGGATGGTCCGATGGAGGTCACCAAGGAAGGCCGTAGCCTGATCATGCGCGTACCGATCGACGGAGGCGGGCGTTTGGTCGTCGAGCTCAACGCCGAGGAGGCCGCGGCACTGCGTGACTGCCTGGTTGGCGTCACCGAGTAATTTTCGGTTCAAAGTAAACGATGAATGGGAGTCGACCGCTGAGGTCGGCTCCCATTTTGCATCGACTGGCTACTTCAGCCGTGCGGAGACCAACAGCCCGACGCCACTTGGCACAAGGGTTGTGCTGAAGCGCTCATCGGTGCGCAGCAGCCGGGTGGCGTTACGGGTGGCGACGGTGCTTGGCTGGCGGACCGCTGGCTTGGCCACCCGGTGCTGGTCAAAGGCGTCGTGCAGCAGGATCATGCCACCGACCTTGACCAGGCGGATGGCCTGGGTGACGTACTCGGGCAGGTGCGCCTTGTCGGCGTCGATAAACACGATGTCGTAGGCGGCATCGGTCAACCGCGGCAACACCGCCTCGGCACGGCCGGCGATGGCGCGGATGCGGGAGGAATCAAAGCCTGCCTCGTGGAATGCCTCGCGCGCCGCCGCCAGGTGGTCGACGTCGATGTCGATGGTCGTCAGTGCCGCCAGCCCTTCGAGTCCGCGCAGCAGGCTGGTGCCCGAAACGCCGACTCCGGATCCGATTTCCACGATGTTCCGGGCCCGTGAGGTTGCTGCAAGCACCGTGAGCAGGCCGGCGGTCGCCGGACCGACGGATTCGACGCCCAGTTCCCGTCCGCGTTCGCGGGCTCGGGCGATGACTGTGTCTTCCGGTGCCTGCGCCTCGGCGTACGACCAGCTGCTGTAGACATCAAGGTTCATGGCTGCGGTGGGTTCCTTTTCATGATGCGCGTCGGTGCTCTGCCCGCATGGTCGTGGGCCTGCGAAGCGCCCAAACCGGGTGCGGCCTGCCTTCCCTTATCATATCTCCCATGTGCCCACCTCAGTCGCTGGTTTTGAAATGTAGGACCAGCACAGGCTGCACTCAGGATTCGTACAGGAGCTTGCACCAGAATTGAAACCGTGAATGCAACGAATGCGTCCTTGACCACCGCCCCGGGCTCCGCCGACGAGCTGGGTGCGTTTGAGGTTCCCAGTTGGGAAGAAATCGTGCGCGACCAGTCGCCCCGGGTTTACCGCCTGGCCTACCGCTTGACGGGCAACCGGCAGGATGCCGAAGACCTGGCCCAGGAAACCTTCGTGAGGGTTTTTCGTTCCCTGCACACCTTCACCCCCGGAACCATCGGCGGTTGGTTGCACCGCATCACCACCAACCTGTTCCTTGATGCCGCCCGCCGCAAGTCCCGCATCCGCTTTGACGGATTGGGCGAGGAAGCCGAGTCGAAACTTCCGGGCACCGCCCCGGGACCGGAACGCAGTTTTGAGTACAACAACCTTGACGTCGACGTGCAGGCAGCCCTTGAGGCGCTGTCCCCGGAGTTCCGGGCCGCCATCGTGCTGTGCGACCTTGAGGGCCTCTCCTACGAGGAGGTCTCCGAGGCTCTTGGCGTCAAGCTTGGCACCGTGCGCTCGCGCATCCACCGGGGCCGGGCAACGCTGCGCGAAAAGCTTGCGCACCGCAACCCAGCAGTGCGCACCCCTGCGGCCACGGTGCTGCCCAAGATCCGGCGGACGATCCCGGGAGTCAGCTAGGGCATGCACGCAAATCCTTCGCAGATCCAGGCGTACATCGCCGGTGGGCTGGACCCCAAGGCACGCCGCGGCGTCGAAAGGCATGTACATCGATGCCTCGCATGCTGGGAGCACCTCCAAGCGGCGACCCCGCGCACCGCACCGCAGTGGGTCCAGAACCAGGACTACACCCAGGGGCAATTCAGCGCGCAGGTCCCGCTGAGGGCGCAGACACTGCTCAGCGCGTCCGTCCCGCACACCGCGTACGCGGAGCCCTCCGACCAGTCCCGGTTCCGTCCCTGGATTCCCGCCGTCGCGGTGCTTGGCATCCTGGCGATCCTCGGCACGCTGGTGGGCCTGGCCTGGACCCTGGGCGGGCCGTCAAGCGCTGCCACCGCGCAAAAGGACCCCACAGGCTCCTGGAGCGCCGAAGCGACCGGGCTTGATGCCGATGATCTTGAGGAGCTGCGGAGCGCCGGCTGGTCCTGCCCCGTGATTGAGATTGGCGGCTTCCAGCTGGCCTCGGCCACCGGCACCCGCAGCAAGGGCAGTGCCGAGGTCCACATCGTCCTGAAACACGAAGACAAGGAAGTCCGAGTGACCGAGGTCCGCGCCCTGGCCGGAAACACGCTGGCCACCGGAGTGCTTGCCGCTCCGGCGGCGCCGGCAGCCCCGGCCGCCAAGACTCAGGGTTCCGAGGTTACCGACGGGGCACTTGCCGACCTGGGACGCAGGCTGGGGGCCAAGGCAGGGGCAACCGTCGATGTCGGGAAGGGCACTGCCACCTTGAGCATGGACGGAGTTAACTACTCGATAGCCTCCAACCTTTCCAAGAAGGACACCGAAGCCCTGTTGCAGCGCCTGGTCATCGGCGAGCACACCCATTTCAGCGGGTTCGATTCGGATCCTGACCAGCTGGGCGAACGCTTCATGCGTGGCCTCTCACGGCTGATGGTTTTGGACTTTAGCTGAGTCATGGCCGTAATGCGTCACGAAAGCAGGTAGTCTTCAAGGGTGTTTTTGGGAATCAACGGTAGTGAGTTGCTGGTACTGGCCATCTTGGCCGTGGTTATTTTGGGACCCGAAAAACTCCCCGAATATGCGGCCCAACTTGCGCGCCTCGTGAAGGAATTACGCCGCATGGCCACCGGCGCCAAGGAGCAGTTGCGTGAGGAAGTCGGCGATGACATTGCCGACATGGACTGGCGCAAGCTGGATCCTCGCCAGTACGACCCGCGTCGGATCATCAAGGAAGCGCTGCTGGATGACTTCCAGGGCGCGGTAGACGCGGTGAAGGCACCCCTTGAGGTGCAACAGCACTCGGCTGCGACCAAGCAGGTCACCCGGCTCGCTGCCAACGAGTCAGCACCGTTTGACACCGAAGCCACCTAAACTACGCGACAGGATTCCGTAGCGGCCCTGCACGGTGGCCGATGCCCGGAGTTACCCGGGACTCACCGCAAGTTTCATTCCGGCAAGCCCGCGTGGACGGTGCGTCAGCGCGCGTGCGATGGCGGCGATTTGCGTGGCCGCCGCCGACTCCGGATGCGAGAGCACCAGCGGAACCCCGGCGTCGCCCCCGGCGCGCAGCAGCGGGTCCAACGGGACCTGTCCGAGCAGCGGAACCCCGGCACCGAGGGTGGCGCTGAGGCGTTCGCTGAGCTCGGCACCGCCGCCGGAGCCAAAGAGCTCCATCCGCGATCCATCGGGCAGCTGCAGCCAGCTCATGTTCTCGATCACGCCGATGACCTTCTGGCCTGTCTGCTTGGCGATGGATCCGGCACGTTCGGCCACCTGGGCCGCGGCTGCCTGCGGGGTGGTGACCACCACGAGTTCGGAGCCGGGCAACAACTGGGAGACGGAGATGGCGATGTCCCCGGTGCCCGGGGGCAAATCCAGCAGCAGCACATCCAGGTCGCCGAAGTGCACGTCGGTCAGGAATTGCTCAAGTGCCCGGTGCAGCATGGGACCGCGCCAGATCACCGGCTTGTTGTCATCCACGAACATGCCAATGGAAATGGTCTTCACCCCGTGCGCCACCGGGGGCAGGATCATCTCGTCGACCCGGGTGGGTTTTGCCTTCGGGATGCCCAGCAGGCCGGGGATGGAGAAACCGTGCACGTCCGCGTCGATGAGCCCCACGCGCAACCCGTCGGAGGCCATCGCGCAGGCAAGGTTGGCGGTCAGCGAGGACTTGCCGACCCCGCCCTTGCCGCTGGCGATGCCGATGACGCGGGTCAACGACCCAGGGTCGCTGAAGGGCACCGAGCGGGCCTTGAGGCTCTCGCGCAGGGTGGCGCGTTGCTCCGGGCTCATCACGCCCAGTTCGAGGGCCACGGAGGCGATCTCCGGCAGTGCGGTCAGGGCGGCTGTGGTGTCGGCTTCGATGGTGGAGCGCATCGGGCAGCCGGCGATGGTCAGCAGGATCTTCACCCGGGCCGTGGAACCGTCGAGCACCGCGGATTCGACCATGCCCAGTTCGGTGATCGGGCGGCGCAGCTCCGGGTCCTGGACGTTGGAAAGTGCTTCAAGGAGCCGGGGCTCGGTGCTCATCAGGCGTCGTTCTTTTCTTCGTGCCGGTCTTCGTCGGTGGGGATCCGGTGGTTTGGCTCCGCGCGTTTGGGAGCTGCCTGGACCTGCGGAATGAGGCCGGTGTTGGATCCGGTGTTGGACCCGGCATGGGAAGTTGAGCGCTCGCGCCGCTTGGGGCTCTTGGCGCGCAGCCGCAGTTCCTCGCCGTCGGCGGTCTCCAGGAGTTCCTCAAGCACCGAACGCAGCTCGCTTCTCACGTAGTCCCGGGTGGCAACATCGCGCAGGGCAATGCGCAGGGCCGCGAGTTCGCGGGTGAGGTACTCGGTGTCCGCAAGGTTGCGCTCGGCGCGGCTGCGGTCATCGGAGAGGGAAACCTTGTCCCGGTCATCCTGCCGGTTTTGGGCCAGCAGCAGCAGCGGGGCCGCGTAGGAGGCCTGCAGCGAGAGCATCAGGGTCAACGCGGTGAAGCCCAGGGCCGCGGAGTCAAAGCGCCAGTTCACCGGTGCCCAGGTGTTCCAGATCAGCCAGAACACGCAGAAGATGCTCATGTAGACCAGGAATTGCGGGGTGCCCATGAAGCGGGCGAACTTCTCGGTGCTGGACCCGAACGCGTCGGGGTCGGGGGAGAATCGCGGGAAGAATCGGTCGCGGGCCCGCATGGGGGTGTCGAGCCCGGTCTTGGTGTGGCGTTTCTCAGCCATGTGCCCCTCCAGGTGGTGGATCCGCGGAGGCGGGGGTTGGATTGTGGTGGTCGTGGGTGCGCCAGTCCTCGGGCAGCAGGTGGTCAAGCACGTCATCGACGGTGACCGCGCCCACCAGCCGGCCTGCGGAATTGACCACGCCCAGCGAGGTCAGGTTGTAGGTGGCCAGCGTGCGCGCGACCTCGGGAACATCTGCCATGTCGGAGATGGGTTCCAGATGCGTGTCCACGATGTTGCCCAGGGATTCGGGCGGCGGGGTGCGCAGCAGCGCCTGGATGTGCACGGCGCCCAGATAGCGTCCGGTGGGGGTTTCCAGCGGCGGGCGCGCCACGTACACCGTGGAGGCTAACGCGGGGGAGAGCTCCTCGCGGCGCACCGCGGCCAGTGCCTCGGCCACCGTGGCCTCGGGGGAGAGGATCACCGGGACCGGGGTCATCATGGACCCGGCGGTGCCCTCCGCGTATTCGAGCAACCGTCGCACGTCACGTGCGTCCTCGGGCTCCATCAGCTCCAGCAACGCGTGCTTGGTGTCCTCGGAGAGCTCCGAGAGCAGGTCGGCGGCGTCGTCGGGGTCCATCTCCTCCAGCACGTCGGCTGCGCGTTCCATGTCAAGTGCCGAAATGATCTGCACCTGCTCGTCGTCTGGCATTTCCTGCAGCACGTCCGCCAACCGGTCATCCTGCAATTCGCTGGCGACCTCGACGCGGCGCTTGACGTTCATCTCATGCAGGGCATCGGCGAAGTCGGCGGGCTTCATTTCGTCGTGGGCGGCAACATAGGTGCCGGCGGCCTGAGGTTCATGCAGGGCTGTGTGGATGATCGCATCCCAGGGCACCAGCAGGCGTTCCCCGCGGGCCCGGCGCAGGCCAAGCAACCCGCCGGAGGGTTCGCCGCGGCGCACGTAGTAATCGGAGATGATCCAGTCCCCGTTGCGTTCCTGGCTCAGGCCGATGTCCTCCACCGTCGCATTGCCGGTGCCGTCGGCGAAGACCACGCGGCGGTCAAAGAGCTCGGCGGCGACCAGGATCTCGGCTCCGCGCTGGACGAAGCGGCGCATGTTCACCAGGCCGGAGCAGATGATCTGGCCCGATTCCATGGCGGTGATGCGGGTCATTGGGACGAACACGCGGCGTTTGCCGGGGACCTCGACGACCACGCCGACGCACTGGGCTGGTTTGGTGAGCGCGCGGGAAATCACCACGACGTCACGCAACCGGCCCAGGCGGTCGCCCAGCGGGTCGAACACGTCAAGGCCCAGCAGGCGTGCGATGAAGACCTTCGAAGAATTGCTGCTCACGCTCTCTAGGCTACTGCCTTGGCTGCGGGGTAGCACGTAGGCGTCTCCGGGGCCGCCACTGTGACATTGCTCTTTCACCTTCAGCGATCAAACCGTTCTGCCGGGTCCGGAGCGTGCACAATAGAAGCATGTCATCCCCACTTGGTGCTTCCACTAACCACTCGCACTCACTCGGTTTGCCGCGCGGTGAACTCCTGGGTCGCTACGACTCATACCTTGACGCGCAGAAGGTAGTTGACTACCTGGCCGACAACGACTTCCCGGTCTCCAACATCACGATCGTTGGCAACGACCTCAAGAGTGTGGAACGCGTCACCGCCAAGCTCAGCTACCCGAAGGTCGCCGCCGCGGGGGCCGCCCAGGGTGCAATGTTCGGTGTGTTTGTGGGGTTGATCCTTTCGATCTTCAATCCGACCTCCAACGCGTGGGCGCAGATCCTGTCCTCGGTGGGCCTGGGCATCGCGATCTGGATGATCGTTGGCGTGGTGAGCTACTCCTTCCGCCGCGGAAAGCGCGATTTTGCCTCGCAGTCCCAGGTTTTGGCCACCAGCTACGACGTGGTGGTTGATTTCTCGCATGCGCATGCCGCACGGGCGTTGGCCTCCAAGCTCCCGATGAGCCGCGGCGCCGCCGATGCCGGCGTGGGCGCCCGTCCGGCGCCGATGCAGCCCCACACCCCGGTTCAGCAGGTGCAGCCGGTGGTCCCCGCTGCGGCAGCCGCACCGTCGGCCCCCGACGAGGCACAGGCCCCGGCAGCGTCCACCGTGACCTCCAGCTCGTACTCCGACCTGCCCGATGGCCGCCCGCAGTTCGGCATTCGCGTCCAGCCGGTTCCCGAAGCACCGGTTGTCCCCGTCGCTGAAACAACGGCCGTCGATGTTCCGGTGGCGACCTCCCCGGACGCCGACGCTCCTGTTGCTGAAGCTCCAGTGGTTGAAGCACCTGTTGCCGAACCCGACGCCGGGAACGGCTCCGCGACGGAGACCGGCACCGAAAACGAATCCCGCCACTAACTTCCCGGCACTAACGCAAAAAGCCCGGCCCGGGTCTTCCTCCATCGCGAATAAGCGTGGGGAAAGACCCGGGCCGGGCTTGTTTTGTTGCGGGAACCGGGCCCCGCCACACAGCAGGCGGCTAGCTGTTGCGGACCTCGGCCATCCAGGCCTCAACGGCCTCGGGGGTGCGCGGCAACGCGGCCGAGAGGTTCACACAACCATCGGCGGTGACCAGGACGTCGTCCTCGATGCGCACGCCGATGCCGCGGTATTCCTCCGGCACCGCCAGGTCCTCGTTCTTGAAGTACAGGCCGGGTTCGATGGTGAAGACCATGCCCTCCTCCAGGATGCCGTCCAGGTACAGCTCGGCCTTGGCCTGCGCGCAGTCGTGCACGTCAAGGCCTAGGTGGTGGCTGGTGCCGTGCGGCATCCAGCGGCGGTGCTGCTGGCCCTCCGGGGAGAGCGCCTCGTCCAGCGAAACCGGCAGCAGGCCCCAGGAATTCAGGTTCTCCGCGAGCACCTTGATGGCGGTGCCGTGCAGGTCGCGGAACGTGGTGCCCGGCTTGGCCACGGCAAAGGCGGCATCGGCGGCATCGAGCACTGCCTGGTAGATCTTGCGCTGGACATCCGTGTAGGTGCCGTTCACCGGAAGGGTGCGGGTCACGTCGGCCGTGTAGAGGGACTCGGCCTCCACGCCTGCATCGAGCAGCAACAGGTCCCCGTCGTTGACGGTGCCGTTGTTGTTGATCCAGTGCAGCACCGTGGCATTGTTGCCTGAGGCGGCAATGGTGTCATAGCCCAGGTCGTTGCCCTCTTCGCGGGCGCGGGCGAAGAAAGCGCCCTCGACGACGCGTTCGCCGCGGGTGTGTGCCACCGCGCGGTCAAGGGAGCGGACCACGTCGTGGAAGCCGTTGACTGTCGCATCGACAGACTTCTGCATTTCGCCGATTTCCCAGGCGTCTTTCACCAGGCGGATCTCGGAGAGGGCCTCGGTGAGCTCGCCGTCCAGCGAGTCGGAGACCTCAAGGTCAACGCCGGTGTTGATGCGGGAGGTGTCAACCAGTGCGTCGCAGTTCATGTCGACCTCGCGCAGCAGGCGGATGCGCATGCCGCCAAGTTCACGCACGCCCGCATCCTTGGTGATGGCAACCTCAAGGCCGACGACATCAGCGGTGGGCAGGCCCAGGCGAGCCTGCAGCAGGGCCAGGGTCGGGCGTGGGCCGATCCAGAATTCACCGGTTCGGGAGTTCGAGTAGAACTCGGCGGTGTCGCGCCCTGCCATGGGCGAGAAGTAGAGCGTTGCGTGGTGGTTGGAGCCGCCATCGCCGGTGCCCTCGGCGGTTGGTTCCATGACCAGCACCGCGTCTGGCTCGTGGTCAAGGCCCAGACCGGTCAGGTGGGCGAAACCGGAGTGGGGACGGAAACGGTAGTCGGTGTCATTGGAGCGGACCTTCAGCGGACCGGCCGGGATGACCAGACGTTCGCCCGGGAAGCGTGCGGAGATCGCAGCACGGCGGGTGGCCGCGTAGGGGGCAACCTCATCGGCGCCCGGAAGTGCGGAGGTGTCGGGGGCCCACGAGGAGGCCATGAAGGCTTTGAAGGCCTCGGAGGACGGGCGCTGTGAACGGTTGTTCACGCGTTCCTCGAGGGGCTGGTCGCTGCCGGTGGTGGTGGTTGCATCAGTGCTCATGCTCCCATCGTCTCAAAGCGCGGCGGGATGTGCCAAGGCGCTTAGCGCACAGCGGAGCTGGGTGTGGGGCAGGACTCCCGCCACTGTGTCGCAGGCAACGCAAATGGCAACGCAAACCCCGGGAAAACCGGTGTGGAGCAGTGCCGTTGTCCGTTGGTCGAAGAACCGGAGTGCCGAGGCAGTGAATGGCGGTGCTCGGGGACTACGCTGGGGGTTATGCGGATTGACCTTCATGCCCACTCACACGTTTCCGACGGGACCGAGTCTCCCGCCGAGCTGGTTGCCGCCGCAGCCGCCGCCGGACTGGATGTGGTGGCACTGACCGACCACGACCAGACCTCAGGGTGGGCCTCGGCCTCGGCCGCCGCGCTGACCCTTGGCATCGGGCTGGTCCCGGGCATGGAAATTTCCTGCAAGACGGCCAACGGCATCAGCGTGCACCTGCTCAGCTACCTGCATGATCCGGAGCACCCGGAATTGCTGGAGGAAATCGAGAAAGCCCGCGACGCACGCATCACCCGCGCACGTCGCATGGTTGAATTGCTCGCCGAGGATTACCCGGTGGACTGGGAGCTGGTCTCCAAGCATTCGATGCCAGGAGCCACCATCGGCCGTCCGCACATTGCCGACGCGCTGGTCACCGCCGGCGTGGTCCGCTCACGCACCGAGGCTTTCGCCCAGGTGCTCACCGCGCGCTCCCGCTACTACGTCGGGCACTACGCCATGGACCCGGTCACCGCCGTGAAGCTGGTGCGTGCGGCAGGCGGTGTGCCGGTCTTCGCGCACCCCGTTGCCTCAGAACGCGGACGCATCGTCGGGGAGGAAACCTTCACTGAGATGATCGAAGCAGGGCTGTTGGGGTTGGAAATCAACCACCGGGACAACCCCGAAGATGGACGCAAGTACCTGCGGGCGCTGGCAGAAAAGCATGACCTCATCGTCACGGGATCCTCGGACTACCACGGCACGGGCAAACCGAACCGACTGGGGGAGAACACCACCTCGGAACCGATGCTGCAACGCATCCTCGAGGCCGGCACCGGCAGCTCGGCGATCGGGCTCTCCCGCCGGGGCTGAGAGCTCGAGGGGCTCGGCTCCAGCGCCCGGGTTCCGGATCGCATTCCGGATCGCACATTCCATGCAGCCCCCGTTCACATGGCCCGGCCGCGACCGTGCCCGCGGGGGTGTTCCCGGCCGCCGCGCGCCGGCGAAATCCACTCGCGGTTTTCGGCGTGGAACCGGTGCCAAGGTGCCCCGGATCGTCCTCGGTTGTCTCAGTGTTTGTGTCATCACCGGGTCTCGGGCCGTGCGGGGCAAACAGGCGTTGCCAGGGAATAAGGGCTTATCAGACCCGGATGCGATGCTACTATCAAAGTGGTTGCCACATGTTTCGAGACACATTTTGTTGAGCATTGTTCCAAAATATCGAGTGGCGCCGAACTTCCACGGCGGCATGTGATGTTCCGCCACACAGGACCCGAAACACCCGCATCCAGCGGGAAATCGTGTGTCCAGCGATCGCCATCAGCGGCGATCCAGACGACCGGTGTTCGTATCCGGGTGGGATGCGCGCCCTGAATGTGTCCACACCGGATGCCTTGTTCGCTTGTTAAGCGATGTTCTGCTTAGTTGTGCCCTTGTCCGGCCGGCGCGCGGATTGGAGGCAACGTTTCCGGTGGCGTTGTCTCGATGTTGAGGAGACACATGAGCCTGGAAAACGGTGAACACCAGTTTCTCGCAGGATGGCTAGTCCTATGACTACTGGTGCTGTTCTACGGAGGGACATTTGTGATGTCGCTCTTTATCAGCAAGAAAAAGGAAAACGCCGACGGTTACATGACCGCCGGCAACAAGATCGGGTTCGGGGTTTCGGCGGCCAGCATGACAGCCACCTGGATCTGGGCCTCGTCGATGTATGCATCGGCAACATCCGGGTATACCTACGGAATTTCCGGGCCGATCCACTACGGGCTCTGGGGAGCCTTGATGATTCTTTTCATCTATCCCTTTGGCCGGCGGATCCGTGCGGTAGCTCCGAAGGCACACACCCTGGCCGAGGTCATGTATGTACGCCACGGACGTTCCAGCCAGCTGATGCTTGCCGGGTCCAATGTGCTGGGCAGCGTCATCTCGTTGACCTCGAACTTCATTGCCGGCGGGGCCCTGATTGCCTTGCTCTCGCCCTTCAGCTTCACCCAGGGCATCCTGGCGGTTGCCGCGGGCATCTTGCTCTACACCCTGTGGTCCGGATTCCGGGCCTCGGTGCTGACCGACTTCGCCCAGGTCGTTGCGATGCTCGGTGCCGTGGTCATCATCATCCCCGTGGTGTTCTTTGCCGCCGGGGGACCGGGGCTCTTTGAGACAGGTGCGGTGAACCTGACCCCGCAGCAGGGCAACTTCTTCTCCTCCGATGCGTTCATGAACCAAGGAGCACCGTACATTGCGGCGGTCCTCGCCTATGCCATCGGCAACCAGACGATTGCCCAGCGGCTCTTTGCGGTCCGCGAGGACCTGATCAAGCCGACCTTCATCACCGCTACTGTGGGTTACGGTGCAACCGTCATCGGCTTTGGCATGCTCGGGGTGATTGCCCTCTACGCGGGCATCACGCCGCTGGACGGGGACGTGAACAACCTGATCCCGCAGATGGCCGTGACGTACCTCGGCCCGGTGCTGCTGTGTGTCTTCTTCATCATGATCCTTGGTTCGCTGTCCTCGACCGCGGATTCCGATCTTGCGGCGTTGTCCTCCATCGCCATGACCGACTTCTACGGCCATGCCAAGCGCAAGAACAATCCAAACCCGCGCACCATGCTGTTGGTGGGACGCGTGACGATGATCCTGGCGACGGCGACGGCGCTGTTCTTTGCCAGCGGGCAGATGAACATCCTGGAACTGTTGGTCTTTGTTGGTGCCCTCTGGGGTGCACTGGTGTTCCCGGTGATCGCGAGCTTCTACTGGAACAAGGTCACCAACATGGCCTTCACGCTCGGAACCGTGCTGGCGCTGGTGGCCTTCCTGCCGGTCCGCTTTGAATGGATTTCCATGGACGGTGCCGTTGGCTACGTGGTGGACGTGCTGGGCATCGTGGGCGTGGGCGTGGTCATCGGGCTGATGTGCTTTGGCTTCTTCGGCCTGAAGACCGCCCGCATCGCCGGAGTGCTTGCCATGGTGGTGGTGGCGCCGCTGGCCTGGGGCGCCCTGCACGACTATGCGGTGCTCAGCGGGTCCCTGGTTGCCTACTCGGTCTCCACGATCATCTGCTACGGCTTGTCGGTGCGGTCCAAACGGGAATTCGACTTTGCCACCATCAAGGAACGCATTGGCGACTTCGACGCCGCCGATCCGGAGCCGCTGGATCTTGTACCCGCAACCCGGCAGCAGGACTAGGAAGGGAACGGCATGAGTATTTTTTGGTTGACGGTGTATGTGTTGATTTGGCCGGTCATCGTGGGCGGAACCCTGGTGGTCATCGTCCGCGCGTTCTGGAAGGAATGGCGTCAGGCCCGCAGCGAGGGCCGCGGCATGATCTAGTGCCGAGGCACGGCGCGCCATGCCGTGCACATTAAACAGCGGGGGCGTGGCATGCAGTGTGAACTGCATGCCACGCCCCGCCGCCATGTCCGGGTCTTGCGGTCCTGCTGGTCCCGGCCGAGCAGCTAACCGCTTAGCTGTCCAGAGTTTCGAGCAGGCTGGCACCAGGGATGCGCGCGCTCATCACCGCGATGGATTGCGGATTCTCATCCACACACACAAAGCGCCGGCCCAGGGCCGAGGACACGGCCCCGGTGGTGCCGGAGCCAGCGAAGAAGTCCAGCACCCAGTCGCCTTCCCGGGAACTTGCGTTGACAATGCGGCGCAGGATGCCCTCGGGCTTCTGCGTCGGGTAGCCGGTTTTCTCCTTGCCGGTGGGCGAAACGATGGTGTGCCACCAAACATCGGTGGGCAGCTTGCCACGCTCACGCTTCTCGGGCGTGACAAGACCCGGGGCCATGTACGGCTCGCGGTCGACCTCGGCAGAATCGAAGTGGTAGGTCTTCGGGTTCTTTACATAGACAAGGATGTTGTCGTGCTTGGCCGGCCAACGGGACTTGGCCCGTGCCCCGTAGTCGTAGGCCCAGATGATCTCGTTCAGGAATGACTCGCGGCCGAAGATCGAATCCAGCATGACCTTTGCGTAGTGGACCTCGCGGTAATCAAGATGCACATACAAGGTGCCATCGTCGGCCAACAGCCGCCAGGCCTCGCGCAGTCGCGGTTCCAGGAAAGACCAGTAGTCATCGAACGCGTCGTCGTAGCTGTGCAGGTCCCCGCGCAGCGTCGAATAGCTGCGGCCCTGGAACCCGACGCGGTCGCCCTCGCCCTCGGCGGCGCGAACCGCCGTGATCACTTGGCGCTTTTGCGTGCGCCCGGTGTTGAACGGGGGGTCGACGTAAATCAGCGTGAACGACTCGTCGGGAAGCGTTGGCAGGAACGTTGCATTCTCAGCGTGGACGATCAGGTTGGGCCCCTGAGGATCCCACGCCTGCACTGCGGGGAGACCGGCGGGCCCGCCGGAAACCTTGTCGGTTTCCACGCCTGGCCCGCCGGGGGTATCAAGACTTGTCAACGATTTACTCGGAGTCGGTCTTGGTCACTACTTCGCCGTTGCGGCGGCGCGTACGGTTGCGGTTGTTGCGTTCGCGTGCCGGACGCTCGGTGCGCTCCGCACCGTCTGCTGCCGGCGCCTTGGCCTCGGAGCCGGCGTCCGGGGTCTTGGTTTCGTGGTGGCGTTCGCCCTCGCGAGCCGGGCGATCCGAACGGCCGTGGGAGTGGCCGTGGCGTCCGCCGCGATCTCCGCCGCGATCCGAGCGTTCCCCGCCGCGTCCGCCGCGGTCGGAACCGCCGGTGCGCGGTGCGCGGGCGCTGTTCTTCTTGCCGGTCTCGCCGAGGTCTTCCAGCTTCTCGCCGGCCAGGCCTTCAAGCTTGCGCGCGCTGCGTGGCAAGCGGCCCTTGGTGCCGGCGGGGATGTGCAGGTCAGCGAACAGGTGAGGTGAGGAGGAGTACGTTTCCACCGGGTCGGTCACATCAAGGCCCAAGGCCTTGTTGATCAATCCCCAGCGCGGAACGTCTTCCCAGTCAACAAAGGTCACCGCGGTGCCCTTGTTGCCTGCACGGCCGGTGCGGCCGACACGGTGAAGGTAGGTCTTCTCGTCCTCCGGGCACTGCAGGTTGATCACGTGGGTGACATCGTCCACGTCGATGCCGCGGGCCGCGACGTCGGTGGCTACCAAAATATCGACCTTGTTGTTGCGGAAGGCACGCAGCGCCTGCTCGCGGGCACCCTGGCCCAAATCGCCGTGCATGGCGCCGGCTGCGAAGCCGCGGTCGATCAGTTCGTCGGTCAGCTTCGCTGCCGAACGCTTGGTCTTGGTGAAGATGATGGTCCGTCCGCGGCCCTCGGCCTGCAGGATGCGGGCAACAACCTCGTCCTTGTCCAGCTGGTGGGCGCGGTAGATGACCTGGCGGATGTCCTTCTTGGTGATGGAATCATCGTCGTGGTCCGCGGCGCGGATGTGCGTCGGCTTGGTCATGTAGCGGCGGGCCATCGCAATGACGGCGCCGGGCATGGTGGCGGAGAAGAGCATGGTCTGGCGCACCGCGGGGGTGGCTGCCAGCAGCGTCTCAACGTCCGGAAGGAAGCCGAGGTCGAGCATTTCGTCGGCCTCATCGAGGATCACGATGCGCACGTTCTTCAGGTTCAGGTGCTTCTGCTTGTACAAATCGATCAGGCGCCCGGGGGTGCCCACAACGATTTCGACGCCGGAGGTCAGCTGTTCGATCTGCGGTTCGTAGGCACGGCCGCCGTAAATGGTGGCGATGCGGGCGTTGCGGAACTTGGAAGCCTTCTCCATGTCGGCTGCTACCTGGACCGCGAGCTCGCGGGTCGGGGCAACAATCAGTGCCTGCGGGGCGCCGGGGACCGGAAGCTTGTCATAACCCTCGTCCTCCGGGCCGATGACGCGCTGCAGCGCCGGGATGCCGAAGCCGAAGGTCTTGCCGGTACCGGTCTTGGCCTGGCCGATGATGTCGTGGCCGCCCAGGGCGACCGGGAGGGTCATGGCCTGGATCGGGAACGGGTGGGTGATGCCGGCCGCGGCGAGTGACTCGACGATGTCGGAGCGGACCCCGAAGTCGGCGAAGGACTGTTCGGGCAGCTCGTGGGGTGCTTCGTCGGTGGACAGCGATTCTTCGATGTCCACGGCTTCTGACGCCGAATCGGCGGTGAGCAGGTGTTCAGTGTTCAAAACAGGGTTCTCATTCGTTTAGTCACCGTGCTTGGGGTGCTCGACGACCCCTGGAAACGTGAGAAATATCAGGGAGTCGGAGTCCACCACATGGCGGTGATTCCAGCGGAGCCGATCGCAGGCTGTGCATCGCGGCCACATCAGTGCGGCAGCAGGGGGGCGGGAGTCGCTGGGTAATCCCGCAAAAAAACTTCTTCAAGATACGCGACCGGGCATCCTTGTATACCGTTCAAGCATATCGCGCGGTTCTTCCAATCAGTGCATTTAGCGACTCGGCACACCCGCCGGGCAGTGCGCCGGATCATTGAGCACCCGGTGGACACCCGTAGCGGCACGCTATTGGAGGAACCGCCCGATGGCGGCCCCGGAGCCACCTGTGCGCCGGGGGAGCGAACCCGTGCGTCAGGATGGCATGGAAGACCCTGAACGGATCTCTTCGATGTGCCTATTCGACGATCCTGAAGAGCACCGCCCGGGTGAGCAGGTCCGCGGTGACGAGTTCGACTTCAACGTTTTGCCCGGCTGCCGCATGGCCCTCAAAAGTGGCGGTGACAGCCGGGGACACCAGCTGAAGGGTGCCCCGGGACTTGCGCCCGTTTGACCCGTTCGATCCGGCTGGACTTCCGGAGGCCGGAAGCGTCCCCGTCAACGTCACGGCGGCAAACTTCTCACCCACACGATGTGCCAGTGTTGCTGCCTCCACGGTGTCGATCGCCGCACGTTCAACCTTGTTCACCAATTGGTTGGATGCTCCCATGAGCTTGGGAAGCAAGGGCAAGGCCTCGCGTACCGCCTCCGGGACCTCAAGGCCGCGCACCGCATAGGAACAAACAATCAACACAAACCTGTCAACCAGGCGCCGCAACGGTGCTGTGGTGTGGGCGTAGGGGGCTCCGATGGCGGCCTGCCCCAAATCCCCTGGAACCTCCCCGTCGAAGACCGTATAGGTGGCGCCCCGGAACAGGCTTGCTGCCTGGTGCATGAGGGCCAGCTGCCCCGGATCGGTGAGATCCAGGGAACGCAGGAACTCCCCATAGGGTTGGTTCTCATCCCAGATGGCACCCAGGGTCGCAGCCTGCAGCCTGAAAATCCCCAGGTCCTTGGGCTGCGGGGCGGGCATGGTGCGCAGGATGCCAACGCGCGCACCGATCATCAACCGCGCTGCTTCCATCCCGGTCATCAAGGAAACCTGGGCGTTCCAGTCCTCAACGGGCAACGCGGCGTTGGCCTGCAGCTGGTAGATGCCGTCGAGGCACTCGACCTCCTGGGCCGGAATGCGCAGGCTTGCGCCTCCTCGCTCGCGCTCCAACTCGATGCGTTTGAGACCCACCTCCCGCAATAGCTGCAACACCTCCGTGGCGTTGCCGGCATCAAGCTGTTCCTGCACTCCCACGTAGCTGAGCTTGGCCCGGCTGCTGACTATCGCGCGTTCAAGGACCGTCTCGGTGACCTCACCGCGCGCATCGAGGGTGAAGGACCACAGGTAGGCGCTGCGGTCCTTGCCAGGCAACAGTGATCCGGCGTCCTCGGATATCGCCTCGGGATGCAGGGAAATCCTGCGGTGCGGCAGGTACACGGTTTGACCGCGCAGCCGCGTCTCACCGTCCAGCGATCCGCCGAGTTCCACAAACCCGGGCACATCGGCAATCGCGTAGTGGACCAGGTACCCATCGCCCACCCGGGAGATGTGCACCGCCTGGTCAAGGTCGGTCGATTCGGCAGGGTCGATGGTCACAAACTCGATCCCGCGCCTGTCGATGGGCGGAAACTCGAAGCCGCTAATGGCCTGTTGCGCTTCCGCCAGCACCTCCGGAGGGAACGTGGTGCGCAGCTCAAATTCAGTTTCAAGCGCACGCAGGGCCTGGGCCAGGTCGGTGGTCTGTGCATGGGGCGTCAATCCGGGGGTGTTATGGCTCACAACGACAGCATAACCACACCCGTGCACGGAATCGGGCAACTGTCGCGTGTTTGCCGCCGCGAGTAGGCTGAACCCATGAGCAATCCTTCAACGATTCCCGCCAAGCGCAATGCAGCAGAGGACGAAATGGCGCTGTTGGGCCTGATCGCCTACCAGGAACTCACGGCGTTCGAGCACCTGTCCTCCGATGCCAGGCTCTCGCCAACCCTGGTGGACCGGGAAACGCTGGCCCGCTTGGCAGTCACCGAGTTCGGGCACTACGAGCTCATCCGGGAAATCATCGCCTCACGCGGCATGGACGCGCAGGAAGTCATCGAACCATTCGTTGCCTCGATCGACGAAATGCACAAGCGCACCAAGCCGGGGGACTGGTACGAGTCGCTGGCCAAGGCCTACGTGATCGACGGGGTGGCTGCAGACTTCTACACACACATTGCCTCGGAACTCACCGACGAGTCCCGCGATGTGGTGCGCAGCGTGAAAACCTCCGAAGCCAATACCGAATGGTTGCGCGACCGCCTGCAACTTGCCATCGCCGACCGCCCCGACCGCGCCTCCCGGCTGGCCCTGTGGGGGCGTCGCCTGCTGGGCGAGGCACTGACCCAGGCCCGCGAAATCGGCGAGCAGTACGACTACTGGGGTGCGCTCGCCCAGGACCCGGAACAGGAACCCATTGAGGGGCGCTCGCCGGATCGCCGCGGCCAGACGATGACGGGGCTTTTTGCCAAGCTCGTCGAGAACCATTCCCGCCGCATGAGCAAACTCGGCATGACCGCCTGATTACTGCCCTCGCAACACCGCACCGCCCCGCGCTATATGAAGGAACGACGATGGATTCGAACAAACGCATCATGGACGCCTACGAGATTTCCAGGGCGTTGAAGGCCCTGCCATCATGGCGTGAACGCCAGGGCGCGCTGGTCTGCGCCTGGTCATTCGCCACCTCACGGGAAGCCGTTGACTTCTTGGCGATTGTCGCCGAGGCCGCCGAGCGCCAGGGCCACCACCCGGATGTTGACTGGCGTTGGAACACCATCTTCCTGAGGACCACCTCCCATGACATGGGTGGGGAAATAACCGAACGCGACATTGACCTCGCGACGCTGCTGGAATTTGCCGCGGCGGACTCCGGCGCCATCTCGGTTCCGCACCGCCACCAGGACCTGACCCTGGCCATTGACACGCAGGACCCCACGGCGCTTGAAGGGTTCTGGGCGGCTTCCATGGGTTACCGCAAGGTCCGTGAGGGGGATCTGGTCGATCCGGAGCGGCGCAACCCTCCGATCTGGTTCCAGCAGACCGATACCCCGAACGAGAACCGCATCCACATTGACAGGTTGGTTGCCCGCTCGGAATTCACTGTTGCACGCGAGAAGATGGAGCCGGCAACGGGCCCCGGAGATGATTCCTCCGCCCCGCGTTGGGTGGTGTACACGGATCCGGACGGCAACCGAATGTGCCTGTGCGCCGAACCGGAAGTTCCCGGGCTGACAGTGGATATGTAGATCCTGGGCCCGTGGCCACCCGGGCAGTTCCAGCGGATTTCCGCAGTGGATGGTTAACGACCAGGGTTTAACGACTGGGTTTAACGAGAGGGGGCGCCGGGCCTGCACATCAGTGCAGTCCCGGCGCCCCCTTGGGTTGAAAACCAGTCTTGGTGAAGAACCGACTAGTGGGCGAAGCCCACGCGGCGTGCTTCCTCAACACCGATTTCAACGTAGGCGATGCCTGCGACAGGAACCAGCATGAGGCGGCCCTTGGAATCGGTCAGGCGCAATTCGCCACCGGCGCTCAGGGCGTCGGAGACGCGCTTTGCCAGCTCTTCCGCGTTTTCGGCGGACTCGATTACGATCTCGCGGGCAACATTCTGAATTCCAATGCGAACGTCCATGGTGGCCTTCCTGGTTTTTACGTACATCGATGCCCAGTGGCACCGAGAAACTTCTGATCCGAACTTACTTCAGGATTCTTTCGGGAAGCGACCGATTCCGCGCCAAGCTAAACGCGAAACCAATTTACTGGCTTCCTCCATGCTCACTTCTTCGCTCAGGTCCACCCAGTAACGGGCCGAAACCTGCGCCATGCCGGCCATGGCCCGTCCCATCAGCAGCGCCTGGGCAGGGGGCAGCTTGGTGTCCTCGGCAATGATCTCCGCGATACCTAGGGCAAACTTCGCGTTGAAGGCCTCAATGCGTTCGCTGATGACCTCGTCGTTCAGGACATCGGATTCGAAAATGAGCCTGAAGGCCTGCGAATCGCGGGCAATGTACTCGTAATAGGCGTGGATGGTGGCACTGACCCGGAGTTTGTTGTCGCTGGTTGAATCCATGGCGGTTTGCAGCAACGTACTGAATTCGTCCATGTGCTCATCGAGCAGGGCGATGTAGAGCTCCCGCTTGCCGGGGAAATGCTGGTAAAGCACCGGCTTGGAAACCTCTGCGACGTCGGCGATCTCGTCCATCGATGCGCCGTGGAAACCATGGGCGACGAATACCTGGTGGGCTGCCTGGAGCAGCTGGCGGCGGCGTGCCTCACGTGGCATGCGCTGGGTACGGACGCCACGGTTGGGGGTAGTTGTCACTTCGGCTCTTTCGCGGTCAAATCCACCGCGGTGCACGGTGGTCCTTCGTGCAAGTCTACTCTCGGGTAATGAAGAGCAAGTAGCGCGCCGGACAGCGTGTTCGGGGCTAAGGTAAATTCATGGATTCCCGCCAGCACTCAAGTGCTTCAACAGGTGCATTCACCCAGCCACGTGCAGATTCGCGCCCCGGGCCGCTGGTTGAACCGGGCCCCGGGCTCACACCGGAGGAACTGCTGCGCTATTCGCGGCAGATCATCATCCCGGAGATCGGGATGGCGGGGCAGCTGCGGCTGAAAAATGCCAAGGTGCTGGTCATCGGCGCCGGCGGATTGGGTTCACCCGCGTTGCTCTACCTGGCGGCCGCGGGCATCGGCACCATCGGGATCATCGACGACGACGTGGTGGACCTGGGGAACCTGCAGCGCCAGGTTGTCCATTCGGTGGCTGCCATCGGGCAACTCAAGACAGAATCGGCGGCCGCACGCATCAAGGAGCTGAACCCGCTGATCGATGTGAATATTTATTCGCACCGGCTTGATGCAGAAAACGTGCTGGAGATTTTCTCCGGGTACGACGTGATCCTGGACGGCACCGATAATTTTGCCACGCGCTATCTTGTCAACGATGCGGCAGTGCTGTGCGGCAAGCCGTATGTCTGGGGATCAATCTTGCGTTTTGACGGGCAGGTCAGTGTTTTCTGGGATGCGCACGGCCCGAACTACCGTGACCTTTACCCGGTTCCGCCGCCGGCGGGCAGTGTGCCTTCCTGTTCCGAAGGGGGTGTCTTCGGTGTGCTGTGCGCCCAAATCGGATCGGTCATGGTGGCAGAAACCATCAAGCTCATCACAGGGGTGGGGCGGTCCTTGATGGGCCGGGTGCTGGTCTTGGACTCCTTGGACATGCGCTGGCGCGAGGTCCGCCTCGAACCGGACCCCGAGGCCCCGAAGATCACAGCATTGCTGCCCAACTACGAGGCATTCTGTGCCGGCCCGAAACCACCCGGGCTCACCGAAGACGTGCCAAGCGTCAGCGCCGTTGAACTTGCCCGGTTGCTTCAGGAACGGGAATCCGGTGCCCGGGAATTCTTGCTCGTTGATGTACGCGAAGCGGGCGAACACGAGATCGTTTCGATTCCCGGTGCAGTTCTTGCCCCTCGCGGGGCGATCCTTTCCGGTGAGATCACGTTGCCGAAAGACACCCAGGTTATTCTCCACTGCAAGTCCGGTGGTCGTTCGGCAGAAGTGCTGCGTTATCTTCAATCTGAAAACTATGCAGCTGTAAGCCACCTGGCCGGAGGCATGCTTGCCTGGATCAGTGATGTAGACCCATCGCTTTCGACATACTGAGGAGGCAGAGTGGGCAAAAACACGGGTTCGCTCTGGGAAGAAGAAATTATGTATAGAAAACATGCAGAACTAATAAAATTCACATAGTCTGTGTTTACCATACTGAAGTGTTGCTCTGTGGGGAGGGCACTGAGGTTAAGGCACACATTGAAAGTTCTATTACTTACCCTTGTAAGTTTATTGGCGCTCTCACCGGTACCAATTGCAAATATCAATACCAGTGCACTGTCCACCCCACCGGAAATTTCCCAAAATATGAGCCTTGCTGCTCAGGGTTCCGAGCAGGATGCCGTGCATGCCGAAGCTGAAGACACGCAGCGGCTATCGGGGAAAAGCGTCGTGACCTATTCCAAACCGCGCTATATCAGCACTACGACCATCAAACCGCGCTCCGGGAAGAGCAGCGGAGCCACGTTGGGGTCAGCCTCAAAGGGCTATGCCGTCTGGGGCACTGGCAAGACATCGGCCGGACACACGCAAATCAAGTTCTTCGGACAGGACGCCTGGGTGAAATCCTCAAGCGTCAAGCGTGTTTCCGTGGCAAACTACACCACCAAGCGAGGCACCGCGTTGCGTGCCGGGGCCGCGGCCGGTAAGACACTCGCCAAGCTGCCTACCGATTACACGGTCGGGACGCTGAACAATGCCAGGACCAACAAGAACCAATGGGTTCAGGTTCAATACGCGGGCAAGACCGGTTGGGTCGCCAGCAAAGACATCAGGTCGGTCTCGCTCGATGCGACTGCTGGTCCGGGACCAAAATCCTATTCCGATGCAACCTGGGCCAGCATGGTGCGAAAGAACATCGCCAAGTACTGCCCGTCGGTGGACGTACGCGTGAGCAAGAAGCGTGGCGAATACTATGCGGAATCGATCCCGCGCCGGATTACCCTCAGCCGTATCGGAAACAATGATCCGAATGCAGGGAACATCAAGGCGGTGGCACTGCACGAATGCGCACACATGCAGCAGTTCAAGGTCTATCCCTCGGGCTTCGCCAAATTGACGAAGTACGCGGAGAAGATCAATCCGCGTCGTGACGGCCGCGGCATCGAGCATCTTGCAGATTGCATGAGTGAGCGGATGGGGGCCAAGCGCACCGGCACGCTCGCCAACGGCAGCACTTACATTGCCGGCTACCAGGGCAAGTGCACGTCCGCCCAAAACCAGGCGGCGGCATCGTTGCTGGCGGGCAAACGCCCCGCGGGGGCCTAGCAAGCCGGTTTCGAAGCGCTCCACCAGGGGGAAAGAGTAGTGCGGTGGATCCAAACGGATCCACCGCACTACTCTTTTTTGAAGCTTATTGGAATGTGTGCTGGGCACAGTATCCGTGTTTAGCCGATTTTGCTCAGGGGCGCTGCCGTCGGCTGTCCGCTGACCGGGCAGCCAGCGGTGGCGGCGGTGGCAGCCGGGGCCATTGGCATTCCAACTTCGAGCCCGTAGAGGGTTTCAAGTGCCTGGATGTAGTCCCCGGCGCGGCCCTCGGCGGCAAGTTCGCGGGCGCGAACCGTTGGCACGTGCAATAGCTGGCGCATCATGCGGCGCATCGCGAACTCGACCTCTTCGGCGGCGGCCGTGCAACCGTGCTGCGCGCGAACCTTCTCCACCTCTGCCTCGAGCACCGACTGGGTGTGCTTGCGCAGGGCAATGATTGCCGTGTCGGCAGCGCGTTCACGCTGTTCAAGGGCGAACGTGTCGGTTGCCCCCTGCACGATGCTGCGTGCCTGGTGCAACGCCTGGGCCTGTTCGTCGGGTGCTGCCATGCGCACCGATTCGAGGTTGATCAGCTCGACGCCGGGCAATTGGCCCAGCTCCGGGTCGAAGTCATGGGTCAGGGCCAGGTCGATGGCGATCAGCGGACGGCCACCGCGGTCAAGGGCGGCAATGTCTTGGTTCATCAACCGGTGGTCCGAGCCGCTGCAGCCAATCAGGATGTCGGCAGCAGCCAACGCGCCCTCGAGGGTTTCTTCGTTAACTGCGCTGCCGCCGCGGGTGGAGACGAAGGCCTCGGCGCGACCCGAGGCCGAGAACACCGAAATGTTCTTTGCCTTGCGTTCGCGCAGCAGCGACATCGTGGCACCCGCATAGGCGCCGGTGCCGAAGATGACGATGTTCTTGTTGGCCCACGACGGTTCCGAGCTCAGGTCGGTGGCCAGGTCCAGGGCCACGGAGACCACCGAGAGGCCACGCGATCCAAGGGCGGTGCGCGAGCCGACTTCCTTGGCGGTGCGCGAGGCCGTCTGGAAGAGGCGGACCAGGGAGCCGGTGGCTGTTCCCGCGGCTTGTGCCTCATTCAGGGCCCGGCGAACCTGGCCGGCGATTTCGCGTTCGCCGATGACTGCCGAGTCCAGTCCTGCGCCCACGGAGAAGAGGTGGGAAACCACCTCATGCTCGGTCTTGGAGACCAGCGCGCTGGAGACTGTTTGCTCGCTGAGCCCGGTGCTGGCGGAGATCTGCGAGATCAACGAGGCGCGGGCAGCCGGGAGGTCATCGAAGTGCGGGACCTCGCAGTAAATTTCATAGCGGTTGCAGGTGGCGAGCGTGATGGCACCGGCGACGGGGCTTGCAGAAGCGAGCACGACGGAAGCGACCTGGGAGGCGTCGGCGCTGATCTTTGCCACGGTCTCGAGGTCGATGTCTGAATGGGATGCAACAAGAGATAGTAAAACCACAGTGTTTCTATAGTAACCCTTTCTACGATTTGTAGAGAACTGTGCGCCGTTCGGTATTGCCTCCGGTTTCACCCGGGGCGATCCGATTACTATTCGGCGCAACAACTTGGCACAATCATTGATATGACGTTGAGCCAGAACCACCCGATGATGGACGGTCGAACCCTTGATTCGCCGTTGATTTCCGCCTACCGGGGCAAGAGCCCCAGCCGCCGCCCCGTGTGGTTTATGCGCCAGGCCGGGCGCTCGCTGCCCGAATACCGCAAGCTGCGCGAGGGCACCCAGATGCTTGAATCGTGCCTGCGCCCGGAGATGGCCTCCGAGATCACCTTGCAGCCGGTGCGCCGCCACGATGTCGATGCCGGGATCTTCTTCTCCGACATCGTCATCCCGCTGAAGCTTGCCGGCATCGACGTGGACATCGTCCCGGGCGTCGGCCCCGTGCTGGCATCCCCGGTGCGCACCGCAGCCGATGTGCGCGCTTTGCCGAAGATGACCGACGCCGCGCTGGATCCGATCCGCGAGGCAGTGTCGATGACCGTCGAACAGCTGGGCAAGACCCCGCTGATCGGCTTCGCCGGAGCGCCGTTCACGGTTGCCGCCTACATGGTTGAGGGACGCCCGTCGCGCGACCACCTGGGCCCGCGCACCATGATGCACGCGGAGCCAGGCGTCTGGGAAGAGCTTGCCAACTGGGCAGCCGATGCCTCCGGTGCGTTCCTGCGCGCACAGATCGAGGCAGGCGCCTCCGCCGGCCAGCTCTTTGACTCCTGGGCAGGATCGCTCTCGCTGGCCGACTACACCAACTTCGTCGCCCCGTCCTCGGCACGCGCCCTGGATCACGTGCGCGACCTGGACGTCCCGCTGATCCACTTTGGCACCGGCACCTCCGAACTGCTGCCAGCCATGCGCAACGTGGGCGTCGATGTGATGGGCGTTGACTACCGGCTGCCACTGGATGAGGCCAACCGCCGCCTGGGCGGGGACATCCCGTTGCAGGGCAACATCGACCCGGCGCTGCTCGAGGCCCCGTGGGAAGTGCTCGAGGCTCATGTGCGTGCGGTGCTCGCCGCCGGCGAGAGTGCACCGGGCCACGTGGCAAACCTTGGCCACGGCGTCCCGCCGGAGACCAACCCGGAAACCCTGACCCGTGTGGTTGAACTCATCCACTCGATAGCACCGGTAGCGCGTTAAGCTGTAAAGACGGTCAATATCAGCTTTCCCCGCAAGTTCTGCCCCGCGGCAACGTACTCCCTTAGCCGGGGTCCGCGGGGCGGGCGGGGGACACGAGATGCTGGCACCCCAGTTTTCAGGAAGAGATCATGCAGTCAAACGCACCAGAGCAGCCCGCCTCCAACCCCGCCGACGCGGCACCGGAACCGGGGGCCGCTTCCAAGGCCAAGCGTGTGCCGGTGGCCTCCAACGCCGCGGCCCACGCCATGCGTCTGCTGCAACGTGCCCGTGCCGGTGAACAACGTGCCGGCGCGGCCAAGGCCACTGCGCCAACAGGTCCGCGCGCAGCCGTCATCGGCGGCGGGATCTCCGGGCTGGTGGCCGCCCGCGAGCTGGCCATGAGCGGCCACGCGGTCACCGTGTATGAGGCCTCGGGCCACTTCGGTGGCTGTGTGTGCGCCCACGAGGTCGCCGGCCTGGTACTTGATGCCGGAGCCGAATCCTTCGCCACCCGCTCCACCGCGGTTGCCGAACTGCTGGGCGAGCTCGGGCTCGGCGATGACATCGTCACACCAAAAGCGGGCGGAGCCTGGCTCTACCTCAAACGCGGTCACGAGTCAGCGGCCCAGCCGTTGCCTGCCACCGGCATCCTGGGCATCCCGGGGGACCCGTGGGCCGAGGAAGTACGCAGCGCCGTGGGCCGTACCGGTGCCCTGCGTGCGGCCGCGGACCTGATCACACCTGTATCCAAGAAGCTGCTGGAGGGCGAGCTGTCCCTGGGGGCCTTGGTGCGCTCCCGGATGGGCACCGCGGTGCTGGAAAACCTTGTCACCCCGGTGGTTTCCGGGGTGCATTCGGCGGACCCTGACACCCTGGATGTCGATGCGGTGGCCCCCGGGCTGCGCGCAGCGGTGCTCAAGCACGGTTCGCTGGCCCGCGCGGTGGCGGCAATGCGTGCCGCGGCGCCTGCGGGTTCCGCCGTCGCATCGCTGAACGGCGGCATGCACAGGCTCACCGCGGCCCTGCTGAAGGACCTTCGCGCAGCAAACGTGGTGCTGCTTTCCGGCACACCGGTTGCCGTGGTGCGCCACCACACTGATGCGCAGGATGCGGGGCACACCTTTGAACTGGGCTTCCCGGTGGCCCCCGAGGGCGCCGACGCCGCCGACGCGGGGGCGCACAAGCACACCGACAAGCACTCAGAAAAGCACACCGACAAAAAGGGTGCCGACGGCAAAAAGCACGAAGAAACCCCTGATCCTGCTGCAGGGTTCTTCTCCCGGGTGGTCATCGCGACCCCCGGAGAGATCGCCACGGACCTGCTGGAAGGCATCGACCCGGCATTCGCCGCAGACCGCCCGGCACCCGGCGCGGGCATCTCACTTGTCACCCTGGTCATCGACAAACCGGAACTCGACGATGCCCCTCGCGGCACCGGCCTGCTGGTGGCACCCACCGTGGAAAACGTCGGCGCGAAGGCACTGACCCACGGCACCGCCAAATGGCAGTGGCTGGGCGACGAATCGGGTCCCGGATCCCACGTGCTGCGGCTGTCCTACGGGCGGCTGAACGATGCCGCGGGTTCGCTGGCCAACGCGGATGACACCACGCTGCGCAACGCGGCATTGAAAGATGCCTCCACGCTGCTGGACCTGGAAATCACCGCGGGGGACGTGCTGGGATTCGACGTCATCCGCTACTCCGGCGCCCTGCCGTTTGCCACCACCGGGCATGCTGCGCGAGTCGCGGCGATCCGCGAACGTGCAGCCAACACCCCGGGGCTCGAGGTGGTTGGCGCGTGGCTTTCGGGCACGGGGCTATCCGCGGTGGTTGCCGATACCCGCAAACGGTTGCGCATCACCGCCAGCTAAGCCAAGAGCACCACCGCTCCGACCCCCTTCGACATCCATCACGAACTTTAACAACGAACGTCAACAACTTCACAACGAACTTCAACACAGGCTCTTCGCCACCCGCAGATACGTGGGGCGGCGAAGAACCGCAGAGAAAGCGAAAAGGACCACCCCCATGAGTGCAGTTGAGAGCAATTCACCAGTCATCCGCGACCGCGAAGCAGCGGGCGACGCGACCATGTACTACACGCTCTGGACCATCTTCAAGCGCGATTCGGACCTTGACCGCACCGAGGGCGTCGAGGCATTCGACGCACTGGTGGCCGAGCTGGCCGCCGAGGGCGTCACGGTCCGCGGCACCTACGACGTCT
Organism: Paeniglutamicibacter antarcticus; assembly: GCF_900010755.1. GTDB lineage: Bacteria > Actinomycetota > Actinomycetes > Actinomycetales > Micrococcaceae > Paeniglutamicibacter > Paeniglutamicibacter antarcticus_B. Next base: position 358,634 of record NZ_CZJT01000103.1, on the reverse strand, counting down.
CGGGCATGCGCGAGGACGCGGACGTGATGATCTGGATGCACGGCGCCACTGCCGAATCCCTGCAGGCGGCGCTGCGCAAGGTCCGCCGCTCGTTCCTGTTCGCTGAGACCTCCGTGGTCTACTCGACCATGGGCGTGCACCGCGAGGCAGAATTCGCCAAGGACCACTCCCCGGCCTTCGCCCGCGGAATCGCCCCCGAGGCCTGGATGACCGTCTACCCGTTCGTGCGCACCAACGACTGGTACCTGCTTGACCCCAAGGACCGCGGCCAGATGCTGCGCGACCACGGCATCCTGGGCCGCGATTTCCCGATGGTGCTGGCCAACACCGTCGCCGCGTTCTCCTTTAGCGACTTCGAATGGCAGATCTGCCTGGAGGCCCCGGACATGATCGACCTGGTCGACATGATGCGCCACCTGCGGTACACCGAGGCCCGCAACCATGTGCGCGAGGAAACCCCGTTCTATACCGGCCGCCGCATCTCCACCGCTGAGGTCGCCGAGGTCCTGCGATGAGCCAGGGATTCGACCCGCGCACCGGCTACGACGCAAACGGCGTGATGGCCCCCAAGGCCTACGACGCGATCCTGCTGGCCTCCTTTGGCGGACCCGAGGGGCAGGATGACGTGATTCCGTTCCTGCGCAACGTCACCGCCGGCCGCGGCATCCCCGACGAGCGCCTCGAGGAGGTCTCCCACCACTACCGCAAGAACGGCGGCATTTCGCCGATCAACGCGCAGAACCGCGCGCTGAAGGCGGCCCTGGAGGCCGAGCTGGCCGCCCGCGGCATCGACCTGCCGGTCTACTGGGGCAACCGCAACTGGGCACCATACATCCCGGAAACCGTCGAGCGGATCTATGCCGAGGGGCACCGCACGGTGCTGATGCTCTCCACCAGCGCCTACTCCGGCTATTCCTCCTGCCGGCAGTACCGCGAGGACCTTGGCGAGGCGTTGCGCGGCACCGGCCTGGAGGGCAAGCTCGAGGTGGACAAGGTGCGCCAGTACTTTGACACCCCCGCCTTTGTCACCCCGTTCATGGAGGGCCTGGCCGACTCGCTGGCCAACGTGCGCGCACAACTGGCCGAAGCCGGAAACCCCGAGGGCGAGATCAAGATCGTCTTCGTCACCCACTCCATCCCCACCTCAGATGCCGACGCCGCCGGACCCCGGGACATCGCCGCCTCCCTGGACACCGACGTGTACTCGGCCCAGCACCTGGCCGTGGCCGACGCGATCCTCGCCGGGGTGCCAGCCGCCGCAGGCCTGGAACACACGCTGGTCTTCCAGTCCCGTTCCGGAGCCCCGCACATCCCGTGGTTGGAACCTGACATCAACGATGCCCTGGCCGAATACAAGGATGCCGGTACCGCCGGCGTCGTGGTGGTGCCCATCGGCTTCGTCTCGGACCACATGGAGGTCCTCTGGGACCTGGACACCGAGGCCAAGGACAGCTGCGCCGAACTCGGCCTGGCCTTCCACCGCGTGCCGACCCCCGGAACCCACGCAAAATTCGTCTCCGGCATGGTTGATTTGGTCAGCGAGCGCCTTGCGGGTGCCGACGGCCAGGCACTGAAGGCCGGACGCGACTCGGTGGCGGCGCTTGGCCCCTGGTTCGACGTGTGCCGCCCGAATTGCTGTGCCAAGGTGATGCGCGACGGCACCGTCAAGCCCACCATCGCGGCTGTTGATTCCGAGGTAGGGGTGCCAGCACCGTGAGCCAGCAAAAATTCACCGTTGGCACCCGCGGCTCCGCGTTGGCCACCACCCAGACCGGGCACGTTGCAACGGAACTCGCCCAACTCGCCGGCATCCAGTATGAGACCGTGCTGGTGAAGACCGAGGGCGATGTGACCACCGGTCCGCTCTCCGCGCTCGGTGGCACCGGCGTGTTCGCGGCGGCCCTGCGGCACGCGCTGCTCACCGGGGTGTGCGACCTTGCCGTGCACTCGCTCAAGGACCTGCCGACGACCCAGCCCGAGGGCCTGGTCATCGCGGCGACCCCAAAGCGTGCAGATGTGCGCGACGCACTGTGCGCCCGCGACGGGCTGTTCCTGGCCGAGCTGCCGGAGGGCGCCACAGTGGGTACCGGCTCCCCGCGCCGGGCTGCCCAGCTGCTGGCCTTCCGCCCAGACCTTAGAATCGTGGACATCCGCGGGAACGTAGGCACCCGGCTGGGCCGGGTCAAGGGATCGCCCGCGCAGCTCGATGACGGGGGAGTTGGCCGCACCGCCCAGGGCGACCTGGACGCCGTGATCCTGGCCGCGGCCGGTCTGGAGCGCCTGGGCTTCGAATCCCACATCACCGAGTACCTGGACCCGGAGATCATGCTCCCGGCACCGGGGCAGGGTTCGCTGGCCGTTGAGGTCCGCACCGCAGGCAGCTCCAACGCGGCGGTCGACGCGGCGCTGGAAACGCTCGATGACCACGACACCCGCCTGGCGGTCACCGCCGAGCGCGCGCTGCTGGCCCGCCTGGAGGCCGGCTGCGCCGCTCCCATCGGCGCACTGGCCCGCGTGTTCGAGGATTCGCTGATCCTCGAATCCGTCGCCTGTGCCCCGGACGGCTCCGACACCATGCGCCGCACCGCGAGCACGCGGGAACTGACCGTCGACGGGGCGATCGCCCTGGGCGTGGCCCTGGCCGAGCAGTTGCTGCGCGAGGGCGCCGCCGAGTTGGCGGGGCTCTAAACAGCATGTCGATTCCCGGGGTGTTGGCGGGGCGCACCGCCCTGCTGCTGCGCAGTGTCGATCGGGCCTCTGCCACGATCGCCGCACTGCGCGAGCGCGGGGCGCGCGCCGCGCTGTGCCAGCTCATCGACTTTGAGCTGCCCGCAGACACCACGGAACTCGATGCAGGGCTGCGCCGGATGCTGGCCGGGGGCTTTGACTGGTGCGTGTTCACCTCGGTGAACACGCTCACCGCCCTGTCCAGCCGGGCCCTCGATCTCGGTCTTGAATTGCTGCTGCCCGCGGGAACCCGGGTGGCGGTGGTCGGCGAGGCCACCGCCAACGCCGCCCGGGCGCTTGGCCTGCGCGTTGACTTCGTGCCCGAATCCGACCATTCGGCCCGCGGCATGCTCGCCTCGTGGCCCGCGTTGGCCCAAGGGCCAGCCACAGTATTCGCCCCGCAGGCGGACCTCGCCTCATCGACACTGCGCGACGGTTTTACCGCGCACGGCTGGGACGCGTTGATCGTCGTTGCCTACAACACCGTTCCGGCGCCTGCAGATCCTGCGCGCGCCGTGCAGCTGGCGTCCGCCCCCGCCGCGGCGCTGCCACCCGGTGCCCACCTGCTGGCTGTCGCGGACCTTGCCGCCGGCGCCCGCGGCATCGATGCCGTCTTCTTCAGCTCCCCGAGCACCGTGGAGAGGTACCTGGCGGTTGCTCCGTTCCCGCCCGCCGATGCGGGCCCGGCACTGATCGCCATCGGGGACAGCACCGCCGCCCGGCTGCGCGAACACGGACTGAAACCCACAGCCATCGCCGCCCTGCCCACCCCGGCGGGCATGGTCGACGCCTGGGAATCGGCCCTCGTGGACTCCCGCGGCGGCTAGGCCACGGCCGGCACCCGGCAAAAACTTCAACTCCGCATTTTTCCACTCCGCAGTTTTCAATACCGCAGATTTTCAATACGCAAAGCTTCACACCGCTTGACCAGCTTCAAAAGGAGCCAGACATGTCATTCCCAGCCCGCAGGCCCCGCCGCCTGCGCACCACCCCCGCGATGCGCCGGCTCTCCGCCGAGCTGACAATGGCCCCGCAGCAGCTAATCCTGCCCGCGTTCGTGCGCGAGGGCCTGAGTGAACCCAACCCGATCAGCTCCATGCCCGGGGTCGTCCAGCACACCCTTGACACGCTCAAGGCAGCCGCGGCCGAGGCCGTCGAGCTGGGACTGGGCGGCATCATGCTCTTCGGCATCCCGGAAACCCGCGACGCCACCGGCAGCGCAGGCACGGACCCTGCCGGCATCCTGAACCGCGGCATCGAGGCGGTGCGCGCGGAGGTCGGCGATGAGCTGGTCATCATGTCCGATGTCTGCCTGGACGAATTCACCGACCACGGCCACTGCGGCGTGCTGGACGCCAAGGGCAACGTGGACAACGACGCCACACTGGAAATCTACGGGGCCATGGCCGTCGCGCAGGCCGAGGCCGGCGCGCACATGCTGGGCCCCTCGGGCATGATGGACGGCCAGGTCGCCGTCATCCGCCAGGCCCTGGATGACGCCGGGCACCAGGATGTGTCAATCATTGCCTACGCCGCCAAGTACGCCAGCGCATTCTATGGCCCGTTCCGCGAAGCAGTGGATTCCCAGCTGACCGGCGACCGCCGCACCTACCAAATGGATGCCGCCAACCGCCGCGAAGCAATGCTCGAGGTCGAACTCGACCTGGCCGAGGGCGCGGACATGGTCATGGTGAAGCCCGCCATGAGCTACCTGGATGTGCTGGCAGACGTGGCAGCCATGTCCCCGGTCCCGGTCTCCGCTTACCAGATCAGTGGTGAGTACGCGATGATCGAGGCCGCCGCCGCCAACGGCTGGATCGACCGCCGCGCCGCCATCACCGAATCCGTGCTGGGCATCCGCCGCGCCGGCGCCGACACCGTATTGACCTACTGGGCCTCCGAACTGGCCCAGTGGCTGAAAGAAGGAAAGTAATGACCAGCTCCGCTGAACTCTTCGCCACCGCCCAGCAGCTCATGCCAGGCGGGGTGAACTCCCCGGTGCGGGCCTTCGGCTCGGTCGGCGGGGTGCCCCCGTTCATGGTCGGTGCCAAGGGTGCCTATTTGACAGACGCTGACGGGAACTCCTACGTCGACTTGGTCTGCTCGTGGGGCCCGGCGCTGCTGGGCCACGCCCACCCGGCCATCCAGGACGCCGTACACGCGGCGGTTGACCGCGGGCTGTCCTTCGGCGCCTCGACGCCCGACGAAGGCGGGCTCGCCGCACTGGTGAAAGCACGCTTTGGCGGGGTTGAGCGGGTGCGCATGGTCTCCACCGGCACCGAGGCCACCATGACAGCTGTCCGCCTGGCCCGCGGCTACACGGGCCGCGACCTGATCATCAAGTTCGCCGGCTGCTACCACGGGCACCTCGACGGACTGCTGGCGGCCGCCGGCTCCGGCCTGGCCACCCTGGCGCTGCCGGGTTCCGCCGGCGTCACCGCGGCCACCGCCGCCGAAACCCTGGTGCTGCCGTACAACGACCGCGCGGCCATCACCGCGGCCTTCGCGGAGCACGGTGCCAACATCGCCGCGGTCATCACCGAATCCGCACCCTGCAACATGGGCGTGGTCACCCCGGAGGCCGGCTTCAACAAGTTCCTGGCGGAGACCACCACCGCTAACGGCGCGCTGTTGATCCTGGATGAGGTGCTCACCGGCTTCCGTGCCTCGGATGCCGGTTACTGGGGGCTCACCGGCCGCAGCGAGGGCTGGACCCCGGATATTTACACCTTCGGCAAGGTCATTGGCGGCGGCCTGCCCGCAGCTGCGTTGGGCGGCCGCGCCGAGGTCATGGACTACCTGGCCCCGCTGGGCCCGGTCTACCAGGCCGGCACGCTCTCGGGCAACCCGGTGGCCATGGCAGCTGGCATCGCCCAGCTGACCCACGCAACCGACGAGGTCTACGCGCACATCGACGCGAAGTCGCTTGCGCTGCAGGAAGAGCTGACCGGTGCACTGAGCGCCGCGGGCGTTGACCACTCCATCCAGGTCGCCGGCAACCTGTTCTCCGTCGCCTTCGGCACCTCGGAGCACGGCGTGCACAACTACGCGCAGGCGCAGGCGCAGGAAGCCTACCGCTACGCGCCGTTCTTCCACTCGATGCTCTCCTCGGGCGTTTACCTGCCGCCGAGCGTGTTTGAGGCCTGGTTCCTGTCTTCGGCGCACGACGATACTGCGATGAACCAGATCTTCGAGGCACTCCCTGCCGCTGCCCGCGCCGCGGCTGCTGCGACTCCGGTGGCCTAAGCGGCCCAACACCGAGGAACCGGTCACCGGGCAACTGCCCGGATGCTCCCCGGTTTCATGCACGTCACCTCGATGGCGTGCATGAAACCGGGGAGCTTTTCTCTTGTCTCGACGGCTTCGGCGTTGGCGCAAGCTGCTTCGGGGACTCCGCATCGACTTCCGGGCGTGAGTTGTGGCTCACGTGGATGTTCGACGCCGGGTGGCGCCGCGGACTGCACGCGGGGAGTCTGCGGGCCACAGCAACATCGGCAATGGTTCCATAAAAACCCTTGTCAGCATGGGATTGTTTGACAATCAAAGTGGCTGGGGCAGGTGTTGGATTGGGTGAATTGCCTACTTGTTACCCCGTTGGCTGCCGCAGGGGCCAGGAAACCGCGCCAAGGCTGCACAGCTAGGCTTGTGCGGTTAGTTTTCGCGTTTCATTGCCCAGGGGATCATAGTGAGCCTATTTCGTACAAAACCCGTCGAGAGTTTCTTGGCGGATGCCGCAGAGCCTGGTCGACAGCTCAAGCGGACCCTGAACACCTGGGATCTGATGATCATGGGTGTTGCAGTATCGGTGGGCGCCGGAATCTTCTCCGTGGGTGCACGGGCCGCAGCAAACTTCTCCGGTCCAGCAGTCACGCTCTCCTTTGTGATCGCCGCGCTTACCTGCGCCATGGCGATCATGTGTTACGCAGAATTTGCGACGGCGATCCCCGTTGCAGGTTCCGCGTATGTATTTTCCTACGCCACCATGGGCGAGTTCATCGCGTGGATCATCGGTTGGAACCTGATCCTCGAACTGTTCACCGCAGCAGCGGTAATCGCCAAATATTGGGGTATCTACCTCACCGAAGTTTTCCAACTCGTGGGAGTACACCTTTCACCCACCATTGACATAGGCATCGTCACCATGAGTTGGGGACCGTTGCTGATCGTTGCGCTGTTCACGCTGCTGCTCGTCATGGGCACCAAACTGTCAGCCACGGTCGGCAACATCTTTACTGTCATCAAGATCGGCGTGGTGCTCTTTGTCATCGTCGCGGGCTTCTTCTACGTGAAGGCGGAGAACTACTCGCCGTTCATTCCCGAGGCAGTCCCGGCGACCGGCGATGGCACCACCGAGGTGCTCAAGCAGTCGCTCTTCGCCTTCGCCACAGGCGCGGCTCCGGCGCAGTACGGCCTGATGGGCGTCTTCGCCGGCGCCGCGCTGGTCTTCTTCGCGTTCGTGGGGTTCGACGTCGTGGCAACCAGCGCCGAAGAGGTCAAGGACCCCAGCAAGACGTTGCCCCGCGGCATCTTCGCCGGACTGGCCCTGACCACGCTGTTGTACATCGGCGTCTCGCTCGCGCTGACCGGTATGGTCTCCTACAAGGACCTTGCCGCCGTCGACACCCCGAACCTGGCCACCGCGTTCAAGCTGGTGGGCAACGAGGGTGCCGCATCTGTCATCGCCGTCGGTTCGCTGATCGGCCTGACCACCGTGATCATGGTGCTGCTCATGGGCCTCTCACGCGTTGTCCTGGCCATGAGCCGCGACGGCCTGCTGCCGCGCTCGATGTCCAAGACCAGCGCCAAGCGCGGCACCCCGGTGCGCATCACCGTCATCTGCGGTGCCCTGGTGGCGTTTGCCGCAGGTTTCACACGCGTGGATGTACTCGAGGAAATGATCAACATCGGCACGCTGTCCGCCTTTGTGATGGTCAGCCTGGGCATCATCGTCCTGCGCCGCAAGCGCCCGGATCTCAAGCCCTCGTTCCGCGTGCCGTTCGGCCCGGTCATCCCTATCGTTTCGGCCCTGTTGTGCACCTACCTGATGCTCAACCTGGCCGTCGAGACCTGGATCTACTTTGCCGGCTGGCTGGTGTTGGGCGTGGCGATCTACTTCGGCTACGGTCGTCGCCATTCGCGCCTGAACGAGAAGTTCGCCGACCAGATGGCCGCGATGGCCACGGTCGACGACAAGGCCGACGAGCCGGAGCTGGCCTCCAAGTAGCACCAACCACGGATATCACCGGGTTTCGTTCCCTGACCGGGGAATGCGCCCGAACCCGTGTTTCACCCCGAAGCGCCGGCACCGAACCCTTCTGTGATCCAGAAGACGGTGCCGGCGCTTTGGCGTATCCGGGAGGATGCCGGGCTATTGCTCACCTGCGGGACCGCAGCGTTCAACTCCCTGCGCCAGGTGAGTGAAATCCGGGCACAAAAAATGCGCTGTTCCCATCGCCGGTGAGGCGAGGCTGGAACAGCGCATTTTCCGGGGCTCCCCACGAGGCGGGAAACCTGGTGGAACCTAGAAGGCCGGGATGACGCTTCCGTCGGTCCAGGTGGTCTTGATGAATTCGCGGACCTCGTCCGAACGCAGCAGCTCATCGAGCTTTGCGATGGCCGGGGTCGACTCGCCTTCACGCCAGGTCAGGAAGTTGGCGTTGGGGTTGTTCACGCCCGACTCCTGGGCGATGATTTCCTCGGTGTTCAGCTTCGCCTGGACGATGTAGTTGCCGTTCACGATGGCGATGCCGATGGTCGGGTCCTCCTGGTAGAACTTCGGAACCTGCTCCGAGTTCACTTCCTGGAACTTCAGCTTCTTCGGGTTCTTGGCCACATCGTCCTGGATGCTCAATGCCGAGTCGCCATCGACCAGGCCATTGAGCAGGCCTGCGGTTTCCAGCACGCGCAGGCCGCGCAGCTGGTTGACCGGGTCGTTGTTCAACACGACGGTTGCGCCCTCGGTGACCGATGCGACGTCGGAGAACTTCTTGGAGAAGGCCGTCAGTGGCTCGACGTGGACTCCTGCACCGTTATCGAACTTGTAGCCCTTGGTCTTTTCCTGGTCCGCGAGGTATGCCGCGGTCTGGAAGAAGTTTGCATCCAGGGTCTTGTCGGCCAGGGAGATGTTCGGGGTCTGGTAGTCATCGATTTCCTTGATGACCAAGTCGATGCCGGCATCCTTGGCGAGCTTCTCGTCAATGAATTCGAGGATCTGGGCGTGCGGGATCGGGCTGGCGCCGACCGTCACAACCGTCGGGTTGGCCGGGTCAAGCGAGGCAGCCGCGCTGGGGGCAGCGGCATTGCCGCCACCACAAGCCGTCAGTGCGAACAACGTAGCGACGCCGGTCAGGGCAAGTGCGAGTTTCTTACGCATGTCTATGCGCTTCCTTTTCATCAAGACCCGGTGTGGGTGGACACCGGGCAACCAACGCAGCAAAGCGGCTACCAGCTGCGTGTCGGCGGGGGTGAGTCGCCGGAAAATCACGAAAAAACACAGGTGTGTTTCAAAGGGATACTGCGATGGAAAAGCTTAGGTGTTGGACGGTCCGCGGAACTGCGCATCGCGGCCGTGCACCCGGGGGTGCGGGTTGGCGTGGCGGCAGCAGCCGCACCGCCAACCCGCGGGTAAATCGGTGGTGAGCTGCGGCCTAGAAGGCCGGGATGACATCGCCCGAAGGCCAGTTGGTCTTGATGTAGGTGCGAACCTCGTCGGAGTGCAGCAGCTCATCAAGCTTGGCGATCGCGGTGGATTTTTCACCTGCGCGCCAGGCCAAGATGTTGGCGTTCGGGTTGTTTTCGGTCGGCTCCACGGCGATGACCTCGTCCATGTTCAGCTTCGCCTGTTTGATGTAGTTGCCATTGACCACGGCAACCCCCACCGTCGGGTCTTCCTGGTAGAACTTCGGAACCTGCTCCGCGTTCACTTCCTGGAACTTCAGGTGCTTCGGGTTCTTGGCTTCGTCGGACTCGACGGACAAGGCGGAGTCGCCATCGACGATGCCGCTGAGCAGGCCCGCGCCCTCAAGGACACGCAGGCCGCGGATCTGGTTGGACGGGTCGTTCATCAGCACCACGGTGGAGCCGTCGGTGACCGCAGCGGCATCGGCAAACTTCTTGGAGAACGCGGTCAGCGGTTCAAGCAGGATGCCCGCACCATGCTCGAGCTTGTAGCCCTTGGTCTTGACCTGGTCCTCGAAGAACGGCACGTGCTGGAAGAAGTTCGCGTCGATCGAACCATCACTCAGGGCAGCATTCGGGAGCTGGTAGTCATCGAATTCGGTGATGTCCAGGTCGATGCCTGCAGCCTTGGCGAGCTTCTCATCGACGAACTCGAGGATCTGCGCCTGCGGAACCGGGCTGGCCCCGACCTTTACGACGGTCGGGTTGGCCGGGTCAAGGGTGGCGTTCAAATCGGCGCTGGGGGCTGCTGCATTGCCGCCGCAAGCGGTCAGCGCGAACAGGGTTGCGACACCGGTGAGGGCGAGTGCGAGTTTCTTACGCATGGGATGCGTTTCCTTTTCATTCTGTACCGGTGCGCAGGGCACCGGGGGTCACTAACGCGGCTAGCGGCTACTGGCTGCGCGCCGGGGGACAAGCCACCGGAAGTATAGGGAGGAACGCCGGAGGGGCGTTCCCGGTGAAGCTGGCCGGGGCCTTAGCGGTGGTCGACCACTCGGGTGATGCGGTCGCCAACGATCTGGACCAGCTGGACCATCAGCACGATGATCACGATGGTGACGATCATGATCGTGGAGTCATAGCGCTGGAAACCGTAGTTGTAGGCCAAACGTCCCAAGCCGCCGCCGCCGACCAGACCGGCCATGGCCGAGTAACCGATGAGGGTCACCAAGGTGGTGGTGGTTGCTGCGATGAGGCCGGGCATGGCCTCGGGAACCAAGACCTTGCGAATGACCTGCATCTTGGTGGAACCCATGACAAGCGCTGCGTCGATCTTGCCCACCGAAACTTCACGCAGGGCGGTTTCCACCAGACGTGCGAAGAACGGGATGGTGCCGATGGTCAGCGAAACCGATGCGGCGATCGGGCCCAATGAGACTCCGACCAAGGCCGTTGCGAAGGGGATCAGCGACAACATGAGGATTGCGAACGGGATTGAACGGGTGATGTTCACGATGATTCCCGACAGGACCACGTTCAGGGTCTTGTTCGGGGTCAGCCCGTCCTTGGCGGTATTCAGCAGCAAGATGCCCAGTGGCAGGCCCACCAGCACCGTGAAGAGACCGGAAATGCCCACCATCTGAAGCGTTTCGATGAACGCAGGCCACATGGCCTTGGTGATGCCGGGGTTGGTCGTCAGGTCAGTGAAGAAGTCCATGTCCTACTTGGCCTCCTTCACGGTGACTGCAACGCCGTTGGACAGCAGGTGCGTGGTGATCGCGGGAATGTCTGATCCTTCGGGGAGCTGGATGCGCAGGTGCGCGAATTGGTGTTCGCCCAGGTGCTCGACCGAACCGGCCAGCACGTTGACATCCACGTTGAAGGTGCGTGCGATCGAGGAAATAACAGGTTCGGTGGCGCGGGCGCCCGAGTAGAGAAGGTCCAGCACAGTGCCCGACGGAAGGTTGTCCGGCAAGTCGCCTGGCATCGGCAGCAGTGCCTGGGAGAGGCGGCCCGCGGGATCGGCGACGACCTTCTCGATGTCGCCGTGTTCGACGATGCGGCCGGTTTCCAGCAGGGAGACCGAATCGCAGGCCTGCTTCACGACATTCATCTCGTGGGTGATGATCAGGACCGTGAGGTTCAACCTGTCACGCACCGATTTGATCAGTTCGAGGATTTCGTCGGTGGTCTTCGGATCCAGCGCGCTGGTCGGCTCGTCGCAGAGCAGCACATCGGGATCCGAGCACAGGGCGCGGGCGATGCCCACACGCTGGCGTTGGCCACCTGAAAGCTGCGAGGGGTAGGCGTCTGCAAATTTGGCTAGGCCAACGAGTTCCAAAAGGTCAGCGACCTTTGCCTTGATTTCGGCCTTCGGGGTGCCGATGAGTTCCAGCGGGAATGCCACGTTCTGGGCGGTGGTGCGTGAATCCATCAGGTTTGCGTGCTGGAAGACCATGCCGATGCGACGGCGTGCGATGCGCAGGTCGGCATCGGAAACGTTTGCAAGTTCCTTGTTGTTGACGGCAACCGACCCCGAGGTGGGTCGATCCAGCAGGGTCAGGCAACGCACGAGCGTCGACTTTCCGGCGCCGGAGTGGCCGATGATGCCGTGAATCTGGCCGGCATCAACGTGCAAGGAAACACCATCGAGGGCAACGACGGTGCGGTCGCCCTGCTGGTATTCCTTGCGCAGGTCGGTAACTGTGATCAAAAGGGGTGTCCTCGGAAATCAGAATAGAAAAAGGGGTACTACATATTGAAACATCATCGAACGATTGCGGCGCAATCGTGGTCGTTTGGCGTAATTTTGCGTAGGCGTCCGTGGAAATCCAGTTTTCGACTAAATATTTGCTGCCCAAAGGCGTGGCTCGTCGAATAAGTTGACGATTCGGTGGCCTGCCTTGTGGCGCATGTGGGTACGGCAATGCCCGGTGAAGTGGCTCACATTCACCGGGCATTGCCATGTTTATGTAGTTGTTGGTGCGCCTGCCAGACGGGGTTTTCCGGCGAACCAGTGATTAGTCGCGCACCGGCCACTGGCCGTTGACGACCGCTGCCGGGTCCTTGCGGCGGAAGAACTCCTGCAGGCTTGCTGCCTGGGCGGATGCCCAAGAGGCCTGCGCCGCGTGCAGTTCGGTCAGGTCCATCTGCAACTGCGGGTACTTGGTGGCCAGCGCGTCGGCAATGCCGATGGTTGCCGCGGCGTCGGCCTCCGAGGTGTGGGCGTTGAGCAGCGGGACGCCGTAGAACTCGCTCATCACCGAGAGGTTGCGCTTGCCGCGGCGGTACTTGTCGACCTGCTTGTCCATGATGTACGGGTCAATGACCGGGGAAGGGGCCAACGGAGCAAGGCCGTAGCGCTTGGCCTCGCGGTCCATCACGGTGAAGTCGTAGGCAGCGTTGAAGGCCATGACCGGCATCGTCTGGAACAGGTCCGCCAGGTAGGCGGAGATCTCGGCGACGGCGGTTGCCGCGTCCATGCCCTCGGCTTGGGCCTTTGCGGTGCTGATGCCGTGGATTTCGCTGGCTTCCTCCGGGATTGAAACGCCGGGGTTCACCAGCCATTCCTTGGTCTGCAGGATTTCGGAACGGCCGTTGACAACGACGATCGACGCGGTCACGATGCGCGCATCAAGCGGATCGCGCCCGGTAGTCTCGAGGTCGAACGCGGCGCGGGGGAGTGTATGCCAGGAAGTCATGTACCAACGCTACCGGGAATCGCAGACAGTTTGGCCCAACGCACCGCATGGTTGCGGGCGGTGTGCGGTGATCATCGACATGGTTCACCCGCAGGGAACTGCACGTGGGATCGCCGGTGCCAGCTTGTGGGGTGATGCCCGATAGATTTGTTCCATGGTGCAAAACGCTGCAAACAGGCAGCCCGGGAATGCCGAACGGCAGGACGGCAGGAAGTTGCAGGAACTTCAGGCTCCGTCGGCCGTCGGCTCAAGGTTTGAGTATGTCGAGGCAGTGCTGGAAGTCGCCGCGCTGATTCCGCCGGGCCGGGTGCTTTCCTATGGGGACATTGCCGAGCTGCTGGGCTCAGGCGGCCCGCGCCAGGTGGGCAAGGCCATGTCAAACTCCGGAGCTGCGGTGTGCTGGTGGCGGGTGTTGCGTTCGAATGGAACCCTGCCCGCGCAGCTGCAGTCGCTTGCCCAAACCCATTGGGACGCCGAGTCAACACCGCGGCGCACTGCCGGCGTGCTGATGAAGGCTGCCCGCTGGCAGCCCAACGAATCCGAGCACCTGCGCATTGACGAGGTTGCAGCACTGCTGCCGGTGCCAAACCGTCGTACACCACTGATCTGATGGAGAACATGAAATCGCACATGAGGGATTCCCAGCTCCCGGATTCGCCGTCCTCGGGCCTCTCATCCCACAGTGAATCCGCCACCGGCCGGGGACACTCGCTGGGTGCCGGCCAGGTATTTGGTGCTGGGGTCGGATACGTTCAGGATCCGGCGCAAGAAGAGCTGATTGCCCTGGAGGCAGGCCACGGCCCGGTGTTGGTGCTCGGGGCCCCGGGCACCGGGAAAACCACCACGCTCTTGCGCATGCTCACCACGCGTCTTGACCGGGGACTGGACCCCGCCAACCTGTTGGTGCTTTCACCGACCCGTATTGCAGCGGCCCAATTGCGCGATGAGCTCTCAGCGAGCACCGACAAGACCTTCTCCGAACCCGCGGTGCGCACCTGGTCCGCCTATGCGTTTGACTTGATCCGCAGGGCCCGGCTCGATGGGTTGCTGCCGCATCTGCAGCGCCCGCCGCGGCTGCTCTCGGGCCCCGAGCAGGACACGCTCATCGGGCATTTGCTTGAGGGCCATGCCCAAGGATTCACCCCTGCACCGGATTGGCCCGCCTCGCTGGGCGAAGCGGTGGGTACCCGCGGCTTCCGCAAGGAATTGCGTGAACTCTTCGACAGGGTGTCCGAGCACGGGCTGGACGCAGGTGAATTGCAGGATTTGGGGGAAGCCCTGCAGCGCCCCGAGTGGGTGGCCTCCGCCCAGTTCTACCAGGAGTACCGAGACCTGCTGGACCTTGGCAGCGCCGAGGCCTTTGACCCCGCTGGGCTGATCGCGGAGGCCGCATACCTGCTTGAAAGCAACCCCGAATTCCTTGCTGCCGAACATGAACGTTTGAAGCTGGTGATGGTCGATGACCTGCAGGAAGCCAACCCGGCCCAGCAACGTTTGCTGGCGATGCTGGGCAGGGGCCGGGACCTGGTTGCCTTTGCCGCGCCCGATAACGTCGTCCAGGGCTTCCGTGGTGCACGGCCGGACCTGCTGGGCAGCTTTGCAGCATTCCACGGAAGCGAGAAGGCGCCGGCGCACACCTTCGAACTGTCCACCTCCTACAGGTTGAACACCGGGCTCGCCACAGCCTGGGAACGGGTCGCGCGGCGCATTCCTGTATCGGCGGGCGCCGCCGGGCGCAGGCTTGAGACCGTGGAGCACGGCAGCCTGGATCCGGACAGCGTTGAGTATGGAACCGTGCCTGTCGATGTCGATGCCGATGCCGATGCCAGCGAAGCCGTCGAAGACGAAGCGGTGGTCCTGAAGGGTGCCGAAGCATCGAGGGAAGCCGAAGCGCTGGAAATCCTGCTCGTCGACTCACCCATCCACGAACAACGCCTGGTGGCCCAACGCCTGCTCGAGGAACACCTGATGAACGGGCGCCCGCTGGATTCCATGGCGGTGGTGCTGCGCAACGGTGGCCAGGTCCGCGCGATGTCCAAGTACCTGGCCGGAACGGGCATCGCGGTAAACACCCCGCCGGCCGAGACGCCGTTGCGTGAAGAACCCGCGGTGCGACCGCTGCTGGATTTGATGCAGCTGGCCATGGACCCGGAAAAGATCCCGGACCCATTGCTGCTGCAGGAACTGTTGATGTCCCGATACGCGAATTCAACGGCGTTGGATGTGCGCAGGCTGCGCCAAGGCTTGCGCCGCCAGGAAGTTGCCGAGGGCGGGCAACGCTCGAGCGCCGACCTGCTCGCCGGCATGCTTGATCAGCTTGAACTTCTCGAGACCATGGGTCGCGAGGCAGCAGGTGCCAGGCGGCTGGCCCGCATGTACCAAGCGCTGACCGCCGAGCTGGCCGGGGCCAACGTGAACGCCGAAACCGCGCTCTGGTCCCTGTGGGCAGCCAGCGGCATGAGCGAGAAATGGACGCAGGCCGCGCTGGGCGGAGGCGTGCTTGGTGCCCGCGCCGACCACGACCTGGACGCGATGCTGGCGATCTTCCAAAGCGCCGAACGCTTCGTGGACCAGCTCCCGGGCTCCAGCGTGCAGCAATTCGTCGACCACGTGCTGGGCCAGGAACTCCCCATGGACACCCTGGCCAGCCGTGGCGGATCCGCAGCCTCCGTGCAGGTGCTCACCACCGCGGCAGCGGCCGGGCGCGAATGGGACCTGGTGCTGATCCCCGGCATGCAGGAAGGCATCTGGCCCAACACCCAGTTGCGTGGCGAATTGCTCGGGGGAGGGGCATTGAGCGATGTCATCGAACACGGCCCGCAGATCCTGCCGACCCGCAACACCGCCGCCCGCCTGCGTGAAACCCGGGCCGATGAGCTGCGAACCTTCGCCAACGCGCTCTCGCGGGCCCGGGCCAAGGTCATCTGCATTGCCGTGTCTTCCGAGGACTCCCAGCCTTCGTCGTTCCTAGACGTGGTTGACCCGCACGGTGCCCTTGAGCCGCGACGCCCGGTCTTCGTTCCGCGCCCCCGCACCCTCGGTGCCTTGGTGGCCGAGTTGCGCCAGGCCGCCGAGGCCACCGCACTGGATCCGGAGCGTGCCGCGTTGCATGCAGATGCTGCACGCTCGCTGGCAACCCTGCTCAACGCGCCGTTTGCCATCCGCGGAGTGCACCCGGCCAGCTGGTGGGGGTTGCAGGAAGCCACCAGCCACGGACCTGTCACCCCCGAGGGAGAACCCGTGAAGGTTTCCCCCTCGAAGGTCGAATCCGTCATGAACTCCCCGCTGAACTGGTTTGTGCAGGCCGCCGGGGGAGAAGCTGCAACAGACTTTGCCCGATCGCTGGGCACGCTGGTGCACTCGATCGCCGAGGAGCACCCTGAGGCCAGCGGCGGGGAGTACCTGCAGGTGCTTGAAACGCGCTGGCCGGAACTCGAGATGCCGGATAACTGGGAGGGTGCGCGTGACCGTGAGCGCGCCGAGGAGATGCTGAAGAAGCTCGCCGCGTACTCGATCCTCATGCGCAGTGAAAACCGCAGGCTCATCGGCCGTGAAATCCCGTTCGACGTAACCATCCAGGGTGAGAAGCGCGACGCGCATCTGCGCGGGGTGGTGGACCGGGTGGAGGCCGACGCGGCCGGCAACCCGTGGGTGGTGGACCTGAAGACCGGAAAATCCCAGCCCAGCGGCAAGGACGTCGAACGCCACCCGCAGCTCGGCGCCTACCAGGCGGCCATCATCAACGGGGCGCTCGCCGGGAAAACTGGCGAGGAGCTGAGCACGCAACCGGCCGGGGCTTCTCTGGTGCAATTGGGCACCAACACCAAGTCCCCGCGCGAACAGGCCCAACCGCCGATCCGCGAAGAGGACTGGGCCACACCGATGGTGCTGCAGGCGGCGGAGCTCATGGGCGAGGCCGACTTCCTGTCCCGCCATGACCCGGCCCGCGGCGGGCGCAGTGGCAGCAACTGCAGGCTGCCGAGCATTTGCCCGCTGTGCAGTGAAGGAAAACAGGTGACCGAGCCGTGAGCGAGAACATGAACTACAGCAACACCGCAGAACAGCAAGCCGAGGTTGCCCCGGAGCGTATCTGGAGCCCGGAGGAACTCTCCGAGATCCTGGGCCAGCACCAGCCCACCGCCGAACAATCGGCAATCATTTCCTCGCCGCTGGAACCCCTGTTGGTGATCGCCGGCGCAGGGTCCGGCAAGACCGCCACCATGGCCGATCGGGTCATCTGGTTGGTGGCCAACAAAATGGTGCGCCCGGAGGAAATCCTCGGGGTCACCTTCACCCGCAAGGCCGCCGGCGAGTTGGCCCAGCGCATTCGCGGGCAGCTGGAAAAACTTGCCCGCTCCGGCCTGCTGGAGCTCGAGGAAGGCGAGGGGCTGCTGGATCCTTCGGTCTCCACCTACCACTCGTACGCCAACACCATCGTTAAGGAACACGGGCTGCGCATCGGCGTGGAATCCGACACCGCGCTGCTGGGCACCGCGCAGGCCTGGCAGGTGGCCGCCGGCGTGGTGGAAAACTACACGGGCGACTACGAGCATCTCGCCTCGTCTAAAAACACGCTGATCGACGCGGTAGTCACCTTCGCCGGGGAATGCGCGGAGCACCTGATGGACCCGGTGGCGGCCAAGGACTGGATCGACGAACTGGTCGCACGGCTTGAAGCCCTGCCGTACCGGGTTGACAAGCCGGCGGCTCCCTCCGTGGAAGCACGGAAGCTGCTGGACAAGCTGCGCACCCGCTCCACCATCGCCGAACTTGCCGTTGAATACGCGCAGGCCAAGGCGGCGCGCGGGGCCCTTGACTACGGGGACCTGGTGGCGCTGGCCGCACGCATTGCCCGCGAAATCCCGGAGGCATCCCACGGGGAGCGCGGCAAATTCAAGGTGGTGCTGCTCGATGAATTCCAGGACACCTCGCACGCACAAATGGTGCTGTTCTCCTCGATCTTCGGCGGCGGGCACGCACTGACGGCGGTGGGCGACCCCAACCAGTCGATCTACGGGTTCCGCGGGGCCAGCGCCGGGCAGCTTTTCCGCTTCCCCGTCGAATTCCCCGCCATCGACGCCGAGGGCAACGGCATGCGCCCGGCCGCGGTCTCCTACCTGAGCACCGCGTGGCGTAATTCAATCAACGTGTTGGGTGCGGCAAATGCTGTCTCCGCACGGTTGAATTCCGCCGCCGTCTCCGGCATCGCGGTGCCGTCGCTTAAACCCAGCGCGTTCGCCGGGGCCGGCGTCGTGGAACTCGCGCGCTACGCCACCGGCGCCCAGGAGGCGGCTGCACTGGCCCAACGCTTCATCGCCGAACGCCACGCCTTCAGCCAGGCGCACGGCAAGCACCCAACCATGGCAGTGCTCTGCCGCACCCGCTCGCAGCTGACCCCAATCGCCCGCGGGCTTGAAGACGCCGGGATCCCCTATGAGATCCTGGGCCTGGGCGGGCTGTTGAGCATGCCTGAGGTCACCGACCTGGTGGCAACGCTGAACGTGCTGGTGGACCCCAACCGCTCCGATCACCTGCTGCGGCTGGTTTCCGGTGCCCGTTGGCGCATCGGCCCGGCGGACCTGATGGCCTTCGCCGACTGGTCGCGGTTCCTGGCCCGGCGCCGCGAGTTCGCACTCAAGGACGGCGGGGCCGAAAACCTTGAACGGCCGGAGGGAACCGAGGAAATCATCCGTGCGGAGGCCCGCGCCGAACTCAACGACGCTGCAAGCCTGGTGGAGGCCCTTGACTACCTGCCGCACCGCGACTGGGTCTCCGGGGACGGACGGACGCTGAGCCCCGAAGCCCTTTCCCGGTTGACCAAGCTGCGCGACGAGCTGCGCTACCTGCGCGGCTTCATCGACGACGACCTGGAAACCCTGCTGCGCGAGACCGAACGCACCATGGGCCTGGACCTGGAGGTCGCGGCGAAGCCCGGCGTCGGCATCCACGAGGCCCGCCGCCACCTCGACGCTTTCGCCGACATTGCCCAAGACTACGCCCGATCCTCGCTGCGCGTGGATCTGGCCGGGTTCCTGACCTGGCTGGAGGCTGCCGCCGAAAAGGAGGGCGGGCTGGCGGTAGTACCCGCCGAATCCAACCCCGAAGCCGTTCAATTGCTGACCATCCACGCCTCCAAGGGGCTCGAATGGGACGTCGTCGCGGTGACAGGCATGAACGACGGGGTCTTCCCCAGTGCCAACGATTCGCGCTGGACCAGCGGGGACGCCGCACTGCCCTGGCCGCTTCGCGGGGACAAACACGATTTGCCGCAATGGGACACCGACCAGGAGTCGCTCTTTGACGTGGTCAAGGCCGAAGCCATGTTCAAGTCCGAGGTCCTGGCGCACGCCGAACTTGAGGAGCGGCGGCTGGCCTACGTGGCGCTGACCCGGGCCAAGAGCCTGCTGATCTGCTCGGCCACCGTGTGGACCGGCACCCGCACCAAGATGACAGCGCCCTCGGGATTCCTTGAAGACATGCTTCCGCTGGCCGAGGGGCCGACAGCCGGCGCACGGATCACCACCTGGGTTGAGGATGAGGTGGCGCCGGAAGCCAACCCGTTCCGTGAGGAACCGTTGGAGGCCCGCTGGCCGTATGACCCGTTGGAGGGACCCGTCGTGGTCGGTGGCGGCGTGGTGCGCCCGCGTCCGCCGGGACGCCGGGCAGCGCTTGAGGCCTCCGCCCGATCGGTACTGAAAGCCGCGGGGCTTCCACTGCCGGTGCGGGATGGCGCCACACCGGAACCGCTCGGGTTGCCGGTGGCTGAATCAAGTGACGAATCCGGTGAAGTTGCTTCCGTGGAGACCGCCGGTGCAGCCGACGGGCAACTGGAGGGGCAACCGGATGAATCAACTGATGTTTCCTGGCAGACGCCCATCGGTGAGGCGTGGCTGAAGGAAACCAACCTTTTGGTGGCCCGGCTGGCGCAGGAAGCCGCCGAAGTGCGGACCACTTCGGTGCCCAAGCACGTGCGTGCCTCGGTGTTCGTTGAACTTGCCACCGATGCCCAAGGCGTGCTCGATGAGCTGCGCCGTCCGGTGCCGCGCCGACCGGGCACCGCAGCCCGCCGAGGCACAGCCTTCCATGCCTGGCTGGAGGAGTACTTCGATTCCACCGGCATGCTGGATCTGGGTGAGTTCATGGGGGCCGCCGATGCCTACATTGACGACGCCCTGGATCTGGAAGAGATGAAGGAAGCGTTCCTCAAATCCGAGTGGGCCAACCGCCAGCCGGCCCATGTTGAGGCGGCCATCGAAACGCGGATCGGCCCGGTCAGCGTGCGTGGCCGCATTGACGCGGTCTTCCAGGAAGCCGATGGTTCGTGGCTGCTGGTTGACTGGAAAACCGGTCGCGTTCCGCGGGGAGATGATTTGCGCAGCAAGTCCCTGCAGCTGGCCGTCTACCGGCTGGGCTGGGCCCGGTTGCTGGGCATTGAGGTGGAGCAGGTGCGCGCCGCGTTCTACTACGTTGGTTCCGGAATCACCATCAGGCCACACGACTTGGCCGAGGAAGCCGAACTTGAGGCATTGATCAGCGAGTCCATGGGCGCACTGAACAACTGACCGGTCCCTGACAGCGGTCGGATACGACAGGGGGCGGCGGGGGAACGGATACTGAATTCGTTCCCCCGCCGCCCCGTGCGGCAGTGCCGCCGTGTTCAGGCTGTGCTGGTGCGCTCGGGCTTAATAGCCCGGGAATCCCATGAACCCTGGGACGGCCGGTGTAGGCAGCTGGCGCAAACGGTCGGCGCCGACCGACTACTTGGGGTTGTGTGGCTGGATGGGAATCGCGGTGGTGTCTGTTCCAAGGTCCGTGACTTCATCCTGATCAGCCGATTCGCTTTGATCACTTGGGCCGGCCGAAGTGGCGGAATCCGGCGCTTCGACTGCGCCAGCATCGGCAGGAGCTTCATCGGACGGTGCCTGTACTTTGCCCGCATGAGCGGGTGAGCCTGAAGCGTCGTTCTCTTCAGGTTCATCGTTCCGGCTGGGGATCGGGCGTGGCGGGGACAACGGTTGGGCCGGAACTTGGCGCGCTTCCACACTCGCTTCCGTACTCGGTGCCGCATTCGGCGCCGGGATCACTGCCGGAATGGGGCCAGGTACCACGCGAAGGGCGCTTGTTGCCGGTTCGGGGTTTTCCGAAGGGACTGTCTCCGGCACATTGCCAGCCGCAATAGCTGCCGCGTCATCCGCTGCCTCATCCGGGGAAGCCGCACTGAGCGGGGACGCTGTCGTCAAGGGAGAGACGGCACTGTGCCGAGGAACCGAAATCACGGGTGAGACGGCAACCGGTGCAGGAACCTTCGCCGGCTCCGGGACCTGGCGCGTGGCACGCGGCGGCTCGACAACGCTGATCGGCTGGCCGCCGTACTCGGCGATATCGTTGTCCAGCTCTTCGAGCATGGTCTTGGCTTCGGCAATGCGCTGCGGGTCGGCCCCGGCGATGGCCTTGACCAGCCACTGGGCCAATGCGAACTCCGCGGCCAAAGCCGCGCGACGCATGATGTGCGGATCCGCGCGGTCCCCACGTACGGCAACGTAGCTTTCGAATGCTGCATCGGTGAAGGACTGTTCGTGCACGGCGGCAAGCCACGCGAAATCATCGGCCGGGTCCCCGACCTGCAAGTCGGTCCAGCCGATGACAGCAACAACCTTTGCATCTTCAACCAGGAGCTGGTCCTCGTGGAGGTCGCCGTGGATGACCGTGGCGTTGAAGCGCCACAGTGCCACATCTTCCAGCGCATGCTCCCAACGGCGCAGCAGGCGGGAGGGGATCATGCCGGTGGTGGCGGCCGCATCAAGTTCGTTCAACCGCCGCTGACGCACCTGCTCGGAGGTGTACGACGGCAAATCGGCGCGGTCGATCGCGGATTCGGGCATCGAATGGATCGCCGCCATGACGACTCCCAGGTCTTGGGCGCAGCGTGAGCCGAGCCCCACCAGGTCCTCGAGCGAGTATTGCTTGCCCGGCAGGTGGTTGTAGACAAAGGTGCGCAGCGTGCCCTGGCGTACGGTACCGGCCACCGAAGGCAGCTGGAAGGGAAGCGAAGCACGGATGCCCGCCGAAAACGCGCGCAGGGCTGCAAGCTCGGACTCGAGCCTGATACTCGCCTCGTCATGGCGTGGCGAGCGGACGCGCCAACGGTTTTTGGCTGCATCAACTATCAGCACCGAGTCAAAATCATCGGCGTCATCCGGCAGCGAGGCAACGCCCGTGGGCGCCAAACCGGGCACCGCAGCGGTGGCGATGGCAGCGAGTTCCATGGGAGAGCGTTTCACATCCTCAACCGTAGACCTCATGTGCCGTTCAGGGCCCGCGGCGAGGCGGCGAGTCGTGTGATTTGCGCATAATGCCAGCGAATTTCCAGCTTTGGGGCGGCTGCTGCGTGACTTCGCGGTGGACGGGCAAGGAATTGCGTTCGGCCGCTTCCAGCATGTGCCGCGGCATGTGATGCGCGACGTCATAGCCGCGGGGAGTATGCGTTGGGCGGTGGGGGTCAGTACGGTTAGGGGTATGAGTGAAACAGTGCAGAGCACAGGCCCGACCTATCCGGCCCTCGGGGCCCTGCCGCTGGCCCGCGAAACCGTGGACAGGCGCTGTGAACAGCGCGCCGAGACAGGGTGGCTCGATGCCCTGCGCAGCAATCCGGACACCGGCTACCTGATCCTGGTCTCCGGGCGCGCCCATGTGCGCGGCGGGGCACTGGAGCTGGTGGCCCGCGAGCAGGTTCCGGCCGGCGGCACCGAAATCTACCTGGGCTTCGACGGCGCCCGCGAGATCGTGCTGCATACCTTCCACGAAGACCCGGGAATGCTCACTCGAGAACATACAGGCACCGACCCCGGGGAATGGCTGGGCCTGCGCGATGTTGCCGCCGGACTCTCGCCACGCGATGCAGGGCTGTTTGTGGAGGCCGTCGCCATCGCCAACTGGAACCACATGATGTCCTTCTGCCCGCGCTGCGGCCACGCACTGGAATCCAGTGCCTCGGGCTGGGTCAAGGTCTGCACCAACGACGGATCCGAACATTTCCCGCGCACCGACCCGGCGATCATCGTCGCGATCACCGACACCGATGACCGGCTGCTGCTCGGCGCCAACGCCCAATGGGGCGGCAAGCGCTTCTCCACCCTTGCCGGGTTCGTGGAACCGGGCGAATCCCTGGAATCCGCAGTCATCCGCGAGGTCGCCGAGGAATCCGGCGTTACGGTCAGCAACCCGCGCTACATGGGCTCGCAGCCCTGGCCGTTCCCGTGCTCGCTGATGCTTGGCTTCCGCGCCACCGCCCTGAGCACCGAGCTGCGCCCCGACGGGGTAGAAATCATCGACCTGCGTTGGTTCACCCGCGAGGAACTTGCCGCCCAGATCCGCTCCGGGGAGATCGGGGTGCCCGTGGGCGTCTCCATCGCCAGTGCCCTGATTGAAGAGTGGTACGGCGGCGCACTGCCCGAACCCGAACACCTGGAGAACTAACACCGCATGTCTTCCCTTGAAGAACGCATCCTCGACGGACTCGATGCCGAACAGCGCCAGGTGGCCACCACGCTGAACGGGCCGCTGTGCGTGCTTGCCGGCGCCGGCACCGGCAAGACCCGGGCCATCACCCACCGCATCGCCTACGGGGTGCATTCGGGCATCTACAAGCCCAGCTCGCTGCTGGCCGTCACCTTCACCGCCCGCGCCGCCGCGGAAATGCGCTCCCGGTTGCGTGAACTCGGTGCCGGGTCGGTGCAGACCCGCACCTTCCACGCGGCCGCGCTGCGCCAGCTGCAATACTTCTGGCCGCAGTCAATCGGCGGGAACCTACCGGGCATCGTGGACTACAAGGCGCCGCTGATCACCGAGGCCGCCCGCCGGCTGCGCACCAACGCGGACCGCGCCACGGTGCGCGACCTCGCCAGCGAAATCGAATGGGCGAAGGTCTCCATGCTGACCCCGGAGTCCTACGTGGCCGCCGCGGCCGACCGCGGGCAGCCCGGTGGGCTGGACATCACCACGGTCGCACGGATCTTCCAGTCCTACGAGGACGTGAAGACCGACAGGCAATACATCGACTTCGAGGACGTGTTGCTGCTGACCGTCGCCATCCTGGAGGACGACGACCGGGTTGCGGCCTCGGTACGCGACCAATACCGCCACTTCGTGGTCGATGAGTACCAGGACGTTTCCCCGCTCCAGCAACGCCTGCTTGATTTGTGGCTGGGCGGGCGCGACGAACTCTGCGTGGTGGGAGATGCCTCGCAGACCATCTACTCCTTCACCGGCGCCACCCCGCGCCACCTGCTGGACTTCCCCGCGAAGTACAGCCATGCCCCGGTGGTCAAGCTGGTGCGTGACTACCGCTCAACCCCGCAGGTGGTGCACCTGGCCAACCGGGTGCTCGCCGCCCGCCACCCGGAGCCCGGGGTCCCTCACAGGGACATCAACTGGCCCACGCCCCTGGAGCTGATCGCCCAGCGCGATCCCGGGCCGGAGCCCACCTTCATCGAGGCCAAGGACGACGAGGCCGAGGCCGCCGAGGTTGCAGCGCGCATCAAGAAGCTCATGGCAGCCGGCACCCCAGCCTCGGAAATCGCGATCCTTTACCGCACCAACGGGCAGTCCGAGGCCTACGAGCAGGCGCTCACCGCAGCCGGCATCGGCTACCTGCTGCGCGGCGGGGAACGCTTCTTCGCCCGGCGCGAGGTGCGCGACGCCATGCTCCAATTGCGCTCGGCCTCACGATCCGACACCGGGGAAGCGGTTCCGCAACTCACCCGCGACATCCTGATCTCGCTGGGCTACAGCAACATCGCCCCCACAGGCGGCGGAGCCGTGCGTGAAAAGTGGGAATCGCTCTCCGCCCTGGTGGGCCTGGCCGATGAGATGGCAGCGGCCCGCGTGGATGCCGACACCCCGTTCACCTTGCACGCGTTTGTCACCGAACTCGAAGAGCGCGCAGCCTCCCAGCACGCCCCCACCATCCAGGGCGTCACGCTCGCCTCGCTGCATGCCGCCAAGGGCCTGGAATGGGACGCTGTGTTCCTGGTCGGCATCTCGGAGGGGCTCATGCCGATCTCCTTCGCCGAGGACCAAGCCGGGTACGACGAGGAACGCCGGCTGCTCTACGTGGGCATCACCCGTGCCCGCATGCACCTCTCGCTGTCCTGGTCACTGGCCCGCACGCCCGGGGGGCGGGCACACCGCCGGCCCTCCCGCTTCCTTGACGGGCTGCGCCCCGCCGGAAGCTCCCGCACCCAGGGCCCGGCCGCCCGCCCGGCCAAACGCAAGGCGCTCGCCGGACCGCCAACCTGCAGGATCTGCGGCACGCTGCTCAACGGGGCCACGGAGCGCAAGCTCGGGCGCTGCGGCAACTGTCCGGCCGGCTATGACGAGGCGGTGTTCGAAAACCTGCGTGCCTGGCGGCTGCAGGTGGCCCAGGCCAACTCGTTGCCCGCGTTCGTGATTTTCACCGACGCCACGCTAATGGCGATTGCCGAGGCAAACCCGTCGGAAGTCGCCGGACTGGGGCTTGTCTCAGGGGTGGGTGCCAACAAACTTGAACGTTATGGCGAGGCCATCCTGGCGATCCTCAAGGGCGCGTAACCGGTTTGGCGGACCACCTGGATCAATGATTTCAAGGTGGTCCGCCGCGGGAAACTCAGGCAGCTTGTTGATCGAGGCACGTACAACCTGGCCGTTGGCGTGCAGGAACCTGGCTAGTGATCCCCGTTGCAAGATCACACACGATCATGGCCTCTGCCGCGGCTGGCACATTGACCTGGTCCAAGGCCATCAAGATCTGGGTGGCGGCGGTGCCCGCCGCCGTGGCAGCGAGACTCGCCTCGGGCTTAACCGGCCCGCGGTGCCCGAAATGCTCACCGGGAGCCACGATCCGCAGCGTTGGATCGCATTGTTCCCACGCGCAACGCTCGCACATCGTGTATCCCGGAATGACCATGGGCCCAATGCGCACCCCGGAATCGGTGAACAGCACCGGCAACAGCCGCTCATCCTCGGGCAAATCCTCAAGCGGCGGCAACAGGCTGCCCGCAATGACCACTGCAAGGCCAACAGGCGGGGCCTCTGGTCCACGCAGCGCGGTTTCGGCCAGGATCAGCCGCGGGTAAGCCTGGGTCAGGGTCCGGCTCAGCGCCCGGGCGCGCATTTGTCCCAAGCTGCCGATGCCGATGGTAGCGGCCCCCAAGTCTTCGGCCGCCATGCGCCGGTGGTCGCAGAGCAACAATGATCCCACTCCGGCGGAGGCGAGGATACCGGCGAGCAATTGCCCGGTCCGCCCCAGCCCGTGAATGGCCACCCGCGCGTCGGTGCGCCTACGCAACACCGGGGCAGCATCAAGTTCATAGGCGGCAGACCACTGCAGCACATCGGGGATGAGCCGTGAATCGCCGGGCCCCTCGGAGTCATTTCCCAGGGGCCCTCCGCTTCGCAAGGATTTTCCCGCCGTTTGACCTGGGGAGTGTGCCGTTGCCAGTCCCGAATCCACGGGTGGCAAGGCCGGTGGTGCCGAGGCCGACGGGTCCCGATCAATGAGAACCGGCCGCAACACCGTAAGGATTGCCTGCTGCCGTTCCGGGCTCAGTCCCGGGTGCCCACCGGGTGGATCCTGCTGCACCTTTCCGCACAGGGAGAGCACGAATTGCTGCTCCGCCTCGTCCAACCCGGTTATCCACCGGGCCCGGTGCCCGGTTCCAATCTGGATGGTGCCCTCTACTAAGCTAAGTACCTGTAAACCCGGGTTGATTCTCATGGACTTGCTCCCTTCTGAACGGGTGGGCGAAATGCTTTCACCAGTCATGGTGGCACCGCACCGACCCTGTTTTGCCACTATCCACAGGCCCTAGCGGGACAGTGCGAAAGGACCCCCCCCTCAATGCCGACACATCCAGCTGTCATTGAATTCGTGAACGATGCAGGCACCCCCATCCGTGTGCTGCGCTCGGCCAAGCGCCAAAAGACCATTTCCGCGGTGTGGAAAGAAAGCACCATGGTGGTCTCGGTGCCGGCTGCGTTGACCCAGGAAGCCGAACGCATCCTGGTGCTTGACATGGTCAAGAAGCTTGAACGCAAGGTGGCGCGGGGCGTGCTGCCGGACCTTGACGCAGTCTTGATGGACCGCGCCCGGGCGATGGACAAGGCGCTCTTTGGCGGGATTGCATCCCCGGCCTCGGTGCGTTGGGTCGGCAACCAGAACAGGCGTTGGGGCTCGGCCAGCCTGCGCAGCAGGAGAATCCGGCTCTCGGACAGGCTGCGGAGCATGCCGCAATACGTTCAGGACTATGTGCTGGCCCATGAGCTTGCGCACCTGGTGGAGCCGCGCGACGGCCACGGCTCGCGTTTCAAGGCCGCGCTATCGCGCTACCCGCGCGTGCATGATGCGAACATTTTCTTGTCCGGGGTTAGCCACGGCTATGCCAGCAGGCTTTCGGTGCCTCCGGGGGGAGTGCCGGACCCGCTTGGATTGCCGCTGGGCGACGACGAAGACTTTGACGATGTCGATCAGGAAACGGACGAACTTTTCTGAATCCAGCTGTCCTGAATTTAGCCGTGCGGAATCAAGCCTTGCTGAAATCTGGCCGTGCCAAGCCGTGCCATTTCGGTAACCCCGCGGAATCCCCAAAACTGTAAACCCAAGACGAAGGCCGGTCGATGGCGGTGGCACCCACTGGGGTGTTGCGCCATCAACCGGCCTTCGTTGGATTGATGCGTTGGACAAATTGCCGGCGGGAACCCCCGCTACCAGCTATTTGCCACTGGGTTCCCCTCCACCGATGTCCCCGTCTTCATCGGAGTCCGTCTTGGTGTCGGCTGAATCCTCGGCGGCATCCGGGGTGTCGAAACCGCCATCGAGCAGCTTGCTCAACGCCGCGTCGATGTCATCCATGCTGGCCTCGGCCAGCTGGCGGCGGGAGGTGAAACCGGACGGATCCTTCAGGTCCTCACCGGTGGGCATGAGATCCGGATGGTCCCAGACGGCGTCGCGACCCTCGATCCCGCGCTCGTCAAGCAGCTGAGCCCACAGGGCAGCTGCCTCGCGCAGGCGGCGGGGACGCAATTCCAGTCCCACCAGGGAAGCGAACGCGTTCTCCGCAGGTCCGCCCGAAGCCCGGCGGCGGCGGATGGTCTCGCGCAACCGGGTGGCGCTTGGCAGGTTGACGGCTGCCGCGGCGACAACCTCGTCAACCCAACCCTCGATGAGCGCCAGCACCAGCTCAAGCTTTTCAAGCGCCGCGTCCTGCACCGGGGTCCGCTTGGGCATGAACAGGCCCTCGCCCATCAGCGACTGCATGGATTCGGGGTTCATCGGGTCGATGTCGCGCACGGCTTCCTCAATGCGGGACATGTCGATGTGGATGCCGCGCGAGTACGCCTCGATGGCGCCGATGACGGTTGAACGCAGCCACGGCACCCGGTTGAACAGGCGGGCGTGGGCGCATTCGCGCAACGCGGCGGAAAGCAAGATTTCCTGCTCGGGGATCTCGAGGCCTTCGCCGAATGCCGCAAGGTTGGTCGGGACCAGCGCCGGGGTGGAGCCTGCAAGCGGCAGTCCGATGTCGGTGGCTCCCAGCACGTCCTTGGCGAGCCCGCCCACAGCGGTGCCCAGCTGCATGCCGAACATGGTGCCGCCCAAGGACTGCAACATGCCCTGCGCGCCGCCGAGCATCGGGCGCATCTGCTCCGGGATCTGCTCCGTCAGCGCGGCGGTGATGGCCTTGCCGACTGATTCGGCGACCGGTTCGGTCAGCGATTTCCACACCGGCATGGTCTTTTCGACCCATTCCGCGCGGGAGAGTGCACGGCAGGTACTGCCGTCGCCCTCGAACTTCGTTGCTGCATCTAGCCAGAGGTCAGCGAGCTGCGCCGCATTGGCGATGGCCGAGGCACGGGTGGCGGTGACCGAGGGGTCCTCGCCGGCAATGGCCTGGCGTGCTGTGTCGGTGGCCATCTTCCAGTTCACCGGGCCCGATCCGCCCTGCGACATGGCGGCCATCATGGCTTGGGCCTGCTTCATCATTTGTGCCATGGCCTCGGGGTTGTTGCCCACGCCCATGGCCTCGCCGAGTCCGGCAGGGAGATTATTCGGGTCAAATCCGCCCGCACCGCCAAACAACGAGCCAAACATTTCGGAGAAGGGGTCCTTCGGGTTCTCGTCGTTGTTTTCGGAATCATCGGGACGGTTTGATGGGGGATTCTCAGCCATGATTAAACGGTACCCCGGCACCGGTGAATCCCGGCATGGACTGCCAAGACAGTTCGCTGTGGGCACATCGGAATTTGCTGTGAACCCCCGTTTCGCCTGCCGTGATCCGTGGAGCTCGCACGCGGGGGATTGTAGGCTTGAACGATGCCGGCCAGCCGGATGCGAAGCGCCGGCCAAGAACGGGCGGTGCACGATGAAAGAGGAACAGTGTCAGCAGTGCAAGGACCGCCGGAACCGTCGAACCCGGAAAATCCAGACGGGTCGGACCACCGCCCTTTGCTGCGCCCGCGCAGCCGCGGTGCCGCGGCCACCGGGGACCTGCAGTCCCCGGCACGCCGTGGCAGGTCGATCGCCGGGTGGATCATTGCCGGAACGCTTGCTGTTGCCGTGTTGGTGCCCACGCACTTCGTCGTCGAATCGGCGGGCCCGGCCCTCAACACCATCGGCAAGGTCGAAGGCACGCAAGTACTGTCCATCACCGGCAAGCCGACCTTCCCGACCAGTGGCGAGCTGGACATGACCACCGTGTATGTCCAAGGCGGCGGGCAGAAGAGGCTCGGGTTCTTTAGCGTGTTGTACGGCTGGGCCAGCCCGCAACAAGATGTCTTGCCGGAGGAAATGGTGTTGCCGCGCGGCACCACCACCGCCGAACAGAGCCAGCAAAACACCGTCATGATGGATGATTCGCAGCAGCTGTCCACCGCTGCGGCGCTGAACGAACTGGATGTTCCCTTCACCCAGCACCTGTTGGTGGCGGGGTTTGCCACCGGGCAAAACTCCAAGGCGTTGCAGGTCGGGGACCAGCTGGTGTCGATCAACGGGGTGAAGGTCACCACCCTTGAAAAGCTCAAGGAGCAGCTGCAGGCCGCGGGGGAGAAGCCCAGTGAACTTGAGATCCTGCGCACGTCGAAGCCGATGAGCGTCACCGTGGGCACCACCGCGGGGGAGGGCGGCCAACGCCAGCTTGGCATTTTGCTGGGCAACGGGTTCGATTTCCCGGTTGACGTGAAGTTCGGGCTGGAAAACGTGGGTGGCCCCAGTGCCGGAATGATGTTTGCCTTGGCCATCGTCGACCAGCTGACCGAGGGTGAAATGACCGGCGGCAAGCACTTTGCCGGGACCGGTGCCATCACCGTCGAGGGGCAGGTGCAGCCAATTGGCGGCATTGCCCAGAAGATGGTCGGCGCCAAGGGCAACGGCGCGCAGGTGTTCCTGGCGCCGGAGGCAAACTGCCCAGACGTGGTGGGGCGCGTGCCCGCAGGCCTTGATGTGGTGAAGGTTGCGACCCTTGAGGAGGCGCGTGCCGCCGTTGAAGGGATTGGCGGCGGAGCGGACCCCAAATCCTTCCCAACCTGTCAGTAAACACTCAGGCTAGAGCCAGTTTGGCGAGATTTGACCGCAAACAATCACAATTTGTGCACTATTGGGCGTTAATGCCTGCGCCCATTGAGTGCTTACTGCCTCGGCAGGGCAGAATGGGATGCAAAGTCATAATTCGGCGTATGCCCTTGCGTGCGTCGAAATCGGACCAATCGGTGAGGTAAAAATTGAGTTATGGCACTGGCAATCCCTTCGGAGGTCCCCCCAGGGGGCCGGAGGAACGCCCCGACCCGCAACACCAGCCCGCACGGCGCACATCCCCGCTGATGCCCACGATCGTCATCATCGGCGTCTTGGTAGCGGTCTTTGTGTTCTTCGCCAGCGTCTATGCGGATGTGCTCTGGTTCAACCAGCTGGGCTTCGGCTCCGTGTTCTGGACCGAGAACCTTTCAAAGGTCGCGATCTTCGCGGTGGCGTTCTTGATCATGGGCTTTGCCATCTGGATTTCGATGCGCCTGGCCTACCGCTCGCGCCCGGTGTATGCACCGGACGGGCACCAGCAGGATTCAATGTCCCGCTACCAGTCGCAGCTGGAGCCGATGCGCCGCCTGCTGATGATTGGTGTTCCGGTGGTCATCGGCGTCTTCGCCGCCACCGCAGTGACCTCGCAGTGGAAAGAAGTACTGCTCTTCTTCAACCAGGTCCCCTTCGGTGAGACCGACCCGCAGTTCGGCTTGGACCTTGGCTTCTACATCTTCACGCTGCCGTTCCTTGGCTTGTTGCTCGGTTACCTGATTTCCGTCGTGTTGATTGCCGGCATCGCCGGGCTGCTCACCCACTACCTTTACGGCGGCATCCGCATCGAGGAACGCGGTGGCATCGTGATCGGCAAGGCCGCCCGCATTCACATTGCAATCTTCGCCGTCGCCTTCCTGCTGCTGCAGGCCGGCAACTTCTGGCTTGACCGCTACTCCACGCTGCTCTCGCAGAACGGCCGCGTGGCCGGTGCCCTGTACACCGATGTGCATGCAGTGATCCCGACCAAGACCATCCTGGCCATCGCCGCGATCCTGGTGGCCATCACCTTCATCATCACCGCGATCATCGGGCGCTGGCGCCTGCCTGTCATCGGCACCGCAATGTTGCTCGTGACAGTGGTTGTTGCCGGTGGCATCTACCCGTTCATCGTGCAGCAGTACCAGGTGGTCCCGTCGCAGAAGACCCTTGAGCGTGAGTTCATCGAGAAGAACATCGAGATGACCCGCCAGGCCTACGGGCTGGAAGGCGTCGAAGAGACCGCCTACAACGCCGAGGTCAACCCGAAGAAGGACGCGCTGGCCAAGGATAGCGCGACCACCACGAACATCCGCTTGCTGGACCCGAACCTGGTTTCCTCCGCGTTCGCCCAGCTGCAGCAGTTCCGTACGTACTACAAGTTCGCCCCGACGTTGAACGTCGACCGTTACAAGCTTGACGGCAAGACCGAAGACACGGTGATTGCCGTGCGCGAACTCAACGTTGACGTCACCGATTCCTGGGTCAACCAGCACGTCACCTACACCCACGGTTACGGCGTGGTTGCCGCCTACGGCAACCGCGTGACCTCCGGCGGCCGCCCCGACTTCATGCTCAGTGGCATCCCCACCGAAGGCGTGTTGGGTAGCGACAAGACCTACGAACCGCGGATCTACTTCGGTGAAATGTCCCCGGACTACTCGATCGTTGGCGGCCCGGAAGGTTGGGCGCCGCGTGAACTTGACCGTCCGGCTTCCGGCTCCGGCAGCCAGGACACCCGTAACACCTTCTCCGGTGACGGCGGCCCGTCGGTTGGCAACCTCTTCAACCGCCTTGTTTACTCGTTGAAGTTTGCCTCCACGGACCTGTTGCTCTCGGATGCGATCAACGAAAAGTCGCAGATCCTCTACGACCGCAACCCCAAGGAACGCGTGCAGAAGGTTGCCCCGTACCTGACCGTCGATTCAAACGCCTACCCGGCGATTGTCGATGGCCGTGTCCAGTGGATCGTTGATGCCTACACCACCTCCAAGAACTACCCGTACTCGCAGCAGCAGGGGCTGGATTCGGCGGTCACCGACTCGCTGACTGGCGGTACCCGCGCCGCGACGCTGACCGGGCAGATCAACTACATCCGCAACTCGGTCAAGGCGACTGTTGACGCCTACGACGGCAAGGTCACCCTGTATGCGTGGGAACCTGAAGAGCCGCTGTTGCAGGCTTGGCAGAAGGTCTTCCCGGCGAACATCAAACCGCTGGCCGACATGTCCGGCGAATTGATGAGCCACGTGCGTTACCCGGAGGACCTGTTCAAGGTCCAGCGTGAATTGCTGACCACCTACCACGTGACGGATCCCGACGGATTCTACGACTCAAACGATGCCTGGTCCGTCCCGACGGATCCGACCCAGGGCAGCGCAAACGTCAAGCAGCCTCCGTACTACCTGTCGCTGAAAATGCCTACCCAGGATACCGAGACCTTCTCGTTGACCTCGACCTTCATCCCGCAGACGGCGGCCGGTGCGCAGCAGCGTAACGTGCTCTTCGGCTTCCTTGCCGCAGAAGCGGATGCGGGCAGCGAGAAGGGCAAGAAGGCCGAAGGCTATGGCAAGCTCCGATTGCTGGCGCTTCCGCGGGAAACCAGCGTTCCGGGCCCGGGCCAGGCACAGCAGAACTTCGACTCCAACACCACGGTGTCCACGACGTTGAACCTGTTGCGCCAGGGCGCTTCGCAGATCAAGAACGGCAACCTGCTCTCGTTGCCGGTTGGCGGCGGCATCCTGTACGTCCAGCCGGTCTATGTCCAGTCCTCTGGCCAGACGTCCTACCCGACGCTTCGCAAGGTTCTGGTGGCATTCGGTGACAACGTCGGCTTCGCTGACACCCTGTCCGAAGCTTTGGACCAGGTGTTCAAGGGATCTTCGGGTGCCGTGACCAGCGAAGGTGGTAGCACCGGCGGCGAGGCTGGCAAGCCTCCGGTCTCACAGACCGCCGAACAGAAGCTCTCGCAGGCACTGAGTGACGCGAACGCTGCCATCAAGGCTGGTCAGGCGGCCTTGGCGCAGAACGACTTCGCCAAGTACGGTGCTGAACAGACTAAGCTGCAGAAGGCACTTGAGGCCGCTACCGAGGCTCAGACCGAGCTGACCGGCGAGCCTGTCGTTGAGGAGGCGCCTGCCCCGGCACCGACCGATGGCACAAATGCCCCGGCTTCGGAGACTCCCGTTCCGGAAACCCCGGCACCGTAGCCTCTGGCAAAACCCGGGTGTGAGCAGCGCGACACCGTCAGGATTTGCATAGTTCCACCCCCGTCGGCGATGATTAATGTATCGCCGCGGGGTGGAGCAGTTCGGTAGCTCGCCGGGCTCATAACCCGGAGGTCACAGGTTCAAATCCTGTCCCCGCCACGAGATAACGACCCCGACCAGGGAAGCCAGGTCGGGGTCGTTCCTTTTGTCGTTAACCCACATTTCCGGGACGACCTTACCTGCTGGGGGAGCCTGCCGGGGGCTGGTTTTGGTTGGGGTGATCGACCTGCCAGTAACCGCATAGTGTGATGCAGTGCACGATTGAAAATTCTGGAATTTACCAGGTTTATCGCGATTCATGCGCGGGAAAGTAAGCCTGATGGCTTGAATCGACGCGGATTTCCCCTGATTGTTGATGAATGTGCATCTCGATTAGGCGTCTCGGCAATCCACTGTTAGGGTTAGTACATACCGACGCGGGGTGGAGCAGTTCGGTAGCTCGCCGGGCTCATAACCCGGAGGTCACAGGTTCAAATCCTGTCCCCGCCACAAAGAAAACAACCCATGATTCTGAACCAGAATCATGGGTTGTTTTGCTTAACTCCAGGAGTGCGGCTTTTCGGGTCGCGATTTGAGATCCGGCCCCTGGGCGCTTAGAAAAGCGTCGGGTCGATCTGGTGTTGCTGTTGCCAGTATGAATTGCGGCGAGGCAGCTGTTCTGGGTCCATGTACCTGGGTTGGATGACCGCTGGCAGCCCCTGCTCGTTCAGGACAAGCTTGAATTCGCCGGTATGGAACGCATGATGGTGTGCGGTGCAACCCGCGCCGATATTGACGACGCTGGTGGGCCCGCCCTCGGCGAATCCTTCAACGTGGCACATCTCCACGTGCTCGGGCGGGACACTGCAGCCGGGTACCAGGCAACCACCGTCCCGGGCCAGAATTGCCTGCCGCATATATGCGGGGACAAAACGTTGCTCTCGACCGACATCCAGAATCTGGCTTTCACCGTTGAAGATGATGGGGAGGACCCCCGCATTGCACAGCTCCCGTCGGAGGTCCCCGGGAGAAATTGGCAGCCCATGCTGGGTGACGCCTGCCTTTTCTGCCAAGCCCAGCAGTGTGGTGAGCTGGCAATAGACAATCATCCTGGGCTGGGGCAGGCCGCGGCTTCCAGTGGTGCCCGGCTGCCCCGCGGAGCGCAAGATGTTCAGCAAGACTTGGAGGCGGCGGCGGGCAGGGGTAAGCCCATCGGATCCGGGCAAGTGGTCGTTGGATTCGTGTGGGAAGCCTTGTTCGAGGTGACCGCTGTTCCTTGTCGAGGTTGCCGGTGGCGAGGAGCTTGGCTCGGATGACTGTTGAGCGGGAAACAACGGCTGAGGTTCCGGGTGCCCCCGATGGGATTCAATGCTTGGCCCGAGGTCGTTCCAGCTGGCCCGGGGCCGTTCATCGAGCGGGGTTGCGGGGTCGATAGCCCATTCCGGGATGGCGGGTGCCTCCGGCAAATTGCAGTTCTCCGGTGCGGGGTGTTGGGCGGTGAAAGCCTCGGGGTCAACCTTTTCGTCACCGTCGTTCTTGCCTACGGTGGCAGCCGTGGCGATTGCCTCCCGATTCCCTGCCAACGTGCGTGGATTGTCGGCCTGGGCAAAAAGGCTCATGAACACTTCTGCATCCGTGTTGAGCAGGCAAATAGAGATTTGAGTGAGGTGCTCCGTGCGACGCACTACCCGGCACCCGACCTTTGCGGCGAGTTCCTGGGGGCTGGGTGCAGGTGCCGGCTTGTTCTCCGGCTCCTTTCCCAAGACAGCGAACAGTTTGCCGGTGGCGCCGGGGCCCTGGGTGAGCAGGGAATCGACGATTTGCGCTTCGATGGCCGTGGCCACCCGGTATGGATTTGGCTGCCGGGCGATGGCAGGGCGTAGCTTCTCGAGTTTCTTTGTGGCAAGGATGGTTTCACGCGGATCCAACCGGCCCGAGCGCAGGTGATCCGCAAGGAGTGGATAGCTCACGGGGATGGAAATTCCGTCGGCGTTGGTGTGGGTGAGCAGTACTTGCGCTGCCTCGAGGCGGTCGCGGGCCGCGTAGAAATCGATCGAACAGGTGTGTTGCAAGAGTTCAGCTGTGTCTTTGTGAGCCAGGCGACCCGTGGGAACCGTGCGGGGGTCCGAAGGCAGGCCCACATCACTGGCGATGAAGTCGGCAGGGTGTTCGAGGATCTCCCGCAGGACATTGAGGGTTTCGACCGGCAGCTCGTGGGCAAGGGAATGTTGGGCCGCATAGGCTGCAACAAGCTGGTGGTGGCCGAGTCGGCGGAGGAACCGCTCAAGTCCCATGTTCAACAGCAATGCTGCGGTGGGGGAATTGGTTGACCGCTTGGCGAGTTCCGCAGTGAGGGTCTCGACGCGTTCCTGGGCTTCGAAGAGCTGACTCAACAGTTCCTCCCGGTAGGCGTGGCCTCCGGGATGTTGTTGGTCGGTGGGGGAGCTGTTGCCGGCCCGCCGAGGAATTCTTGCGTCGCTGCTCATGGACAAGATCATGGACCACACGAGGGTATGTTGCCCGGAGGTTGCCCAGGGGCTGTGGAAAAACCAGGTGCCCCAAGGGACGTCAATGATTGCCGGGGGAGCTGTGCGGGGCAGTGCGCATCAGCGCCGAGCCTGCCGAGCCTGCGAAGGTTGCGGAGCATGCTGCTCGGTGGGGAACCTGTGAAATGGCGATGGGCGGGTAGCCGGGAGGCCTCGAGATGAGGCCTGGAATCCGGGCTGCCCACCCATTGTGGGAACCACGGTGAAAAACCGTGATGCTCCGAGGTGTTGCCAGATACTGAAGTGCTACTAGGAACTGCTGCGGTGAAGACCGCCGGGTGGGTTAGAGACCCGTGCCCGGTGCGATTGACGGGGTGGCCTTGGCGCCCTTGAGTGCTGCGAGGCGGGCCTCGATCTCAGTCTGCTCACCGAGGTCCTCAAGCGAGTTGAACTGCGCATCGAGGGAGGAGGAAGCCAACTCGGCGGCGCCGCGGACGCGGGCCTCTTCGCGACGGATCTTCTCTTCGAAGCGGCCGACCTCACTGGACGGATCCATGATGTCGATGCTCTTCACGGCCTCGTGAACCTGGTTCTGGGCTTGGGCGGATTTTGCGCGGGCAATCAGTTCGTCGCGCTTGGAGACCAGTTCCTGGCGCTTGGACTTCATGGCGGTCAGGCCGGTCTTGAGCTTCTCAACGATGTCACGCTGGGAGGCGATGGTCGGCTCGGCGGTCTTGGCTTCACCCTCGGACTGCATCTGGCGCTGGATGGCTACCTTGGCCAGCTGGTCGAACTTGTCGGCGTTGGCGGAATCGCCAGCGGTACGGAATTCGTCGGCC
The DNA here is from genome assembly GCF_900010755.1 of Paeniglutamicibacter antarcticus. Classification (GTDB taxonomy): domain Bacteria; phylum Actinomycetota; class Actinomycetes; order Actinomycetales; family Micrococcaceae; genus Paeniglutamicibacter; species Paeniglutamicibacter antarcticus_B. Next base: position 321,437 of record NZ_CZJT01000103.1, on the reverse strand, counting down.
TTCGACGAGGCTGCAAGCGCCTTGTTGCCCCAGTCCGCGGCCGCATTGACGTCCTCGGTGTAGTCCTCTTCGATCATGCGGAGGTTGCCGATGGTCTGTGCAACCGCGGTTTCTGCTTCGGCGATGTTATCCGTGTAGTCACGGACCATCTGGTCCAGCATTTTCTGCGGATCCTCTGCCGAATCCAGCAGTGAGTTGACGTTTGCCTTGGCCAACTGCGCGATACGACCAAAAATAGACTGCTTTGCCACGATGAGACCTTTCGTTGGACATTATTTGAGGTGCTGCTTGGTCTTGCTCCCGATCCCCATGGTCAGGGGAGCGGGGGTGTTGCAATCTGTGGGGGCCGTTTGCGCAGCCCATATGCGAGGGCTAGAAGCTGCCGCCTCCGCCTCCGCCATCGAAGCCGCCGCCTCCGCCGAAACCGCCGCCGTCCCCGCCGCCGAAGCCGCCGAAGCCGCCTCCGCCGAAGATGCCGCCGCCACCGTCGCCGCCCCCGTGGCTACCGCCACGCAGGATCGAGTCGATGAGGATGCCGCCGAGGATGGCGCCGCCAAGACCGCTATTGCCGCCGCGGCCGCCACCGAAGCCGCCGCCACCCCCGCCAAAGCCGTTGACATCGGATTCGGCTTGGCGTGCCGCCTGATCGGCGAGCGACGAAGCCTGCTCGGCATAGGCGAGGGCCGATGCCGGGTCCGAGGAGGCCACGCGCAGTGCCTCATCGAGGTTGCGCTGGGCCTCGGCCAAACGCGTGCGGGCGGTTGCACCGACTCCGCCGCGGCGGGCGCGAATGAATTCGTCGGTGCCCTTGATCTTCATTTGGGCGGTGCGAACCGCGGCCTGGAGCTGTTCTGCTGCGCGTCGTCCGCGTTCCTGCTGGTCGCGGATCTGGTTCAGCTGAGCGTTAAGTGGGCCTCGGCCCTCGGTGACCTCGGAGATCAGCGCACCGGGGTCAATGCGGCCGGTGGCAACCTGTGCCTGGACCGAAGACAGTGCGGCTTCGAGCGCCGCAACCGAACCTGCAAGTTCCGGGTTGGCTCCATTACCCAGCAACGCCCTGGCCTGGGCGAGGTCCTGTGCGGAGCTGGCAACGAGTGCCTCGAGGTCGTTGCGGGCGCTTTCGAGGTCCGCATCGGTGTGGGCGATGGCATCAAGCAACACTGTGGCCTGGTGGGCTGCGTCCTCGCCGGCCCTGATGGCAACCGCTGCCTCGGCCAGCGAAGCCTCGCTGATTTTCGCTTCGGCGGTCAGTACCGCGGTGTGTGCGAAGTCGAGCCGGTCAGTGGACTCGGAAATGTTGGTGGCGATCTGGTGCAGGGCGCCATCGGCATAGCGTGCCGAGAGGTCCTCGAGCTGGCCCTTGGCGGTGCCGAGCCGTGCGCGCAGCGGGTCGATGCTTGCCTTGAGCGTCGCCACGGCCTCCGGTGCGTGTTCCTCTAGTTCGCGCAAGGACGCGAACTCAGCGCTGTGCTCTTCGAGGGTTTCGCTGACTGCTTCGCAGCGGCGGATGATTTCGCCGAGCCACGAGCGCTGTTCGGCCTCGGTGTCCGGGATCTCGTCATCGAGCTGCTGCTGCAGCTTGAAGGACGCCGACATGTGTTCCTTGGCGGCTTCAATATCGGCGGCGAAGGGCTTGATGGCCTCGTCGCCGAATTGTGCCTGGGCGAATCCGAGTTCCTGCTCGCTTGAGCGGATGGCGTCGTCGGCGGCAATGAGCAGGCCGCCGGACTTGGTGCGCAATTCCGGGATGCTCATCGAGGCCAGCGGATCGATGGGCTGGCCATCGGGTCCAACGGCAACCTGCGGCACTCCACCTGCAAGCTTCTTGCGGCGGGTCAGCGCCCACGCTGTGGCACCGCCGGCAACCGCAACACCGCCGACAACCCACCAACCGGTGCTCGAACCGCTGGAAGTCACTGACTTGCCGTTGGCGACGTTTTCGATGCCCTTGACGGCGCCGAGTGCGGCGCCGGACCAATCCTGGTCCGAGAGCTTCGGGCTAATGAGCTTGTTGTAAATTTCGAGGTCCTGAGCGGTGATTTTGCCGTCGTTGTCTGACTTGAATCGTGCTTGACGTGATTCCACGGCCACGGCGAGGATCGAGTCGCTCGGGCCCATGTTCTTGGTCTTGCCAACGGTGCTCACCCACTCGTCGGGAGAAGTCGGGTTAGTGAAGGTGTCAACGTAGATCACGAACAGGTTCTGGCCGGTCTCCGAGCGCAGCTTCGTGATGGCATCGGTGACCTCGGCCTTGTCGCTGCCAAGCACGTCTGCCTCGTCGATGACAAACTGTCCCGGCGGAATAGTCACCGGGTCCGTGGCGGATGCAGAGGGCGCAAAGATGAGTACGGACAATATTCCTGCAGCGGCGGCTTGGGCCAGCCTGCGGGGTAACAGCTTCATGGTTTTCCTTCATCCTTGCTTGAGTCGCGCAGATTTGATTGGCAAAGCATCAAGTGAAACCACCGTATGCCCCGTTTTCTGCTAACGATTTCGATTCTATGGTGGCTGTGCGCCGCCGTCCACGGAAATCGCCGAGCGCTGATGAAATAGGTATGGACGTATGGTTGACTCACAGCTGTTACTCAGGTGTTGCTTTTAGCTGCCACAGTTGGGGCAGGCATAGTTATAACCAAGAACGAACAGACCAAACACCAGCAGCCATTGGAAGGTTAGCGATGAGCGAGAACCAGTTTGAACAGCCAAACACCCCGGAAAACAACGAACCGGGTGCCACTGCCTTGCCTCCGCGCCCGTTGACCCCGCCGGCTGCACAGCCAACGCCGGTGACCCCGCCAGCCGCACCGGAGAACGGCGAGGCCGTTTCCAAGGTGGAGGGCGCAGTCGAACAGACCCAGGCAATTCCGCGTCACAGCCACGCAGCGGCTCCCGACGCCCCAACGAATGCCACCGGGGCAAACATCCCGCCGGCCCCGGAAGCAGGCTCATCGCCCTATGGCGGATCACACGTGGCTCCGCCGGCACATGCGCCCTACGGGACTCCGACCCCTGCGGAACATTCCTCGGCATTCGGTGTTCCCTCTCCGGTGGCCCCGGCCCGCAGCAGCGCCCCGAAGAAATTCACCTCGGGTGTGCTGATCCTGGGCATGGTCGCGGCAGCCCTCGTCGGTGCGGGTAGCGCGGTGGGTGCCAACGCGATCATGAACCCGGCATCGGCGTCCTCAAGCGCAAACAACACCCCGCAAAACGGCGTCGTGATCAACAACCCGAAGAACGTCACCGCGGTGACGGCCGCCGCGGCCAAGGCAAGCCCCAGCGTCGTGACCATCGATGTCAGCGGCGGTTCCCAGGCCGGTTCCGGCTCCGGCATCATCCTTGACACGCAGGGACACATCCTGACCAACACCCACGTGGTCACCCTCGGTGGTGCCACCGCCGACCCGAAGATTGCTGTGCAGACCTCCAACGGGCAGGTTTACAACGCGACCCTGGTGGGCACGGATCCGCTCTCTGACCTTGCGATCATCAAGATCGACGCGCAGGGCCTGACTCCGGCAGCGCTTGGGAATTCGAGCGATCTGAACGTCGGGGACACGGCGATCGCCATTGGCGCACCGCTGGGCCTGAGTGGAACCGTCACCGACGGCATTGTTTCCACGCTCAACCGCACCATCTCCGTTGCTTCCTCCGCGGCACCGAAGCAGAGCGAGGGAACCGACCAGAACGACGACAACCAGTTCAACTTCCAGTTCCCGGGCGCTCCGCAGACCCAAACCCCGACCTCCTCGGCCGGTGCCATCTTCATCAACGTGATCCAGACGGACGCGGCGATCAACCACGGCAACTCCGGCGGTGCACTGGTTGATGTGAACGGCAACATCATCGGCGTGAACGTCGCCATCGCCTCCTCGGGATCCAGCGCCTCGGACTCGAGCGACAGCGGTTCGATCGGCGTCGGCTTCGCCATCCCGATCGACTACGCCAAGCGGATCGCCCAGGACCTGATCGACAACGGCAAGGCTACCCACGGGCTGCTCGGGGTGTCTGTGGCGGCCAAGGCGGCGGATGTGAAGGACGGGAATTCGTCGTTCAGCGTTGGCGCCGAAGTCAAGGAGGTTGTGGCCAGCAGCGCCGGTGAAAAGGCAGGGCTGAAGGTTGGCGATGTCATTACCGGCGTGGGTGAGCGGGTGATTTCCGACAGTTCCTCGTTGACCGCCGCGATCCGTGAGATCCCGGCCGGCGGCAAGGTCACCATCCACTACACGCGTAACGGCCAGAGCGCGTCGACCGACGCAACGGTTGGTACCTCACCGGCGGCCTAAGCGGATGCGCGCCCGGGCAGTGACCGGGCCAAGGAATTGATTGCATGCGACGGCCCGGCAGTTGCCGGGCCGTCGTTTGTGCGCTGCGGGCGAACGCGGTGCGCGGCTAACATGTAGGGGGTGCGTCTTCCGCTCTGCGGGAGACATCGGGCACCGAAGACGGACACTTTTTAGGAAAGGCAGCAATGAGCCAGTCGACAGGGACGCCATTGAGGATCCTCGTACTCGTCAAACACGTGCCGGACGTGCAATTCGACCGCCATTTGGGAGGTGCCGAGCTGCGCCTGGAGCGCAAGGACTCGGTGCTCTCCGAACTTGATGAATATGCTCTTGAAGCGGGACTGCAACTGGCCGAATCACGCGGCGGCGCCGCGGCCGGCAACACCGTCACGGCACTGAGCATGGGCCCGGAGGCTGCCGCGAATGCCGTGAAGAAGTCCTTGCAGATGGGTGCCACCGAGGGTGTGCACCTGTGTGATGACGCGCTGGCCGGATCCGATGCGGGGGCCACCTCGTTGGCCTTGGCCGCAACCGTGAAGCACCTGGGCGGGTTCGACGTGATTGTCACCGGCATGTCTTCCACGGATGCTGAGACCTCGCTGGTTCCGGCGCAGCTTGCCGAACGCCTGGGCCTGGCCCAGCTGACCCAGGTGGCCAAGGTTGAACTTGATGCCGACTCCAGTACCGTGCGTGCGGTGCGCGAAACCGACCACGCGGCGCTGAACCTGGAAGCCGGCTTGCCGGTGCTGCTCTCGGTCACCGACCAGGCCAACGAGCCGCGCTACCCGAATTTCAAGGGGATCATGGCCGCGAAGAAAAAGACGATCACGGTGCTTTCGCTGGCCGAGATCGGTGTGGATGCCGCACGGGTCGGCGCGGCAGGATCCGCCACCGAAGTGCTTGAAGCAACCGAGCGTCCGGCACGCACCAGCGGAACCATCATCACCGACGCCGGGAACGCCGGCATCGAACTCGTCGACTACCTCGCCGCAGCGAAGCTGATCTAGCCTTTTCCAGGGGAAAAAACATGACAAACATTCTTGTTTACGTACCGGTGCCCGCTGCTTCACCCAGCAAATCACAGCGCGAACTGCTGACCCTTGCCGCACGCCTGGGCGAGGTTTCAGTGGTGTTGGGAACCTCGCCCGACGCGATTGCCGACGAGGAAGCCCGGGCAGGGTTGAGCGCCTGGGGAGCCAGCGGCTTCTACAGCGCGGATGCGACCAACGGATTGGTGGCACCCGATGCCGCACTGCTGGCCGCTGCCGCCAAGGAATCCGGGGCAACACTCATCCTGCTGCCCAACGACATCCAGGGCCGCGAGGTAGCCGCCCGCGCCGGGGTGAAACTGGATGCAGGGGTCATCACCGACGCCATCGACATCGACGTGGACCTGGTGGTCAGCAAGTCGGTGCTCGCCGGAAGCTACACGGTGCGCGTGAAGGCCACCCGCGGCCCGGCCCTGGTCACCGTGAAACCAAACAGCGTCCAGCTGCCCGCCCAGGAGCCGGCCGCGGTAGCTGCGGCACCGCTGAGGGTCCTTGAGCCTGGCGAATCAGGCGCGGTGGCAACCGTCACCGGCTCCGAGGCGCGCACCGCCTCGGGACGCCCGGAACTCACCGAGGCCCGCTTTGTGGTAGCGGGCGGCCGCGGCGTCGACGGGGACTTTGGCCCGGTCGAGGACCTGGCCGATGCGCTGGGGGCCGCCATCGGCGCCTCGCGTGCGGCAACCGACGCCGGCTGGATTGACCACGGAGCACAGGTGGGGCAGACCGGGAAGACGGTCTCCCCGCAGCTGTACATCTCGGCGGGGATTTCAGGTGCCATCCAGCAGAAGGCAGGCATGCAGTCCTCCACGTACATCGTTGCGGTGAACAAGGACCCGGATGCCCCGGTGTTCGAGATCGCGGACCTGGGCATCGTTGGCGACCTGGCCACGGTGCTGCCGCAGGCCGCGGCCGAAATCCGCAGGCGCAAGGGCTAGCGCGCATGGGCATCTTTGACCCAGCAATCCAACAGGTCAAACGCGTGCTGTGCTTCGGTGCGCACCCCGATGACCTTGACTTTGGTGCCTCGGGCACCGTGGCCGCATGGACGGCCGCCGGCGTGCACGTCGAATACTGCATCATGACCGACGGCGATGCCGGCGGGTTCGATGAGCGCACCGCGGAGGAAATCACTGAAACCCGGCACGCGGAGCAGCGTGCCGCAGCGGCCTTGGTGGGCGTGGAGAGCGTCCATTTCATGGGCGAACGCGATGGCTTCCTGGAACCCACCCACGCGGTGATGAAGCAGGTCGTCGAGCTGATCCGCACCGTGCGCCCGGACGTGGTGCTTGCCATGCACCCGGAACGGAATTGGGAGCGCATCCAGCGCTCGCACCCGGACCACCTGGCCTGCGGCGAGGCGGTGACCCGGGCGATCTACCCGGCCGTGGAGAACCCGTTCTCCTACCCGGAGCTAGAGGCCGCCGGGCTGCACGCGTACAAGCTGGCGTGGCTGTGGCTCTACGGGGCTCCGGCCGAACGCGAAAACCACGCGGTGGACATCACTTCGGTTTTCGGGCTGAAGATCGAGGCGCTGCGCCAGCACCTGAGCCAGCACCCGGACGTGCCGGCGATGGAACACTACGTGCGGACCCAGTGCCTGGCCAAGGGCAGGGAATACGGCATGAAAGACGGCTCGCTGGCCGAGGCCTTCCACGTGGTCGCCGTGAACGCGGCCGACACCATCGCGGGGTTCTGACCCGGACGCCGTTTCCGGACGGCGGTAGGCCCCTGCACCAGACACAAAGTTCGGGCGTGGATATCCACGCCCGACCTTTGTGATTGGCGGACCGCCCGTCGTTGCCCAGCGGGCAGCCACCTCATGAAATTTCTGAACGAAATTACTGCGCGAAGCGCTCCGGGGTGAGCTCGACGTAGCTGGCCATGGCCGCCGCCAGCAGTGCCGCGGTGCCCGGACGGGCGGCGGCGTTCTTCGGTGCGTCGTAGGCGGCCGTGAAGCGGGCATCGGCCACATACATTTCGCCCAGGCCCGCGTAGGCCTCGGCGGTGGGGGTCCAGCTGTGGCAGACCCATTCATGGTGCCGGGCGATGATCCCCTGCACCGCGCCGTCCCCGGGGCCCAAACCCGCGCACAGCGCCGCGTACAGGTCATTGGCGATCGACTCGTGCTCCGCCAACAGGCGGGCCTGGCCGTCGGGGCCCAGCGCCTGCAGCTTTGCGTTGCTATCCTGGATCGCGGCATCGCCCCAACGCTGACGTGCCTCGGCCTGGTAGGGGTTGGGCGCAAAGCCGCTGAAGGCCTGTTCCGGGTTCATGTTTTCTCCTGCTTGAAGGTGTTCGATGGTGGTGCGGATGGTGGCTGCCATGGCGGTGAGCCGCGCGCGCTCGGCATCCAGCCAGGCTGCGTGCGCGGACAGGGCGGCCAGTTCATCGGCTTTCCCGTCGAGCACCGAAGCAATGGTGTCCAGGGGCAGGCCCAGGTCCTTGAGCAGCAAGATGCGCTGCAAACGCAATACTTCAGGCTGGCCGTAGAACCTGTAGCCATTCGCCGCGGTAAAAGCGGGGGCCAGCAGGCCGATGGAATCGTAGTGGCGCAGGGTGCGGGTGCTGATGCCCGAATCCTTGGCCAGCTGCGAGATGCCGTATCCGGCGGGGTGGTTTTGCGTCATGGGACCCAGCCTAGAAGTTGACGTTGCGTTAACGTCAAGACGCCCCGGCCAAAGGCCGGGGCGTCTTGAAATCGAGTGCTTGCGCGTTACTTCGCGGCTGGGGTTTCCAGCAGCAGCAGCGGTTCGTCGGAGGGGGACGTGCTGCCCTCGGACGGTTCGACGGTCAACATCACGGAGCCGACGGTGGCCACGCCGTTGAAGCCTTCGGAGGCACCCTGTGCGCCGGCGTCAATGGTTGCCAGGCGGGTCGGGCGGTCCGACTCGGCCTGGATGAGCCAGATGGTGTAGCGCTCGGTGGGGTCAAGGGTGGGAAGCCCGGTCAGCACCAGTGAGCCGGCGTCCGCCTTGGCGGACGTGGAGAGCACCGCGTGCCCGCCGTTATCGATGTCGGCCTGGACAACCACCTTGTCCTTGGCGCCATCGACCTGGGAAACGTAGTCCTTGGGAACCAGGTTTGCCAACAGGATCACCACGCCGATCAGGATCACTGCAAAGCCGGCGAGCACGAAGACCCACTTCTTCAGCGGTTTGCGGGTGCTCTCAGCATCCGTGGAGACCTGGTCCACAAGATCCATGCCGAGGTCCTCGTCGTTGTCATCGCCACGATACTCGAGGTGCTCAGGATCGGTGCCGCTCATGAATTGCCATCCTTGGGAGAGGTTTTGGGTGGGCCGGGTCAGGCCACCAGTAAGCATAGGGGAAAAGGCTATGTGTTAAATGTGTGCCGGCCGCATGGGAGGCTTGGCGTGTCGCCTGCTAGAGGGCGGGTGCGGCGGGGGCCGCGAAGCCGTGTTGGCGCCAAGCCTCGTACAGTGCGATGGACGCGGAATTGGCAAGGTTCAGCGAGCGACGCGCTTCCAACATGGGCAAACGCACGGTGGAAGTGACGTGCTCGTCGGCCTTGACCTCCGCGGGAAGGCCCACCGATTCGGGTCCGAACATCAACACGTCGCCCGGATGGTAGGCAATATCCGTGTAGAGGGTCTCGCCCTCTGATGTGAAGGCAAACACACGCTCGGGGGCCAGTGCGGCCCACGCGGACTCGAGGTCCTTGTGCACCGTGACCACGGCGAGGTCATGGTAATCCAGGCCCGCGCGGCGCAGCTTGGAGTCCTCAAAATCGAAGCCCAGCGGCTCCACCAGGTGCAGTTCCGCCCCGGTCACAGCTGCCAGGCGGATGGCGTTGCCGGTGTTGCCGGGGATTTCGGGGGTGTAGAAGAGGATTCGAAACACTGGGTTCAACCTTTGGGTACTTGGGGGGATTATGGGGGTGTCAACGGGGAGCGGGAGGCCCCGGGACGTTTAGTACATGCCGCCGAGCAGTCGGGCCAGCACCGAACGGTCAACCACATTCGGGGCCGGGCCGGTGCCCAGGAACATTTTCAGTTCGCGGACCAGGTTCACGGCATTGACTACATTCGAGGTGCTGGTGGGGCTGGGTTCCCCGCCGCGGGCGTAATCGATGACGGGTTCGTGCAGGTTGCCGTCCGGGGAGTGGATGACTGTCCACCCGGTGACGTTCAGCTCCGGGAACAGCGACTGCATCTTATGCACCGAGGGGGCGATCTGCGGCGGGTCGATGTGCTTGCCGTCGCGGAAGAGCGAGGCTCCGTCCCACCGGTAGACGCCCTTGGGCAGGCGCATCGAGTGCACGATGGCCAGCCGGTAGCCGCCGAGCAGTGCGTGGTCGATGTAGCCACCGCCCGGGGAGTGCAGCCCATTGACCAGGCGCGTGGAGGGCAGCACGGGGAGCAGTTGGCGCGAAAGCAATTGGATGGTGCGGGCCTCGCGGGCCAGCCGGGCCTGGGCGCCGAAGATGCCGCGCTTGCGCGGTGCCCCGTGGACCTGCTGAATCGACTTGGCCTTGTCCAGGGGCGAGTCGGGGGATTCAAGCAGCGGCGGAACGAAAATGGTGGCGTCGGTGGCCGAGGAACGCGGGGCGTTGGACTCAAAGCGCATCGAGGAGGCAGATCCTGCGGTCCCGTAGCCGGCGCCGTTGGACTCCTGGGCGGGGGCCTTGCCGCGCAGGTAACTGGATTCGGTGCCGTAACTGCGATCGTAGCGTTGCCGGGATGCCGGGTCGATGAGGGTTTCGTAGGCGAGCGTTACCTCGCCGAAGGCAGCTGCATCGCCCCCGTGGTCCGGGTGCGTGAGCCGGGCTGCCTTGCGGTAGGCGGTCTTGATCTCCGTAATGCCGGCGGTACGCGGGATCCCCAGTACTTCATAGTGGGTTCGACGCTGGGCCACGGGTTCAAAACCTTTCGTTGGTGAAGCGGAGCGGATGTTGCTAAAAATTCTACCGGTTGGCCGTGCTGACGTGGAACTTGGCCACCGGGGCCTTGGCTGGAAGACTCGATGCATGAGTGTTGCCCCGAAGTTCGTTTCCGTGGTCCGCGCCGATTCCCAAGTGCGGCTGATCTTCAAGGTGCTGGCCGGAATCATGGTGCTGGTTGCCGTGCTGATGGCCTTTGCCGGCGGCCAAGAGGACCTCCGGGGGAACCTGCTGGGTACAGGGGTGGCCCTGGCCGCCGCCTTGGGGATCTACCTGTTGCCGTTGACCATGACCACGCGCACCGAAATCACCGGTGACGGGATTGATGTCTCCTGCATGAAGGTCTTCCGGGCGACGCTGCGCCTGGATGAGGTCCAAAACGTGTTTGATGATCCGAGCTTGTTCACCGGAGGCTACGGGCTGCGCCTGGTTGCCAAGGGGCACCGCGCCTTCGTCAGTGGGGGACCCCAGGTAACGATCGCCATGCGGGACGGGCGCCGGTACACGGTCAGCGTCGAATCCTCCGGGGAGTTCCTGGCGGCCTATGCGCAAGTAGCTGCCGCCAAACCATGAAAACGGTGATCAGCCGCGCTTCGAGTATGTTTCTGGTCGCACAAGAAGGCAATGGTTGATCAAAACACGTCATGGGCTTGCGCGCGGCGCGGTAACCACGTAATTTCGGCGGATGCCCACGGATAATATTCGCCGCGTCCTCGTCGTTGCCAACCGAAGCGCCGGCACTGGCCGCGGCAGCAACGCAGTCTAACGGACCATGCTCGCCCTGCGTGAGCGCGGCATTGACGCGGAGTTGCTTGAGGCTCCAAGCTTTGGGCAACTACAGCGGGAGACCGCCCTCCGGGTGAAAGCCGGGGTGCGTGCCTTGGTGGTGCTCGGCGGGGATGGCATGGTTCAGTTGGGATTCAACGCGGTTGCCACCACCGGAACCCCCCTGGGCGTGGTTCCGGCCGGCACCAGGAACGATTTCGCCCGCATGCTTGGACTGAACCCGAAGCGTCCGGAAATCGCGGTTGAACGCATTGTTCGTGCCTTGGAAACGGGTCCGCAGCCGGTGGATGCAGCATGGGTGAGCGGTGCATTTGGTAGCAGGTATGTTGCCGGGGTGTTCAGTGCCGGTTTTGATGCGGTGGTCAATGAACGGGCCAATGCCATGCGCTGGCCGCGCGGACCGCAACGCTACAACCTTGCCATGATGCGCGAAATAGTGGCATTCAAACCACGCAGTTACACCGTGAGCATTGACGGTGGAGCCCCTCAGCAGGTGCCGGCCATGCTGATTTCGGTGGCGAACTCCCAATACCTCGGCGGTGGTATGCGCATTGTCCCGCAGGCAAGTATCACCGACGGGCTACTTGACCTGGTGGTGATTTCCCCGTTGAGCCGGACGAGGTTCCTGGCGATCTTCCCGTCGGTGTTTTCCGGCAAGCACATCACCCACGCTGCGGTGCGTATCCAGCAGGGCAAACGTTTCAGCATCCAGGCCCTTGATACAAGGGGCTTTGGAGACTGTGAAGAGGTCGGTGCCCTGCCGGTGGAGATCGCCGTGGCACCCGGCGCGGTTCACCTGCTGTTCTAAACTGCGCCTGTCCTAAACCTGCGGTTCGGCAAAGGGCCGAGGCCAAGAACCGGCGGCTTTGTCGTCATTGATTCGTTGGGATGCGGCGGTACTCGGCCAGCAGGTTTCCCCCTTCTTCGCAGAGTAGTTGCAGGCCCAGTGGGCGCAGCGGGGAGCCGTCGAGCCCGGAACTGATTCGCCCGGCACTCCCGCCTGCCACCAGCGGCGCCACCGTGAGGCAGAGGCTGTCAATCGAGTCGGCTTCCTGGAAGGCGCCCAGCAGGCGGGGGCCGCCCTCTGAATGGATCATCCGGTGACCGCGATCCGCCAGCACCGTGCGAATCCACCGCGGGTCCACTGCGGTGGATTCGCCTGTGCCGGGAACCGGGCCACGCAGTACCTCAGCCACCTGCGCCAAGGCCGCTGCACGCACCGGATCCGGTGTTGCCGAGGTGAGGATCAGTATTTCCCCGGGGTTCCGGGTGAAGAGCTCGGAGTCCGGGTCCAGATCCAGGCGCCCGGAAACGATCGCGAGCACCGGGCGTTCGGGCATGCCGGATCGCAAGCGCCAAGCCCGGTCGGCAGCATCGAGCAGTTCACCCTCGTATCCCTCGGCCCTGATGGTTCCGGCGCCCACCAGGATCACATCTGCCAAGCGGCGCAGCAACGAAAACACGCGTTTGTCAGCCGGGGAGCCCAGCTCCCCGGAGAGCCCGCCGTGCGTTGCCGCCCCGTCGATGCTTGCCACGAAATTGAAACGGACAAACGGATGGTTCCCGGCAGGCGGAGCGTAGTCCTTGAGCAACTGCTCGTCGGTGGGTTCGGCAAGGAAAGCGGGGAAGAGCCGTTGCATCAGGAGTCGGCGCCCTGCATTGATGCGGGGTCCGGGACCGGTTTGCCCCCAGGTAGGCGTTCCGGGTGCGCCGGCGCGTTGGCCTCACCCATGTTGTGTTTGAGGTAGGCGGGTTCCCGCCACCCCATGCTGGCTTCCAGCAGGCGCACCGTTGAGACGGACTCGGGGATGTTGTGCATGCGGATGATCCGCGCCCCGTTCATGATGCACATGGCCGCGGCGGTGAGGGACCCTGCGGTGCGCTCGGTCTTGGGCAAGTCCAGGGTCTCGCCGATAAAGTCCTTGTTCGACACCGCGGCCAACGCCGGGTAGCCCAGGGCTGCAAAGGATTCGAACCCGGAGGTCATCGCGAGGGTATGCAGGGTGTTCTTGTTCAGGTCGTGCCCGGGGTCGATGATCAGCTTGTCCTCGGCGATGCCCAGTGAGCGGGCCAGCTCCACCTTGGCGCGCAGGTAGTCGGTGACCTCGCCGAGCACGTCGTCGTAGTGCGGACGCGGGTAAATGGTCCGTGGCTGGGCCAGCGAGTGGGTCAGCACCAGGTGCACCCCGGCTTCGGCGACCACGCGGCCCAAGGCTGGATTGCTCAGCCCGGTGGTGTCGTTGATGACATCGGCGCCAGCGGCAATGGCGGCGGCGGCAACCTCCGGCAGGAAGGTGTCGGCGGAAATGATGACATCGCTGTGGGCGCGCACCGCGGCAATCACCGGGACAATGCGTTGGGCTTCCTCCTGCCAGCCCAGTGCCGGGCCCGGGGAGAAGGGGACCCCGCCGATGTCGATCCAGTCGGCACCTGCATCGACCGCGGCCAAAGCGGCATCCACAGCTGAGTGCAGGGCAAAGGTCGCCCCGCCGTCAAAGAAACTGTCCGGCGTGCGGTTGATGATCGCCATCAAGGCGATCTTCCTGGAGAAGTCGATGCTTCGGTGCCCGAAGTGGTGCACCGGGTGCTTCAACGGCGGTAGGTACATGCCCATGATGTGTGACTCCCTTGGCTGCGCTTGAATCATTCATACCAGTTGACCCCGCCGTTTGGGTGTTCTGCGTCGCACCGGCCCCACACTGGTGCGCAATCCTCGGTAATCTGTGTGCATGACTTTGAACTTTGCGGGACCCGCGGCAGGCAGCTGGATTGTTGAAGCACTCGAGGCGCCGGGCCTCGGTGCCGAGGCGGCCGACCAGGTGGCCGGGCAGGTCCCTTCCGGTTACGAGGCCTATGTGCGCATCTTCCACCCGGCCCTGGGGCTGGACGGGGAAGCCGTGCGTTGGGGCAAGATCGCCAAGGGGCGTGGCACCACCATGCACGGGGCGGCGCAGTTCAGCCCCGTTTCCGGGATCAGCGAGGACGGCATTGCGCTGGTCCACGACGCCTGGGAAGGCGAGGCGCCCGCCGGGGACGGATTGCCCGCCGAGCAGCTGGCGGCCATCGCCCCGATCCTTGCGGCACACACAGGCAACCCGGAGGAGATCTTCCTGGCCCTGTGGAACGGGCTTGCCTTCATCCACGGCGGGGACCAGATCGAGGTGCTCGTTGACCACGACCCGGAGTTGAGCGACGAGGAAAACGCTGCCCGCCACGCGGCGGCCAACGCCGAAGCCAAGCGCCCAGCCTTCTCCGATGAGGTCCGCAACGGGCCCGTCCTGCACATGGGATCGGGCTACAGGTCCTACTACGTATTCGAAGGTACATTCGAAGACCTTGCCAGCCCGCTCTGGGCCCGCACCTCCGAGGGCGAACAGCGCCAAGCCCCCAACCTTGCCTGGCCGGCGGACAGGGCCTGGCTGCTGTCCACCGAACTGTATGAGGACTCAAGCATTGTCGCCGGATCCCGCGCCCTGGCGGACGCGCTGCTGGCGTGCGCGGACATCGAGGCCCACGAGGTCGCCATCGACACCCGGTTGGATCTGGAGGGGGACTCGGTGAACCCGATGCCCGTGGAGACCGAGGATGACGGTGAAGACCTCGGGGACGGGTTCGGCGACTTCATCGAGGGCGAGTTCACCAACTAGCAGCACCTTGGGCCACCCCGTGCTCCGGCTAGGGGCGGCCAGTGCGCATTGGGTGCTTTGAGCGTGGGGATGCTGTGAGCAACACCTCTGTGCCGGGCCACAGCGGGTGACGGTAGAATTGACCGGTGCGCACCACACCCGTTTACCTTGACCACGCAGCCACCACTCCCATGTCACCCACCGCCCTGGCGGCCATGACCGGCGAGCTGGCGCAAACCGGCAACCCCTCCTCGCTGCACGGGGCCGGGCGCCGCGCCCACCGCGTCATGGAGGAATCCCGCGAACAACTCGCCGCAGCGGCCGGGGCCCACGCCTCCGAGGTCATCTTCACCTCCGGCGGCACCGAATCTGACAACCTCGCCCTCAAGGGCCTGTACTGGAACCGCAACGGCGCCAACCCGGCCCGCAAGCGCATCCTCTGCCCCGTCATCGAACACCATGCGGTGCTCGATACCGTTGAATGGCTGGCCGCCCACGAGGGTGCCGAGATCAGCTGGCTTCCGGTTGACCGTGCCGGCGTCGTCGACCTGGACGTCCTTGAAGCCGAAATCGCCAGGGACCCGGAATCCATCGCGCTGATCACCCTGATGTGGGCGAACAACGAGGTAGGCAGCATCCAGCCCGTCGAGAGGGTCGTGGCGCTCGCCGAACCCCACGGCATCCCGGTGCACGCCGACGCGGTCCAGGCCTTCACCGCGGTGCCTATTTCCTTTGCCCGTTCCGGCCTGGCCACCATGGCGGTTTCCGGGCACAAGATCGGCGGCCCGGTGGGCATTGGTGCCCTCTTCGTGCGCCGCAACATCGTCCTGACCCCCATCCAGCACGGCGGCGGGCATGAACGCGCACTGCGCTCGGGCACGCTGAATTCGGCCTCGGCCGCCGGCTTTGCCGCCGCCGCCACCGAAGCGATCGCCAACCTGGCACAGGAAAGCGAACGCCTGGCCACGCTGCGTGACGCACTGATCGCCGGGGTGCGCCAGCTGGTCCCGGAGGCGGTTTTCAATGGGGCCGAGGATCCGGCACACACAGGAACCAGGCTCCCGGGCAACGCGCACTTCACGTTCCCGGGCTGCGAGGGCGACTCGTTGCTCTTCGTGCTGGACATGCTCGGGGTTTACTCCTCCACGGGCTCGGCCTGCACCGCAGGGGTGCCCCGGCCATCGCACGTTTTATTGGCCATGGGCCGGGACGAGGAGACCGCCCGCGGCGCCCAACGCTTCACGCTCGGGCATACAAACAGCGCCGCCGACGTTGAAACCTTGGTGGCCGCGTTGCCAGAGGCGTACGCGCGCGCAAAGAAGGCCGGCATGGCCGCACAAGTCAGCAGCATCCAAACAGCAGGGACAGGGTTTACACGATGAAGGTTTTGGCAGCAATGAGCGGCGGAGTCGACTCGGCCGTCGCGGCGGCACGCGCCGTCGAAGCGGGCCACGAGGTCGTCGGCGTCCACTTGGCGCTGAGCCGCATGCCCGGCACCCTGCGCACCGGCTCGCGCGGCTGCTGCACGGTCGAGGATTCAAACGACGCCTGGCGCGCGTGTGACAAGCTCGGCATCCCGTACTACGTGTGGGACTTCTCCGAGCGCTTCAAGGAAGATGTTGTCGATGACTTCATCGCCGAGTATGAGGCCGGCCGCACCCCGAACCCCTGCATGCGCTGCAACGAACGCATCAAGTTCGCCGCCCTGCTGGAGAAGGCCATTGCCCTGGGCTTCGACGCCGTGTGCACCGGCCATTACGCCAAGGTCATTCGCGATACGGACGGCAACCCGGAACTCCACCGCGCCGCCGACTGGGCCAAGGACCAGTCCTACGTGCTGGGCGTGCTGACCCGCGAACAGCTCGAACACTGCATTTTCCCGCTGGCGGACACCCCCTCCAAGGCCGAGGTTCGCGCCGAGGCCGCGGCCCGTGGCCTCACCGTGGCCAACAAGCCGGACAGCCACGACATCTGCTTCATCCCCGACGGGGACACCCGCGGCTGGCTGGCCGAGCGCATCGACATGACCCAGGGCGAGATCCTGGACCAGGAGGGCAAGTCGCTGGGCACCCACGAGGGCGCGCACGCCTTCACCGTGGGACAGCGTAAGGGCCTGAAACTCGGTGTCCCGGCAGCGGACGGCAAGCCACGCTTCGTGCTGGAAATCCGCCCGAAGGAAAACAAGGTCATCGTCGGCCCCGAGGCGTTGCTGGCGGTCGACGAGCTGCGCGGCATCCGCATCTCCTGGGCGGGCCTGCCCATCGCCGAAGCCGAGGCCGGCATCGAATTTGATTGCATGATCCAGGTGCGCGCACACGGTGACCCTGTCGACGCCCGCGCCAAGGTGGAAACCCTTCAGGACGGCACCACCATATTGGTGGGCACGCTCATCGAACCGATGCGCGGAGTCGCCCCGGGACAGACCATGGTGATCTACCAGGGTACCCGCGTGCTGGGCCAGGCGACCATCGACTCGGCACGCTCGGCAGCATGGGACCCGAGCCTGATCGCGTAGGCGCACAGCAGGATAAACAAGGCAAAGCAAAGGCCCCCGGCCGTTTGGAATTCCAAACGGCCCGGGGCCTTTGTCGTTACATCATTTTTTGGGCCGGAACCCCCTACTTGGCCTCGTCGACGATGCCGTACATGCGGGTGGAGATGTCCGGGTATTCAAGGCGCACCTTGCCGGCTTCGAGGGCCGGCAACTGTGCGGGCCCGTGCTCGGCGCAGTGCACGAAGTCGAATTCGGGCCACCACTTCTTGGGGCGCTCGGACTCGGCGTATCCACACACTGCACAGGTCAGGTGTGCCCATACGGGGCGCTTGCCGGTGCGGTTGGCACGCGACTGGATGAGCCAAGCCGGGGGATTGGTGTTGAGTTCGGCGAATTCGCCCTCACTCATGCGGGGTGGAATGTTATGTCGCTTGGCCATTTCCATGGGGATATCCAGGGCAATGGCGGCGTCTCTACGTGTCATCATCGCCTTCAAGCCTAGGCCACAACCGATGCCGTGGCGTGCCCTTGGTGAGCGCTGTCATGTCCGCGACCCTTTTTACAGTGGTGGGGCATTGAATATTTCATCGTGAAAGTAACATTTCAGATTCAATGAGTGTCAAGCCGGGATTTCTTGACATTTTGTGAAACAAATCACCTAGGCTGTATTCGTTGTGGTTTAGATCACGACCCATGCACTCGCATATAGATAAGGATTGCTCATGACCCGCAAGATCAACGGTTTGCGCGTAGCCGCTGCCGTCGTTGGCATCTCCGCACTGGCCCTGACGGCCTGCACCGGCCCGGCTGCGGGCCCCAGCGATGGCACCGCCGGCTCCGGTGCTGCAAGCACCCCGATCACCTTGGGCACCACCGACAAGGTCACCTTGCTGGACCCGGCAGGCTCATACGACAACGGATCGTTCATGGTGATGAACCAGATCTACCCGTTCCTGCTCAACTCGAAGCCAGGCTCCGCGGAACCTGAGAACGACATTGCGGAATCCGCCGAATTCACCACACCGACCGAATACACGGTCAAGCTCAAGGCTGACCTGAAGTGGGCCAACGGCCACGTCCTTGACTCCAAGGACGTCAAGAACTCCTTCGATCGCCAGATCAAGATTGCCGACCCGAACGGCCCGTCCTCCTTGCTGGGCAACCTTGTCAGCGTCGCGGCCCCGGACGCCAACACCGTGGTCTTCACGCTCAAGAGCGGCAACGACCAGACCTGGCCGCAGGTGCTCACCAGCCCCGTGGGCCCGATCGTTGACGACGAGGTCTTCCCGGCCGACAAGATTGTCACCGACGACGAAATCGTTGCTGCCAAGGCCTTCGCCGGCCAGTACACCATCGAGTCCTACGCCAAGAACTCGCTGGTCTCCTTCAAGGCGTTCGACGGCTACAAGGGCCTGCTTGGCGCACCTGCCAACCAGGCATCGAACATCAAGTACTACGCCGACTCCAACAACCTGAAGCTCGACGTGCAGCAGGGGAACATCGACGTTGCTTGGCGCTCCCTCTCTCCGACGGACGTTGAATCCCTGGGCAAGGAGCCCAAGGTCAAGGTCCACAAGGGTGCCGGTGGCGAACTGCGCTACGTCGTCTTCAACTTCGACATCATGCCGTTCGGGAACAAGACCGCCGACGCGGATCCGAAGAAGTCGCTGGCAGTGCGCCAGGCCGTAGCAAACCTCATTGACCGCGAAGCCATCGCCAAGGACGTCTACAAGGACACCTACCTTCCGGCGTACTCCTATGTACCGCAGGGCTTCACCGGCGCCATCGAACCGCTGAAGGAAATGTACGGCGAAAACGGCGGTCCGTCGCTGGACAAGGCCAAGGCGGCTCTTGAGGCTGCCGGCGTTACCACCCCGGTGGACCTGAAGCTGCAGTACAACCCGGACCACTACGGCCCGAGCTCGGGTGACGAGTACGCAAAGGTCAAGGCACAGCTGGAAACCGGCGGACTGTTCAAGGTCGACCTGCAGTCCACCGAATGGGTCACCTACCAGAAGTCGCGCGTCACCGACTACCCGGCCTACCAGCTCGGCTGGTTCCCGGATTACTCGGATGCCGATAACTTCCTGACCCCGTTCTTCGCCAAGAAGAACTTCCTGGGCAACGGCTATGACAACCCGGCGGTTGACACGCTGATCAACGAACAGCGCGTGGAAACAGACCGTGCCAAGCGCACGGCAATGATCGAAGAGATCCAGACCAAGGTCGCCGGCGACCTTTCGACCCTGCCGCTGTTGCAGGGTGCACAGGTTGCCGTCGCAGGCGTGGATGTCACGGGCGTCGAAAAGACCCTGGACGCTTCGTTCAAGTTCCGCCTGGGCGTACTCGGCAAGTAACCAACTAAATTATCGCGGTGCCTAAGCCTTGGCCTCTTTCCTTTCCCGGGTGGGGAAGGAAAGAGGCCAAGGCTGCCGTTTCTTGCACCGCGGACAGAAAAAATTTCGAGATCCTTTGAGCTAGGACGCATTGTCAATGGCAATCATGAACGACCTCGCCGATGCCCCGTCGGCACCACCGGCGGCCAACAAATCGGCCACCAAGGCAGGAGGCGGCTTTACACGCTACCTCGTCACACGCTTCCTGCTGATTATCCCCACCATCTTCATCCTGGTGACCCTCGTGTTCTTCCTGATGCGCGTCACCGGCGACCCGATCACCGCGGCCCTGGGCGGACGGCTGACCCCCGACCAGCTGGCCGAACGCATCCACGCGGCCGGCTACGACCGCCCGGTCATCGTGCAGTACTTCGAATACCTGGGCCAGGTCTTCACCGGCAACTTCGGACGCACCATCTCCGATAACCGCGCTGTCACCGAGGTGCTGACCACCTATGGTGCAGCGACCGCCGAACTTGCCTTCAACGCGTTGGTCATCGCGCTGCTGATCGGCATCCCCTTTGGCTTGATCTCGGCCAAGATGCGCGACCGCTGGCCGGATGCCATGCTGCGCGTGTTCGCGATCCTGTGCTACGCCACCCCGGTGTTCTTCGCAGGCTTGCTGCTCAAGCTCATCTTCGGCGTCTGGCTTGGCTGGCTCCCGATCGCAGGGCGAGCGGGCGTGAATGCGGAATTGCAGTTGACCTCGTTGAACAACCCGACCGGCATCTACCTGCTGGACGCGCTGCGCTCCGGGAACATGGCCGCGGCCTCCGACGTCATCCAGCATGCAGTCCTCCCGGCCGTCGCACTGGGCCTGCTCACCGCCGGGGTGTTCCTGCGCTTGGTGCGCACCAACGTGATTGGCACCCTGGGCCGCGACTACGTGGAGGCCGGCCGCTCGCGCGGCGTCTCCGAATACCGGTTGCTGACCAAGCACGCCTACCGCCCGGCGCTGATCCCCATCATCACCGTGATGGGCCTGCAGATCGCGCTGCTGCTGGGAGGCGCGGTGCTGACCGAGACCACCTTCGAGTGGAAGGGCCTTGGCTTCATGCTGGCCCAGTACCTGACGGCCCGCGACTTCGTGGCCGTGCAGGGCATTGTGATGCTGCTGGCTGTCATTGTCGCCTTCACCAACTTCATCGTGGACATCATCGCCGCGCTCATCGACCCGCGAGTGAGGTTCTAATTCCATGAGCACAACAACAGCACCCCTGCGCCCGGGCAAACGCCCATTGGTCTCCCGCCTGCCGATCGTCTCCCACCTGCGCATGAGCGCCGGATTGCAGCGCGGCATGCTGGTGGCGGGCCTGCTCCTCTCCGGGATCTTTGTCCTGGTCGCCATTCTCGCCCCGTTGCTTGCACCCTTTGGCTACGCGCAGATTTCCGATGCCGCGGGCGACTTCCCCACCCAGGCCCCACCGGGCGGACGTTTCCTCTGGGGAACTACCGTCGGCGGCTACGATGTCCTCTCACGCACCCTGTGGGGCGCGCAAACCGCAATCCTCGTGATCATCATCGCCGTGGTCTTCTCGCTGTTCCTTGGCGTTTTCCTGGGACTGCTCTCCGGTTACCTCGGCGGCTGGCTTGACCGGGTATTGGTTGTACTGGCCGATGCCATCTACGCCTTCCCGTCGTTGCTGCTGGCCATCGTCATGTCGATCGTCATTTCCAAGGGACAATCAAGCCTCTGGGGCGGGATCATGGCCGCGGCGATTTCCATCACCGTGGTGTTCATTCCGCAGTACTTCCGCGTGATCCGTGCCGAAACAGTGCGGCTGAAGGCCGAACCCTTCGTGGAATCGGCCAAGGTCGTGGGGGCCTCGACCCCGCGCATCATGTTCAAGCATGTCTTCCGCAATGCCACCCGCACGTTGCCGTTGATCTTTACGCTCAACGCCTCCGAAGCATTGCTGACCCTCGCGGGCCTGGGCTTCCTGGGATTCGGCATCGAACCCACCAAGGCCGCCGAATGGGGATACGACCTCAACCGTGCCATGAGCGACGCGACCAGCGGCATCTGGTGGACCGGCGTCTTCCCCGGCCTGGCCATCGTGCTCACGGTGCTGGGCCTGACCCTCGTGGGTGAATCAATGAACGACCTTGCCGATCCGCGCCTGCGGTTGCGCCGCAAGATCAAGCGCACAGCCGGAAAGGGCACAGCATGAGCGAGCACCGTAAACCCACCATCGCACGGGCCGACGGCACCGTGCTGAGCATCGAAGAGCTCGAGGTCGACTTCACCACCGACGCCGGAATCGTGGCCGCCGTCAAGGGGGTCAGCTTTGATGTTGCCGCCGGCGAGGTGGTGGCGGTGGTCGGCGAATCCGGTTCCGGCAAGTCGGTCACCGCACGCACGGTGCTGGGACTGCTGGCCGAAACGGCCACAGCCCGCGGCGCCGTGGTGCTGCGCGGCAACAACATGCTCACGCTCAGCGGGAGCGAGTTGCGTGCGGTGCGCGGCGAAGACGTCGCCATGGTCTTCCAGGAGCCGTCGACAGCGCTGAACCCCGTGTACACGGTAGGTTGGCAGATCATCGAGGGCATTCGCGCGCACGGCAAGGTTTCCAAGAAGGAAGCCAAGGCCCGGGCCATCGACGTGTTGCGCAAGGTAGGCATTCCGGAACCGGAGAAGCGGGTCAACTACTACCCGCACCAGTTCTCCGGCGGCCAGAAGCAGCGCGTCATCATCGCCGCGGCGCTGGCACTGAACCCTGCGCTGATCGTGGCCGACGAGCCGACCACCGCACTGGATGTGACGGTGCAGGCCGAAATCCTGGAACTGTTGCGTGAGGTGCGCGACGAGTTCAACACAGGCATCGTGCTGATCACCCACAACATGGGAGTGGTCGCGGACCTCGCGGACCGGGTGGTGGTCATGTACCAGGGCAAAGTGGTGGAAACCGCACCGTCACTGGAACTCTTCGCTAACCCGCGCGAGGACTACACCAAGGCCTTGCTGGCAGCAGTCCCGCACCTGGGGCGCAACTCGGCCTCCGAGGGCATGGTCGAACGCGCGAAACCGGACAAGCCATTGCTGGTTGAGGCCACCAACCTGAACATCACGTACCCGGGGCGCATGGGCACCCCGGCGTTCACCGCCGTGAACAACGTGAGCCTGCAAATCCGTGCCGGCGAGGTCTACGGATTGGTGGGGGAGTCCGGTTCCGGCAAGACCACCATTGGCCGGGCCATCGCCGGGTTGAACAAGACCACCGGCGGTTCGCTGAAGGTCCTTGGCTACGAGATGTTGAACTTCAAGGAACGGAGCTTCAAGAAGCTTCGCCAGGACATCGGGTTTGTGTTCCAGGACCCGGCGGCCAGCTTCAACCCGCAGTTGAGCATCGGCGAATGCGTGGCCGAGCCGCTGATTGTCCATGGACACGGCACGGCATTCGAGGCACGCAAGCGTGTTGATGAGTTGCTTGAGGCAGTCCAGCTTCCCAAGGCCTTCGCGGATCGGTTCCCGCATGAGCTCTCCGGCGGCCAGCGCCAGCGTGCCTCGCTGGCCCGCGCACTGGCACTTGACCCGAAGCTGTTGATTGCCGATGAGCCCACCAGTGCACTGGATGTTTCGGTGCAGGCAAAGGTGCTGGAATTGTTCAAGGAATTGCAGCAGGAACTGGGCTTCGCCGCCCTGTTCATCTCGCACGACCTTGCTGTGGTCGACATGCTCTCCACCTGGGTTGGCGTGTTGTACCGCGGCGAGCTGGTTGAAGAGGGCATCGGATCCCAGGTCATGGGCAGCCCTGCGCACCCGTACACCAAGCGTTTGATCGCTTCGCTTCCGGTTCCGGATCCGATTGAGCAGGAAGCCCGCCGCATTGCCTTCCTGAAGGCAAGCTAAAGCGGACGAGCACTAACACCTGCACCTTGCACCAAGGGGACCGGGTTGCGTTGGCACTATTGATTGAAATGCCACTCGCAACCCGGCCCCCTGTGCTGTCTCCAAGCCCTGGTGCAGGAGATGGCGGTTTTTGCCGGGCGGCGCGGTGGCATGTCACGGGTTCGGTGCGCGGGGCACCGGAACCATAGGATGGAACCATGAGCTCACAGACCAACCCGCAGGCCGCGGACACGGACCAGCCGGGCGACTACGACCCGAATGCAAGCTCCCTTGCGGGAAGCGTTCGCCACGAGGTCATGGAGGAACTCCTCTTGATTCGCGGAAGCATCGACAACTTCGACGCCCAGCTGGTGTACCTGCTGGCCGAACGCTTCAAGGCGACCCAACGTGTGGGGCACCTCAAGGCGGTCCACCAGCTCCCGGCCAGTGACCCGGGACGTGAAAAGGCGCAGATCGAGCGCCTGCGCCGGCTTGCGCATGAGGCACACCTTGACCCGGAATTCGCCGAAAAGTTTATGAACTTCATCATTTCCGAGGTCATCCAGCACCACCAGACGATTTCGGCCTCGCACGCCGAGAACGAGAACTAGAACCGGGTTTTGCACATGAATCGGGACACCGAACAGGTCGAAATTGCCGGGGCGGTCTCCCGACAGGTCCAGGCCAGCGGCCACGGTCCCATGCCCGGGACCGACCCGCTTGAATCCCAGCGCATCATTCGCGGGGAAGTGGGCGCACCCAACCTGCCGCACCTGCACCAGCTACCGGACCGTGGCGTCGGCTCTGATTTCATTGGCCGCGGTGCCATGCTGCTGGAGGAACTGAGCGTCGATTTGCAGCCGCACGGTTGGCGGCTCTCGCAGGCACCTGGCATTGACGCCAAACGCGCTGCCTCGGCCCTGCGTACAGACTTGAACGTGCTGGCCGACGTCATTGGCGCCGAGGAATCGGGCGGGCGTGAACTGAAGATCCAGATCCCGGGCCCGGCCACCCTTGCCGCAAACCTGTACCTGCACCAGGGTGAACGCGCGCTGCTTGATTTTGGTGCGCGCCGCGACCTGGCCCAATCGCTGGCCTTGGGCTCCGCCCGGCACCTACGCGATGTCATCCGGATGACCGGCCGCGAACTCATCACCGTTTACATTGACGAACCCGCTGCCGGGGCCGTGCTCAATGGAACGCTGCCCACAGCCAGTGGATACCGGACGCTGCGCTCGGTGCCGGTGCCCGAGGTTCGTTCCTGGTGGAGCGAACTGACCGAATCACTCAAGGGTGCCGGGGCGCACCAGGTGATTCTTGGATCCAGTGGTGAACCCGACTCCTGGCACAAGATCGCCACCACCGCGCTGGAGGCCGGTGTCGACGGGCTTGGCGCGAACGCCGGGGAGCTGACGGTTCCCGGGTGGGAGCTGATTGCCGGTGCCGTTGAAGACGGCAAACGACTGTGGCTCGGGTGCGTGAATCCACAAGCCTCGGCACAGGGGGTTGTTGCTGCCGTCACCGCGATCCGCCGCCCATGGAACCAGCTGGGCCTTTCGGATGCGCTGCTTGATGCACTGGTCTTGACCCCGACCACGGGTTTGGCCGAGGTTTCGCCCACCCGGGCGACGGCGGCGCTTGAACGGATTGCCGCCTACGTTGAGGCGTTGAACCAGGTGCGCGTCGACGCCTGAGGAACCCAAACCCAGTGAGCATGGAGGTGGCCCGGGAAAAATTATCCGGGGCCACAGCCATGCTCCAGATTGCCGGTGTCGGAACTCCACTGCTAAACAGCTGCAGCTGAACAACCCATACTGAAAAACCCGTCAAGCCAGCTGAGTGGTGTTGCTAGCGTGCTTGGGTGTAATCCAGGGCGTCGTGCCCGGGGATCGGGTGTGCCCCCGGATCAACAATTTCGCCCAGCAAGCCCACATCGAGCCGCTCGCGGCGGATACGAAGGTCGACCTGAAGCAGGGTCACCAGCACCTGAAGCAGGACGGTGCTCACGGCACTGAGCAGCGCGTTGACCACCACGCCCAGAATCAGCATGAACCAGAGGGCCCCGGCAGCGCCGGGCCAGGACGTGGCAACGCTCAGGACCGATGAAATAATGCCAGCAAGCACCGAAATCACCAGCGAGACAACCAAGACGATCCCGAAAACCCGCCACCAGGACCCGCGGGTCAGGCGCCAGGACCTGGCAATCGCCGCGCCGACCGACAACGACTGGCTGACAACCAAAATCGGGGCCAGGGTCAGCCTGACACCTATCCAGATCAGGCCAACCATTACCAACACACCTGCCAACAACAACGGGATCAGGGCCATGATCCCGACGGTGTACAGCAACCAGCCGCCCAGCGCGCCCAGCGCAACCACCGGGATCAGCACCGCGAAACCGAGCACCAATTCCAGGCCAATCAACCTGGGCAGCGCGCCCTTGGCCAGGATCAGGCCCTCGCGCCAGCTGGTCGGGCGGTTCAGCGTGGCGCGCATTGCCGCGACCGTGGCTGGCCCGGCGATCAGCGCGTAGGCCACAAAGTAGAGAACCACTGCCAAGAGGCCGAACCCTGCATAGACAAACCACGGGTACGGGAAGGCGCCGGCGGCGATATCCGCGATCACCTCGGGATCTTCGGTGAACGACAAGGAGTACTGCAGGACTTCTTCGATTCCCGTGACGTAAAGCGCAAGCACCCCCAGCAGGCCCAGCACCAGGTGGATGGTCCCGGCATTGACAAGGGTCGGCATCGGCGCACGCCGCAACACGGCAAACGTGCCATCGAGCAGGTCGGACAGGCCAAGCGGGCGTAACTCAATGACCCCGGGCTTGGCTGGCCGCGGGGGCAGCGAAAACTGCTGGTAAGGATTTGGCGGCATGGTCGGGCCCGAATGTAAGTCAGGGTTCGGGCCTGCGTTCGGGGCCGGGTGCGCTCCCGGGGCCGGGGTTCCCCAACCGGCCGGCGGCGGTCCCCAGCCTGCTGGTTGGTCCGCGGGCCCGCCGGGATTACCTGTTGGATCTTGCGACATTGAATCGGCCTTGTGTGCTCGTGGTGAATAATGTTTGCCGGACCCTGCAACCCAAGTCGGCGAGGGGTCAACAGTTACCAGCGTAGGTCGGGACGAAGAGAAAGGCGGGCATTGCGCGCCCGCGGTTCCTGCAACGATTTGGCACTGGGGCTCATGTAGTCTTGTTCATATCCGGGCTAATCTATTCATGCCCGTGGAAGCTGAACGGAAGGGCAGATTATGAAGGCACGCATCCTGGTTGTCGACGACGACGAGGCGCTGGCCGAAATGATCGGCATTGTCTTGCAGAACGACGGCTTCGAGGCAGTGTTCTGCCACGACGGCGCGAAGGCCTTGGGAGTATTCCGTGAGGTCAAGCCGGATTTGGTGCTCCTTGACCTGATGCTCCCGGGCCTCGATGGCATCGAGATCTGCAAACTGATCCGTGCCGAAGACGACGTCCCGATCGTCATGCTCACCGCCAAGTCCGACACCGCGGACGTGGTCCGCGGCCTGGAATCCGGTGCCGACGACTATGTACCCAAGCCTTTCAAGCCGGCGGAGCTCGTGGCGCGCGTGCGTGCCCGGTTGCGTCCCACCGAGCAACACGCACCCGAAACCCTGAAGATCGGCGATCTGAGCGTCGATGTTGCGGGCCACCGGGTGACCCGCGCGGGTTCGCCCATCGGGCTGACCCCGCTGGAGTTCGACCTTTTGGTAGCGCTGGCACGCAAGCCATGGCAGGTGTTCACCCGCGAGCAGTTGCTCGAGCAGGTCTGGGGCTACCGCCATGCGGCAGACACCCGCCTGGTCAACGTGCACGTCCAGCGACTTCGTTCAAAGGTCGAACTGGATCCCGAACGTCCCGAGGTCGTACTGACGGTGCGCGGCGTCGGCTATAAAGCCGGTCAGGCCTGAGCCAGGACATGACGGGAACATCCCCGTCCCCGCAAGCCCCGGAACCGGGCGAGGAAAAAACTGAACACGGTTCCGGGTCATTTGTGCGTCGGAGCCTGGCAACCGTCAAACAGGCAAAGGACGCAGTGCTTTCGCGTTGGAGCCGGTCCTTGCTCTTCCGCACCGTGGCCTCGGCGGTACTGCTGTCCGCGCTGGCGCTACTTGCCGCCGGGGCATTCCTGTCAAACCAGATTGCATCCGGGCTATTCCAGGAACGGTTCCACCAGGTCGAATCCGAATCGGTGCGTGGCCTTAACCAGGTCAAGGCGATCTTTGATTCGGCAGCCACCACCGACCGCGCCAGCACCCACTCGCTTGTCACCAACACGCTGAAAATCCTCGAAGGCGACGGCGCCTTGGTGCCGCGTGACTTCGTGCTGGTCCCGCTGCCGGGGGAAGGCGACACCTACGTGGGGCCAACCGCCACCGGCAACCTCACCTCGCGTGTTGTCCCCGAGGCGCTTTCCGCCCAGATCCTTGAATCCAATGCCATCTACTGGCAGTCCATTGAGGTCAAAAGCGGCAACTCTGTCGGTCCGGGGCTGATCTTCGGCACCCGGGTGACGCTGCCACCGGGCCGCGAATACGGCCTCTACCTGGTCTATGACCTCTCAAGCGTGCAAAACACCCTCGATTTCATCAACCGCGCCATGGCGCTTGTCGGTGCCTTGCTGCTGCTGGTCGTCGGCGGCATCACCTGGTACGTCACCCGTGCCGTGGTTCGCCCGGTTGCCGCCGCCGCCCAGGTTTCCGAGAAACTGGCAGCCGGTGAACTCCAGGAACGCATGATCGTCAAGGGGGAAGACGAAATCGCGCGCCTTGGTTCATCCTTCAACCACATGGCCCAATCCCTGCAGGACCAGATCAACCAGCTTGCCACGCTCTCGCAAATGCAGCAGCGATTTGTCTCGGACGTGTCCCATGAACTGCGTACCCCGTTGACCACGGTGCGCATGGCAGCCGAAGTGCTGCACGATGCGCGTGAAGATTTCGACCCGATCAACAAGCGAAGCGCCGAGTTGCTCTACAACCAGGTGGAACGCTTCCAGATCCTGCTCAACGACCTTCTTGAGGTTTCCCGCTTTGATGCTGGCGTTGCAGTGCTCGATGCAGAACTGACGGACCTGGTGGCCGTGGCCCGACGTGTCATCGATGCGGCAAACCCCCACGCCGAGGCCATGGGTTCACTCTTGCGTCTGTCCACCCCGGTGGGGGGCTGCATCGCGGAAATGGATTCACGGCGCATCGAACGCGTTGTTCGAAACCTGATCATGAACGCCATTGAACACGGTGAAGGCAACCCCATAGATATCTCGGTGGCGGGAAACGATTCGGCAGTGGCCATTTCCGTGCGTGACCGCGGAATCGGCATGAGTCCCGAAGCCAGCACCCGTGTCTTTGACCGGTTCTGGCGTGCCGACCCGGCGCGTGCCCGCACCACCGGCGGCTCCGGGCTTGGCCTGTCCATCGCCATGGAGGACACCCGGCTCCACTCGGGTCGCCTCGAAGCGTGGGGCGAGCGCGGAGTCGGATCCTGTTTCAGGCTTACGCTGCCGCGCATGTTGGGGGAGACCATCACCAATTCGCCGCTGCCCCTTGAACCCATCGTGCTTGCCGGGGCGGTGCTGGACCGCGACATGGTCATCACCTTCCCGCTCACCGGCGAGATCCCGATTATCGGATTCAAACCCAAGGCGCCCTTGACGGCCGCCGAACCTGAGCCCGGCAGGGATGCTCCGGCACTTGCCGACGGCGAACAGAATTCAGGAGGGCAGACTCCAGATGCCTAGGAAACCCAATGCTTTGCGAACAGCCTTGGCCCTGGCCGTGGGGTTCATGCTGGTGCTGACAGGTTGCTCCTCAATTCCGCGCAACAGCCCGGTCCAAGCCATCCAGGGCGACGGCGGCTCCGGCGGCCCGGGTCCTTATTTTTCGCCCGCGGGCCCCAAACTTGACGCGACGCCGCGCGAAATCATTGAAGGGTTCATCGAGGCCGGCATCGGCCCGCAAGATGACTACAAGATTGCCCGTGAATTCCTGAACCCCAAACAGCGCGGCGCCTGGAAGGGTGCTGCACAGACCCTTGTCTACGACGCCCGTCCCAGCGTGATTCCCGGCGCGCAGTCGGACACCTACACGATCCAGCTTGAAGTCGTGGCGGAAGTCGACGAGCGTGGCATCATGGCCGAGATGCCTCCGCATTCAACCCGCGCGATTGACCTGACTGTTGAAAAGCTGGAAGGGCAGTGGCGCATTTCGGAACTTCCCGATGGCACGATGATCGACAGGGACTCCTTCAACGGGCTCTTTGGCGCGCAACCCATCTACTTCTACGATGCCACGTACCACTATGCAGTCCCGGATATCCGCTGGTTCCCCAAGCGCACCGGGCTGCCGGCGGCGATGGTTGAGGCATTGCTGAAGGGCCCTGCGCCCTACCTTGAAAATGCTGTTGTTTCCGCCTTCCCGGCTGGCAGTTCGTTGGCCCGTGCCGCAGTGCCGGTGGAGGGGCAGGAAGCCACTGTCGATTTGACCTCCTCGGCGTTCGTTGACGCGACCGAATTGATTCGCCAGCAAATGCAGCAGCAGTTGGATCTGACGCTCAGGGGCGTGAACAGCATCCGCACGGTGGTGATGACCGACAACCAGCGGGCGATCAAGCTGGGGCCCCCGGACCCGCAGTTTGCGATTGCGCAGAAGAACCCGGCGGTGCCGGACACCCAGATTGCGATCCTCAACAAGACCCTTTACTACGTCAAGGGGAAATCGATCTCCAGGGTCGCACTCGAAGACGACATTTCGGAATACGGCCCGCGGTTCCCGGCGATGAGCCCCCTGGGAAACCGATACGCATTCCTTGACGGTACCTTCAAACGGCTCTTCACCGTCGATGAAGCCGGGCACAGCAGCGTTGTCGCCACGGGCACCTCCCTGGTGCGCCCAAGCATCGATGCAAGCGGTTGGACCTGGACCGTCGATAACGGGCCCCGCACCAGGGTCCTTGCCGTTCCGGAAGACACCATTGTGAGCGGCAAGGTTCGTCCCATTGCCGCCGATTGGCTGAACGGCGCAAACGTTTCCTCCATCCGCATTTCGCGTGACGGCACCCGTGCCCTGATCGTTTCATCGCGCGGCGGGGAAACAAGCGTGAGCATTAGCGGGATCTTGCGGGACAGCGACGGTACGCCGCGTGGATTCGCCCTGCCCATGTTCTTGTACCCAACGGTCCCGGTGACCCAAGCTGTATGGGATTCGGATTCATCCGTCATCGTTGCCGCCACCGACTCAACTCAACGCGTCGAAGCGGAACGAATCAATCTGGCCGGCAAACCCGAAAAGTTCGCGCCGCTGCTTGGAATGATCGGTCTTTCCGCCGGCCCCGGCGACCGCCGTCCGGTATTCGCCGAAACCAAGGACACGCTCTACACCCGCGTAGGAAACTCCTGGCACCCGTTGGAAGACCTGGCGCACGAGCTCGCATACCCCGGATAAGAAGCACCTGCCTCACGGCTTCCTGGATTATCCACAATGCGGACGGCATCTGCCAACCTGTGGCGTGGTTGATTGGATGCTTGGGCCATGGCACCAAAAACCGGGCGAGCCCAAGGGCTGCTACGCGTACTTGACCAATGCCTGGCCCTTCGGGAGGCCAGGATCGTTCGCTCAGCGCTGCGTACCACTACAGCTTTTCTTTTACCCGTGCAGTGCGTCAGTTGCGGCCGCCCAGATGAACGGTTGTGCCGATCATGCGCCAAGGGATTGCGCCGCTCGGCCCGGCAGGCAATACGGGTCGAGGAACCGGCCGAAGCGTTGCCGCTGAATGCCCAGGGGCAACCGCTGCCTGTGATGGCGGCGGGAAAATACGAACACGAGCTTGCCTCGGTGCTCCTGCACTACAAGAACCACCAGATGGTTGCCCTGGGCAAGATCCTGGTGCCACTACTTGCTGCGGCGTTGCGTGCCGCGATCCAGGAATTAGCCGATCCATCCGCCCCCGTGATTCTCGTACCGATTCCCACGCGGCGCCAGGCGCTTGCCAAACGCGGATACTGGCCAGTTGGCCTTTTGCTTCACAAGGTGGCCAGGGCGCATCTGCTGCCGGCAAATGTGCGCGTGGCAAAGATACTGAGGTTCTCGATACGCGCCTCTTGGGGGAAAGCGCAGAAAAGTAAAGGCCGCAAGGGGAGGGCCTCGGTGCGCAACACGATGCAGACGCGCGACACACCCGGGGCACGAAAAATCCTGAACTCGGCCGCGCAGGTTCTGTTTGTTGATGACGTACTGACCACCGGTGCCACCCTGGCCGAAGCACACCGTAGTTTGGGGGAATTTGACCTGCGCATCCGTGGTGCGGTGGTCGTTGCAGGTACGCCGCCACCCAATGAAAACCGCCAATTAAGCTGAACGCGATGAAGTAATGAACAGAACATCCTTGACTATCGTTCCATGTGTCATAGGGTGAAGTATGGGCACCCGGAAAAGGGAAAACAACCCATCTTCAGCGACTGAAAGGATAGGTTATTCAGTCGCTGTTGTGTCACCTGAGCAATGATGGAGGACACCATGGAGATGATGATCAGCGGACGAAACGTAACAGTTTCAGATCGCTTCCGCGAGTACGTGGACGAGAAGATCGACAAGGTCGATCAGCTTGCGACGAAGATCCAGCGCTTGGACATCAAGGTCACCAAGGAGCCGCATGCTCGCAATGCAGAAACTGCCCTCACCGTCGAGTTGACGGTTCTGGGGCGGGGCCCGGCAATCCGTGCAGAGGCCAAGGCCGCAGATAAGTTCGCAGCCTTCGACACCGCGTATGCAAAGCTGATTGAGCGTTTGCGTCAGGCAAGCGACCGCCGCAAGACCCACCACGGACGCAGGACGCCGAAGGCAGTGTTCCAGGCGACCAGCGGTCTTGATCCCGCCGATGGATCCATCCCGTTGCATGAAGCAACGCGCCTTGCCCAGCAGGAAGCGGAAGCCAAGCTTGCCGCCGAAACCGCCGAAGCGAACGAGAGCCCGATCGAGATCCGTCGCAAGATCTTCCCGGCGGAGTCCATGAGCGTCGATGACGCACTTGACCGCATGGAAATGGTCGGACACCCGTTCTACCTGTTCATCGATGAGTCCACGGGCGCACACTCGGTCGTTTACAACCGGCGCCAGTACGCATATGGAATCATCACCCTGGATCCCGAGGCCACCGATGAAGCAACCTTGGAAACCCGACGCTACCGGGACACTGCTCCGGCAGATGCCTAAACGATAAAGCAGTGACGATAGGCCAATGACAACGACCATATCCGCGTCGCAGGCCCGTCGACTGGCTCTGGCGGCCCAAGGGCTGAACCGAGCGCGACCCACCGCACCCGTCACACGTGGTGCGGTGGGCCGCACGTTTAACCGGCTTGAACTGCTACAAATTGATTCGGTCAACGTCCTGACGCGGGCGCAGTACCTGCCGCTCTTTTCACGCCTTGGACCTTATGAAACCTCGCTGCTGGACGAACTCTGCGTGGCCAAGCCGCGCAGGGTACTCGAATATTGGGCCCACGAAGCATCCCTGGTCAAGGCCGAACACTTTGCCGACCTGGTGCCGTGGCAGCGCCGCACCTGGCCCGGAAGCCTTGAGGGGCTCGACGAATCCGGGCACTCGTTGGCCAGCGAAATCCGCGAATTGTTGCTTGTCGCCCCGCCGCTAACTGCCCGCGAGGTATCCGAAGCCCTGGGGCGGGAACATCTCAAGGAAACCGTCGAGTGGGGCTGGAACTGGTCAGCTGTCAAACGCGTACTTGAAGCACTCTTTGCCGAGGGTCAAATCAGCACCCATGGCCGGAACAAACAATTCGAGCGGCGCTACACAGCTCTTGGACGCGTGCTTCCGGGGACCCTGCTCGATGCCGATGAAGTGGACCCAGGCGAAGCGATGGAACGGTTGCTGCTCGCCTCCGCCAAGGCCCACGGCCTGGGAACCGCCCATTGCCTTGCCGATTATTTCCGGTTGCCGGTGCGCGAAAGTTCCACCGTCCTGGAGTCCCTGTGTGAGCGCTCCGCACTCCAGCGCGTGATGGTGGAGGGGCAGAAGGACACTTATTACAGGCTTCCCGGTACCGTGATTCCCCGTACCGCCACGGGCAGGGCCCTGCTGAGCCCCTTCGACTCGTTGGTATTCAACCGCAGGCGCATCGAAAAACTCTTCAATTTCAATTACCGGCTTGAAATTTACACACCGCACGAAAAACGTGTGTATGGATACTACGTTTTGCCGTTCCTGTTGGGAGAGAACCTCGTGGGGCGTGTCGATGTGAAGGCCGACCGTGTCGGCAGTGCACTATTGGTGCGCGGAGCCTATGCCGAACCCAGTGCTCCCGGGCACACTGCGGCTGAATTGGCAGCGGAATTACGCCTCATGGCCGACTGGTTGAAGCTTGAAACGGTCAAGGTTTCGGCTCAAGGGAATCTGGCAGCCGCCTTGGAGTTTGCGTTGAGCTCGCCGAAATCGGCCGATAACCACAAGTGAAAGCAATCTCTCACGTAGACTGAACACGCCAGAATTCCTGTGCTTGAGATTTGGGAGCTGCCTCGTGGCATCAATGCTTGAACGTATCCTACGTACCGGCGACAAGAAGACGCTGAAAAAGTTGCGTGGGTACGCTGACGCTGTCAACCTGCTTGATAGTGAATTCCGTGCCCTGAGCGACGCCGAGTTGCGTGGGGAGACCGATAAGTTCAGGGCCCGAATCGCCGATGGCCAATCGCTCGAGCACTTGCTACCCGAGGCATTCGCCGCGGTGCGTGAGGCCGCGCACCGCACCCTTGGCATGCGCCACTTCGATGTGCAGCTCATGGGCGGCGCCGCCTTGCACATGGGAAACATCGCTGAAATGCGCACCGGTGAAGGCAAGACCCTGGTGGCTACCGCCCCGGCTTACCTCAACGCACTTGCCGGCAAGGGCGTCCACGTGGTTACGGTCAACGACTTCCTCGCCGAATACCAGTCAGACCTCATGGGTCGCGTTTACCGCTTCCTGGGCCTGACCAGCGGTTGCATCCTTGCCAACCAGGATCCCGCCGAGCGACGCAAGCAGTACGAAGCCGACATCACCTACGGGACGAACAATGAGTTCGGGTTCGACTACCTGCGTGACAACATGGCGTGGAGTGCCGACGAACTCGTGCAGCGCGGCCATAACTTTGCCATCGTCGATGAAGTCGACTCGATCCTCATCGATGAAGCGCGTACCCCGCTGATCATTTCCGGTCAGGCTTCGGGTGACGTGAACCGCTGGTACACCGAATTCGCCAAGCTGGTCAACCGCCTGAGCATCGACACCGACTACGAGGTCGATGAAAAGAAGCGCACCGTCGGTGTCCTGGAAGCGGGCATCGAAAAGGTCGAGGACTACCTCGGCATCCACAACCTCTACGAGGCTTCAAACACCCCGCTGATCGGCTTCCTGAACAACGCCATCAAGGCCAAGGAACTGTTCAAGAACGACAAGGACTACGTCGTAATCAACGGCGAAGTCATGATCGTCGATGAGCACACCGGCCGCTCGCTGGCAGGCCGCCGCTACTCCGAAGGCATGCACCAAGCAATCGAAGCCAAGGAAGGGGTGGAAATCAAGGCCGAGAACCAGACCATGGCGACAGTGACCTTGCAGAACTACTTCCGCCTCTATGGCAAGCTCTCGGGCATGACCGGCACCGCGCAGACCGAAGCCGCAGAATTCATGGGCACCTACAAGCTCGGCGTCGTGGAAATCCCGACCAACAAGCCGCTGGCCCGCAAGGACCAGGCCGACCTCATCTACAAGAACGAAATCGCCAAGTTCGACGCAGTGGTCCAGGACATCTCCGAACGCCACGCCACCGGCCAGCCGGTTTTGGTGGGCACCACGAGCGTGGAGAAGAGCGAATACCTGGCCCGTTTGCTGGCCAAGCAGGGCATCCGCCACGAAGTCCTCAACGCCAAGCAGCACGCACGCGAAGCAGCGATTGTTGCCCAGGCTGGCAAGAAGGGCGCCGTTACGGTTGCCACGAACATGGCCGGCCGCGGTACCGACATCATGCTCGGTGGCAACGCCGAGTTCCTCGCGGTTGCAGAGATGGAACGCCGGGGCCTTGACCCGGAAACCAACTCCGAGCAGTACGAGCTCGAATGGGACGGTGTCTTCGCAGCAGCGAAAAAGCAGGTTGAGAACGAAGCCCAGGAAATTTCCGAGATCGGCGGCCTGTACGTGTTGGGCACCGAACGCCACGAATCGCGCCGCATCGATAACCAGTTGCGTGGTCGTTCGGGACGTCAGGGTGACCCGGGCGAATCCCGTTTCTACCTGTCGATGACCGACGAGTTGATGCGCCGCTTCAATGCAGGCGCCGCCCAGCGCATCATGAACAACCCCTCGATGCCCGACGATGTTGCCCTGGAATCCAAGATCGTTTCCAAGGCCATCGAGACGGCGCAGGCGCAGGTTGAAGGCACCAACGCCGAACAGCGCAAGAACGTGCTGAAGTACGACGACGTGATGAACCGCCAGCGCGAAGCCATCTACGGTGACCGCCGACGCATCCTGGAAGGCGGTGACCTCCACGAAAAGGTTGCCCACTTCCTCGAGGACGTCGTCAAGGCCATGGTGACCGAGGCAACTGCCGAGGGCAGCGCCGAGGACTGGGACCTGAAGCAGCTGTGGACCAACCTCAAGCAGCTTTACCCGATCTCCATCACCCTCGACGAGGTCATTGCCGAAGCCGGCCACCGCAGCTCGCTGACCCCGGAATTCCTTGAACTCGAGATCCTTTCCGACGCACGCCTGCAGTACCAAGCCCGTGAGCAGTCGGTCGGCGAGGAAAACATGCGCGAACTTGAGCGCCGCGTCGTGCTCTCGGTCATCGGGCGCAAGTGGCAGGAACACCTCTACGAGATGGATTACCTCAAGGAGGGCATCGGCCTGCGTGCCATGGCCCAGCGCGATCCCCTGGTTGAATACCAGCGCGAAGGTTTCATCATGTTCCAGACCATGATGGAATCCATTCGCGAGGAGAGCATCGGCATGCTCTTCAACATCGAGGTTGAGACCCGTCCCGCCCCCGAGGTTTCGCTGCCCGGTGTCACCGATGCCCGTTCGATGACGAGCACGCCGGTGCTGAACACCCCGGGCCTTGAAGCACCTGCCAAGCCTTCAACGTTGCGTTACACGGCACCGGAAGAAAGTGGTGAGGCTGCAACTCACATCGAGCGCACCCCGGGCGCTTCCTCGAAGCCGGCCAACGGCAACAAGAAGAAAAAGGGTAAGCGCAGCTAGCCGATTTCCATTGCGGTAACCTGCCAACGTCCGTGCCACAGCTCTATTCGTAGGGCAGTGGCACGGACTTTGCCTATGTCCAGGAGAATCACGGCTGCCTCAAAAACCCGCGGCAGAATCTCTGAAATCCGGATGCGCAGCACCCTGGGGTTGCTATAGCAGCAGCTGGTGGGATCGGGCTGCGAGTTTTTGCCAACCAACAGGTGGTATTCGAGCTTCCCCATGCAGTCGGGACTCAAGACACCGCCGAGCTGGCGGGCGGGACGCGCGCCGGCAAGCACCTCAAGCAGTGCCGGTGCCACCGCATGGACCACGGTTCCCACGGACTCTTCAAGGTTGGACATGGAGTCGGTCTTCGGGAAGATCTTGTCGATGACCGGTTGGACCTCGGGCGGGACGACATATTGGTCGGTGTCCGGTTCATCCGCCTGCCACCGTTCCGTGCGCGTGACGGGCTCGACCGCCACCGGTTGTGCCGGGGCATCGGAGGTTCCGATGGTGCAGCGGTGCCTGCGCGGGGTCGGGAGGGTGCGTAACCCCGCGGGGAATTTTTTCCCCGAGTGGCTGGGTGCGGGCACCTGGTTTTCTTCGATCCAGATGTCCTCATGCAACGTGACGACCGGTGCGTTCGGGGTCAACGGTTCAAGGGTCGTGATGCTCATGGTGTGCTCCTGGTGGGGGATTGGTGCCGGGAAGGATCAGGGGCGTCGGTGCCCGCGGATGATGGCGCTCGAAGAACGAGCCCGACGAGCAGGTGGTCGGGGTCCGGGCCGATGGGCTCGCGGTTGGCCGCATACCAGCGTGGCCACGCTTCGGCGATTTGCCCGGTGCTGGCCCCTTGGCCCAAATGGCGGGCGGCGATCGACCAGAGGGTGTCTCCGTGCCGGACCACGACCTCTTGCGCCGGTCGGGCATCGCCGCCCAGTATGCGTTGGAGAGGCAACGAAACCGGCTGCGGCACCCATCCGGGGGAGAGCACGGATATTTCGGTGGCCTCAACGTCGATTTGAGCCGAGCCGCCCAGGGCATGGTCCGTGGCCCGGCGTTCACTTGCCATGGCGGTTGCCGTGCCGCTGGTGCCGGTGATTGGTTGTCCGCCGAGCTGGGTATCGAAGGTCGCGGCGTTGGCGGAGGTGGCAAGAACCAGCGAACTGCCCACCGCGGCCACTGCCAGGCGGGCCAGGAATGCGGGGGCGAAAGCCGAAAGTCCGGCCCCGAATTTCTGGTGGCCGAGCCGGGCGCTGGTTGCAGCCACGAGCGCCAGCAGCAGGCCGAATGCCAGCCAGGCCAGGATCAACGCGCCGAGCAGACCGAGCACGATACCGGTCAATTGCTCAAGGGATAGCGCGGTGAGTTGGTTTGGTGCCGCTGGCCGAAAATCCAGGTGCTGGGAAATGATGCGGCTGCAGATCAGCATTGCCGTCGACAGCCCGGTAAGTGCCGACAGCGTCAATATGTCCTTTGGAGTAGAATTGTGCATCTTAACCTCATTTGATGTTATTTGAGATAGTTTGATGACTATTGATGCTCATGATGACACTTTGAGCGGTGTGGCGCTAGGGCTTCCGTGAACCAATTTCCACACCTAGGGTGTGCTCATGAGATGGGAAGCCCTGTTCGCCGATCTGGAGGCGCAACTCGAAGCGGAAGCCGCCCGCGAAAAAACAACTGAAATCCAGGAAGCCGTGCGGGTCGAGCGTGCCCGCGAAACACTCATGCATCGGCTTGCGCCCCAACTCAATGCGCACGTCGAGGTCAGGTTGCTCGGTGGCGAAAGGTTGGCTGGAGAACTCACTGCCCTGGGCATGGACTGGTTCATGCTGCGGCACGGTGCCACCGAGGAACTGATTCCGCTGGGCGCGCTGGGCAGCTGGCTGCAACGCACTCCCGGCCAACGCGCGGATGCGCGAGCGACACGAGCAGGACTGGGTCAAGCGCTACGTGCCCTGGTGCGTGACCGGGCGCTGGTCAACGTGGGAGGCCTCGACGGGCGGCTGCTGGCCAGCGGAACCCTGGACCAAGCGGGCCAGGACTTTCTGGAAATTGCCGTGCATGCCCGCGACGAATACCGCAGGCGCTCAGCGGTCCACGGCCATGTGCTGGTGCCGATGGCCTCGGTGGCGTGGGTCAGGCGTGGCGGCTAGCAACACACAATTTGCGGATTGGCTCTTCTCAGCGCCCGGGGGCGGGCGTAGGGTTTCGCCTCAAGGGGCGCCACCGCAGACGGGCGTGCTGTGCTGCGGCGGAGGACGGGTTCAAAGGGGGAAACACGCATGGAACGAGTGCAGGCACGCGTCGGCAACGAGGTGCGGAGGGTCGCGCGGCCCACCTGGAAAGACCCGCGTTTGCTCATCGGCGTGCTGATAGTCCTTGCCTCATGTGTCGGAATCGTCGCCTTGACCAGTACCCTGGACAAAACGGTGCCGATGTATGTGGCGAAGTCCGACATTTCCCTGGGTGAGCAACTCAACGCCGAAATGCTCGGCGTCACCAACGTCAAGCTTGGTGACTTGGCCGATCGCTACGTGCCGGCGACTCCGGAATCCATCGTTGGATACCGGGCCAACTCATTGATCCGGGCGGGGGAACTCATCCCCGCCAGTGCGCTGGGCCTGCAAGACGGAACCAACCGCAGGCCGGTGTCGGTGAACCTACCCGACGCGCTCCCCGCGGCCATCAGCGCCGGATCCCACGTGGATGTGTGGGTGGCGTCCAAGGACCGCGCGACCAACGGATTCGCCGCCCCCACGCTGCTGCTTCCGGCAGCCGAAGTAACATTCCGTGCCGAACGCTCGACTGGATTCGGCGGAACCTCTGGAACCGTGGTGGAACTGCTGGTGGTTGACGAAAAGCTCGCCGACCTGCTTGAGGCCATGGCCAATGACGCACGCATCACGGTTGTTTTCAACCCGGCAGCGAGTTCGAAGTGAATATTTCGGTGGTGCTCTGGGCGGATGACGGCGAGCTTATCGAACGCCTTGAACGCCAGCGCGGGATCCTCACGGTGGCCCGCAGCAGCCAGGACATGGTTGAAATCATTGCGCTCTGCGAGACGGGGCTTGCCGATGCGGTGATTCTCGCCGGGGCCCCGGATCTTGTTGAGACCAGTGATATCGATGAAATCACCGAACGCGGTGTGCCGGTGGTGGTGCTCTGCGACGATGCGGCTCAGGCCAACCGCCTGAACCGGGCGGGCGCCCATATTGCCGCCACGGCGATTCACGCAGTGGACCTGGGGGCACTGCTCGAAGTGATCTGCCGGGACAAGCAGCGCGGGACCGGTACCGCAGGGGTCAAGGCGGCGCCGCTGGCCGAAAAAGGTGTCGCGCAGCGCCGTGGCAAGGTGGTGGTGTTCTGGGGTCCCAACGGATCCCCGGGCCGTTCGCTGGTGGCCTTGAATTACGCTGTTGAATGCGCACTGGAGGGCAGGGAAGTGATCTTGCTGGACGCGGACACCTACGGAGCCACCCAGGCCGTGCAGCTGGGGTTGCTTGATGAAGCCGCGGGGCTTGCGCAGATCTGCCGCACCGTGGACCAGGACCGCTTTGATGCATACACCCTTGAACGAATTTGCGCCCCGGTGCTGATTGCCGGTGCCCGCATGCGGGTGGCCACTGGCCTGCCGCGGGCCAATAGGTGGCCGGAACTGCGTCCCACGGCATTGCGCCGGGCAGTATTGGCGTTGCAGGAACGCTGCGACACCGTAGTCATCGACGTGGCGGGGCCCCTTGAACTCGACGAAGAGCTGAGTTTTGACACTGCAGCTCCCCAACGTAACGGTGTTGCCGCGGCGATGTTGCGGATCGCCGATGAGATCTTTGCGATTGGCCAGGCCAACAGCATCGGGGTGCCGCGGCTGATCAGGGCACTGGAAGAAATGGAAGCATCGGTCGGTGACCTGGCGGTGAAAGTGGTGTTCAACAAGGTTTCTGCGGCAAGCGTCGGGTCTGCACCGCAACGGGCGTTGGCCGAAACCTGGGAGCGCTTCGGGCCAAGGCATCCGGTGGTCGCCTATCTTCCGCATGACCCCGAAGCCGTTGAATCCGCGCTACTTGCCGGGAGCGCCCTAGCGGAGATTGCCCCGGGTTCCGCATTGCGGATCGCCATTGCCGGGCTTGCCGGAAGAAAAATCCGGGCCCGGGCGCGGATTTTGCGCAGGAACCAGGCCCCAAGGTGACGTTCCAAACACGGCGGGATAGTGTTGTAACACTAGCGTTTCGCAACGGAGCGAAAACGTACATCTATACACGGAGGCGTTCTTTTGAACACGTCGGAGTCCAGCATGTCCGAAACATTCATCGCTGAGACACTCACTGCCGATCTAGTAGCCAGCTACTACGGTCAGCTCGCACCAGAGGATGCTGCTGCATACTCGCCGGAACAGCTCGAAACCAGGGTGGCAACACACCTGGCGGTCGGTTGGGAGCGTGACCCGAATACAGCCCGGGTCTCGATTACCCGGCACGCCGGGACGACCATGGTTTACGTGGTGACCGATGACATGCCGTTCCTGGTTGACTCCGTGACCGCCGAGATCGTGCGCCAGAAGGCAGCGATCAACGTAGTGCTCCACCCGACCTTCGTGGTCAACCGCGAATCCGGATCCGGCCGCATCGCCTCCCTGGAAACTGTTCCGGCCAACGCGCACCTTGCCAGCGGCGACACCGCGGCACTGCCAAACATTTCGGCCCTCGTTTCGGCCAACGGCGACACCTCCATCGAATCCTGGATTTCCGTTGAATTGGGCGGGGACCCGAACGATGAGATGGTTCATGCCCTCGTGGCAGGCCTCGAGCGCATCCTTGCCGATGTGCGCGCTGCTGTCGAAGACTGGTCCGCGATGCGCAACAAGGCCCATGAGATCGCCGATTCCCTGGCCACCGTCACCGGTGCCGAGGAAATCCCCGACCTTGACGCAGCAGTACAGCTGCTGCACTGGCTCGATGACGGAAACTTCACCTTCCTGGGTTACCGCGACTACGACCTGATCACCGAAAACGGTGAAGACTTACTGCGTATCCGCACCGACTCCGGCCTTGGCCTGATGCGCAACAAGCCCACCTCGCGCGACACCCAGCACCTGACCAAGCGCGGACGTGCCATGGCACGTGACAAGCGAGCATTGGTCATCACCAAGGCAAACTCCCGCTCCACCGTGCACCGCGGGGTGTACCTGGATTACGTGGGCATCAAGCGCTTTGATGCCCAGGGCAACGTCAACGGCGAACGCCGCTTCATCGGCCTGTTCG
Source organism: Paeniglutamicibacter antarcticus (assembly GCF_900010755.1). Lineage (GTDB taxonomy): Bacteria > Actinomycetota > Actinomycetes > Actinomycetales > Micrococcaceae > Paeniglutamicibacter > Paeniglutamicibacter antarcticus_B. The sequence continues at coordinate 279,558 of NZ_CZJT01000103.1, read as the reverse complement.
CCTCAAGCGTCTACACCTCTTCGGTGCGCAGCGTTCCCGTGGTGCGCGAAAAGGTTGAAGCAGTGCTCAAGCGCACCGGCTTCGCCCCGGACTCGCACTCCGGCAAGGACATTGTCACCATCCTTGAAACCTACCCGCGCGACGAGCTCTTCCAGATCACCGTGGAACAGCTCACCGATACCGTGCTGGGCATCCTGCGCCTGCAGGAACGCCGCCGCACCTCGCTGTTCCTGCGCCCTGACGTCTACGGACGCTTCATGTCGGCTCTGGTTTACCTTCCGCGTGACCGATACTCCACCGCGGTGCGCCAGCGCATCGAAAAGGAACTGGTGGGTGCGTTCAACGCCGAGTCGGTTGACTTCGAGGTTCGCATCAGCGAATCCGCGTTGATCCGGTTGTTCTTCCGCATCCGTTTGCAGCGCCACGGATTGACCCCGGTGGTTGACCGTTCAGCGCTGGAAACCCGTCTGGTCTCCGCAGTACGCTCCTGGTCCGAAGGTATCTCCGAGGCAGCGGTCGAGCACTACGGCCCGGATGCCGGCAGCGCGCTGGCCAGCAACTGGGCTGAGGCCTTCCCGGCCGCCTACCGTGTGGAGTTCGAGGTCGAGGACGCACTGGCTGACATCGAACGCTTCGGCGCTTACGAGCAGCCCGAACACGTTGGCCCGGTCATCAAGCTTTACGTGCCCGCAGAGGACGAAGATTCCGAGGTCAACGCCCGGATGAAGCTGTACCTCACGGCACCGCTCTCGCTGTCCAAGATCCTGCCGGTCCTGCAAAACCTCGGCCTTGAGGTCATTGACGAGCGTCCGTTCGCCGTCACCCCGGCCGGAGCCGAGGAACGCTACCTCTACGACCTGGGACTGAAGTTCCCCGAGGGAATCGATCCGCTGGCCGCCGAGGATTTGCTCTCCGAGGCATACTCGGCCATCGTGACCGGCGTTGCCGAGTCCGACCACCTCAACCGCCTGGTGCTGCGCGAGTCCTTGGGTTGGCGCGAGGTGTCGCTGCTGCGCGCCTACGCCAAGTACCTGCACCAGCTGGGCATCTCGAACTCCTACACGTTCGTTTCCGACACCCTGGTGGCGAACCCGGATGTCACCCACGGCATCATCGCGCTCTTCAAGGCGACCTTTGACCCGTCACTGGGCGCCGAGGAATCCGCTGCCGCACGCGACGCTGCACACGCAACCCTCGCCGCGGCCTTGGAAAACGTCCCGACGCTGGATGCCGACAAGCTGCTGCGCCGCTTCGTGAACGTTATCGAGGCGACCCTGCGCACTAACTACTACACCAACCCCGCGGCGCTTGCCTTCAAGTTGATGCCGGGCAAGATCGACGGTGCACCGTTCCCGCGACCCAAGTACGAGATCTGGGTTTGCTCCCCGCGCATCGAGGGAACCCACCTGCGCTTCGGCGAGGTGGCCCGTGGCGGCCTGCGTTGGTCCGACCGCCGCGACGACTTCCGCACCGAGGTCCTGGGCCTGGTCAAGGCGCAGATGGTCAAGAACGCAGTGATCGTGCCGACCGGCGCCAAGGGCGGCTTCTTCGCCAAACAGCTGCCCAACCCTGCAGTAGACCGCGGCGCCTGGATGGAAGAGGGCAAGTCCGCCTACCGCATCTTCATCCGCTCGCTGCTGGAAATCACCGACAACCTGGTCGCCGGTGAAAACGGTGAGACCGTGGTTCCGCCGGCAAACGTCGTGCGCCTTGACGGGGACGACACCTACCTGGTGGTGGCCGCCGACAAGGGCACCGCGTCCTTCTCCGACATCGCCAACTCGATTTCCGAAGACCGCGGCCACTGGCTGGGCGACGCCTTCGCCTCGGGCGGATCGATCGGTTACGACCACAAGGCCATGGGCATCACCGCCCGCGGCGCGTGGGAATCGGTCAAGCGCCACTTCACCGAGTTCGGCGTCGACACACAGAGTGAGGAATTCACCGCAGCAGGAGTGGGCGACATGTCCGGCGACGTTTTCGGCAACGGCATGCTGCGCACCCGCACGCTGAAGCTGGTTGCGGCGTTCGACCACCGAGACATCTTCCTTGACCCGGACCCGACCCCCGGTGCGGCATTCGACGAACGTGCCCGCCTGTTCGAACTGCCGCGTTCCTCCTGGGCCGATTACAACAAGGACCTGATTTCGGAAGGCGGCGGGGTCTTCTCCCGCTCGCTGAAGTCCATCCCGATCTCCCCGGAAGTCCGCGTGGCCCTGGGCCTGGGCGCCACCGTCAGCTCGATGGCCCCCACCGAGCTGCTCAAGGCCATCCTGGGCGCCCCGGTGGACCTGCTCTACAACGGCGGCATCGGCACCTACGTGAAGTCCTCGGCCGAAACCCACGCACAGGTTGGTGACCGTGCCAACGATGCAATCCGCGTTGACGGTGCACAGATCCGGGCCAAGGTCATCGGCGAGGGCGGCAACCTGGGCATGACCCAGCTCGGCCGCATCGAGGCGGCCTTGCACGGTGTCATCCTGAACACCGACGCCATCGACAACTCGGCGGGCGTCGACTGCTCGGACCACGAGGTCAACATCAAGATCTTCGTTGACCGCATGGTGCGCGCCGGCAAGCTTGACCCGGCCGAGCGTTCGGAATTCCTGCACTCGATGACCGATGAGGTCTCCCGTCTGGTGCTGAAGACCAACTTCGACCAAAACGTGCTGCTGCTGAACGACAAGCAGGAGCTTTCCACCTGGTCCCCGGCCTTCGAACGCCTGATGGATTGGCTTGAAGACCACGCGGACCTGAACCGTGAGCTTGAGTTCCTGCCCTCCACCGAGGCACTTGAGGCACGCTTGGCCGCCGGCCAGTCGCTGACAGCACCGGAACTTGCAGTTCTGGTTGCCTACGCGAAGATCCAGTTGGCTTCCGCACTGGCGGCCTCCGATTTGCCGGATGACCCGTACTTCGCGGCGACCCTGCGCAACTACTTCCCGGTCCAGTTGGCCGAGCGCTTCGGCGAGGAACTCGATTCGCACCCGCTGCGCCGCGAGATCATCGCCACCGTAATCGCCAACGACATGGTCAACATCGGCGGCACCACCTACGCCTTCCGTGTCATGGAGGAAACCGGTGCCTCCGAGGCGCAGGTCGCCAAGGCGTTCGTCGCCCTGCGCGACATCTACGCCTTCGATGCCGAGTTCGACGCGATCAACGCGCTGGCTCCGTCCTTTGACACGCAGCACTGGTGCCGCCTGCACCTGGACACCCGTCGCCTGCTGGACCGTGCCACCCGCTGGTACATCCACCACGTCGACCGTGACGTGCTGGTCAGCGAGTCGATGGCTGCCTTGGCACCTACCGTCCAGGCCCTGCGCCCGCAGGTCGGCAGCCTGCTCAAGGGCAACGACCTGGTGCGCGTTGGCGCACTGAAGGCTGAGGGCCTGCGTTGGGGACTCGAAACCGGTCTTGCCACCCGCTGGGCCGAGCAGTTCGAATCTTTCGTGCTGCTTGATATTGCAGCCATGGCGAATCGCACCGGGCGTGATGCCGGGGAGATCGCCAAGATCTACTACGTGCTTTACGACCGCTTCGGTGTGGACAAGTTGCTCGAGCGCATCACCGGCTTGCCGCGTGCAGACCGCTGGCAGGCACTTGCCCGTGCGGCCCTGCGTGATGACCTGTACTCAACGGTCATTGACTTCACCCGCGATGTCTTCGAGGCCTCGGATGCCGGGGAATTGGATGCCGAAGTGCGTGTGGATGCATGGACAGCGGCAAACGCGGCTAATCTTGAACGTGCAAAGAACATGTTTGACGAAGTTGACCGGCTCGAACGCGATGACATGGCGTCGTTGTCGGTGGCTTTGCGACTGTTGCGTTCAATCGTACGGAGGTAATCCTTGGCCATCTTCACGGACCAGCTTCGGGAATCAGCTGACTTTGGGCCTGGAGATGAGGATTGGCTCCACCTGATGGTGGGGGACTGGCAACTCGTCGCGGATCTGGCTTTCGCCGATCTCGTGTTGTGGTTCCCGGTCCCGGACGGGACGTACGTGGCACTTGCCCATGTACGTCCCTCCACCTCGCACACCGTCTTCCACACCGACTTCGTGGGGGAGCGGATCCGCAAGGACCTCAAATCCCTCGTTGATGAGGCCTGGCGGACGCAAAACATTGTGCGTTCGGACCGTGGGAACTCACAAGTTGAGCATTCTATGCTCATCGAAACGGTTCCCATGGTCCGCAACGGGCGCACCCTTGCCGTGATCAGCGTGCACGTCGACCTTTCGGGTTCGCGCATGCCCTCACGCCTGGAGCTCACGTACAAGCAGTGTGCCGAGGATCTGCTGAAAATGTGCAGCAAGGGATTGTGGCCCGACTTTGCCACGCCCACCGGCTCGCGCCGCGGCGCGCCCCGGGTCGGTGACGGATTCATCCGCCTCGATGCCGCCGGCATCGTGCAGTACGCGAGCCCCAACGCGGTCTCGGCCTACCGAAGGCTTGGTGCCGCCGACACCCTTGAAGGCAGGTCGCTCTCCGAGATGACCATGGCGCTGGTCAAGGACCGCCGGCTCATTGACGAGTCCCTGCCCCTGGTGGTTTCGGGCAAGATGCCGTGGCGCACCGAGATAGAGTCGATGGGCGTGACCCTCTCGTTGCGTGCAATTCCGCTACGCGATGGAAAGAACCGCTATGGTGCCCTGGTGCTCTGTCGCGACGTCAGCGAACTGCGCCGCCGCGAAAAGGAGCTCGTGTCCAAGGACGCGACGATCCGGGAAATCCACCACCGGGTCAAGAACAACCTGCAAACAGTTGCTGCGCTGTTGCGCATGCAGTCACGCCGGATGAAGTCCGAGGAGGGCCGCCAGGGCCTGGACCAGGCCATGCGTCGGGTTGCGACGATCGCGGCTGTGCATGAAACCCTTTCCCAGGGTTTGAGCGAAAATGTCGATTTCGACGAGCTGATCGACAGGCAATTCAGGATGATCGTGGAAATCGCCTCACCGGGCCAGAAGGTCAACACCGAACGCACCGGTGTCTTTGGCCACCTGCCTGCCGAACTCGCCACACCGATGTCCCTGGTGATCAACGAGCTGGTGACCAATGCGGTTGAGCACGGGCTGGCGGACCGTGACGGTACCGTGGGGCTGGAGGCAACACGTTTCCGCGATCCATTGGGCGAGGATTTCCTGCGGGTGACCATCACCGATGACGGGGTTGGTTTGCCCCCGGAGCCACGCCAGGAGGGCCTGGGCCTGCAGATCGTGCGGACCCTGGTGACAAGTGAACTGAGCGGAAACATCCGCTGGGAAGACCGGACTGGCCCCGGAACCAGCGTCATCATCGAACTGCCGGTGGCAGCGCGGCGATGAGCCACAAAGTGCCGGGCCAAAGCAAAAGTTATGGATTCGGCCTAAGACCGGAATTACAGCGAGGGGCTGCTTCGCCGAATCGGTGAAGCAGCCCCTCGCTGTTTTCTTGCTGCGTGGAATCGTTTAGAAGCGGTTCTGCAATGCGATGATGTTTGCTACGTAGCGTTTGGTGTCCGGGTACATTCCGAACTTCTTCACACCCGTGGCTCCCTGGTAGTAGGAAGCGATGCCGATCTCCTTGGAGGGGCTGTTGTTCTGGTGGTGGCGGATGATCGCGATTCCAGCCGTGACGTTGTCTTTCGGGTCAAGCAGGTTCAGCTGGCGGCCCACGAGGCGTTCTGCCCAGTCGCCGGCCGATGGGATGACCTGCATGACGCCCACTGCATTGGCGGGGGAGACCGAAGTCATGTCGAAGCTTGATTCCTGGAACGCGTGCGCGAGCGCCAGTGACGGGCTTACGCCCATCTGGCGGGCCGTCTGTGCCACCAGTGCCTGCATCTGCGCCCGTGACGGCTGCTTGGCCGCCAGCAGCGCCTGCTTGTTGGCGTTAGCCGAGCTCACAGTGCCCGAGGAGTACTTGCGGCCCAGGAACGTGTCGCCCACCAAAGGCTTGGACGTCGTTGGCTTGACCGACGAGTTGTTTGTCGTGTTGTTCGACGTGGAGCTCGCGGCGGTTCCGGAAGTCTTGATGCGCTGGCCCAGGGACAACGTCGAGGTGTAGCTGAGGTTGCCGTTCAGGCGCAGCAAGGTCGTGACCGGGGTTTTGGTCTTATTGGCAATACCGATCAGGGTATCGCCCTGGACGACCGTGTAGCTGCCCTGGCGTGCGGCCGGGGCCTTACTCGAGGTTGCTGGCGCGTTGGAGCCGGACTGCGGGTTCGCGGAGGAACCCGAAACCTTTAGCACCTGGTCCGGGCGAATGATGGTGGTGGCCCTCAAGTTGTTCAAGGCCAGGAACGAGCTGACCGACATGTTGTGACGTAGTGCGATGCCCGAGGCGGTGTCCCCGGCACGGACCGTGTAGCCGGCTGCAGACTTGGAAGAAGTTGTCTTGGAGGAACCTGCGGATGGCTTGGACGCCTGGGCGTTGTTGCCGCCGGAGATCCGCAGGGTCTGGCCAATGTGGATCAAATCGCCGGAAGGATTTCCAGCTGCCTCACGTGCCACGGAGAGTGAAATTCCCAGCTTGTTGGCAATGGCCCCGAGCGTATCGCCGTTGACGACGGTGTACTTGGTTGCCTGGGTGGAGGTGGAACCTGCATTTGAGGTCGGTGCGGACTTGACGACGGTGCCTGCACTCAGGCGCAGGACCTGGTTGGGGAAGATGGTGTCCGAGCGGAGGCCATTGGCTTTCTTCAGTGCGGAGACCGAAACCCCGGTGCGCACAGAAATGTGGGAAAGCGTGTCGCCCGACTTAACGGTGACGGTATCGCTCTTCTTTGCCAGGGGAACGACGGAAGTGGGCACATGGGCTGCGACAAGATGCGCGCCGATGCGTGCTTCAGCGGCCTTGACCATGGAAGGGGTTGCCATTTTGGGTTGAAGCACATCGCGCACCGGCTGTGGTGCGGCGACGGCTGGACTGGCGAGGGAGCCAAAGATCACGGCAGGAATTGCCGCGGTGGCAACCACGCCGCCGATGGCTCTGACGCGGCTGTTCTGTGCGTTGGACATGAAGCGATCCTTAATTATCAGGGCAAGGGCGAATCGTTCGGTCGCAATTGAATTCACTGGTAACCCGTGTGAATCATGTGACTCATGTTGCGAGTGTGACTGATGTGAATTTACACCACTGAGAGAAATTTGTGAAAGATCCCATGCAAAAATCTTCGTTTTCGGTGCGGATATGACGTGGGATGTGGCACGCTGGAATGGTGAGCAATATTGAGAATCTCGTAGCCGAGTGGCTGCCCCTGCCCGACCTGGCCGAAGCGCTGGATGTTTCCATCAAAAAGATCCACAGCATGATTGATGAACGCGCCATCATCGCTGTCCGTGTGGGAGCACGAAACATCCGTTCGGTTCCAGCCGATTTCGTCCTTGACGGCGAACTCGTCGACAGCCTGAAGGGAACCATATCGGTTCTCAAGGACTCCGGTTACGAAGATGATGAACTGCTGGTGTGGCTCTTCACCGAGGACGAGTCACTACCGGGCACCCCGATGCAGGCCCTGCGTCTGGGCCGCAAGACCGAAATCCGCCGCCGCGCACAGTCGCTGAGCTGGTAATTACTTCCCGGCCAGTGGACACCAAGAACCCTTGATGTTCCCATCCGGCTACAAGTAGAGGATGCTCCGCACAATGGCGGGGCATCCTCTACTTATTTAAGTTCAAGCCTGCAGCCCGGCCGCGGGGGCAAGGTGGCACCGTGCGCTATGAGGTGCGGCGGATCGCCGCAAGGCCAAGGGTCCGCAGCGCGTGCTTGGCCATGGGTGCCACACCCAGCTCGTCCAGAGCGGCGAAGCCCTGGTCGGAGAGGGCGGCAATTGATTCTTCGGTTGCCTGGAGGGCCCCGCACGATTCGAGCAGGTCCCGCATGCGCACCACTTCATCGTCGGAGAGGTCCGGGGCTCCCAGCCGGCCCTGAATGAACCCCTGGTCTTGCTGCGAAGCCAAGTTCAGTGCGTGGGCAATGATCTCGGTGCGCTTGCCTTCCCGCAAGTCGTCGCCCGCCGGCTTGCCGGTCACCGCTGGGTCGCCAAACACGCCGAGCACGTCATCACGCAGTTGGAACGCTTCGCCCAAGGGCAACGCGAAGTGCGAGTACTGTTCCAGGAGGCTTTCACTGGCTCCGGCCAGCGCACCGCCGAGCAACGTGGGGTTCTCCGTTGAGTACTTTGCCGACTTGTACCGCACGATGGTCCGGGCGCGTTTGACGGAATCTGCCGGCCCGTAGGCAGGACCCGCGGATTCCTCGAGGACGTCAAGGTACTGTCCGGCCATGACCTGGACCCGCATCCGGTCGAAGATGGCCCGGGACTGCGGAACAGCCGGGCTGATGGTGCCAAAGAGCTGTTCGCTCAGTGACAGGCACAGGTCGCCGGTGAGGATCGAGGCAGCTTCGCCGAATCGCGGGGCATCGCGGTGCCAGCCGGAGGCCCGGTGCAAGGATTCAAAGCGCCGGTGGATGCTTGGCTGTCCGCGTCTGGTGTCGGAGCGGTCAATGAGGTCATCGTGGATGAGTGCTGCTGCCTGGAACAACTCCAGCGCCGCACCTGCCTGGACGATTCGCTCATCGTTGGGGTTTCCGCCGGCGCCGACAAAGCCCCAGAACGCGAAAAGCGGGCGAAGGCGTTTGCCGCCTCGGGTCAGGTCACTGATGGCACTGACGATTTCACCGGCAGCCGGTGCGATCCCCGAAATGACTTCATGCTGTTCTGCAAGGAATGAAGTCAGGAGCGCTTCGACTCGTTCCGAGAAGTCTGCGGAAAATACCAGAGCCTGTTCGGGGTCGAAGGTGTCCGCAGCAAAAAAGGTCATGTTTCCCATCCCATGGATCGTGCAAGGTCATTTACCCTTAACTCTAGTACGCACGGGCAAGCCGTCGTCAGTGTCGGTGCCGCTCACTAGACTTGTGGGCATGGGACAAGATCGAGTGCGTGCGATACTGCACGTGGACATGGATGCCTTCTTTGTGTCCGTTGAGTTGCTCACCCGTCCTGAACTGGTGGGCCAAGAGGTCATCGTGGGACATCCCGGGGATCGTTCGGTGGTGCTCTCGGCCTCTTATGAATGCCGGGCCAGGGGCGTGAAGTCCGCGATGCCGATGAGTCAAGCCGTCCGACTTGCACCCCGTGCCACGGTTATCGGACCAACCCACGGGCTCTACTCGAAATATTCGGAGCGCATCATGGGCATCTTCCACGAAGTCACCCCGTTGGTGGAGCAGCTCAGTGTCGATGAGGCGTTCCTTGATGTCACCGGAAGCATGCGCCGACTAGGTTCCCCGAAATCAATCGGTGAACTGATCCGCCTGCGATTGCGATCGGAGCTCGGGTTGCCGGCAAGCGTCGGGATCGCCAGTAGCAAATTTGTCGCCAAGGTGGCTTCCACCGCCGCCAAACCTGATGGAATGTTGGTCATTCGACCTGAAAAGACGCTGCAGTTCCTGCATACCTTGCCAGTCAAGGCACTGTGGGGAGTCGGGGCGAAAACCGCCGAGGTACTTAGAGAAATGGGCATTTCAACAGTTGCCCAGCTTGCCCAGACTCCCGAAAACACCCTGAAGAAGCGGCTCGGAGCCACAGGCACGCATCTCTATGATCTAGCGTGGGGCCGCGACGTGCGGGAAATTGAAACCGAACGTGAAGAAAAAAGCATAGGCGCCGAGTCGACCTTTGCTGTCGACGTGCAGGACGATGAAACAGTCAAGCTCGAGATCTTGCGTCTCGCCCACCGGGTTGCCACACGCCTTCGCCAATCGGGAAAAGAAGCTTCAACCATTGCGCTAAAGCTCCGCTACGAGGATTTCTCAACACTTTCACGCAGTAGGACACTGGGCACACCGGATAACGCCGCCGGTGTCCTGGCGGCCACTGCCGAAGGGTTGTTGGAGAAACTCGGCCCCCGGCCGATGGCTGTGCGATTGGTTGGTATCCGCGCCGAAAAACTGCGGGATGCGGGAACGGGCATGCAATTGAGCATTGACCCGCGCGAAGACAATTGGCGCCAGGCTGAAGCGGCCATGGATCTGATCCGCTCCAAGTTTCCGGCGGGCGCCTTGCGTCCGGCTTCATTGCTGGATACCGGTGCCCACGGCCAAGCAGAAGATTCCGGGGAATAGCCGCGTGTCGGTGAGTGCGCTGTGAGTTGAATCCTGACTACCTTATTAACAAGATTCAGGACTATTCTTGAAGAAGAACCAACCGGCCACTTTGACCGGGAACATTGTCAAGATGTAGTTCGTTCCATAAGGTAAGGGCGAAAGCCATGACCGTGAAGTGAAAGGAAAGAAACGATGCCACTTTCCGAGCATGAGCAACGTCTACTGGAGCAGCTGGAAAAGCAGCTACATGAGGACCATCGCTTCGCCTCGACAATGAAAACGGTGTCAAACGCCGGAAACTACTCAACGCGAAACCTTGCGTTGGGTGCGTTGATCGGTATTGTCGGCATTGGAGTGTTGATTGCAGGCGTCTCCAGCCAGCTGATTATTGTCGGCGTATTGGGTTTCATCGTGATGTTTGGCGGTGTCTACCTGGCTTTATCGCGCAAGGGTGGAAGCCCTGCTGTGAAGTCCGCGGAAGGTACGAAATCCGCACAAAAATCGGGATTCATGAGTGACCTGGAGAGCAAGTGGGAACAGCGCAAGCGCGACGAACAAGGTTCCTGATTTTCTGTAGCTCTCCGTTCGGAGAAATCCTGCAGTAAAAGATTTCGCTAAGGCTCCGCATTTTGCGGGGCCTTGAGCTCTTTAAAGGAGCGAATCGCCGCCTGAGCGATCCCGCACGGGAGCCTCCAGGGCTGGCTCCCGGAGCACCGAAGCGACACGCCCGGCTTTTGTGACGCGCCGAGTAAACCCAATTGAAGTAATTTTCATTTCCTGAGTCGGCCAACCGGTTTTGGATGCCCCAAATACCGGCACGTTTTCCCTCCACTTCCCTCTCCAAGCTCCTCCACTTTCAACCACCCCACCCCAAAGCCCCGAAAAAACACCGTATTTACGTGGTTTTTCGGGAAATTGACTGTGCCCGGGGTCACGCATGATTTTTGGGAAGACGAAACCTGGGTTTTTCCCTCCACTTCGCACCCGCGCCCAAATGCCGCGGAAAATCAATGATTTTTGACATTGACACACGGCGAAACAGGCAAAGTGTCGTTGACAGTGGAGGGTTGTGGAGTAAAGTGGAGCGAAATAGAGGGAAATGGAGTCAGTGCTCCTTCAAACCGAGAGGCGGTCTATGTGTTCCTAGGAACGTATACGCCGCGGCTTGATGAGAAGGGACGATTGATTCTTCCGGCCAAATACCGTGATGAACTAGCAAATGGGCTGGTTCTGACTCGAGGTCAGGAACGATGCATTTACGTTTTTAGCCAACGTGAATTTGAGAAGCAGCATGAGCAAATGAGCCAAGCGCCGATCTCTTCACGACAGGCACGGGACTATGCGCGAGTTTTCCTCTCCGGTGCTTCAGACGAATTGCCGGACAAGCAGGGACGGGTCACCATTCCGGCCATGCTTCGTTCTTATGCAGGACTTGATCGTGAAGTCACGGTGATCGGCGCGGGCAACCGTGTGGAGATCTGGGATTCAACTTCATGGAACTCGTACCTCGAAGAACAGGAGAATTCGTTCTCCGAAACGGATGACGTAGCTATACCCGGCGTCTAGCCACCTTGGTGGCCGGACGCCAAAGATAAGGCTTGGATGAGATCTCCAGCCGCCCAGCAGTCGTTCATCCTGGCTTCACTTCCCCGAAGCCAGGCGGAACATGCATGGGCCGGAGGGGGATCTGATCCAAGCCAGACACCCAAGCAACAAAGTCCACGTGAAAGGGACAGCAGTGAATCCTGACGGAGCCGCAGAGCGACCAGCCTCGGAACGACACGTTCCAGTCTTGCTCGACCGATGCGTTGGGCTACTGGCACCCGGAATCGAAGCGGGAATTGCGGCACGCGGCCGCGCCGTCGTCGTTGACTGCACGTTGGGTATGGGCGGACACTCCGAAGCACTGCTTCAGCGTTTCCCGGATTTGCACCTCATTGGTTTGGACCGGGACGAGCAGGCGTTGGCGTTGGCCGGCGCACGCCTTGAACCGTTCTCAAACCGCACAGACCTTGTACACGCCATCTACGACGAAATTGCTGATGTGGTCGAAGACCTGGGCTTCGATGGAATCGACGGGGTCCTCTTCGACCTCGGTGTCTCCTCGCTGCAGCTCGATGAACGTGATCGTGGTTTTGCCTACTCTTACGACGCCCCGCTGGACATGCGCATGGACACCTCGCGCGGGCCGACCGCCGCCGACATCGTCAACGAATACAGCGAGACCGACCTGGTGCGCATCATCCGTGCCTGGGGCGAAGAAAAGTTTGCCGGGCGCATTGCCTCCTCGATTGTCGAAGGCCGCAAAGTCAAGCCGTTCGCCACCACCGAGCAACTGGTGGATGCCATTCGCTCAGTAGTTCCAGCTGCGGCAGCGCGAACCGGGGGACACCCCGCCAAGCGCACGTTCCAGGCACTTCGCATTGAAGTCAATGAGGAACTCGATGTTTTGGACCGCGCAATCCCTGCAGCTATGGGGGCTTTGCATGTCGGAGGGCGCGTCGTGGTGATGAGCTACCACTCGCTGGAAGACAAGATCACCAAACGGCACTTCGCCGAAGGTTCCAGATCTTCGGCTCCTGCGGGCTTCCCCGTGGAGCTGGAAGAACACAAGGCGCAGTACAAGGTCCTCACACGGGGCACCGAGAAACCAACAGACCAAGAAATCGCCGAGAACTCACGTGCAGCTTCAGCGAAGCTGCGAGCCGTGGAACGCATCCTGAAGAGGAACTGAGTAAATGAGCAACCGGACACCCAACCGCGTACGTTCCCGCACCTTTGACGTGCCTCAGTCGCAGGGTGCCAACGCGCTCAGCTATGCCCCGGAGCCGATACCGGCCTCGCCGCCGGCGGCTCCCGGGACCAAGCGTCGCACCACCTTGTCGGTGGTTCCGTCCCTGGCGACCAAGCGCAGAATTCCCATGTTGGTGATGTTTCTGGGCATGATCATGGCTTCGGCAGTCGCCGTGCTGCTGCTGAACGTGTTCATTGCAAATGGCCAGTATTCAATGGTTGAGCTCAAGGGTCAGGAACGTGCCCTTTCACAGGAGAATGAGGCCCTGCGCCAGGAAACCCAGTACCTTGCGGCCCCGCAGGTGATCGCCCAGAAGGCCACCAAGCTTGGCATGGTCAAGCCCGGGACGCCCGCCGCCATCGACCTGAACACCGGAAAGGTCACTGGCAAGGCCACTCCTGCCGTGAAGCCGGAAAAGGACGAAAAAAATTCGGGGTTCCTTGACACTCCGATCAAGCCGGCCACGGATGTACCAGCCCCCACGAAACTCAAGGCCGAGCCTAAGAATCCGGCCCCTGTGGTTGAAAAGGCACCTGATACGACCCCTTCCGTCCCGGATGCCGTTTCCCCGGTGAAGGAAGCCTCCGGTTCATCGGGCACCGTGCGCCCAGATTTCACACAGAAGCAACTCAACGGCGGAACCATCCCCGCCCCTGAGATGAAGACCCCGGGCAGCTAATCCTCCCGGGGTTGCACCCCTTTTTAACGTCACTGCACCACCAGTCCTTCCGGTATGAGCTGAGGAAAGCATGTCAAAAAAATCCCCAACGAAAATCGGAAAGACGCATCTGCGTATGCGTATCGTATTGGTGCTTTCACTGGTCGCGCTGCTGACGATCGGTGGCCGGTTGTTTGTGGTGCAGTCCTTGAACGCCTCCGCGGTAGCGGCCACAGCGGTGGACAACCGAACGCGTGAGCAAGTGACAATTCCCAAACGCGGGCAAATCGTGGATTCAGAGGGCAGGATCCTTGCCACCAGCGTGGATCGTTACGACCTGGTCATTGACCAAACGAAGGTCGATCCGGATAAACCTATCGGCCGGAAAAAGCTCGATGGAAGCAACAAGGTTGAACGGATTCCAGTGGAGCAGGCAGTCGGTGAGCTGGCCGAGATCCTTGGCCAAGACATTGACACCGTCCGCACTGCCGTCATCGGTGCGCCCGGAGCCAAAAAGAATGCTTACTCGGTGATTGCCAAGGGCGTCACTCCGGAGGTCCGGAACTCGGCCGTCGAACTTCGCATCCGCACGCTGACGGGCCTGCTGCGCAGTGAACGGCAGTACCCCAACGGGGCCATTGCCGGGCCGCTGCTGGGGTTCGTGAAAGACACCGAAGACCAGACTGCCCTCCAAGGTGCCGAAGGTCTTGAACTGAGCCAGGAAAAACGTCTCAGGGGCACAGCTGGGTTGAAGACATTTGAAATCGGTGCCGACGGCGTCCGCATCCCTATGGCGGGGATGTCCGAGGTTCCTGCGGTGGACGGGCAGACCGTCAAACTCACCACAAACACCGATATCCAGTTTGTTGCACAGGAAGCGGCACGCAAAAAGCAGGAACAGTTCAAGGCCGAATGGGTCTCGGCGATCGTCATGGACATCAAGACTGGGAAATTGATTGCCGTGGGCGACTCGAACCCGCTTGACCCCAACGACCCAAGCGCAACCCCCGCAGAATTCCGCAACTCGGCATCGATCACCCAGGCCTTTGAACCGGGTTCCACCGGCAAAGCGGCAACCTTCGCCGCGGCATTGGAAGAAGGTGTGATTAAGTCCACCGATGCGTTCAAGGTGGCGAACTCCTACAAGATCAACAATGAGGTCATTAACGACTCGTTGAAGCACTCGACCTACGACATGACCGCTGCAGGCATCTTCGCTCGCTCCTACAACACCGGAACGGTGATGGTTGGACAAAAAATGAGCAATGAAACGCGCTACAAGTACATGCGCAATCTCGGAATCGGCGACAAGATTGACATCGGCCTTTCGGGGGCCAGCAAGGGAATACTTGCCCCGGCCAAGGATTGGGAGCGCCGTCAGCAATACACCACCATGTTCGGCCAGGGCTACACGCAAACCGCCCTGCACACCGCGCAAATATTCCAGGCCATTGCCAACGGCGGGGTGCAGGTTTCCCCCAAGCTTATTGATTCCTACATCAACGCAGATGGCTCGGTGGAAAAGACCCCCGAGTCGACCAGTAAGCGGGTCTTCTCCAAAAAGACAAGCGATGAGATGTTGCGCATCATGGAGACGGTAGTCCTTGAAGGAACCGGCACTAAGATGGGTGTGTCCGGCTATCGTGTGGGCGGTAAATCCGGTACAGCCCAGGCCGCCGGCCCTTCCGGTGGATACGATGGATACACCAGCTCGTTTGCCGGTGTGGCACCGCTGGATGATCCGCAATTCGTTGTTGTTGTCACCATGCACCGCCCGAAGGGCGACTGGAAGTCATGGTCCGTTGGAGACACCTTCACGGAGATCATGAGCAAGACACTGAACGCCTACAACGTTCCACCTAGCAATTCGAAGCCCAATGGGTATGACGTGTTTATTGGAACCGAACAAAAGAAACCTTGGTAATGCCTGAAGTCCTCACCCCCCGCGCGGCAGAACAACTTCTCCGTCCGCACCGCAAAACCCCGACAGTTCTCGCGGCAATGCGTGCGCACTTACACGAAACCGGGCGTGGTGCGAACATCATCGGGGACGGGCAGTCACAGGTCACCGGCATCTGCCTGGATTCTCGCGCGGTACTTCCCGGGGACTTGTATATTGCAGCCCCGGGAGCCAAGTTCCACGGCGTCCAGTTCGCCCAGGCAGCCGCCACGGCCGGTGCCGCTGCGATCCTCACCGACATGGAAGGCGAGGTCGCTGCCTCAACCCTGGGACTGCCGCTTCTTCTGGTTGAAGACGTACGCGAAGTCATCGGCGAGCTATCGGCATTGGTCTATGGCACCGATGTGAAGTGCCCGGAACTTTTCGCGCTGACCGGCACCAACGGAAAAACCACCACCACTTACATGATCCGTTCGATCTTGCGTGCCTTGGGCCGCGAAACCGGGCTGGTGGGCACCATTGAAATCGCTGCAGGCGAGACCCCAATACCAAGCATCCTCACCACTCCCGAGGCACCCCAGCTGCACGGACTGATGGCGCGCATGAGTGAGATGGGCGTGAACGCCGCGGCCATGGAGGTCTCTTCCCATTCACTGTCGTACAAGCGTGTCGACGGACTTCGTTTCGCTGTATCAGGCTTCACCAACCTCACCCAAGACCACCTGGATTTGCACGGGTCGATGGAAGAGTACTTCGATACCAAGGCCGTGCTCTTCGACCTTGAACGCAGTGACCGTGCCGTGATCACCATCGATGATGCCTGGGGCGTTGCCATGGCAGAACAGGCAACCGCCCAGGTATGGACGCTTGCTTCGGATGAGTCGAATACGGCCGCCGACTGGCGCATCGCTCAGGTTGTATCCCAGGGCCTTGGGTACGGATTTGAACTGCATGGTCCCGACGAAGCAGTGTTGCGACTGAACACCGGATTGCCAGGTGACTTCAATATCTCAAACGCTGCACTGGCAGCACTCATGGTGCTTGCCTCGGGAGTGCCGCTGGCACGACTGCAGGAAGTGCTTGATATGCACAACCCGCTGACCGTCGAGGTCCCGGGACGCATGCAGGTCATTGCCGAACGCCCGGCAGCTATTGTTGATTTTGCCCACAATCCAGATGCGCTGGCCAGGGCCCTGAATTCGGTACGGTCCCCGGTTCCCGGCTCGAAAGTCATCGTCGTGTTCGGTGCGACCGGAGAGCGGGACGCCACCAAACGCCCAATCATGGGTGCCGTTGCGGCAGCCCATGCCGACGTGGTCATAGTCACCGACGATGACCCGCATTCGGAAGATCCGGCACCGATCCGTGCCGCGATTCTCGAGGGCGCACGTGCTGAAATCGCCGAGAAGTCGCTGACCAGCGAGGTTCTTGAGGTGTTCCCACGGGCATCAGCGATTGCCGCGGCCGTGGCTATGGCCGGTGAAAATGACACGATTCTGGTCGCCGGTCGCGGGCACGAGGTATTTCAGGAAGTCATGGGTGTCAACCTTGAGCTTGATGACCGTGAAGAGCTCCGCCAAGCCTTGCTTTTGAACGGTTTTCGTCCACTAAGCCAAGGGCTCGGTTCATTCGATGCCAAGGAAAAAGGGTAAAGTCCTAGCTGTCATGATTGATATTCTTTCCGCCGAAATCGCCGAAATCACTGGCGGGCGACTCACTTCCACGGCGCAAGCCGACCATATGCTCCTCGGGGTCACCACCGACTCGCGAGAGTGCGAAACCGGGTGGCTCTTTGTTGCCAAGCCCGGAGAAGCCTCCGATGGGCATCACTTTGTGCAAAGCGCAGTCGACCGCGGTGCGGTCCTGGCTCTTGCCGAACGTGAAACCCAAGCCCCCGATGGTTCGGTGCACCCGGCTGTTATCGTGCCAGACGCTGTCGTGGCCATGGGCCAGATTGCGGCGGCCATTGTCGCCAAGCTCAAGGAACGCAACGGGCTGCGGGTGATCGGCGTTACCGGCTCTGCAGGTAAAACCACCACCAAGGACCTGCTTGCCGCCTTGCTTGAAACCTCCGGTCCCACCGTGGCGCCGATCGGTTCATACAACGGCGAAGTCGGCGTTCCGCTGACCGTTTTCCGGGCAACCGAAGACACCAAGTTCTTGGTTCTCGAAATGGGTGCCACCGGAATCGGCCATATTAAATACCTCACCGACATGGTCCACCCCGAGGTTGGTGTCGTGCTGGGCGTTGGTTCGGCACATGCCGGCGAGTTCGGGGGCGTCGAAAACATTGCCATCGCCAAGGGTGAGATGGTCGAGGCCCTGCCCGCCACCGGCCTCGCGGTGCTGAACCATGACGATCCACTGGTTTCGGCCATGGCTTCCCGTACCCAAGCACCGGTTTTGAAGTTCGGAGTGCAGCGCGTTGCCGATACCCAAGCCGTTGGAGTCTGGGCGCGCGACTTGGACGTTGATTCCAACGGACACCCGGTCTTCACCTTGGTGCTGGGCGACGGCACCGAATTCCATGTGGAATCCGGCCTCATCGGCCGCCACCACGTCAGCAACATCCTTGCCGCAGCCTCCGTGGCCAACTACCTGGGCATTGCCGGCGAAACAATCGCCGCAACCCTTCAGGGCCTGGGGCCGGTCAGCCGCTGGCGAATGGAACGCACCGAACGTGCCGACGGGGTCAGCATCATCAACGATGCCTACAACGCGAACCCCGACTCAATGCGCGCAGCACTGGTGACCCTCGCAGAATTGGGCCTTCCCAACCAGCAGGGCGTCGCCCGTCGTACGTGGGCCGTGCTGGGCGAAATGCTCGAACTCGGCACCGACTCCATTCACGAACACGACTTGTTGGGCCGTGCCGCCGTGCGCATGAACATCAAGAAGCTGCTGGTCGTTGGCCTCGGAGCCAAGGCGGCTTACAACTCAGCGGTCCTCGAAGGCAGCTGGGGCGATGAGGCGTACTACGCAGCGGATGCCGATGCGGCAGCGGAACTTCTCAACGAGCACCTGTTGCCTGGTGACATCGTGCTCTTCAAATCTTCAAATGGTTCCGGTCTGCGCCACCTTGGCGACCAGATTGCAGCAACCAACAACGGTGCCAGCACCACAAAGGAGGGATCGGCGCAGTGATTGCACTCATCATTGGAGCCGGCGTTTCCCTGGTCTTCACCATGGCCACCATGCCGATTTTCATACGACTGCTCACCAAGAAGCAGTATGGACAGGTGGTCCGCGACGACGGACCGACAAGCCACGCCGTCAAGTCCGGCACCCCCACCATGGGCGGGGTCATCATCATCCTTGCAGTGGTCCTGAGCTACTTCGTGACGCACGGGATCCTGACCCTGATGGGCCGGACCAGCGCCGGAATCACTGCCAGCGGCCTGCTGGCCCTGTTGCTCTTCGCAGGCATGGGCCTTGTTGGTTTCCTTGACGATTTCATCAAGATCGCCAAGAAACGCTCCTTGGGCCTTCGTGCCTGGGAAAAAATCGTCTTGCAAGCCGCTGTGGGCATCGGGTTCGCCGTGCTTGCGCTGGGCTTCCCCAACGCCCAGGGCCTGACCCCGGCATCGACAGCCATTTCTTTCCTGCGCGACACCAATGTCAATTTGGCCTTCTCAGGGCCACTGGTCGGCTTGATCTTGTTTGTCTTGTGGTCAAACTTGATTGTCACCGGAACCACCAACGGCGTGAACCTCACCGACGGGCTGGACGGCTTGGCCGCAGGCGTATCGATCATGGTGTTCGGCGCCTACACGCTCATCGGAATCTGGCAAAACAATCAGGCCTGTGGGTTGGAAGGCTCAACCAATGTTTGCTACACGGTGCGCGACCCCATGGACCTGGCACTGCTTGGTGCGATCCTCTGCGGCGCGTTGATTGGCTTCCTGTGGTGGAACGCCAAGCCGGCAAAGATCTTCATGGGTGACACCGGTTCGTTGGCCATCGGCGGCGCCATTGCCGCCTTCGCGATCCTGTCCCGCACGCAGTTGCTGCTGGTGGTCTTGGCAGGCCTGTTCGTCATGGTGGCACTCTCGGTGATCATCCAGGTGGGCTTCTTCAAGCTCTCCGGAGGCAAGCGCGTGTTCAAGATGGCGCCGCTGCAGCACCACTTTGAACTTTCCGGCTGGCCCGAAGAAAACGTCGTGGTCCGCTTCTGGATCCTTGGCGGGCTCTTTGTTGCCGCCGGCCTTGGCATCTTCTATTCCGAATGGGTTGTAGGACTTTGACATTGATGAACCTGGACCACCTGACCAGCTGGGACGCCGACTGGAAGGGCTTGCGCGTCGTCGTTGCCGGCCTGGGGCTTTCGGGCTTTTCCGCGGCAGACACCCTCATTGAACTCGGCGCCCACGTGGTGGTCATCGACGGGGCCGACACCGAGGTCAACCGTTCGCGGGCAGACACCCTGAAGATCGTCGGTGCCACCGATGTCCTGCTGGGTGCCGCGCACACCGATGCGCTGCCACCGGTCAACGGCGAAGCGCCGCAGCTTGTCGTTGCTTCGCCCGGGTGGAACCCGCGCCAGCCGATGCTTGCCGCGGCCGCAGAGGCAGGCATTGAAATCTGGGGGGATGTGGAACTCGCTTGGCGGGTACGCGTCAAGGAGGGCCGCAAGCTCGCCGAATGGGTGGTGATTACCGGAACCAACGGCAAGACCACCACCGTGGGAATGACCGAATCGATCTTCAGGGCCGCCGGGCTGCGCGCGATTGCCGCCGGCAACGTGGGCACCCCGATCCTGGATGCGATCCGTGACCCCGAGGGTTTCGATGTGATTGCCCTGGAGCTTTCGAGCTTCCAGCTGCACTTCACACACACCATGTCGCCAATGGCTTCCGTGGTGCTGAACATTGCCGAGGACCACGTGGACTGGCATGGCGGGTTTGAGAACTACAAGGCCGACAAGGCCAAGATCTACGAACGCACCCGCGTGGCCGCGATCTACAACGCCGATGAACGCGTCATCGAAGCGATGGTCGAAAACGCCGACGTCATCGAGGGCTGCCGCGCCGTCGGTTTCACCACCGGTGTGCCGGGACTGAGCATGGTCGGCGTGGTCGAGAACCTGTTGGTTGACCGGGCCTTCATCGAGGACCGACGTAACTCGGCGACCGAACTGGTGGCCCTCGACGCCATCGCCGAGGTGGTTCCGCGCCACACCGCAGCCAATGCGGCCGCCGCCGCCGCCTTGGCCCGCGCCTATGGTGTTGAGCCTGCAGCGGTGGCCCTGGGTCTGAGCAACTTCGATGCGGGTGACCACCGTATCCAGGCGGTGGCCCGTCGTGATGACATCTTGTGGATCAACGATTCCAAGGCCACTAACCCGCACGCAGCCAGCGCCTCGCTTGGCGCGTTCGGTTCCGTGGTTTGGATTGCCGGAGGGCTTTCCAAGGGAGTCGACTACAACGAACTTGTCTCTGCCCATGCCAAGCGGCTTAAGGCAGTAGTTGTCATAGGAACCGACACCGCGAAGCTCATTGAGGCGTTGGAGCGACACGCGCCGCAGGTGCCGGTGTTCATGACAGCAGTGCGCGAAACTGTAGATGAGACAACTGGTTCTGCCCATGGCTGGGCCGTGATGGCCGAGGCAGTGAACCATGCAGCAGCCATCGCCACAGCCGGCGATACTGTGCTCATGGCTCCTGCTGCCGCATCGATGGACCAGTTCTCCTCATACGCCCAGCGTGGCAACGCTTTCATCGACGCGGTTGGCGCGCTCATGGGAGAAGACACAAAGTAGTTAAGGAGGCCGGTCGTGAGCGGTAAAATTCAGCCCCCACGCGGCAAGGGCGGCACTGCCGGCAAGGCAGCCAAACCCGGCCCGGAACAGGCGCCGCGCGGACCTGCCAAGTGGTTTTCGAACCTTGAAGACCCGTCGCTGCGCGGTGCCCAGATCAACTACTACGTTGTGTTGGGAACCACGCTTGCGTTGACCTTCATGGGCCTGATCATGGTGCTTTCTTCCTCCTCGGTGGAAGCAATTGCCAGGAACAAATCGCCCTTTGACGATTTCAAGAAACAGGCCCTGTGGGCCCTGGTCGGGATCGCCTGCATGGTGGGTTTGCAGCTGCTGCCCACGCACAAGCTCAAGAAGCTTGCCTGGCCTGGGCTGTTCATCGCCCTGGGATTGCTCGCCGCCGTCTTGGTTTTCGGCGAGGAGATCTACGGAAACAAAAACTGGCTATTGATAGGCGGTTTTTCAATCCAGCCCTCGGAATTCGCGAAGGTCGGGTTGGCCCTGTGGGCAGCGGCGATCGTTGAACGCAAAGCCCACCTCATGGACCAGTGGAAACACGCGGTGATCCCGCTGGTGGCGCCGGGCGGCCTGGCGATCCTCGGGTTGGTCATGATTGGCAAGGACCTTGGCACAGCCATGGTGCTGATGCTGATCCTCGCCGTCGTCATGTTCGTCGGCGGTGCCCCCGGAAAACTCTTTGGGATTGCCGGTGGCGCCGTTGGCCTAGGCCTCGTCGTTGCGGTGATTGTGGCTCCCACGCGACTCGGCCGCGTCACCGCCTGGCTCTTCGGCTGTGGTGATGCACCTCCGGTTGGTGGCGCACAGGACTATTGCTACCAAGCGAAACAGGGCATCTACGCACTGGCCTCCGGAGGCTGGTTCGGGGTTGGTCTTGGCCAGTCCCGGCAGAAGTGGTCCCACATTCCCGAGGCGCAAAACGACTTCATCTTCGCCGTGCTCGGCGAGGAAATGGGCTTGCTCGGAACGCTTTTCATTGTCCTGCTCTACAGCATGCTTGCCGTGGCAATGTTCCGCATTGCGGTCAGGTCCAAGACGATCTTTGGCCGGGTGGCTGTCAGCGGGATCATGGCCTGGATCATCGGCCAGGCCTTCATCAACATCGGCATGGTCATCGGGTTGCTCCCGGTCATTGGCGTACCGTTGCCCTTCATTTCATCCGGCGGCTCGGCGCTGCTGGCAACATTCCTTGGCATAGGCGTTGTGTTGTCCTTCGCCCGTGAGCAGCGCATGAGCAAAAAGAGCCTGCGCGCCCAGCAAGGCATCGGCAAGATGTTCTCCAGCTTCCGCACAGGCAAAGCCGAATAACACACTCTCCAACGGCGTTGCCCCGCACCGATTCACGATCCGCGGTGGGGTGCAGGTGCCACACCCACCCCCCCATGAACCGAAAGTAGTAGACGGCGACATGTCCGAAGAATTAAGCGTCGTGATTGCCGGCGGTGGAACCGCCGGTCATATCTCACCGATGATTGCCATTGCCGACGCACTGGGCCAGCGCGCCCCGGGTGCCAAGATCGTTGCCGTGGGCACCGACGCCGGATTGGAAACCAGGCTTGTTCCCGAAGCCGGCTACGAGCTGCGCACCATTGCCAAGGTCCCCATGCCCAGACGTCCCTCCATGGATTTGCTGAAGCTTCCCTTCCGTTTCGCCGGGGCCATCAAGGCCGCCGGCCGCATCCTTGACGAGGCCGGGGCACATGCAGTGCTCGGTGTCGGCGGGTATGTTTGCACCCCCGTCTATCTGGCGGCGAAAAAGCGCAAACTGCCGATCTTCGTCCACGAGGCCAATGCCCGTGCCGGTCTGGCCAACAAGGTCGGGGCACGTTACGCGACAGGTGTTGGTGCTGCCTTCAGTGGTACCGGGTTGCCCGGTGCCAAGGTGGTGGGCATGCCCATGCGCGGCAACGTGGCAACCATGGACCGCGACGCACTGCGTGAGGGTGCCCGTGAAGCCCTCGGTTTCACGCCCGGCGCCCCGGCGCTGGTTGTCACCGGAGGTTCTTCCGGTGCCGCTGCCGTGAACGCGACCATTGCCGCGAGCCTGCCGGCCTTGGCTGCGGCAGGCATTGAGGTATTGCACATCACCGGCCGGGACAAGGTGGTGCTCGATGACTCGGGCAACCCGCTGGTCGCCGCCGGATACCGCCAGGTCGAATACGTGGATTCCATGGAACAGGCCTATGCCGCGGCGGACTTGATGGTGGCCCGCTCGGGTGCCGGAACCGTGTGCGAACTTGCCGTCGCCGGGACCCCGGCCGTTCTGGTCCCACTGCCGATCGGCAACGGGGAACAGCGGCTGAACGCCGCTGACCTGGTGGCCGCCGGGGGAGCCTTGCTGGTCTCCGATGCCGAGTTCACGCCCGCCTACGTCGGCGAAACCGTGATCCCGTTGCTGCAGGATCCCGCGGCGCTTGCCGTGATGGGTGCTGCCGCCCGCAGCCAGGGCCGCAGCGATGCTGCCGATGTCATGGCAGCGATGATCGTTGACTCACTGGGACGCCAAATCCCTCCGCGCACCACGGCCATGGGAAACTAGTCACATGCAGGAATTACATACTCTTGACCAGCTCGGCAAAGTCCACCTGATGGGGATCGGCGGTGTTGGTGTTTCGGCTGTTGCACGACTCATGCTGGCCCGCGGGATCGCCGTCTCGGGAACCGACGCCAAAGAGCTACCGGTGCTCGATGACCTTCGCGAGGCAGGGGCCCGCATCCATGTAGGCTATGCCGCCGAGAACCTCGGAGACGCCGACACCGTGGTGATCTCCTCGATCATCAAGGCGGGCAACCCTGAATACGACGAGGCCGTCTCCCGCGGCCTGCGAATCCTGCACCGCTCCCAGGGTCTTGCAGCAACCATGGAAGGCCACCACGTCATCACGGTGGCCGGCACCCACGGCAAAACCACGACCACCTCGCTGATCGCATTCATGCTCCGAGAAGCCGGGATTTCCCCGACGTTCGCCATTGGTGCAAACATTGCCAGCTTGGGTTTCAACGCCGAGTACGGCGAGGGCCGCGTCTTTGTTGCCGAGGCAGATGAATCGGATGCCTCCTTCATGAACTACCAGCCTGATGTTGTGGTGATCACCAACATCGAGGCCGATCACCTGGACCACTACGGTTCGGTTGAGGCTGTGCACCAGGCTTTTTACGATTTTGCTTCGCTGCTCAGGGCCGACGGCCTGCTGATTTGCTGCGCCGACGACGAGGGTTCCCGCGCGTTGGCCTCACGCATGCGCCGTGAGCGCCCGGACTTGCGGGTGCAAACCTATGGTTTCTCCGAGGATGCCGACCGCCGCCTGGCAGGTGCGCACCCGCGCGAAAACCGTTTTGCCTGCACCCTTGAATGGGGCAGCGGAGAAGAAGCCGAGTTGGAGATCGCACTGCCGGGTAACCATAACCTGCTCAACGCTGCAGCTGCGTTCGCCGTTGGTCTTGACTGTGGGCTGGCGCCGGAAGCCGCCGTGGCGGGCCTTGGCTCCTTTACCGGCGCCGCGCGCCGTTTCGACTTCCGTGGCGAGGCAGGGGGAGTACGGGTCTATGACGACTATGCGCATCACCCCACCGAGGTCTTGGCGGCATTGCGTGCCGCCCGTGCAGTGGCCGGTGAAGGCTCGGTGCACGTGTTGTTCCAGCCGCACCTCTTTAGCCGGACCAAGGAGTTCCACCGCGAATTCGGTCAGGCGCTGTCGCTTGCCGATACCGCCTTTGTGCTTGAAATCTACCCGGCTCGTGAATCCCCGATCCCGGGTGTCACCAGCGAATTGGTAGTCAAGTCCTTGGACACCTCCGGCGGCCTGGTTTCCATGGGCCAAGCAGCTGAAGTTATTGCCTTGGGTGCGAAGCCAGGGGACGTCATCATGACCATTGGCGCCGGAGATGTCACCGAACAGGGCGGTGCAATCGTCGCTGCCTTGCGCGATCGTCTGGGTAGCTAATGCCTGTCAAAACCCCCCGGGAGGGTGGGTCCAACGTCCTGGACCTTCCCCCTGATCCGCGCAAGCGAGTTCGTAAGCGCTGGATCATCGGGTTGTCGTCCTTCGTGGCGGTTGTGGTGACCCTGATTTTGGTCTTGAGTTTCTCTCCCATCCTTGCCATCAAGAAGATTGACCTTCATGGCAATTCGCTGGTGAATGATGCTGCGATCCAGAAGGCTTTGGAGCCGCTTCACGGGGTTCCCTTGGCGCGCGTGGGCACCGGCCGGGTCATGGACCTGCTGTCGGGGCAACCTGCGGTCAAAGACGCGATCGTGCAGGCAGAGGTGCCCGACACGCTGAGTATCCAAATCATTGAACATCACCCGGTTGCGGTGCTCGTCGAAGGGTCCAAACGATCCTTGGTGGGCGCTGAGGGCCAGGTGCTGGCCGTGTTGGGCGCCAAGGACAAGCCGAAGCTTCCGGCAGTGAAATCGAATCCAGTGATCAAGAACCCCAAGGTCTTTTTGATGCTGACCCAAGTTCTTTCGGAACTACCCGATAAGCTGTTGAGCGCGGTGGATCATGCAACTGCCACAAGCAAAGATTTCGTTGAGCTTAAGCTCAAGGATGGAACCTTGGTGGTTTGGGGCAACGACCAAGATTCCGCGCTGAAAATTAAGGTTTTGGAGGCTCTTTTGGGGGCTCCCAAGGACCAGGAGTCACCGATCAAGGTGTACGACATTTCCAGCCCGCAACACCCGGTGGCCCGGTAACGGTCCACTAATCGTCCAAAACACAGAAATAACAACGACTTTGCCGCGACACGCGGCCTTGGTCGTTGCATGTGCGAGGTACGAAACATAGCGTTTTAATAGCGGTTGCTTGACATAACTACAACCTTCTAGTTGAAGGTTAACGTTGGTCCGGTTGAGCTTCCTCGGTCAGCAGCACATCGAACAAGGGAATCAGGACGTGGCAGCTCCACAGAACTACCTCGCCGTCATCAAGGTCGTCGGCATTGGCGGTGGCGGCGTGAACGCCGTTAACCGAATGATCGAAGTTGGCCTGCGAGGCGTCGAATTTATTGCAATCAACACTGACGCGCAGGCGCTGCTCATGAGTGATGCAGACGTCAAGCTCGATGTTGGACGCGAACTCACCCGTGGACTTGGCGCAGGCGCCAACCCAGACGTGGGACGCCAGGCAGCCGAGGACCACGCCGAGGAAATTGAAGAAGTACTCCGCGGCGCCGATATGGTCTTCGTGACCGCAGGCGAAGGCGGTGGCACCGGTACCGGTGGCGCACCGGTGATCGCCCGCATCGCACGTGGCCTCGGGGCACTGACCATCGGTGTTGTCACCCGTCCGTTCACCTTCGAAGGCCGCCGCCGCGCTACCAGCGCCGACAACGGCATCGAAGCGCTGCGCGACGAAGTCGACACGCTCATCGTGATCCCGAACGACCGCTTGCTCTCGATCTCCGACCGCAACGTCTCGGTGCTTGACGCCTTCCGCCAGGCCGACCAGGTCTTGCTCTCCGGCGTTCAGGGCATCACCGACCTGATCACCACCCCGGGCTTGATCAACCTCGACTTCGCCGACGTCAAGTCGGTCATGCAGGGCGCCGGCTCGGCGCTCATGGGCATTGGCTCGGCCCGTGGTGAGGACCGTGCCGTCAAGGCCGCGGAACTTGCCATTGCCTCGCCGCTGCTCGAAGCCTCGATTGACGGCGCGCACGGTGTACTGCTGTCGATCCAGGGCGGATCGGATCTCGGCCTGTTCGAGATCAACGAAGCCGCCCGCCTGGTGCAGGAAGTTGCCCACCCGGAAGCCAACATCATCTTCGGCGCCGTCATTGACGACGCCCTGGGTGACGAAGCGCGCGTTACCGTCATCGCCGCAGGCTTTGACCAGGTTGATGCAACCAACGCACCACAGGCGGCAATCCCGGCTCGCCACGTTCCGGCCGCACCCGCGGCCGCTCCGCTGGCACCCTCGGCAGCACCGGTACGCGAAGAAGTTCGCTCCGCCGTCGCCACCGCAGAGCCTGGCTTCGAGGAACTCCCGGCCATCGTGGAGCCGGATCTTTCGGCAACCAACGATGACCTGGATGTCCCGGACTTCCTGAAGTAAAGACGCAAGCCACCTGATGGGGGAGTTGCCCTAAGTCCATGTTGCGATATCAATCGGCAGTAGCCCCCGGCCTGCACATTGCATTCACTTCGGTGGAACAGGGCAATCTCGCCCTCCATGTTCCAGATGACCGCGACGCCGTGCTGCTGCGGCGTCGCGGCCTGGAGCAAGATTTGGGCTTGGGTGAAGCATCCTTCACTTACATGAACCAGGTTCACTCGGCAGACGTTGTTGTCGTGGACGAACCTGCGGATTCAGTGCTAACCGCAACCTGCGACGCGCTGGTTTCGTCCAGTGGCGCCACGCCGTTGGCCGTCATGGTCGCTGACTGCCTCCCGGTTGTTTTTGCCGCGGCCACGGCAACCGGCCGCCTCAGCGCGGTAACGCATGCCGGACGCCGCGGCCTGTTGGATGGAATCCTGTCCAATACCGTGCGCGGGCTGCGCTCCGCTGGCGCCACGGAGATTGAAGCCTGGATAGGGCCCGCAATCTGCGCATCCTGCTACGAAGTCCCCCAATCTATGGCCGAAGAATCCGAAGTGCTGCGTCCTGGAATCGGCTGCACCACCCGGTGGTCAAGCCCCGGCCTGGATCTGCCCGGTGCCGCTCGCCAAGAGCTTGTTTCACTCGGGGTGCAAGTCACCGAAAGCGGAATCTGCACCTTGGAAGACGAATCGTACTTTTCCTACCGCAGGGACCCCGAAACCGGCAGGTTGGCAGGGCTCATCTGGGCCGAACCCGATTGCCCCACCGACTCATAGCTGCATGGCTCAAAAGCCGGCAATGAGGGAGAGTGCTTGGCAGCGGCGAAAGCCACATTGCGACACACCGGCACGAAGTATCGGATGTACTCGGGCACCGCCGAATGGTGCGGTAGCGTCAAACTAGCGGAGAGACTTGCGGCCGGCATTTCCGACCGCGCACGATCATAAAGGAGAAGACCATGGCTGGCGCACTGCGCAAGACAATGATCTACCTCGGACTCGCCGAAGGCGACGAGAACTTCGAGACGGAACGGCGCGATACCGAAGTGCGTGAAGAAGTGCGCATTGTCGAGCCCCTTTACGAAGAGCCGGTTGCCGTTCAGCCGGCACCGGTGGCACCCATTGCCCCGCGACCTGTCATTGAAAACGAATACCGGGCACCGGTAACACCCATCAAGCGCGCGCCTTCAGCACGGGACGAGGACGACTCATTGCGTCAGATCACCACCGTTCACCCACGTTCATACAATGATGCAAAAATCATTGGTGAGAATTTCCGTGATGGCATCCCCGTCATCATGAACGTCACGGATATGGGCGAAGCGGATGCCAAGCGACTTGTCGACTTCTCGGCAGGCCTTGTATTCGCTCTGCACGGAAGCATCGAGCGGGTCACCAACAAGGTGTTCCTGCTCTCACCGTCCACCGTGGAAGTGCTTGGCGAGGACAAGAAACAGTCCGAAGACCAAGCCACCTTCTTCAACCAGAGCTAAGCGCAAAGGTTCGTATACAACGTGGAGTTTATCTTCGCACTGCTCTATGTAGTGCTCACCGTGCTGCAAGTCATGCTCTTGTTGCGCATCGTGCTGGATATCACTGAATCCTTTGCGCGGTCCTGGCGTCCGACTGGCATGGCCCTGGTGGCTGTGTCGATGATTGCCAAGACCACGGACCCACCCATGCGGTGGCTCCGATCCCGCATCAAACCGCTGGAAATCGGGGGAATCCGATTGGATCTAGCGTTCATAATTTTGTTCCTCGTCGTCATTGTCCTGAAACTGGTTGTCAGTAACCTGGGCGCAATGGTGGCAGTGGGATAAGGCTTCAACCGAGGCCTAAGTCGGCCGCTACCTGTGCGAACTAATGAAAAACCCTTCGGTAAATAATTGTTGGATTTAGTCATTAGCGCTCCTGTCGTTATAGTGTTGTCACATTAGGCACAACGACTGCACCGGTCAGCGTGCCAATGAAACGGTAAGTGTACTCGGGCCGCACATAGGCGGTTCGAGGAGAGAACCAAGTATCGAGGTGACCAGATGGCTCTCACGCCAGAAGATGTAGTCAACAAACGATTTCAGCCAACTAAGTTCCGCGAAGGCTATGACCAGGATGAAGTTGACGATTTCCTAGACGAGATCGTTGTCGAGCTACGTCGTCTGACGCAGGAGAACGAAGAACTGCGTCGCCGCTTGGGCGAATCCGGAAGCGCCGAAGGCGAGCAGGCAGTGCCAGCTCCCGTCGCAGCAGCACCGGCAGCCAAAGCAGCAGAAGCCGACAAGCCCAAGGCAAAGGAAGCCGAGGTCAAGAAGGAAGAGACCCCGGCAGCCGCAGCGCCCAAGGCAGCCGAGCCGGCTAAGGTCGTTGCAGCAGCTCCTGCCGCTCCGGTCTCCACTGCCGAATCCGCAGCAGGCGTTCTCGCCATGGCACAGCGCCTGCACGACGAATACGTCTCCGCAGGTGTTGAGCAGCGCGACAAGATCATTGCCGAGGCACAGGTCGAGGCCAACAGCCTTGTATCCGACGCTGAGGAGAAGAGCCGCAAGACCCTTTCCGCACTGGAACAGCAGAAGACTGTTCTCGAGCGCAAGGTTGAGCAGCTGCGCGGCTTCGAGCGTGACTACCGTGCACGCCTGAAGACCTACATCGAAGGTCAGCTGCGCGACCTCGAGGCCAAGGGCTCCATGGATTCCCCTGAATCCAAGGACAACGGCTAATCTGCCGCTGCCTGCCTCACCTATTGATGGCTTAAGATTGTTGGCGGTCGGGATATCCCGACCGCCAACAATGCGTTAAAGGACATGATGGAAAACAGTTCCGTATCACCAGCGCCACAGGATTCCCCGGCGCCCGCTAACACCGGCAAACGCACAAGGACCAAGGTTTTGGTGACCACCGCGTTGGCGGTGCTCGCTTTGGTCTTGGACCAAATCACCAAGCGCATTGTTGAAACCAATATGTACGAGGGCCAGTCAATTGACGTGTTCCCTCCACTGCTTCGTTGGTACTTCATCAGAAACTCAGGCGCCGCGTTCTCCATGGGGGAGTCAGTTACTTGGATCTTCACCATCATCCAGGCAGCGGTATTGGTCTACGTCGCAGTGTTCCTGGTCCGAAAGATCGGTTCCTGGCCATGGGCCCTGGCGCTGGGCGGGCTCATGGGCGGTGTTGCCGGAAACCTCACGGACAGGCTTTTCCGCCCGCCGTCCTTCGGGCACGGACACGTAGTTGACTTCATTGCGCTTCCGAATTTCGCTATCTTCAACGTCGCGGACATGTTCATTGTTTGTTCAATGATCGGCATCTGCCTGCTGCTTTTCACAGGTCGTGAAGTCGACGGAAGAAAAGCAGTGCACGCCAAGAAGGCTGCTGCTGAGGGCAACACTGAGCCTGAAACCCCGGGCACCGAATGAGCGAGGGCCGCAAGGAATCGCTGGTGGTTCAGCCCGAAGACGCCAAGCAGCGAGTTGACGCGTTTCTGGCCGACAGGCTTGGGCTCTCCCGCACCCAGACCGCATTGCTGTGCGCCGAAGGCAACGTCACGGCTGCAGGAAAGATGCTGGGCAAGTCCCGCAAGACCATTGCCGGGGAACTAATCGATGTTTTTCTTCCGGTTCGTCCGGACCCGCTAGAGATCAGGGTGGAACTTGTGGAAGACCTCAAGATCATTGCCGATGACGACGACTATGTGGTCATCGACAAGCCTGTCGGTGTTGCGGCCCACCCCTCACCGGGCTGGGTCGGACCCACAGTGGTTGGCGCCTTGATTGCTGCCGGTTACCGCATTTCAACATCGGGTGCTGCCGAACGCCAAGGTATCGTGCACCGGCTCGATGTTGGAACGAGCGGCCTGATGGTGGTCGCCAAGACCGAACGTGCCTATACAGCGCTGAAGCGTGCGTTCAAGGAACGCACGCCGAAGAAGATCTACCATGCAGTGGTCCAAGGGTTGCCCGAACCGTTACAGGGAACCATTGACGCACCGTTGGGCCGCCATCCCGGCCACGACTGGAAATTCGCGGTCATCGAGGACGGCCGTCCCTCGGTAACCCATTACAAGGTCATTGAGGCCTTTGGCCGGGCTTCCTTGGTTGAGGTGACGCTCGAAACCGGGCGCACCCACCAGATCCGCGTGCACTTCAGTGCGTTGCGCCACCCTTGTGTCGGTGACCAGACCTACGGTGCGGACCCGAAGCTGGCCGCCGCCCTCGGACTGACCCGCCAGTGGTTGCATGCCCAGACCCTCGGCTTCTTCCACCCGGTCAACGGGGAATGGGTGGAGTACTCCAGTCAGTATCCGGTCGACCTGGAAAGCTCACTGGAAATGCTCAGGGACGGTCTGTTCTAAGGCAAAAATAGCGGCACCCGTTCACCAGACGGGTGCCGCTTTTCACATCCCGGCCAAGGGGCCAGCAACCCTCAGGAAGAACGCCTAGACTATACCGGTGGCTAGCTCTCAACGCGATGGATTCGTACACCTTCACACTCACACCGAGTACTCGATGCTCGACGGCGCCGCGCGCCTGACCGAACTTTTCGAGGAAACCAACCGCCTGGGCATGACTGCCTTGGCAACCACCGACCACGGTTACCTTTTCGGTGCCTTCGACTTCTGGAACAAGGCAACGCAGGCCGGGATCAAGCCGATCATCGGCATCGAGGCCTATGTCACCCCTGGCACCGCGCGCGACGACAAGACCCGCGTGAAATGGCGTACCGATGAAAGCCAGAAGCGTGATGACGTTTCCGGTGGTGGCCTCTACACCCACATGACGTTGCTGAGCTACAACAACACCGGCATGAAGAATCTCTTCAAGGCCTCATCCCTTGCCTCCCTGGACTCCGTGTTCGGCAAGTACCCACGGCTCGACCGGGACCTGCTGAACACCTACCACGAGGGCATCATCGCCACCACAGGGTGTCCTTCCGGTGAGGTGCAGACAAAACTGCGCCTGGGCCAATACAACGAGGCCAAGGCGGCGGCCGCGGAATTCCAGGACCTTTTCGGCAAGGAAAACTACTTCTGCGAATTCATGGACCATGGCCTGGACATCGAACGCCGGGTCACCCAGGACCTGTTGCGCCTGGCCAAGGAACTGAACATCCCGCGGCTCGCCACCAACGACCTGCACTACACCCACGAACACGATGCCAAGGCCCACGAGGCGCTGCTGGCCATCAACTCAGGTTCCACCCTCGATGAGCCGACCTACGACCAGGGCGGTTCACGCTTCGCTTTCTCGGGATCCGGCTACTACCTCAAGAGCCCGGCCGAAATGCGCCACCTCTTCCGCGAGATGCCAGATGCCTGCGACAACACGCTGCTGATTGCCGAACGCGCAGAAGTCTCCTTCGACACCAACGCCAACTACATGCCGCGCTTCCCGTGCCCGGAGGGCGAGGACGAAACCAGCTGGTTGATCAAGGAAGTCGACAAGGGGATGCACTACCGCTACCCCAACGGCGTCCCGGAGGCCTCGCGCAAGCAGGCCGACTTCGAACTCGACGTCATCATCAAGATGGGCTTCCCCGGCTACTTCCTGGTCGTTGCCGACTTCATCAACTGGTCCAAGGACAACGGCATTCGCGTTGGGCCCGGACGTGGTTCGGGCGCCGGTTCCATGGTCGCCTACGCCATGCGCATCACCGATCTTGACCCGCTTCACCACGGGCTGATCTTCGAACGCTTCCTGAACCCGGAACGTGTCTCCATGCCCGACTTCGACGTCGACTTCGATGATCGTCGCCGCTCGGAGGTCATCAGGTACGTGACCGAAAAGTATGGCGACGAACGCGTGTCAATGATCGTGACCTACGGGTCCATCAAGACCAAGCAGGCGCTAAAGGACTCCTCGCGCGTGCTCGGCTACCCGTTCTCCATGGGTGAGTCACTGACCAAGGCACTGCCGCCTGCCGTCATGGCCAAGGACATTCCGCTCAACGACATAGATGATCCCAAGTCCAAGCGGTACTCCGAGGCCGGGGACTTCCGCCAGCTGGTCGCCACCGACCCCGAGGCCGCGCGCGTCTTCGAGACCGCCAAGGGCATCGAGGGGCTCAAGCGCCAGTGGGGCGTGCACGCCGCCGGCGTCATCATGAGCTCGGACCCGATCATCGATGTCATCCCGATCATGCGCCGCATCCAGGACGGACAGGTGATCACCCAGTTCGACTACCCGACCTGCGAAGGCCTGGGGCTGATCAAGATGGACTTCCTGGGGTTGCGAAACCTCACCATCATTTCCGACGCACTGGAAAACATGAAGGCCAACCAGGATGTTGACCTGGACCTCGAGCGACTGGAACTCGACGACGCCGGCGCCTACGAGTTGATGGCACGTGGAGACACCCTGGGCGTGTTCCAGCTCGACGGCGGGCCCATGCGCTCGCTGCTCAAGCTCATGCGCCCCGACAACTTTGAAGACATCTCCGCGGTGCTCGCGCTGTACCGCCCGGGCCCCATGGGCGCAAACTCGCACAACAACTATGCGTTGCGCAAGAACAAGCTCCAGGAAGAAACACCGATCCACCCGACCCTGGAGGAACCGCTGCGGGAGATCCTGGGCGGGACCTACGGTCTGATCGTGTACCAGGAGCAGGTCATGTCCATCGCGCAGAAGCTCGCAGGTTTCTCGCTGGGCCAAGCAGATATTCTGCGCCGAGCCATGGGCAAGAAGAAAAAGTCCGAACTGGACAAGCAGTTCGCTGGCTTCTCCCAGGGCATGGTCGACAACGGGTTCACCATGGAGGCCGTCAAGGCGCTCTGGGACATCCTGCTGCCCTTCTCCGACTACGCATTCAACAAGGCCCACTCGGCAGCCTACGGCGTCATCTCCTACTGGACCGCGTACCTCAAGGCCCATTACCCGTCGGAATACATGGCCGCGCTGCTCACCTCGGTGGCGGATGACAAAGACAAAACAGCCATGTACCTGAACGAATGCCGCCACATGGGCATCACCGTGCTGGCCCCAGACGTTAACGAATCGGCGCTGAACTTCACCCCGGTGGGCAGCGATATCCGTTTCGGCATGGGCGCGATCCGCAATGTCGGCGCCAACGTGATCAATGCCATGGTCGAGGCCCGCAAGGAAAAGGGAAACTTCGAGAACTTCTCCGACTTCCTGCAGAAGGTCCCGGCGATCGTTTGCAACAAGCGAACCATCGAATCCCTGATCAAGGCAGGTGCCTTTGACTCCATGGGCCATGCCAGGCGCGCCTTGGTGGCCATCCATGAAGAGGCAGTCGACTCGGTCATCTCCGTCAAGCGCAATGAGGCGGCGAACCAGTTCGACCTCTTCAGCGCGTTCGATGATCCCTCGGTGGCCCAGGGCATGACGGTCTCGGTCCCTGACATGCCGGACTGGGAAAAGAAGGACAAGCTCGCTTTCGAACGCGACATGCTCGGACTCTATGTCTCGGACCACCCGCTCAAGGGCCTAGGTGGCCTGCTGGAGCAGAACGCCGATATGTCCGTTACCCAGGTGCTCTCCGATGACGGCCCGCAGGACGGGCATACTGTCACCATTTGCGGCATGATCACCTCACTCCAGCGCAGGATCGCCAAGAAGTCGGGTAACCCGTATGCCCGCTGCGAGATCGAGGACCTTTCGGGTTCCATGGAAACCATGTTCTTCGGCAACGCCTACGCACCGATCGCCAACGTGCTCGCCGAGGACCTGATTGTGGTGGTCAAGGGTCGCATTCAGAAACGCGATGACGGATCCATCACGCTCAACGCCCAGGAGCTCACGGTCCCGGAAATCCGGGAGGATGGCGAAAGCGGTCCCGTGGTGATCTCGATGGCAGCGCACAAGGCCACCGAGGAAGTTGTCTCGGCACTGGGGGACGTACTGCGGGTGCACCAGGGAACCACCGAGGTGCGGGTGAAGCTGCATGGCAGCCGCGGCACCTCGCTGATGCGTCTGGGCATGGAATACCGGGTCAACCCCAACTCAGCGCTCTTCGGAGACCTGAAGGTGCTGCTGGGCTCAACCTGCCTGGACGGCTAGCCGCACCCTGCGCGAGCGTGTCGGCGCCCGGATGGATCGACCCAAAGGGATGACCTATCCGGGTGCTTTCGTGTATGCGGATGCCAGCACCGGGTAGTACTCATCCCACACCACGGAATCAGCATCCCCGCCCCGTAGCGAGAGGATGGCCCGTTCCATGTAGTACTCCCAACCGGGACCGATGTTGCTCGGATCATCGGCGGCCCCGAGGATGTGGATGAACCGAATACGGCTCCCGGTGGCGGTGCCGTCGATTTCAACGCCGAGGTTCCAATTGCCGTATTCGCTTTCGGTGGTGAAAGCCAGCTCATGGGGCGCCCGGCAACGCTGGATTGACGCCTTGGCGGCATTCGCTTCCTGGCCGCCCTCAACCATGGAGAAGTTCAGGTCGCCGGTCTCGCGGCTTCCACGCAAAATCCCCACCCAGGGAGCCAGCCCTTCGGCCGTGGTGAACGCATCCCAGAGATCCTCGGGCCCGAACTCGACCTCGCGGGTGATCACGATCCGCGTTCCGTCAGTCGATTCTTCAATGGTTCCATGTGGTGTGCGCATTCGGGGTTTCCCGTCTTTATGAAAATTCCTGGGTTACTGGCTAGGGTATGGCACCCGCCGCCGCAGGGGGAAGCCCGCCGCCGCAGGGGGAAGCCCGCCGCCGCAGGGGGAAGCCCGCCCCGGCCCTCGGGGGATAGGTCGCATTGTTAAGCCAAGCATTCCTCACGGATCGTGGCACCGGGTGCCAATGCCTATAAACTGGTGGGGTGACTAGCGACGCCAGCCCCCAGACCTTTTCCGCCCTTCAATCCCTGGATTTGCGTGGTGCCGCCCTGGACCATGCGGGACTCAAGGCAGTGCTGCCGCGCCCCGAATTGAACTTCGCCACGGCCGCCGAAGCCGTCGAGGGCATCATCGCCCGCGTTCGGGCCGAAGGCTTCGCCGCGTTGAGCGATCTGGCCGAACGTTTTGACGGTGTTTCCCAGACCCACACCCGCGTCCCGACTGAAGCCATGGTTTCCGCCTTGGCGGAACTGGATCCGCAGGTTCGTGCCGGGCTTGAGGAATCCATTGCCCGCGCCCGTGCCTTTGCCGCCGAGCAGGTTCCCGGTGCCACCGAGGTGCGTTACGGAAACGGTGCAACCGTCACCCAGCGTTGGGTTCCGGTTCGCCGCGTCGGGCTGTATGTTCCCGGCGGATTGGCCGTCTACCCGAGCTCCGTGATCATGAACGCTGTTCCCGCACTTGCGGCCGGTGTCGGCTCGCTGGCCATAGCTTCTCCGCCGCAAAAGGAATTCGGCGGGCTTCCGCACCCCACCATTTTGGCCGCCGCCCAGCTGCTGGGAGTGGCCGAGGTCCACGCCATGGGCGGGGCGCAGGCCATTGCCGCACTGGCCTATGGTGTGCCGGTTGCCGAGGGGCAGGATCCGGCCCTTGCCATCGAGCCCGTTGACGTGGTCACCGGCCCGGGAAACCTCTTCGTGGCAACTGCCAAGCGCCTGGTCAAGGGCGTGGTTGGCATTGATGCCGAGGCCGGGCCCACCGAAATCGCAATTCTTGCCGATGCCACGGCAAACCCCTCCTACATTGCCGCCGACATGATCTCGCAGGCCGAACACGACCCAAACGCTGCAGCGGTCCTCGTGACGGATTCCCCGGAACTTGCCGAAGCCGTGCGCGAGGCCCTTGAGGTCCAATGCAACACCACCAAGCACTCCGAACGCGTGAGGATCGCCCTGGGTGGCCGGCAATCGGCGATCATCCTGGTTGACGGGTTGGAGGCCGCGATTGCCGTGTGCAACGTCTATGCGGCCGAGCACCTGGAAATCCACACCCAGGATCCGGCGGCCGTCGCAGCGCGCATCACCGCTGCCGGGGCCATCTTCGTTGGCTCCCACTCGCCGGTGAGCCTCGGCGACTACTGCGCCGGATCCAACCACGTGCTTCCCACCAGCGGGACCGCAGCCTTTGCCTCCGGGCTGAACGTGAATACATTCCTCAAGGCCATCCAGGTCATCGACTACGACCGGGCGGCCCTGGATGAGGTTGCGGGTCACGTCATAGCGCTGGCCAACGCCGAGGACCTTCCGGCGCACGGCGATGCCGTAGCTATTCGCTTCGCACGGCCCTGAATTGGACATGGCCACAGGCCGTGAAGGTGACGCAAACCACAAGATGTGGTAGTGACAATTTTGTGATTAGGCTATATGTAGTTCTAAACTGAACCGGAGCACGCGTGTGTTCCGGTAAAGAGCCCCCCAGGAAGGAGTGCCGTGTATTGCCCGTATTGCAGGCATACCGATTCGAAAGTCGTTGACAGTCGACTCACCGATGACGGCACGGCAATCCGCCGCCGACGCCAGTGCGCAGCATGTGGACGGCGTTTCACAACCGCCGAAACCGCAAGCCTGAACGTGCTCAAGCGGTCGGGCGTTGCCGAACCATTTAGCCGCACCAAGGTCATCAACGGCGTACGCAAGGCCTGCCAAGGACGCCCGGTCACCGATGACGACTTGGCCGTGCTGGCCCAGGAAGTTGAAGAGGCTGTGCGTTCCTCGGGCAGCGCGGAAATCGATGCGCATCAGGTAGGCCTGGCGATCCTGGCCCCGTTGCAGCGCCTCGATGAGGTCGCGTACCTGCGCTTCGCGAGTGTGTACCAAGGCTTTGAATCCCTGGAAGATTTTGAGCGGGCCATCGATACGCTGCGCCACGAACGCCAAACGAGCCCGGTGGGCCACCAGCGACCGCTCGGCGCCAACTAGCGCCCGCTCGGCGCCAACTCGCGCCCGTTCGGCACCTGTCCGCACATAGATCGCAAGCAACAAAAAACGGGTGTGTTTCCCGGGTGAAAGCCCTGGAAACACACCCGTTGTGCGTATTGCTGGTTACTTGGCCAGCTGCTCGGAAATCAGTGACTGCAGCGCCGAACCGACGATGCCAGCGTTGTTCTTCGACGAAGCGGTGACGATCGGGGTGTTGATCGAAAGCTTCGGCAGGTAGTCATCGGCGCGCTTGGAGATTCCGCCGCCAATGACAAAGAGGTTGGGGGACATGAGGAATTCGACGTGGGAGAAGAACCGCTGCAAACGTTCGGCGTATTCGTCCCAGGACAAATCGTCCCGTTCCCGGGCCGATGCCGAGGCCTTGGATTCGGCAACCGCCGAATCAATCTCCAAGTGTCCAAGCTCGATGTTCGGAATCAACACGCCGTTGTGGATCAGTGCGGAGCCGATTCCGGTGCCCAAAGTGATGACCAAGACCGTGCCGTCGACGCCCTTGCCGGCGCCGTAGCGTACCTCGGCAAGGCCCGCTGCATCGGCGTCGTTCATCACGTGGACCGGGCGACCCAGACGAGCGGTCAGCAACGAGTCGACGTCGGTGCCGATCCAGGACTTGTCGACGTTTGCCGCCGAACGGGCGACACCGTGGTGGATGATCGCCGGGAAGGTGACGCCCACCGGGCTATCCGGTGCCGGGGCATCGTCGAGGGCGGAAAGTTCGGCCACGATTTGCGAGACGACCTCGGCCACTGCCGCCGGGGTTGCCGGCTGGGGAGTGTCGATGCGGACACGGTCACCGATCAATTTGCCGGTGGTCAGGTTGACGATGCCGCCCTTGATGCCGGTACCGCCGATGTCGATGCCAATGGCGACCGTGGTTTGCTTTTTCACGCTTTTAGACATGCTTTTACTCGGGTTCTCTCTCGTGCGGAACAATTCCTGCCACTTACGGCAGGGTGAGGATTTCGGCGCCGTCCTCATTGACGAGCAGAGTGTGTTCAAACTGTGCGTTGCGTTTACGGTCCTTGCTGGTGGCCGTCCAGCCGTCCTCCCACATGTCCCACTCAATGGTGCCAAGTGTGAGCATCGGTTCAATGGTGAACGTCATGCCCGGTTCAATGAGTCGGTTGTAGGCAGGCGCCGCATCGTAATGCGGGATGATCAGCCCGGTGTGGAAGGATTCGCCGACGCCGTGGCCGGTGAAGTCCCGCACCACACCATAACCGAATCTTTTCGCATATGCAGAAATAGTACGGCCTATGACGTTGATTTCGCGTCCAGGCATCACCGATTTGATGGCACGGCGCAGGGATTCCTCGGTGCGCTCGACGAGCAGACGCGATTCCTCATCCACATCCCCGCACAGGAACGTTGCATTGGTGTCACCGTGGACGCCGCCAATGAACGCGGTGATATCGATGTTGATGATATCGCCGTCCTGGACCACCGTGCTGTCCGGGATGCCGTGGCAGATGACCTCGTTGATTGAGGCACACAATGACTTGGGGAACCCCCGGTACCCCAGGGTGGATGGGTACGCCTTGTGGTCAAGCAGGTACTCGTGTCCCACCCGGTCAAGTTCGTCGGTGGTGACCCCGGGAACCACTGCCTTGCCGACTTCGACCAGCGCCCGGGCCGCGATCTTCGAGGCGATGCGCATTTTCTCGATGATTTCGGGGCTGCGGACCTCGGATGCCTCCGACTTGCGCGGGGCCGGCCGGCCCACGTATTCGGGTCGGGCGATCGAGGCCGGGACGGCGCGTTCGGGGGACTGGATTCCGGGTGTCAGCGACCCGATTGGTGCTGTTGACGCAAGTGACATAACGCCAAGTCTAACGGTGTACCCGGTCCGTGGGCATCCTGACCGGGTGCGGGGATCGATGAACCCGGAGCTCTTCGGCTGTAGGGTTGGCCTTACCAATCAAACGACGAAAGGCGGGCAAGGAAATGAGTGGTTCACTCCCGGGTGAAGGCGAGTACTGGTTCAACATCGTCACAGGCGCCGTTGAATCGGGTCCGCAATCGGACTGGTCCCAGCTTTTGGGTCCTTACAACTCCCGCGCCGAAGCCGAATCCGCAATGGCCAAGGTCCGCGAACGTAACGAACAGTGGGATGACGAGGACGAAGAGGAAGAGTAGCGTCTCGGCAGTGGTTGCTGCTGTCTAATTTTCCTAGTCTTCGAATTCGTGCTCGGGTGCCGGGAACGAGCCACCCAAAACATCCTGGTGGTAGGCGGTGGCGGCTTGCGAAACTATCGAACGCAAATCTGCATACTTCTTCACAAAACGTGCACCCTTCCCGGCACCCAACCCAAGCATGTCTTGCCACACCAATACCTGGCCGGTGGTGACGGCACCGGCGCCAATGCCGACGGTTGGCACGTGCAGCGATTCATCGACGCGCTTGGCGGTGGCGGTGGGCACCATTTCCATCAGCACCGAGAAGGCCCCAGCAGCCTCGAGGGCCTGGGCGTCCTTGACCATGGCATCGGCCGCATCCCCGCGGCCCTGCACCCGGTAACCGCCCAAGGCATGTTCCGACTGCGGGGTGAAACCGATGTGGGCCATCACCGGAATGCCCGCGGCAACCAGCGCGCGCACATGCGGGGCAAAGTATTCGCCGCCTTCCAGCTTGACCGCGTGAACCCCGCCCTCCTTCATCAGGCGCACCGCGGAGGCCACTGCCTGCTCGGGGGAAACTTCGTAGGAGCCAAACGGCATATCGCAGACGACCAGGGCGCGCTTGACCCCCGAGGTCACGGCCTTGGCGAAAATGATCATTTCCTCGAGGCTGATTGGCAGCGTTGAAGAGTATCCGACGACGGTGTTCGCCGCCGAATCGCCGACCAGCAGGACCTCGATCCCGGCCTCGTCGAAGATGTTGGCCATCATGGTGTCGTAGGCCGTGAGCATCGCAAATTTGCGTCCCTCGACCTTGGCTTTCTGCAGGTGGTGGACGCGCACGCGGGCGCCGGGGGCCGGGAATTGAGCCGGGGTTTGGGCTGGCGTTGAAGGATGAGCACTCATGGGCAAGAGACTAATGCACATTGCGCCAACACGTAGCACCGTGTCATGTAGGGAAAACCGTATAAAGTAAATGAGGCGGCACTCACCGCCGGTAAAATTGTTGCAGTTTGTGGAAGGAACCCGCCGTGGATCGCCAGCAGGAATTCGTCCTCCGGACCATCGAAGAGCGTGACGTGCGTTTTGTGCGCCTCTGGTTCACCGACGTGGTGGGTTCGCTGAAATCGGTGGCCCTGGCCCCGGCCGAGGTTGAGGGGGCCTTCGAGGAAGGCCTGGGCTTTGACGGGTCCTCCATCGAGGGGCTCTCGCGCATCTACGAATCCGACATGCTGCTGCAACCGGACCCCTCAACGTTCCAGATCCTGCCGTGGCGCGGGGAAACCGAACCGACGTCCCGGATGTTCTGTGACATCCTGACCCCCGACGGGGAGCCCGCCGCCGCCGACTCGCGGCACGTGCTCAAGCGCCAGTTGGCGGTCGCCTCCGAGATGGGTTTCACCTGCTACACCCACCCGGAGATCGAGTTCTACCTGCTCAAGTCCTCGGAGCTCGGGGTCGATGGCTACCCGGTGCCGGTTGACCGTGGCGGGTACTTTGACCACGTCACCGGCGGCGTCGCCCAGGACTTCCGGCGCACCGCGGTGACCATGCTGGAGGCAGTTGGCATCTCCGTGGAGTTCTCCCACCATGAGAACGGGCCGGGCCAGAACGAGATCGACCTGCGCTACGCCGATGCGCTGCAGACCGCCGACAATGTGATGACCTTCCGCACGGTCATCAAGGAGGTTGCGATCCAGCAGGGCATCTACGCAACCTTCATGCCCAAGCCCTTCTCCGACGAGCCGGGATCGGGCATGCAC
This sequence comes from Paeniglutamicibacter antarcticus, assembly GCF_900010755.1. Lineage (GTDB taxonomy): Bacteria > Actinomycetota > Actinomycetes > Actinomycetales > Micrococcaceae > Paeniglutamicibacter > Paeniglutamicibacter antarcticus_B. The sequence continues at coordinate 237,640 of NZ_CZJT01000103.1, read as the reverse complement.
ACCCACTTCTCGCTCTTCGAGGGCGACACCAACGCCTTCTTCGAGGCCGGACGCGAATTCCAGCTCTCGGACACCGCCCGCCAGTTCATCGCCGGCATCCTGCGCCATGCACCGGAATTCACGGCCGTGACCAATCAGTTCGTGAACTCCTACAAGCGTCTTTGGGGTGGCGGGGAAGCCCCGAGCCACCGCTCCTGGGGCCACAACAACCGTTCGGCACTGGTCCGCGTCCCGCTGTACAAGCCGGGCAAGGGCCAGTCCGCCCGCGTCGAATACCGCGGCATCGACTCGGCCACCAACCCGTACCTGGCCTACGCCTGCCTGCTCGGTGCCGGACTGAAGGGCATCCAGGACGGCTACGAGCTCGAGCCGCAGGCCGAGGACGATGTCTGGGGCCTGAGCAGCGCCGAACGCCGTGCCTCCGGCCACGACCCGCTGCCAGGTTCCCTGCATGACGCGATCCGCGCCATGGAGGAATCCGAGCTGGTCGCCGAGATCCTTGGCGAACAGGTGTTCAACTCGTTCCTGCGCAACAAGCGCGACGAATGGGAAGCCTACCGGCAGAACGTCAGTCCGTTCGAGCTGCGCCGCTACCTCGGGATCCTCTAGGAGCGATTCGTGAACCCCACGCGGCGGCTGATCTCTGCCGGCTTCGATGACCTGGAGCGCGCCAAGCGCTTCTTGGGCGGAGACGAGCTCTCGGGCCTGGACTTGAAGCAACTTGTCGAGAATCTGGCCCACGCCGCCGATCCGGACCTCGCGCTGCTGTCCCTGGTCAGGTTGATCCCGCATGCCCCGGCGGCCGCAGGGCTGCTGGAGGACCGGCACACCGCGCCCGGGCTGTTGCGCCTGCTGGGTGCCTCCGATGCCCTGGCGACATTCATGATCCGCGAACCGAGTGCCGTCGAGGTCTTTCGGGAGGTTCCGGCCGCGATAATCAAGGGCCGCAGCGCGCCGGAACTGCGGGAGAGCTTGTTATGCGCCGTCGGGGCGGACCCCCTCGCTGCCATGGCGCCGGTGGCCGCGGTCTCCGGCCAGGAAGGCTACCGCCGGTTGCGTGTTGCCTACCGCCGGGCATTGCTCTCGCTGGCGCACCGGGACCTCGGTGCCGAAAACGCGTTGGAGGCGATGCCCGTGGTCGGGCGGGAACTTGCCGACCTGGCCGCCGCGGCCATCGAGGCCGCGCTTGCCATTAGCCGCCACGAGGCGGCTGCGCGTTTTGCCGCGGTGGACATTGCCGCCGTGCGATTCGCGGTGATCGGTATGGGCAAATGCGGGGCACGCGAACTTAACTACGTTTCGGACGTCGATGTGATTTACGTCCACGCGAGCGACGGACCTGACGAACAGCTGGCCTCGAACATCGCCGCGGTGCTGGCGGCGGGCATCTCCCGGGCCATCGACTCCACGGGCGCAGAGCCCGGGCTCTGGGAAGTTGATGCGAACCTGCGGCCGGAGGGCAAGGACGGCGCCCTCTCGCGCACCCTTGGGTCCCACGCCGCATACTACAAACGCTGGGCGAAGTCCTGGGAGTTCCAGGCATTGCTCAAGGCCCGCGCTATTGCCGGGGACGCCGAGCTCGGGGCAGCCTACGAGGCCATGGTCGCGCCGCTGATCTGGTCCTCCTCCGAACGCGACGGCTTCGTTGAATCCGTGCAGGGCATGCGCCGCCGGGTCACGGCAAACATCAAGCCCGAGGAACTCGCACGCCAACTCAAGCTGGGCCCTGGCGGTTTGCGGGACGTGGAGTTCACCGTCCAGTTGCTGCAGCTGGTGCACGGGCGGGTTGACGAATCGCTGCGTGTGCGCGGCACCACCACTGCCATCGGGGCGTTGAGCCTGGCCGGATACATCGGCCGCGACGATGCCGAGATCTTTGACGGTTCCTACCGCTTCCTGCGCGTGCTAGAGCACCGCATCCAGCTGGTGAACCTACGCCGCACCCACCTGATGCCGAACAAGGAGTACGGACAACGGGTGCTGGCCCGCGGAGTGCGCTCAATGCTCGGTGTCGAGCTTGCCACAGCCAAAAAACTGCTTGAACGGTGGGGCGAAACCAAGCGCACCGTGCGCCAGCTCCACGAACGCATCTTCTACCGGCCGTTGCTGAGCACCTCCTCGAACCTGTCGGCCGACGAGGTCAGGCTTTCCCCCGAGGCCGCCCAGGCCCGGCTGCGCGCCCTGGGCTACGTGGACCCGAAGGCCGCCATGCGGCACATCGAGGCCCTCACCGCGGGGGTCAGGCGGCGTGCCGCGCTCCAGCGCCAGCTGTTGCCGGTGCTACTGGGCTGGATCGCCGAGGGCGTGGACCCCGACGCCGGGCTGCTTGGCTTCCGGCGGCTGAGCGAATCGCTGGGGGAGTCGCACTGGTATTTGGGCATGCTGCGGGATTCGAACGCGGCCGCCGAACGCCTGTGCAAGATCCTGTCCAATTCCAGGTTCATCACCGACCTGTTGGAGGTCTCCCCGGAATCAACAGCGTGGCTGGGCTCCGACAAGGACCTGCAGCCGCTGACCTTCGAAGCATTGTGGGCCGAGATCCAGTCAAAGCTCAAACGCAACCTGGGGCCCGAACAGGCAATCCGGCTGATCCGGGTGATCCGCCGCCGGGAGATGCTGCGCATCGCGCTGGCCGACGGGGCCGGGGTCATCGACCAGGACGGGGTCGGGCGCGCACTTGCCGACGCGGACAGGGCTGCGGTGCTCGGCACCCTGCGCGTGGCCCAGGACAAGGAATACCTGGTGAATCCGCAGCTGTGCGACATGCTGGTGGTGGCCATGGGCCGGCAGGGCGGCCGGGAAATCGGCTATTGCTCCGATGCCGATGTGATGTTCGTGCAGCGCGCCCATTCCGGCGTCGATGCGCAGGGCGCCCAGGAGCAGGCGCTGCGCATTGCCACCTCGATCGGCTCACTGCTGGGTAAACCGGTGACCCCCGCAATCCAGGCCGAGCCGCGCCTGGAAATTGATGCCTCGCTGCGCCCGGAGGGCAAGAACGGGCCGCTGGTGCGCTCGCTCGATTCCTACGCCGAGTACTACAGGCGCTGGGCCGAGACCTGGGAGCGCCAGGCCCTGCTGCGCGCGGCACCGATGGCCGGATCCGATCATTTGGCAGCCGACTTCTTTGCGATGGTCGACCCGCTGCGCTACGGGGAACCCATCGGCGAAGACCAGGTCCGCGAGATCCGCAAGGTCAAGGCCAGGGTGGAGGCCGAACGGCTGCCGCGCGGAGCCGATCCGTCCCGGCACCTTAAACTGGGTCGCGGTTCACTGAGTGATGTCGAATGGCTGGTGCAGCTGATTCAGTTGCAGCACGCCGCGAGCGTTCCGGCACTGCGCACCACCTCCACGCGCCCCGCGCTGGGAGCCATTGCCGAGGCCGGGTTGATTCCCGCAGAAGACGTCGAGGTCCTTGACACCGCGTGGGCCTTGGCGAGCAAGATCCGCAGTGCCGGGGTGATCTGCACCGGCCGGGTCACCGACGTGCTGCCGCATGCCTGGCGCGACATGGAAGCGGTGGCGCGTTGGTGCGGCTACGCACCGGGGGAGGCCTCGGTGATGGAAAGCGACTACCTCAAGGCCACCCGCCGCGCCCGCTCGGTGTTTGAACGCTATTTCTTCGGGTTTGAGGACTGAGTTTGCCGGTATCCGGTGCATAGTAGGAAGCAATGGCTTTTGTTCCCACGTTGAAAGGCAGGAAGGGTTTCCATGCATATCACCCAAGCCGAACTGGATGACTTGGTCACCAGTGAACTCGCCAAGGCCACCGGTGCACCACTTGGACGCAGTGCGATCGCAGTGCTCAAGGACGGCCGCCTGCGTCATACCTTGATTGCCCTGACCGCCGGGTCGGTGCTCAAGGAGCACCCCAAACCGGAATCCGCAACGCTGTTGGTGCTGCGCGGCAGCATCGAGGTGCGTTGGGAAGGCCAATCCACGCTTGTCGCCCACGGTGGGTTGTTCGTGCTTCCCAATGCGCTGCACGATGTGTTGGCCGAAACGGACAGCGCCTTCATGCTCACCACCATTGCCGGTTAGCCGGAGTTACCTGCCATGTCCGTGTTGGTGGCGCTGGCGAACGGCGAAATGTACAGTCGCGACGATGCGGATGGCACCCAGGTCGCCTATCAAATCCTCGAGAGCGGCGTGCTTGCGATCCTGCTGAAACCGGCCGATGAGGACTTGGCCATCGCGCGTGAGTTCTCACCCGGCGGTTACCTCTGGGTGGAGGGAAAACGATTCCTGGGTGATGCCGGGAAACTCGCGGGTGCCGACGGGATTGTCAGCTTCGACTGAATCCCGTCCAAAAAAGATGAACATGAAACAACTAAAGGGACCCACCAACCATCGTTGGTGGGTCCCTTCCGCGAACGGGCTAAACCCCGTTTAGCCTGGTTGGCCGATTAGCAGCCGTAGTACAGCTCGAACTCGTACGGGTTCGGGCGCAGTGCCAGCGGCTTGATTTCGTTTTCGCGCTTGTACTCGATCCAGGTGCGGACCAGGTCCTCGGTGAAGACATCGCCCTCGAGAAGGAACTCGAAGTCGTTTTCCAGGGCCAGCAGGGCTTCGTCCAGGGAGCTCGGGGCAACCTGGATGTCCTTGGCTTCTTCCGGCGGGAGCTCGTAGAGGTCCTTGTCGATCGGGTCGGCCGGCTCGATGCGGTTCTTGATGCCGTCGAGGCCTGCCATCAGCTGGGCTGCGAAGGCCAGGTACGGGTTCGAGGCGGCGTCCGGTGCGCGGAACTCGATGCGCTTGGCCTTCGGGTTCGAACCGGTGATCGGGATGCGGATACCGGCCGAGCGGTTGCCCTGCGAGTAGACCATGTTGACCGGGGCTTCGTAGCCCTTGACCAGACGACGGTAGGAGTTCACGGTCGGGTTGGTGAAGGCGAGGACGGCCGAAGCGTGCTTCAGCAGGCCGCCGATGTACCAGCGAGCCATGTCCGAGAGGCCGGCGTAGCCCTTCTCGTCGTAGAACAGCGGAACGCCGTTGGCCCACAGTGACTGGTGGCAGTGCATACCCGAGCCGTTGTCACCGAAGATCGGCTTCGGCATGAAGGTTGCGGATTTGCCCCAGGCATCGGCCACGTTCTTCACGATGTACTTGAACTTCAAGATGTCATCGGCCGAGTGGGTCAGCGTGTTGAACTTGTAGTTGATTTCGGCCTGGCCGGCAGCGCCGACTTCGTGGTGGCTGCGCTCGACCTCAAGGCCAGCTGCTTCGAGTTCGAGGCAGATGGCATCGCGCAGGTCGGCCTGCTTGTCGGTCGGGGAAACCGGGAAGTAACCACCCTTGAAGGGGGTCTTATAGCCCTGGTTGCCGCCCTCTTCCTTCTTGCCGGTGTTCCACGGTGCCTCGATGGAATCGACCTTGTAGAAGGAGCCCTGTGGCTTGGACTCGTACTGCACGTTGTCGAAGATGAAGAACTCGGCTTCGGGTGCGAAGAACGCGGTGTCGGCGATGCCGGTGGAGGTCAGGTAGGCCTCGGCACGTTCGGCAACGCCGCGCGGGTCGCGGTGGTACGGATCGCCGGTGCGCGGGTTGATGATCGAGAAGTTGAAGGCCAGCGTCTTCTCGAGGCGGAACGGATCAACGAAACCGGAAGTAACATCCGGGATCAGCTGCATGTCCGAATCGGCGATGCCAGCGAAGCCTGCGATCGAGGAACCATCGAAGAGCTGGCCGTTGAGGAAGAAGTCAGCGTCGACCGTGCGGGCGGGGACGTTGAAGTGCTGCTGGATGCCCGGCAAGTCGGTGAAACGAATGTCGACGAACTTGACGCCTTCTTCGGCAATGTATGCCATTACTTCTTCTGGACTCTTGAACATAGTCAGGGACTCCTGTGTGGTTTCTTCGGTTACGACTCGGGGTTGTCGTGGAAGGGGATGAACTAAGCGGTGTTCCCTTCCTTCGTTATCAACCATAGCCCTATGCCGTTACTCTTCTGTGTCTCGATTGTTTCACCGACGTTACATACTTGGCGTTTGACGATCGATTCGGGGTGGGTGAATCACCTTGATGAGCGCATGGTGGCCGGCTGAGCCAGTACGGCGGCGAATTTGGGCGCCCCCGGTAGACTTGTAGCCGTGGAAAGAAAAGACTTTGGCTCGTGGCTTGAGGGCCCGCCGCAACTAAGCAACCAGGAATGGCCGGGCAAGCGCCTGGGCCGCCCCGAAAGCGGACAAGGGTCCGTCGCACGGATCGGCAGACGGGTGGGTGCCTTGCTGATCGACTGGGGAATCGCGATGTTGATTTCGCTGTTCTTCTTCAAATCGGACCCCACGGCGAACCTGATTATCTTTGCTGCAATGCAAATGCTTTTTGTCGGCGTCACCGGACACTCCATTGGGCACCGCATCTTCGGCATGCAAGTCCAGGGCATGGACGGATCCGCCGTAAAGCCTTTGACCGGGATCGTACGGACCCTGCTGATCTGCTTGGTTATCCCGCCGTTGTTCAGTGATTCGGATCAGCGTGGCTACCACGACCGGATCGGTAAGACGATTCTTGTACGGATCTAATACGTGGCCCAGTGCCGGAGGCATTGAGTACTTAAACGAGTGAGGAGCTGGACCCTGGGGGTCCAGCTCCTCACTCGTTTAAAGAAGGGGTGATGATTTAGCGGCCACGCGATGGGCGGGCGCGGTTCGGGTCGATTCCCTTGGGGATCGGCAGCTTGGCGCTGCCCAGGGTGCTCAAACGCTTGTCAACGGCGTTGATCTCAAGTTTGGTGATCGACTTGGGAAGCTTCTTCATCTTCTTGCCGACTTCATGCAGGGGAGTCTGGCCCTCTTCGCTGCCGGCGTTGATGACGTGGATCGGAACGTTGGGAAGAATTCGCCCCATGCGCTTGCGCTCGGCGTCAACCAAAGAGCGAACACGAGTGGTCGGTCCTTCGGTCACCAGCACCACACCGGCGCGGCCGATGGCCATGAACACAAGGTCCTTGGTGCGCGGGTTCACGGCAACAGGCTCATCCTTGAGGATCCAGCCACGACGAAGCACGCTCATGGCAGCGCCAGCTGCACCCGGACGTCCCTCAAGCTGGACGAATGCTGCCTTTTCGGCACGACGGGAAAGAATCATTGTTGCAGCCAACAATGCCAGCGGGATCGAGATGAGTACCGCGGTGATCCAGTTATTGATCAGCAGGCCAATGACGAGGCCTACGACAATAATGCCAAGGGCTGCCAGAAGCATCAGCCAGACGACCATCGGGTCGTTCTTGCGGGTCATCTGGAAGACCTGGCCCAGCTGTTTCAGCCGGCCTGGTTCCTTAGTGGCCTTCTCGGCCTTTGGCTTGCGTGAGAAGAGTCCACGCTTCGGGCTTGCAGCCTCGCTCGAGGCATTATCGGTGTTTTTGGCCATAGTGATTCAATTCTACGCGATCCGAGGACTGACTATGTGCCGACCAGCGACGCGGCTTCCTGCCGTGTGTCACCGGAATCCTCGATGTGCGCCAACGCCTCTGGAATCGGCAAGCCCTTCTTGCGCATCGCGGCAGCCCACAAGCGACCGGCGCGGTAGGAGGACCTGACCAGCGGGCCGCTCATGACCCCGAGGATCCCCAATTCCTCGGCCTCCTGTTGCAGCTCCACAAACTCCTGGGGCTTGACCCAGCGTTCGACGGGGTGGTGGCGTTCGGTGGGACGCAGGTACTGGGTGATTGTCAGCAGGTCGCAGCCGGCTTCGACCAAGTCCTTGATGGCCTCGGAGATTTCCTCGCGGGTCTCTCCCATTCCCAGGATCAGGTTGGATTTGGTAATCATCCCGTTGGCGCGGCCCTGTGTAATGACATCGAGGGAACGCTCGTAACGGAAGGCCGGGCGGATTGACTTGAACAGGCGCGGTACAGTCTCGAGGTTGTGTGCGTAAACCTCGGGAGCCGAAGCACAAATCTCGTCAAGGAATTCTGGCTTTCCCGAGAAATCCGGGATGAGCAATTCAACGCCGGTGCCGGGGTTCAACTGGTGGATGCGGCGGACCGTCTCGGCATACAGCCAGATTCCCTCGTCTTCGAGGTCATCGCGGGCCACTCCGGTGACCGTTGCATAACGCAGTCCCATTTTCTTTACGCTCATGGCGACCTTGAACGGTTCGGCGCGGTCAATGGCTTGCGGCTTGCCGGTGTCGATCTGGCAGAAATCACAGCGGCGGGTGCACTCTGATCCGCCGATCAGGAAGGTCGCTTCCTTGTCTTCCCAGCATTCAAAGATATTCGGGCAACCGGCCTCTTCACAAACCGTATTCAGCCCCTCGGATTTGACGAGTTTTTTCAACCCCACGTATTCGGGGCCGATGTTCACCTTGGCCTTGATCCAGGCTGGTTTGCGCTCAACCGGTGTTGCCGAGTTGCGTTGTTCGATGCGTAGCAGGCGGCGGCCTTCTGGTGCGGCGCTCATCGTTGGGCTCCTTCAAGGGTCGTTGCTGTCAGTATCACGGCGGGACTCAGCAGTGCTTCGAGTTCTTGTTCGACTCGGTCAAGGACGTCGGCTGGAGTGATGGTGGTTCCCGCCTCTTCGCTGAGGCTTGTGACCCCGGCGTCGGTGATTCCGCAGGGAATGATTTGTGCATATGGGGTGAGCTCGTTGGAGCAGTTCAAAGCGAAACCATGCATGGTGACGCCGTGGTCGACACGGATTCCGATGGCCGCGAGTTTGCGGTCTTGTGCCCCGTTGATTCCTTGGATCCATACGCCGCTGCGGCCCCGGATTCGTGTTGTCTGCACACCGAATGCTGCTGCCGTGTTGATCAGCGCTTCTTCCAGGATTGCTACGTACTCGCGAATACCCTTCATGTCCAGCAGCCGCACGATTGGGTAGCCGACAAGTTGTCCCGGCCCGTGCCAAGTCAGCTTCCCGCCCCTGTCGACATCGACAACCGGGGTTCCGTCGATTGGACGATCTTCTGGTTCAGTGCGGCGGCCGGCTGTGTACACTTCTTCGTGTTCCAGCAGGAGGACGGTTGGCCCTGCCTGTCCAAGTGTGACTTCCTCGTGGATTCGGCGTTGTAAATCCCACGCCTCTTGGTAGTCAACAAGCTCAGGCAAGACGCCAATTCGTTCGAATTTGATGCTCATGGCCAACACCGTACGCCTTTGGTTAGGCCCTTTCGAATTTGCGTAGACACAGACGTTGTGGATAAACAAAACGAGATTCTTCTTTGAAGTGTAGAACTACTGCATGGAAACACATGAGAAAACACTAGAACCGCCGCGGATCAGCAGATATACGACCAAGCGATGCCTCGGCGCGGGTGGAAGCGGAAATGCCTGGGTGCTTCAAGATGACGTCACGGGGCAGGAAATTGTCCTGAAAGTGGTTCCATATGACGAAACATTTCGCCAGGACAGTGCGCTGTACCTGGAAATGCATCATGAGTTTCTCGTCAAGCAACTCGGCTTCGTGGAAACTTCGCAAGGCCCCGGACTCCTGATGGAGTATTGCCCGGCAGGCAGTGCCGCGGCGGTGGTTTCCGCCAGGGGACCTTTGAGTGTCGGTGAGATGATGACGGTGATTGCACCGATGGCCGAAGTCCTCCAACACCTTCACGAACAGGGTATGACGCACGGGGACCTCAGCCCGCGGAACATCTTGTTCACCGCCGAGGGCAAACCTAAACTCGGTGACTTCGGCAACCGTTCGATTCGCGGCGAAACCCCCAGCGACTACGGGACCAGTGGATTTTGTGCGCCCGAGGTCGCAAGACGGGCCGACTCGGGAGAGTTGGAGCCGGCACGTGATGTTTACGGGTTGGCTGCCTGCGCCTGGTACCTGTTGACCGGGCGGGCACCCGTGCAAGCCATCAACAGGATCCCGATTGGCGCAGTGGTTCCCGAGGTGAATGACGAGTTGGCGATGCTTCTGGAGGATGGATTGGCGGAAGATCCGGAGCGACGGCCTACTGCCGGCCAATTCGCCCAGCGCATCTTCGTTGGCGGAACGCCGGCGGCCGTGGAACTTGGGGATGCAGTTGAACCGGAAGCGCTCAAACACATGCTCACCACCAAACAAACCCTTCCGCGCCGATGGTTCTTCTCACGGGCCCAAGGAACCGGAAGTGCATCCCAGCAGCGTCGCCTTCGAAACCGGAAAGCAATGCTTTCGGGGAAGGCCCCGGATCAAGAAGAGTTTGATGACCGCACGCGGGGTGATGATCAGCAAAAGCTGTGGGCGAAGGGCCACAAGCTACGGCCACGAGTTCATGGAAAGAAGAAGCTTGCAGTGGCCGTGCTTCTTGGAATGGCTTTAGTGGGGGCTGGCGCTGTTGCGGCTCAGTCAATTGGGAGCTCTGGTTTCCAGGAAGAAAACATTCAATCACGTGGCCATGTAGAGGTAAACGTGGGTGTGGAGGCAGGTATGGAAAGTGAAGGTCCACCCAAGTCTCCAATAGCCGCGGAAGAACTTCTCGTGGCGGCAACCGACCTGACATTGCGCAGGGATGGGTTTTTGATGGCAGGCGATGTGGCAGGCCTGGAAACCATCTACGTGCCAGACTCACCAGCATTGAAACGTGACAAGGAAGTCCTGGTGCTCCTGAAGCGCAACGGCCTCAGCATTAGATCACTGCAAACGCGCCTTGCTGATGTATTCGTCGATGAACACACCGATGCTGGCAAATCACTGGTAGGTGCAACCAGCATTCAAAGCGGATATGCCTATGTGGATGCTTCCGGGAAGGCGTTGCTCACGGCGCGTAGCGCCCAGAAACAGGAGATCAAAATTGAGATGCGAGGAGGCACTGAAGCGTGGAAAATTTGGGACGTCACCCCCTCCGACACGAACCGCAACTGAAGCGTCCATGAAATTTTCAGGATCCGGTGACCCTAGCAGACGGACCCCTTTGGGCCACCGGATCCCTGCGTGTTTAGGCCAGGCGTGCGTCGAGCGTGATGGACGGTACAGCTGCCAAGGCTGCTGAAACAGGGCAGCCTTCCTTTGCAGCCATGGCCAGTTTCTGGAATTCAGCGTTGTCAAGACCTTCGACGCTTGCGACAAGGGTCAGTCGAATTTCGCTGATGGCGGGTCCGTTGCTGGTGTCAAAATCGACTTCCGCGGTGGTTTCAAGGCCTTGGGCGGTGTGCCCGGCTTCCTTTAGCATGTTGCTCAGCGCCATGGAGAAACAGGATGCGTGTGCGGCGGCGATGAGCTCCTCCGGGCTGGTCTTGCCCTCGGCGGCTTCGGCGCGGGCTCGCCAGGTCACCGGGAAGGTGCCGATGCCTGAAGTTGCAAAGGTGGTTTCACCGGAGCCAGATATCAAGTCCCCGGTCCAGACAGTGCGTGCGCTTCGAGTAACGGCCATGATGACAACTCCTAGAAATTGCGGCGGACGGGTGCTTTCGCGCCCGATTTCCATCCTAAGGCCGTGCCAAGATAACTGAAAGGGTTCGACTCCCGGCGGCACCGGTGCGGTTCCGGGGCCAAGATTAAGCAGCGATGCGGTGTGCACCCGTGGGGGCGCACACCGCATCAAAGAAATTTGTTTCCGGGGAATTAGACCCAGAGAACCGCTACAGCGATCGCGATTAGCGCGGTGCCGCCGGTGCCGTGGGCCAGACCTGTCGGAACCGGAAGGCCAGCCTTGATCTTCTTGCGACCCAGCAGGGCTGCAACGAAGACGCCGATGGCCAGCAGGATCTTGACGGCAATCTTGATGTGGTTAACTTCGAAGTCCTGCATTTCTGCAAGACCTACAAGCAGCAATCCGGTGACGAGCTGCGCGATCGAGCCGTACCACTGCCATACGTTGACGGTCGGGGTCTTGAAGTTGGCAAGCCAGCCGCCAAAGATCGCTGCTGCACCCAAAATGTGCAGGAATACAAGGAATACATGCAAAAAAGTCATGATCCCAGCCTAATCGAAATTCGACAGCATGTAGAACTCTCCGGACCAAACAAGTATCCGATGACATGAGCAAATGAAATAGGGTCGCACTCCCGGAGGGGGAGTGCGACCCTATTTAGGCGAAACCCGGAGTCTTAGAGACCGAGGTCGGCCTGGAAGGCGCCTGCTTCAAGGCGTGCCTTCAGCGTCTGCAGGAAGCGACCTGCATCGGCGCCGTCAACCAAACGGTGATCGTAGGTCAGCGACAGGTACATCATGTGGCGGATGGCAATGGTGTCATCGCCGTCAGCGCCGGTGACAACAACTGCACGCTTGACGATCGCACCGGTGCCGAGGATTGCAACCTGCGGCTGGTTGATGATCGGGGTGTCGAACAGTGCGCCAACCGAACCGATGTTGGTGATCGAGAAGGTTCCGCCCGAGAGCTCGTCCGGACCAATCTTGTTGGTACGCGTACGGTTTGCGACGTCCGCGATCTTGCCGGCCAGACCGGCAAGGTTCAGGTCACCTGCGTTGGAAATAACCGGAACCAGCAGACCCTTGTCGGTGTCTACAGCAATCGCCAGGTGTTCGGCGTTGTGGTAGGTGATTTCCTGCTTGGCCTCATCGTATTCGGCGTTCAGCTTCGGGTGCACCTTCAGTGCTTCGGCAACTGCCTTGGCAATGAACGGCAGGTAGGTCAGCTTGGTGCCGTTGGTTGCCAAGAAGGCATCCTTGGTGGCGCCGCGCAGCTTGACGATGCGGGTCAAGTCAACCTCGTGCACCTGGGTCAGCTGGGTTGAAACATCCAGCGACTCGCGCATGCGGCGGGCGATGACCTGGCGGATACGCGGGGCCTTGGCCACGGTACCGCGCAACGAGGAAGCTACAACCGGGGCCGCGGCTGCGGCCGGGGCGGCTGCTGCGACAGGCGCTGCAGCCGGAGCGGAAACGGTCTTTGCAGCGGCAGCTGCCTCGATGACGTCCTGCTTGCGGATGCGGCCACCGACGCCGGTGCCGGTCACGGTTGCCAAGTCAACACCGTTCTGGTTGGCCAAACGGCGAACCAGCGGGGTGACGTAGCCGTCGTTGCCTGCTGCGGCTGCTGCAACCGGTGCGGCCGGAGCCGAGGCTGCAACAGGAGCGGCAGGGGCTGCAACTGGAGCGGCAGGTGCTGCAACAGGTGCGGCGGGGGCTGCAACAGGTGCGGCGGGAGCCGGAGCCGGGGCTGCAACAGGAGCGGCAGGTGCTGCAACCGGTGCCGGGGCAGCGGCCGGAGCCGGAGCTTCAACTGGGGCGGCTGCGCCTGCAGCACCGATGATTGCCAGCACTGCGCCAACTTCGGTGGTCTCATCTTCGGCCACGCGGATTTCCAGCAGGGTGCCGGCAACCGGGGAAGGAACCTCGGTGTCGACCTTGTCGGTGGAAACCTCAAGCAATGGCTCGTCAACGGCAACGTCATCGCCAACGGCCTTCAGCCAGCGGGTGACGGTGCCTTCGGTGACGGATTCGCCCAAAGCCGGAAGGGTGATCTCGGTGCCTGCGGCCGGAGCTGCAGCGGCGGCCGGTGCAGCCGGGGCTGCCTCAGCGACGGGTGCCGGTGCGGCAACCGGGGCCTCTTCTGCAACCGGTGCCTCGGCAACCGGTGCGGCTGCGGAGCCCGAGCCATCGCCAATGCGAACCAGGGGGGCTCCAACTTCGGCGGTCTCGTCCTCGGCGACAAGGATTTCTTCAATAACGCCGGCAAACGGCGAAGGGATTTCGGTGTCGACCTTGTCGGTCGAAACTTCCAGCAACGGCTCGTCTACCTCGACGCGGTCGCCGACCTGCTTGAGCCAGCGTGTCACGGTGCCTTCGGTGACGCTTTCACCCAAAGCGGGCAAGTTCACGGTTTCAGACATCTTGTTCCCGTTCTCCTAAAACTAAATTTGTGTGCGAAAGATCCGCGATATTACCGCAGATCTCGTGGGAGGCGTTGCCTCCGAGCTTAGTGCACCGGGCACGTCCACCTCATGGGTAAACGTGCCCGGCAAATAAAATGTGACTAACCGTGCAGCGGCTTGCCGGCCAGGGCCATTGCGGCCTCGCCGAGCGATTCGTTCTGCGTCGGGTGTGCGTGGATGAGCTGTGCAACATCCTCCGGGTAGGCTTCCCAGTTCACGATGAGCTGTGCTTCACCGATCTGCTCGCCAATGCGGCCGCCGATGCCGTGAACGCCGACGATCGGGCCGTTCTTGACGCGAACCATCTTGATCAAACCGGAGGTGCCCAGGATCGAGGACTTGCCGTTGCCGGCCAGGTTGTACTCGGTGGTCTCGATCTGGTCTTCGCCGAACTTGGCCTTGGCGGCCGGCTCGGAGTAGCCAACCGAAGCAATTTCCGGCTCGCAGAAGGTGACCTTCGGGATGTTGATGTCTTCAACAACCACCGGGTTCAGGCCGGCGATTTCCTCGGCAACGAAGATGCCGTGCTGGTAGCCGCGGTGTGCAAGCTGTACGCCCGGGACGATGTCGCCGATTGCGTAGATGTTGCCCACGCCGGTGTGGCAGCGCTCGTTGATGAGTACGAAACCACGGTCCATCGGGATGCCCTGGGCTTCGTAGCCCAGGCCCTCGGTGACCGGGCCGCGGCCAACTGCAACGAGGACGATCTCTGCCTCAAGGGTCTTGCCGTCGGCCAGGGAGACCTTGACGCCGTTGGCATCCTGCTCAACCTTTTCGAAGAAGACGCCGGTGTTGAACTTGATGCCGCGCTTCTTGAAGGCACGCTCCAGGTTCTTGATGATCGAGGGATCCTCGTTCGGAACCAATGAAGGTAGGCCTTCAACGATAGTCACGTCGACGCCGAAGGACTTCCACACGGAAGCGAATTCAACGCCGATGACGCCTCCGCCGAGAACGATGGCGCTCTTCGGCAGGGTGTCCATGTTCAGCGCTTCGGTGCTGGTGAGAATGCGTCCGCCAATTTCCAGGCCGAAGGTCTTCGACTCGGAACCGGTGGCCAAGATGATGTTCTTGCCCTTGTACGGCACGCCATCAACGTCGATGGTGTCCTGGGAAACCAGGCGGCCGTTACCTTCGATAACGGTCACCTTCTTCATCTTCAGCAGGCCGGTCAGGCCCTTGTACTTGCCAGCGACAATATTGTCCTTGTAGCTGCGCACGGCGCCGAGGTCGATCGACTCAAGGGTGGTGTTGATGCCGTACTTGGCACCTTCGCGGGCGTTCTCGGCCAATTCGGCCGAGTGCAGGTACGCCTTGGTGGGGATGCAACCCCAGTGCAGGCAGGTGCCACCGAGCTTGGCCTTTTCAATCAGGCCGACGGTGAAGCCAAGCTGCACGGCGCGCAATGCTGCCGAGTAGCCAGCGGAACCGCCGCCGAGAATGAGGATGTCGAATTCTTGCGTTGCTGCCGATTCGGCCACGTGAACGCTCCCTCGTTATGAGTTGTGGCCAACGTGGTGGTCGGCCATGGTGTGTGGGGGTGTCTCCTGGTGCCCGGATTAGCGAGCGCACGGAAACGATAATGCGAGATGATCTATCAGAATTACCTTAGCCCCCTGAAACGGACTCGGCCACATGCCGTGATCGAGATTGCCGTGATGTGTGACGGGTTCCACAGTGCCGGGGATGCCCGGCACTGTGGAACCCGTCTTCAGGGCGGAGGAGCGTGCTGCTAGTTTGCTGCGGCCATTTCCTCCGCCAGTGCCACCAGGGTGCGCACCGAGGAGCCGGTGGCGTTCTTGTGGGTGTAGCCGTACGGGGCGGCTTCGTTGAAGGCCGGTCCCGCGATATCCATGTGGGCCCACGGGATCTTCACGCCGTCAACCTCACCGACGAATTCATCCAGGAATGCCGCGGCGGTCATCATGCCGCCCATGCGCTCACCGATGTTGGCCAGGTCCGCTACCTGCGAGTCGATGCTCGGGCGCAGCTCCTCCGGAATCGGCATGGCCCAGGTCGATTCGCCCGCGCGGTCGGCGGCCGAAACCACTGCATCGCGCAGCTGGGCATCGCCCATGATTCCGGCGGTGCGCAGGCCCAATGCCACCACCTGGGCGCCGGTCAGCGTGGCCACATCGATGATGGCATCCGGCTTCTCGGCGCTGGCGGCAACCAGGCCATCGGCCATGACCAGGCGGCCCTCGGCGTCGGTGTTCAGGACCTCGACGGTTTTGCCGCCGAACATCGTGATGACATCGCCGGGGCGGGTGGCGCCGCCGCCTGGCATGTTTTCCGCCAGGCAGAGCCATGCGGTGACCTTGATCGGCAGGGCGAGTTCGGCGATGGCAGTGATTGCCTGGTGGATGGTCGCAGCGCCTGCCATGTCGTTCTTCATGGCGTGCATGCCGGCAGCGGGCTTGATGGAGATTCCGCCGGTGTCAAAGGTGATGCCCTTGCCAACCAGTGACAGGTGCTTGGCGGCCTTCGCGGGGGAGTACTCGACCTTGACCAAGCGCGGTCCGCGGTCCGAGCCACGGCCAACGCCCATCAGGCCGCCGTAGCCGTCCTTTTCAAGTTTCTTGTCATCGATGACGGTGACCTTCAGCGAGGAACCCTTGGCGGTGTCCTTGACTGCCTGGGCGAATGATTCCGGGAACAGCACGTTGGGTGCTGTGTTGACCAGGTCGCGGGTGGCGCGCACTGCGCGGCCGAGGATTGCTGCGCGCTTCAGGGCGGCCGGCAAGTCCTTGTCCGTGGAGGCTGCGGTGGCGATGATCGCCTCGGTCAGCGGAAGCTTTTTGGAGGGGGTCGACCGGTGGTTGGAGAAGTCATAGGCGCCCAGGGCGATGCCTTCGGCCACGGCACCGGCCTGGGCAACGGTTGCCGTTGGCAACGCGAACACCACGGTGGCGGTACCGGCAAGCTGACGGGTTGCCGAGCCGGCGCCGCGGCGCAGTACCTCTTCGGTAAGGGTCGATTCCTCGAAGGAACCCAGCCCGATGAAGGCGAGGAATTCTGCCTTGGACTCGTCAGCGGCCGGCAGTCGGGTCAGTTCGTCGGCGGCACCGCTGGCGTTGAGCAGGGCCAAGGTGGCTTCCAGCGATTCGGTCAACTTCGGGCTGAAGGGCGAGGCCACCAAGGTGGGACCGTCGCTTCCCTTGACGACACCAAGGACAAGGGCGCCGGCACTGATGCGCTTGATGTCGGTGGACACTGCGGTCAGCTTGAGATCGCTTGAGTTGATCACGGATCGGTTCCTGTTCGTTAGGTTCTGTAGGCGCAGGAGGGGGGGTAGTGCCTGCACCCCGGTTGGCAGCATCGGCGAAGGCCTGGAAGTGCTGGCACTCCCAAATTGCCGATTGGGCTTTATCGATCGTATCCCTGAGACGGAGCACACACGGCATTTGCGGCCAAGTCGGCCTAGAATTGAAGGTGGTCGCGGGAAGAAAACGCGCCCCTGGCTGGTTGACGCTTCAGTAACGGGTATCGAACCAAGCAAGGAACATGACCCGAAATCTTCCCACCCCGGTTGACTCGAGTTGAGTCATGGTGCAGCCACGGCCCGCGCCACGACTCAAGAATTCGGGAAAACCCAAGTCAACAACCTGAAAGGAGCAGCGGCAATGCTTGATTATCAATCCCTGATCAGGTTTGAAGACATCGACCTTGATGCACCGGAACTTCAAGGACTGGATCTGCTCATCGGCATGCGCGGCCACGCGGATGCCGGACATGTGGTCTCCCAGGTTCGCGCCGAGTTGCTCGATTCGCTCAACCCTCGGTTGCTTGCCACCTTCGACACCGACCAGCTCATCAACTACCGTGAGCGGCGTCCCCAGATCTCCTTCCTGGGTGACCACTTTGCCGCCTACCAGCCGCCTCGGCTTGAGCTCTACCTCCTCACTGACGGCTTGGAACAGGACTTCTTCTTCTTGACGGGTCCCGAACCCGACCTTGCCTGGGAGCGCGTGACCCAAGCCGTCGTAGCATTGGTCGAGGCTCTGAACATCAAACTCAGCGTTTCCTTTGGGGCGGTGCCCATGCCGGTGCCACACACCCGCCCACTGGGAGTCACCGCGCACGGAAACCGCAAGGACCTGATCGAGGGGATCTCGACGTGGGCGCCGACCGCTGAACTCCCGGCAAGCTTCGTGAACCTCCTGGAGGTGCGGCTGATCGAGGCCGGGCGCGATGTTGCAGGTTATTCGATTCACACCCCGCATTACCTTTCCGAGGCCGAATACCCACAAGTTGCCGTGGGTGCCCTTGAATATGTGGGTGCTGCCATGGAACTGGGGTTGCCGACGGACCGCTTGCGTGAAGCTGGGCGTCGTCTTGAAACCCAAATTGCCGAGCAGGTTGCCGGCAGCCCGGACGTTCAGAAGATGGTCGATAACTTTGAAGAACGCTTTGACCAGCATGTACCGGAAACCGAACGCCGCTCACTGTTGATGAGCGCCGATGCGGAGGTGCCGGACGGCGAGGAACTTGCACTTGCCTTTGAGGCATTCCTCTCCGGAATGGACGATCAGGGCGGCCCTGCCGTTACTGATTCCTAGTGGGCAAGGCGCTTCACCACGACTCCGCGCGCGCCTGGCTGGTCTGGGGCGCTAGTGTCGGGGCCTACCTGATAGCTGTCACCCAGCGCACAAGTTTTGGTGTTGCAGGATTGGAAGCAACCGAACGGTTTGGTGCTTCCGCCTCCATCCTTGCCACCTTCTCAGTGGTCCAGTTGTTCGTCTACGCGGGGTTGCAAATCCCCGTGGGCGTACTGGTCGACCGCTGGGGGCCACGCAAAATGATTGCCGGCGGTGCCGTGCTGATGATCGTGGGGCAACTGTTGCTGGCCATGGCCGACTCCGTGGGTGCCGGCCTGGTTGGACGGTTCTTCGTCGGTGCCGGGGATGCCATGACCTTCGTGTCGGTCATCCGTTTGTTGCCGATTTGGTTCTCCGGCTACAAGATCCCGATGCTCACGCAAGTCACCGGCATGGTTGGCCAGCTTGGCCAATTGCTCTCGCTGATTCCGTTTGTCGCGCTGCTGCACCTGTGGGGATGGACCCCGGCCTTCCTGGCCCTGGCGGCGCTCTCGGTGCTCGCCTTGATGCTTGCACTGGTCCTTGTCAGTGACGGCCCGAAAATTGGTGCACCCAAGGCCGTTCCGCACAAGGTCAAGGCCTTGCTCTCGCATGCGTGGAAGGAACCGGGCACCCGGTTGGGCTTCTGGACGCACTTCAGCACCCAGTTCACAGCCAATGTATTCCTGCTGACATGGGGCTACCCGTTCCTGGTTTCGGGCCAGGGAGTATCCCCGACGCTTGCCTCAGGGTTGCTTTCGATCTTTGTGGTGGTTGCCATTGTGTTCGGGCCAATTCTTGGATCCGCTGTGGCCAGGTACCCCACCCGCCGTTCCACCATCGCCTTTGGGGTGATCGCTGCCATTGCCGCGAGCTGGCTGGCGGTGATCCTGTGGCCCGGCCCGGCGCCGCTGTGGTTGCTTGTCCTGATGATCATCTGCGTTGCCATTGGCGGCCCGGCCTCCATGATCGGTTTCGACTTTGTCCGCACGTTCAATCCGCAGCACGTGATTGGGACGGCAACCGGCATTGTCAATGTCGGTGGTTTTCTCGCTGCGCTCGTCAGTGTGTACGTCATCGGATGGCTCCTTGATCTCCAGCAAAAGGCAGCAGGACCCGGCGCCGAGCTATACAGTCTTGACGCCTTCCGTGTGGCGCTCTCCTTCCAGTTCCTGGTGATCATGATTGGTGTCACGGGTATGGTCATTACGCGCAATAAGGCGCGCCGCAGCATGGCATTGCGCGCGGAGGAAGCAGCAGCCGAGCAGCAGCCCAAGAAGCAAGCCCCGGAGCAGTAGCGGGAAAACAGAGCCGCAGCAGGAGAGCTGTCCGGCACTTTTCCGCACACGTGTACCCCGTGAACTCACGCCCGGGGTAACGCACAACCTGCAGGAACCCCAGGTATGGGTGCGTGCTTCGTGGGCACCATGTGGTGCATGACTACTTCAGCTTCGGCATCAAATTTTTCAATGACCGGACCAGACGATGTGCTCGCCTATGTTCCCCATGCGCTTGGCTTCTACCCGCGCAATTCGGCGGTCCTGATTATCATGCAAAAGGCGGGGCTTGCCGCAACGCTGCGGGTTGACCTTCCCTCGGCGAGTAGAGGGCCCTCCGAGGAGGACCTCTGGGTGAGCCAAATGGTGAACCTTGTACACAAGGTTCCACGGGTCGATTCGGTATTCGTTGCCTTCTATACGGGAAGCACGCGAGAAAGTGCCGAGTCGTGGCCACCTCGTGGATCACTGATTGAATCCTTGGTGGAAGCGCTGCACTCCGCTGGCGTCCAAGTGCGTGATGGCTGGCATGTGGGTGCTGAACGCTGGCACAGCTACTTTTGCCTCAGTGCAGACTGTTGCCCTCCCGAAGGATTTGCGCTCCCGGATCTTGCACTCACCGAAACACACCTGCGCATGGTGGTCGCCGGTTCCGCCCCCGATGAAGAACTGTGGGACGGGGGAGGGGTTGCGGAGTGGGAGAACAAAGAAGAAATTCGGCGGGGTGTAAGCGAAATGCTGCAGGGGTTCTTGGGGAACGATTCCCGGAGACAATTCATTGAGTGCTGGGCCCGGCTGTTGGGCGACGATCCAATTGTTGCCGAGCGCAAGCTGCGCGGAAAAGATTCCCCGTGCGATGCCTTGCTTGCTTCCCTGCACGACAAAATGCTGAGGGATCTTCTGCCATACCTTGCCGGCCGTGGAGAAGTACGCGCCAGGCAGGCGTTCGACGAAGTTAGCCGCTCCACTGAATACGGTGAAGCGTCAGAGGATTTTTCCGGATTCTTGCTGGGCACCTCCGAAGTGAAGCCCGATTGGGAACGGCTGGACAGATTGTGGTTCATCTGCAGGGATCTCTTGGGAGTGTCTGCCGGAACCGATCACGCCGCGTTGCTTTGCCTTTTAGGCTGGATTGAATGGGCCAAGGGGCGTGGAAGTTTGGCCCTGAACCTGCTCAAGGCAGCACTCCGGACCAACCCCGAATACCGGTTGGCGCAATTGCTGCTGAGGTTGCTCGAAGCTGGCGAGATGCCAAGCTGGGTTGCAGACCCGGAACGGGCCTGGCACCGGAAACTCGACGGGCGATTGAGCGCCTGAGGGCTGGTGGCACACCTCACCGGGGCAATCTCTCGACAAAAAAGCTCGAAGGTGCAATATTGACCAGTTGAAACGTGAGAGACTGTTAACCAGCAGACCCGGTTGGGTTCGTGATCCATCGCTATATAGCAGTTACCGTCGGTTGCCCGGCGGGAACAAATGGCGGGAGCAAGGCGTTCTATTACCTAGACCTTTACTCCCGACTCGCCTTCAAAGGCGGGACGCGGACTTGACAGGGTCATAGTGGTGTTGCCGGTAGGTGGCATCGCGGACGAACCGTGAGAAAGGTATTTCGTGTCATCTTCTGAGACGACCACCAATGGCCAAGCTGAGGAAGCTCCCGAGGCGACTACTGTCGCCGCTGCGGCAGCACCTGTGAAGAAGGCTCCGGCAAGGAAGGCTCCGGCGAAGTCCCGGGCCAAGGCGGCAAAGGCAGAGGTCGAAACCGACGCCGAAGACGCTGACGTGGACGAGGATGCCGATGAGGCCCCGGCCACCCCCAAGCGGGATGAAAACTCCAAGGGCTTCACTCTCTCGGCCGACGAGGACGATGCCCCGCAGCAGCAGGTCATGGTTGCCGGCGCCACGGCCGACCCGGTCAAGGATTACCTGAAGCAGATCGGCAAGGTTGCCTTGCTGAACGCCGAGCAGGAAGTCGATCTTGCCTTGCGCATCGAGGCTGGCCTGTTCGCACAGGAAAAGATCAACGCCGATGACGGTTCCATGGACAAGCGTCTGAAGTGGGACTACGAACAGATCATCCACGACGGCAAGATCGCCAAGAACCACCTGCTTGAAGCTAACCTTCGCCTCGTGGTTTCGCTGGCCAAGCGTTACACCGGCCGTGGCATGCTCTTCCTTGACCTGATCCAGGAAGGCAACCTGGGCCTGATCCGTGCAGTTGAGAAGTTCGACTACACCAAGGGCTTCAAGTTCTCGACCTACGCAACCTGGTGGATCCGCCAGGCCATCACCCGCGCCATGGCCGACCAGGCCCGCACCATCCGTATTCCGGTGCACATGGTTGAGGTCATCAACAAGCTTGCACGTGTGCAGCGCCAGATGCTTCAGGACCTGGGTCGCGAACCAACCCCGGAAGAATTGGCCAAGGAATTGGACATGACCCCGGAAAAGGTTGTCGAGGTACAGAAATACGGTCGCGAACCGATTTCCTTGCACACCCCGCTGGGTGAAGACGGAGACTCGGAATTCGGCGACTTGATCGAAGACTCCGAAGCCGTGGTCCCGGCGGATGCAGTTTCCTTCACCCTGTTGCAGGAACAGCTCCACTCGGTACTCGACACGCTCTCCGAGCGTGAAGCAGGCGTAGTTGCCATGCGCTTCGGCCTGACCGATGGCCAGCCGAAGACCCTGGATGAAATCGGCAAGGTTTACGGGGTTACCCGTGAACGTATTCGCCAGATTGAATCCAAGACCATGTCGAAGCTGCGTCACCCGTCGCGTTCGCAGGTCCTGCGCGACTACCTGGACTAAAAATTACTGATCGGTGCGCCGGTGGTTGTTGGGGTTTCCCCGGTAACCACCGGCGCACCGTCTTTTAATGCTCGAAACCAATTCTTGAAACCGAAAGTCTTCCTAAGACAAGGATGGGCCCCGGCAAAATGCCGGGGCCCATCCGAAAGTCAATCGCGCACTTTCATCGGTGGCAACGGTTGCCACCGGAAAACTTGCTGACTAGTCCTCGTCGTCGTAGACAGGCTTCTCGTAGAGGCGAGCCGTCTCGTCTTGCCATTCAATGGTCAAGGGGCGAAGTTTGCCTTCCACCGCGCGAGCGTGGTGTCCGCAGAAGAAGAGTTCGCCTCCGGAGGTCTCCAGTACCGCACGCACAAAGGCCTGTGCCCCGCAGCGGTCGCAACGATCGAGGGCGTTCAATTCCCGGGTTGCCGTTGTCGATGTCATGATGACCTCCTTCATTTGTTGTGTTATCAATACAACCAGCAATTTGTTGTTTTTCTTCTCCTTAAACGGCGCTTTCGCTCACCGCGTATCCGTGGAGGGGGTGAGCTGTGGCTCAATGAAGCCGTGCGATCAGCGAAATGACGGGGCTGGGCACTATTGTGGATATCGTCGTTCCGACGTTTTTGAGGAGTACTAAAACCGTGGCCATCACCAGTGACTACAACGCCCGACACCTGTCCGTTCTGGAAGGTCTCGAAGCGGTTCGCAAGCGTCCGGGCATGTACATCGGATCCACCGACTCGCGTGGCCTGATGCATTGCCTGTGGGAGATCATTGACAACTCTGTCGATGAAGCGTTGGCCGGCCACGGGCAGTCCATCAACGTCATCCTTCACCCCGACGGGTCCGTGGAAATCCACGACGACGGCCGCGGCATCCCCGTGGATATCGAACCCAAGACCGGACTCTCCGGCGTTGAAGTCGTCTTCACCAAGCTGCACGCGGGCGGAAAGTTTGGCGGCGGTTCCTACACGGCCTCCGGCGGGCTGCACGGCGTTGGAGCCTCCGTGGTGAATGCACTCTCCTCGCGACTGGAAGTCCAGGTTGACCGTGGCGGCAAAACCTATGGCATGCAATTTCGCCGTGGCGAGCCCGGGCGTTTCAAGGACTCCGGGAAGCCGAAGTCCGATGCGGTTTTCGAACCGTTTTCCGAGGTATCGGTTCTCGACGTTGTTGGCAAGGCCAAGCGTGGAGTCACCGGAACCCGTGTCCGTTACTGGGCAGATCGCCAGATCTTCACCCCCGATGCAAAGTTCTCCTACACGGATCTGCAGACCCGCGCACGCCAGACTTCGTTCCTGGTCCCGGGCCTGAAAATCACCCTGCGCGACGAGCGCCGATTGGCGGGAACCCAGGGCGAAGAAGGTACCTTCGAGGAAGTCTTCCACCACGATGGCGGCATCTCCGAGTTCGTCGACTACTTGGCCAATGATGCAGCCGTCACCGACATCTGGCGTTTTCACGGTTCGGGTACGTTCAAGGAATCGGTTCCCGTCCTCGATGAGTCGGGGCACAGCAGGATCACCGAAGTCGAGCGCGTCTGCGATGTTGATGTTGCCTTGCGCTGGGGGATTGGCTACGAAACAAGCGTTCGCACCTTCGTGAACATTATTTCCACGCCCAAGGGCGGAACCCACCAGACCGGCTTTGACCAGGCATTGCTCAAGACCTTCCGGAAGGTCATCGAAGCAAACTCCCGCAAGCTCAAGGTCGGTAACGACAAGATCGAAAAAGACGATGTAAGCGCCGGCCTGACAGCAGTGCTGACCGTCCGTCTGGCCGAACCGCAATTCGAGGGCCAGACCAAGGAAATCTTGGGTACCTCGGCGGTGCGCCAGATCGTATCCAAGGTCGTTGAGAAGGCCTTGACCGCGCAGCTGAACTCCACCACCCGCGGGGACAAGACCCAGGCCGCAATGTTGCTGGAAAAAGTCGTCAGCGAAATGAAATCCCGTGTTTCCGCACGGGTCCACAAGGAGACCCAGCGCCGCAAGAACGCCCTGGAGACCTCCTCGCTGCCCACCAAGCTTGCCGACTGTCGCAGCAACGACGTCGAGCGGTCAGAACTTTTCATCGTCGAGGGCGATAGCGCATTGGGTACTGCCAAGTTGGCGCGCTCATCGGACTTCCAAGCGCTGCTGCCCATCCGCGGCAAGATCCTGAACGTGCAGAAGGCATCGGTTGCGGACATGCTTTCAAACACCGAATGCGCGGCGATGATCCAGGTCATCGGTGCGGGTTCGGGCCGTAGTTTTGATATTTCAGCGGCACGGTACGGCAAGGTTGTGCTGATGACGGACGCCGACGTCGACGGTGCGCACATCCGCACCCTGTTGCTCACGCTCTTCTTCCGCTACATGAGGCCCATGATCGAGCATGGCCGCGTTTATGCGGCGGTGCCTCCGTTGCACCGCATCGAGGTGATCAACGCAGGCTCCAAGGCCAATGAAATGATCTACACCTATTCGGAAGCCGAGATGCACCAGGTGCTGGACAAGCTTGCCGCGGATGGGAAGCGATACAAGGAACCTTTGCAGCGCTACAAAGGCCTGGGTGAAATGGACGCCGACCAGTTGGCCGAGACCACCATGGATCCGCGCCACCGCACACTGCGCCGCGTGGGCCTGGCACAGGCCGAGAGCGCCGAGCGGGTGTTCGATTTGCTGATGGGTTCCGATGTGGCACCGCGCAAGGAATTCATCATCGGCGGTGCCGAGCGCCTTGAGCGTGATCGCATCGATGCCTAGGCAGTTGGCGTAAAAGTGTGGCGGGGCCCCGAAAGAGGTCCCGCCACACTTTTAACTGCACCAGGCCAATGGGCTCCGAGGGGCTTTTTATTCGAAGAAGCCGGGGATTATCACCAGGGTTGTCGGCAGCGCCAAGAGGATGATGGCTGTGGCAATGATGAGGTTGCGCGACCAGGCTCTGAGCGGTTCCGTAGGGGTGAGCAGGCGCTTGAGCCTGCGGGAGGAGAGCTCCTCGGTGGGGCCGCCTGGCGAACTGGGTGGCGGGGTGGAGGTGGACTTCTCTGCAGGTGTGCCAAGTGCGCCCGTAGCAACCGATAGCAGGGCGCGCAGCAGTGTGGGAGCTGGAACTTCGCGAAGTGCAGCATCATCGGCGAGCATCTCCACGAGTTCCTGCACGGCGGCCAGCGAGAGCTTGGATGTTGGAAGCCATGGGAGTGCGTCGTTCCAAGAAGTGAATGCGAGCAATAGCAGGTCATGGCGTTGATCCAGGTGGGCTCGTTCGTGTGCCATGACTGCGCGCAATTCATCGGGACTTAGCTGTTGCACCAGTCCGCGGGAAAGAACCGTGACGGACCCCGAGAAGCTCGGAAGGCAGTAGGCGACAGGCGTCTCATGGTCCAACACCAATGTACTTGGGTCCGTCGGGGATTTTTCGGAGAGCAACGAAAGGATGTGCCGATGGCGTGCGCGTTGGCGGCTAATGCGCCAAGCCGCGCGGATCAGCGTTAGCACCAAGTGGAATCCGAGCAGGGCCGCTGTGCTCAAGGCGAAGATGTGCACGGTGCCGGGGGAGTTGATGTCCGGATCGCCCATGACGAGCTTGACTCCGCTGACCAGGGAGGAGATGAGGGTATTGCCCATGGGGTTCAGTCCCCAAAACAACAGCGCCCCGATCATCGACAGGCCACCGGCAAGCGCTATTGCCTGCCACAGCACCATGGCCGCAAAGGGTGAGCGGGTGCTCCAGCGGGCACGCGAAAGCGCGACGGGAATCGGCCATGCCAAAAGAATGGCCAAGCCCGCCAGAAGATATGAAGTCAGCAGCACGTTGCCCGGCTGTCGGGAGAGTGCTTAGACGCTGTGTGGGGTGTCGAGGAGTTGACGCAGTGACTGCGCCTCTTCGGCGGAGATGCCGCCGATAAAGCGGGCCAATACTGCTTCGCGGTCCATGACGGTGCCAAGGGCTTCGTTCATCAGTCCGACGGTGTGGTCCTCTCGGCTGGCGACAGAGGTGTAGCGGTGCGGGCGGATATCGCGTTCGCGGGCTACAAGCCCCTTCTTTTCCAGACGCGCAAGAACCGTCAGGACTGTGGTTACGGCGAGTTCTTTACCTTCGGCATCGCCGGGTGCCGCGAGCTGGTCGCGTAGTTCGTTGGCCGTGAGGGGGGACAACGAGTCCCAGAGGAGATCCATTACTGCTCGTTCAAGGTCGCCAAGAGTGGCCAATCTAAATTCCTTACACAATCGAAAGCCGGTATTTGTTTCATGCGAGGGCTTTGGTTTGTTTGCCATGGGACCACGCACTGGTTCCAGTTTACAGTGTTGGCCGGAAATGTTCTACAGTGAGTAGAAAGAACTTCTACGATGCGTAGAAATTGATGTTTAGGCTCGGATAGCCCGAGTGCATAAGTGTTGAAAGGTTCGCCTTGGATCCGCTCGAAATCGCCAGATGGCAATTTGGCATCACCACCGTTTACCACTTCCTGATGGTTCCCCTGACAATCGGCCTGGGGCTGGTGGTGGCGGTCATGCAAACCGCATGGCACCGCACGGGCAAGGACGAATACCTGCGCATGACCAAGTTCTGGGGAAAGCTCTTCCTCATCAACTTCATCATGGGTGTTGCCACCGGCATCGTGCAGGAATTCCAGTTCGGCATGGCCTGGAGTGAATACAGCCGCTTCGTGGGTGATGTCTTCGGTGCCCCGCTGGCCATGGAAGCGCTCCTCGCGTTCTTCGTGGAATCGACGTTCCTGGGCCTGTGGATCTTTGGCTGGGGCCGCTTGCCCAAGCGCATCCACCTGGCCACCATCTGGTGCGCATCCCTGGCAACGATTCTCTCCGCTTACTTCATCCTGGTGGCAAACTCCTGGATGCAGCACCCGGTGGGCACCGAGATCGTCAACGGCCGGGCCGTGATGACGGACGCCTGGGCCGTCTTCACCAACAACACGGCACTTGTCACTTTCCCGCACACCATCTTCGGCGCCTTTGCCGTCGCCGGAGGGTTCCTGCTCGGCATCTCCTGGTACCACCTGCACAAGCGCCGTGCCGCGGGAATCGACGCAGTTGATGCAAACGGCAAGGTAGTGGTCGGCACCGATGCGAAACTCGGCAAGAACCGCGACAAGGTTGATTACCAGGTCTGGATCAAGTCCCTGCGCATCGGCGCAGTCGTCGCCTTGATTTCGTTCATTGGCGTTGCCTTCACCGGCCACGCGCAGGCCCAGCTGATGTTTGAACAGCAGCCCATGAAGATGGCTGCCGCCGAGGCCGCCTGCCATGACGGAACCGGCTTTTCGGTCCTGTCCATCGGGAACCTGAGTTCCCCGAGTGCAACCACGTGTGGCGACGTGGTTGCGGTCTGGGAACTGCCAGGCTTGCTCTCGTTCCTTGCGAACAACGACTTCACGACCGAAATCAAGGGCGTCAACACCCTTGTTCCCGAATACCAGGCCAAGTACGGCACGCACCTGCCCGACAACCCGATCTACGGCGACCGTGCAGGAAGCGAAATCAACTACGTGCCCGTCATGGCAGTGACCTACTGGGGCTTCCGCCTGATGATCACCCTCGGCGGACTCTCCGCCGCAGCCGCCGCAGTGGCCCTGTGGTTGACCCGCAAGGGCACCGTCCCGGCGAACAAATGGATCTCACGTCTTGCACTCTTCGGCATGCTGGCACCCTTCGGAGCCAACTCCGCCGGCTGGATCTTCACCGAAATGGGCCGCCAGCCCTTCGTGGTGGCACCGAACCCGACGTTCGAAGGCATAGACCAGGTCTTCATGTTCACCGCGGCAGCAGTGTCCCCGGGCGTCAGTGCCGGGGAAATGCTCTTCTCGCTGATCACGCTCACCCTGGTTTACGCGGTGCTGCTGGTGGTTGAAGTGGTCCTCTTGACCCGATTCATCCGCGGCGGCGTCGGTGCGGCCATGCCCGAACTTACCGAACACCCCGGCGATGAGCACAAGAAAGACGACGACGTGCTCTCCTTCGCCTACTAACCGCACTGATTCAAGAGAGGACAAAACGTGGATTTCCTACCCACCCTGTGGTTCATCCTGATCGCCGTGCTCTGGATCGGCTACCTCTTCCTGGAGGGATTCGACCTTGGCGTCGGAATGCTCATGAAGACCTTCGCAAAAGACGACAAGCAGCGCCGCGTGCTGCTGAACACCGTCGGCCCGGTCTGGGACGGCAACGAGGTTTGGCTGCTCACGGCCGGCGGCGCAACCTTCGCAGCGTTCCCGTACTGGTATGCGTCGCTGTTCTCAGCGCTCTACGTGCCGCTGGTGCTGGTGCTGGTGGCCCTGATCTTCCGAGCGGTCGCCTTTGAGTACCGCGGCAAGGCACACACGCGCTTGGCGCGGAACTTGTGGGACTGGGCCATCTGCCTGGGATCATTCGTTGCAGCCTTCGGCATCGGCGCCATGCTGGCACTGAGCACTACCGGTCTGCCGCTGAACGCCAACGGCGACCGCGTGGGCGGGGCCTTCGCGTGGTTCAACATGTACGCGGTGCTTGGCGGGATCGGCGTGGTGGCCTTCTGCTTGATCCACGCACTTTCCTTCCTGACGCTGAAGACCGACGGCGAAATCCGTGTCCGTTCCCGCAAGCTGTTGGCACGCTGGCTGCCCGTGGCACTGCTTCCGCTGGCAGCCTGGGCGGTTGCCGTGGTGCTGCTCAACAGCAGCTGGATTGCCGTGGCCCCGCTGGCATTAGCTGTGGCGGCCCTGGTCTTCGCATGGATCAGCGCGCTGAAGCACCGTGAAGGGTTTGCCTTCGTCGGCCTGGGCTTGTTCCTGGTCGCCGGGGTGGCAACCATTTTTATGGCCGCCTACCCGAATGTGTTGCCTTCGACCATCGATGCTGCGTACAACCTGACGGTCTCAAACGCTTCCTCGACCCCGTACACGCTCAAGCTCATGAGCATCGTGGCGGCATTTGGCATTCCGATGGTGCTGGCCTACCAAGCCTGGAGCTACTGGGTGTTCCGCAAGCGCATCACCGAAGCGCACATCCCCGAGGCGCACGTAGTCACTTCCATCGTCTAGCCCGGCCCTGCCGCCCGGAGCCCGGTGCACCGGGCGGCGCAGCCAGTCAAATCGCGTAGAAAGCAAGACATCCCACCCCATGAAACCCCTATTGCCCGCAGGAACCGGATCACGTCTTGTCCTGGCGACGCTCGCCGGGCTCGCGGCCATCAAGGCAGTGGGCTTGATCCTGCTTGCCGATGCCCTGGCCACGGCTATTGCCCAACTTGCCGGTTCCGGCACCGCCGATGTGCGGCGGTTGCTGACCCTGGGGTTGGTCGGCGCACTGTTGCGCGCTGGATCCGTCTGGGGAAGCCAGTTCGCTGCACGTCGTGCAGGATTGGGCGCCAAGGAAAAGCTGCGCGGGCAGCTCATGGAAGCAGGGATTTCCGCACATGCAGGCGGTGGCGGAGCCCGACCGGAACACGGGGCGCTTGCAGCCCTGGCCAGCCGCGGGCTGGACGGGCTGGATAACTACTACACCAAGTACCTTCCGGCAGTGGTTGCCGCAATGGTAATCCCGGTCATGGTGGTGGTACGGGTGTTGGTTGCCGACTGGGTCTCGGCACTGATCATTGTGCTGACGCTGCCGCTGGTGCCGGTCTTCATGATCCTGATCGGCTTGCACACGGTTGAGCGGGTCAAGGCAGCGGCCGCGGGCCTTGACAGGCTCTCGAACCAGTTGCTTGAACTTGCCCAGGGTCTGCCGGCGTTGATCGGTTTGCGGCGGGCCAAGGGCAAGGGCCGTGCATTGGCCCAGGTCTCCGAGGGGTATCGCGAAAGCAGCATGAAAACGCTGCGTACAGCCTTTCTTTCGGGCCTTGCCCTTGAACTGATTGCCACCATTTCCGTGGCGGTTGTTGCGGTGTTCATCGGTGTGCGGCTTGTCTACGGGCACATGGGGCTCGAAGCCGGATTGATTGCCTTGATCCTGGCGCCCGAGGCCTATCTTCCGCTGCGCGAACTCGGCGCCGCCTACCACGCCTCCGAAGACGGCGTTGAAGCACTTGAACGCAGCAAAAAGTTCATTGCGGGGGATACTTTCGGCTCCGATGCCACCGATCCGCTGCACTCCTGGCCGCAGGCACCTGCACGCGGGAACGTCCTGGAAATCGCGAACCTCACGGTGCGCCATGCAAACCGCGAGGCAGCCGTCCTGAACTCCTTCAACCTCACGCTGAAACCGGGGCAGGTGCACGTGCTGGACGGGGCCAGTGGCACCGGCAAGAGCACGCTGCTTCATGCCGTGTTGGGGCACCTTGGCACCAGTGCCGTTGGCGGCAATGTAGCCGTGCGGCCCGAACGCATCGCGTGGATCTCCCAGCACCCGCAGTTCACCGAGGAAACCGTGCGCGGTGAGATCATGCTCCATGCGGGAACCCCCTTGGGCCAGCGGGCATTCGCTTCGGTGTGCGAAGACGCGAACATCACCCACCTGACCGAACGCAAGTTGGTTGATTGCAGCCCGGGGGAGCTACGCCGTGTGGCGGTTGCCCGCGTGCTGGCCCGCGTTGCCGCAGATCCAGGTATTGAACTGGTCCTGGCCGACGAACCAACGGCCCACCTTGACGAGGTTTCGGCAGCCCGCATCCGGGTGGCCATCGAACGACTCTCGGCAAGTTGTGCACTGCTCGTGGCCACCCACGACCGGGCCCTCGCCGCAACCTTGCGCGGCACCGGCCATACCGACCCCGAAGGCACAGCAGCCGCCCACGGCTCGGAGGCTGTGCTTCCTGTGGCGCCGATGGCGCGGACAAGCCAAACGCCTACCGGCAGGCGCACGCTCGCCCACTGGAAACTTCTGCGTTCCCTGCCGTGGTTCCGTGGAGGCATGGGGTTGGGGTTGTTACTGGCAACGCTCGCTGCCCTCTTCGGTGTTGGGCTAACGGGTATCTCAGGCTGGCTGATCGTCACCGCCAGCCACCAGCCGCCCATGCTGCACCTGATGGTTGCCATCGTCGGGGTGCGCACCTTCGGTCTCGGCCGCGCGGTGCTTCACTACGCCGAACAACTCAAAATCCACGACGCGGTTCTTCGTTTTTCCGGAAACCTGCGCCAGCGCCTCTGGGACGCACTGGTTGCCCAACCCAAGATGTGGGGAAAGCTCACCCGCTCCGGAGCTGCCCTAGGTCACCTGGTGGCAGAGGTTGATGAGGTCCGTGACGCGGTCCCGCGCGTAGTGGTTCCGCCGGTTGCCGGATTCTCCACCTGGTTAGTGGTCAGCGTGGGTATCGGATTCTGGGCGCCGCAGGCCTTGGGGATCGCCGTGGTGCTGGGAGTGCTCGCCTTCCTCGTGCTGCCCTTGGCGGTTTTGGCAGTCGAAAAGCGCACCACCATTGCCGTGAGTGAACACCGAATTTGGCTTGGATTCAGGGTTCCCACACTGTTGCGAGCCGCAGATGACCTGCGCGCAAACAACGCAGCGGGTACGGCTTTGGCGGAATTCGCCCGCGAAGATGCACAAGCCACCGCAGTATTGAGGGCTACTTCCCGAGGTGCAGGGCTGGCCCAGGGTGGTGCCGCGTTGCTCTCCGCGATGGCTGCGGTGCTTGCAGTTGCCGTGACAACCAGTGGGGGAGAAGCCGCTGCTGTTGCAGGGCTATTGCTCCTTGCCCTCGGCGAACCGATTGCAAATACGGCGACCTCCGTGCAGCAACTGCCACAGCTCGATGATGTGCTTAAACGTGTTTGGGTCAACCTTGAAGGGGGCAACCCAGTGGATGCCGACGATAACCCGGAATCCCGGATGAGTGCGGAAGCACCGGGTGATTCAATGGACATCCGGCTATCCAAGGTCAGTTCAGGGTGGGAAGGCGGCCTTCCTGTCTTTGAGAATGCCGAGGTTGGCATTGAATCCGGGAGCTGGGTTGGCCTCACCGGTCCGTCAGGTTCGGGCAAGTCAACCATGCTTGCCACCTTCTTGGGTGCGTTGCCCCCGCTTGCGGGCACTGTTCAGGTCAAATACGCCCAAGGTCAGTGGAAAGATGCGACTCCCGCCGACTTCGCTGCGGTTTCCTGGTGCCCGCAGGAGGCACACCTCTTCAATTCCTCGATCCGGTCAAATCTTGGATTGGGCCGGGAACTGGAAGACCAGCCAACCGATGGCGAACTGAACGCGGTGCTGGAACAGGTGGGTTTGGGGACATGGGCCAAGGTGTTGCCCGGGGGACTCGATGAACGCATCGGCTCCGGTGGCCACCATCTCTCCGGCGGACAACGCCAGCGACTTGCCGTGGCACGCGCCTTGGTTGCCCGTTCCAAGGTACTGCTGCTGGACGAGCCCACCGCCCACCTCGGGGCCGATGAAGCCGTCGAACTCATGGCCGATCTACGCGGCGCGCTCAAGGACTGTGCGGTGCTGGTTGTCACCCACGACGAGGCCGTTGCAGCGCTCGCCGACAGGGTTGTTGATCTTGCGAGGCTCAAGCCGAAAGGCTTGGTCAATGCCTAAATGATCTGGCGCCTCGTAGTGCCACGCAAGAAATGACGCTGCAAAGCACTGAAAGCCCCTTGCCGCGTCATTTCTTAGCCCAGCGCGCGAAGATACCTTCGACGAACAACTTTTTGAACTATCAAGAGCAGCGGAAAAAGTGCCCGCCATGGTTGCTGGGGTGCCGCGCGGGTGAGCGAACGAATCGTCAGACGGACTTGATCGCCGACACGATCAACAATGAAGGCTTCTTCGCCGTGGACCGGGTGGCCCGGCAGGGTGCGGTATGAAAACCCAACACGGTCCGGGGCTTGGACCACGCGGAGCACCTCAACCGGTTCGACCACCCTCACGCCAAGGGCGCCAGCGACAATTTGCACTCGGTCACCTGCTGCAACCGTGGCGGAAGAACTCACGGTGAAGCCACTGGCGGTTTTTACTTTCCATCGCAAAATATCAACCGACACGCGATTCCACACTTCATCCCCGTGGCCGATAACGGTGGAAACTTCCGATTTTCGGTGGGTGCCTTGGGCGGTGGACCACGAATGAAGATCAGGACTGGTCATGCGTGGTTCTCCTAGGTTTGTGTGGCCATCTGGCCGGTCCGCTGCACGGGTGTTGTTGACGTGTGGTGAGGATGCTGCGGCTAAACCAGAGGTGAGCGCCAGCGCGATATTTCAGCCTCAAACTCGGAGAAACTTTCAGCTTCTTCCCACAACTCGGCCAGCTCATTTCCCTGGGGCTCAAGCATCCGGCCCAGCACCCTTGATGCCTTTGCCACGAGGTGTTCTGGCAGGGCCTTGGCGGTCCGCGGCCAAGGGGCGAGTATTGCGTTTCCCAGCATTTTCGGTGACGACCAAGCGACCACGAGCGCAGCGGCAGCTACCCCAACGGAACCATCGGCAGATTCAATCTCATCGGTCGCCTCCAACACCGTGTCCAAGGCGTCCTCAAGGATCGGAACAACCTGAGCCACGGTGTGGGCATCATCAAACTCGAACAAGAAATCAGCGGCGTCGTCATTGCCAAAAGCCGAGGCGTCCCATGCTCCCACGTGTATTTCTCCCCAGTTGATGTTCGGCGGCCAACGGTGGCCATGCAGCGATTCTTCCATGCCATGACTGGAATCCACGGCATTCGAGGGAAGGAAGGTGGCGTTGCTGCCGCGCGTCAATTGCATCCCCGAGACGGAAAGCCGCAGTAGCTCCTTGGGGGGATTATCTAGGATGTGGTTTCGTCTCCGATGCGACGGCCCAGGAAAGCTGCCAGTCGATCGATAGCTGGCGCATCCGCTGCAACGGGCTGGATGGGGTCAAACCGGCCGGTGCGTGGCTGCCCCTCGAGCTGGGTTCGAGCGAATGCCAATGACTTCTCGGCGAGGTCTTCGGGCAGCTCGGGGTGTTGCCCGGTGGCTTGGGCAAGGTCCCATCCGTGTGCAAGTAGATCATAGAGGCGAATCTGTAGCCGATCCGCTCCGGTGGCCGATCCCAACGGCCCCCGGTAGACCCGTTCAAGTGCGCCCTGGCGTTCAAAGGCAGCCAGTAGGGAGGCCGCCGAGTGTGCATAGTCTCCGGCCGGGTCTTCACCGAGTGGATCGGCTCCACGCACAGGCGGTTCTTGTTCGTTGATGATGGCGGTGAAGACCAGATTCATGCCCACCACATGCACAAGCAGCTCACGCACCGTCCAGTTGGAACACGGAGTGGGTGCCGTCCATTGCTCCTGTCGAATCGCCTTGATCAATTCGCCGACGGACGTCAAGGCCCGGGCAAGATCCTGGACAGAAGGTTGTTCCGGTGGATTCATGATGCCTCCAAGACTCAGAAAAAGATGTTCGCCATGCCTGGGATCAATCGCCCAGCGGGGGCCACATGCGCTTTGGCCCCAGCCTGCCACACGTGGTTTGGATAATCGAGGCGATTCCCGATTCCTTCCACCAAAGTTGACTCCCTGAATGATGGGCGTGCCATGGCCTGCAGGTGAAACGACGGACCGCTAAGTGGTCTGCCGGGCCCCGGTCATGTGTGGCGAAACAAGTGGAAATAATCTCATGGGCGGCAGGCCGGGCGGGATACTGGGGAACATGACGTTCCCTCGCAGCACGAAGCTCAGCATCGTTGGCGCCGGTAGCGTGGGCACCTCGCTCGCCTACGCGGCCCTCATCCGGAATTCGGCACGTGAAATCGTGCTCTATGACATCGCCAGGGCCAAGGCAGAGGCCGAGGTCCTTGACCTCGCACATGGCACACCGTTCACCGGATCCTCCAGCATCACCGGTGGCGACGACATCAGTCTTGTCGCCGGTTCAGACGTTGTTGTCATCACAGCAGGTGCCAAACAGGAACCGGGCCAGACCAGGCTGGAACTGGCGGGCGTGAACGTGGGCATCCTGGAGAGCATGTTGCCCAAGCTCGTCGAACTGGCACCGCACGCGGTTTTCATCTTGGTGACCAACCCGTGTGACGTGCTCACAGCGGTGGCCGAGCGCATTACCGGCCTGCCTCCCGGACGCATCTTCAGCTCTGGCACAGTGCTGGATTCGGCGCGGCTGCGCTGGCTGGTGGCGGATATTGCCCAGGTTGCTCCGCAGTCGGTGCACGCGTTGATTATCGGGGAACACGGCGACACGGAGTTCCCGCTGTGGTCAACAGCCACCATTGGACAGACGCCGCTTTCGGAGTGGAAAGACGTAGCGGGGCAATTGCTGTTTCCCCGCGAGCGACTTGAGACACTCACCCATGATGTTGTGAATGCTGCATATAAGGTCATCGCCGGAAAAGGTGCCACGAACTATGCGATCGGGCTTTCCGGTGCCCGCATTGTGGAGGCCGTGCTACAGGACGAACGCTGTATCTTGCCGGTCTCGAGCGTCCTACGCGCATACCGCGGCATAGACGGGGTGGCGTTGAGCGTTCCTTCGATAGTGGGTGCCGGTGGGGTGCAGCGAGTCCTTGACACCCACCTCGATGCCCGGGAAGAAGGACTGCTGCAGCACTCGGCGCAGGCGCTGCATTCGTCCATTGAACAATTCATGTAGGACGACCCCCGGCGAATCAGCAATGAAAGCGATAGCCGGGGGAGAGCACGTCGCTGGAGTGGACAGGTCGAAGGTTTTTCCGGGGTACCCGGTCCGGCCGATTTCACGAACGTGTCACCCCCTCGATATTTCCCCCCAAACCATTGGGCGTATTGCTGAGCCCGCTTCGGTGAGGGTGTTCTTCCCGTAGCCGGGATCCGGTGCGGGGCTTGGCGGTCAACAGCAAAAAATGTCACTGCCGGTGGTTCCTTCGGACAGCATTGAGGCCTTGCCTTGTAGTGCAGCGTTCGGCAACGGGTGTTCGGCAGGGAGCTTGGATTCAGAGCACCGTGAAGCCCGCGGGAAGCCCCGTTCGACCGGTTGCCGCGAGCAGGAATGCCCCGGCGTGACCCTCACGTATGGCAAGTTCCGAGACGATGCGCAGTGCTTCGGCGGCCGCCGTGCCCGGGAGATCCAGGGGGAAACCGAGCGCTCTGGCGAGATCGGCCGTGTGCACCGTCAATTCAAAGGTGCGTGTGGGCAGGTAATCCTGAAGCCGCATCCCACCGGCGAGGGTTGTTAAGAGCTCTGTTCCGTCCTTGGCTTGAATCAGCGGAACCACGCGTGCCGCAATCGCCGCTAGTGAGCTTTGCGGGTCGACCCCCAACGCGATGCCGGCATCGCGTCCGCGCGCTGCTACCTCCGGGCCCGTTGCAAGTGCACTGGCAGCGCGGAAGTAATCCGCGGCGGATCTGAGCATGGCAGTTTGGGCCGGACGGGCCAAGTACATTTCGAGAGTCAGAAGTGCGCGGCTTGTATGCCCGACGAGTGAGCGGACGTCCCATTCGCCGAGCCCGGGCCGGTCCCATCGGGCTCCAACACGCGCGGAGGTATGGACAAACCAGTGAGTGGCGTCGGTGAATGCCCGCTGGGATTCGCTCCATGAGGTGCCCATGCGTCCGAGTGTAGTCCTGTTGGCTCGCCCCTGGTATCGGCATGCCCGGTGGTTGTTCCTTGCCCCCTGGACTAGAGGAAAAATCCAATCAGGCCGGTTTGAATATGGTAGACAAGTAACCCGAGCACGCCTGTAGCTCCGATGGCTATCGCCGCTCCGGACATGACCTTTCCGACTGGTTGCTGTTTTGGTTGCGGATGTTTCCGGACACCGAACCATGGTTTGGCATATGGAGCATCGCGCAGGAATCCCCGTTGCCTCGGGTCAATTCAGCTGGGGGCGGCTGACCCTTCCCCGTGATCCGGATCCACCGTACAGTCGACTCCGGGCCATGGCATGCTAACAAGTGGAGGCTGTGCGTATGTCGCGGATTATTCGGTTTGACCATGTAGGCGTCACGGTGCAGGACCTTGAGAAGGTCACGGCGTTCTTCGTCGGACTCGGCCTTGAGCTCGAGGGTCGGACCTTCTGGGAGGGCGAGTTCATTGACACGGTCACGGCGATCCCCGATTCCCGGACGGAGATTGCCATGTTGCGAACGCCGGGGGGAGGCACTGGAGTTGAGCTATCCAGCTTCGTACGGCCCTCATCAGAGCCTGGGTCGCCGGCGGCCATGGCTAACGAACTCGGGCTGCGCAGCTTGAGTTTCGAAGTCGAGGATCTCCAAGGGCATGTCGATCGACTGGCCACACAAGGGTATGGGCTGGTCGGTGGCATCGGCCAGTACGAGGGTGTCTGGAAAATGGCATACGTACGCGGCCCGGAAGGAATCATCGTGGCCTTGGCTGAACGCGTCAATTGACTTCGGCCCCGGTCACCTGCTGGTCGC
This sequence comes from Paeniglutamicibacter antarcticus, assembly GCF_900010755.1. Classification (GTDB taxonomy): domain Bacteria; phylum Actinomycetota; class Actinomycetes; order Actinomycetales; family Micrococcaceae; genus Paeniglutamicibacter; species Paeniglutamicibacter antarcticus_B. The sequence goes on along the minus strand of NZ_CZJT01000103.1, from coordinate 199,992 downwards.
AGGAACCTTCGGCGGGAGATCTGCGGGGTCAACCGGCGCCGGGCCAAGCAAGAGGCGATCCCGCATGTTGGCGGGCGCACAGGCCCTGCGAAAGCTCCGATCGCAACATGAGGAGTTGATTGGCTGGGTGACGCCCGGTTCATGGTTTGCCGGACTCACGAGGGGTGCCGCCTGTTGAGCTCGAGCCCGGTTCCGCCAACACGCCGGATGCGATTCACCAAAATTGGGGTTGCGCCGTAGTGGGAGTGATGGCCCTGCTCCAGGGGTGTGCCTGTGGAACCAGCCAAAGGCAGGTGCCTTGGTACGCCAGTTTTCCGCGAATCTTATCCGCACATCTCTCGCCTTCAAGCTTGGTGGCGGTCCAGCCATCGTTCTGTTCCAGCAAACTCGGTTCCCAACCGATGTGTCCAACCGGAGCGAATTCAAGCAATCGGACGCATCGAAGGATTCATCGGCTTTCGAGGGTTATGCCACAAAATCAAAAAGCCGGCGGAACGAGTGAAGCAACCGTAGCCGAGTGGTAGCCAACCACCAGATCGGTCGCGGTTCCCTGAAACTGTCGTCGCTGCGGCATAGGATCGTAGCCACGGAACCGAGACACTGGAGACATGTGATGGCGAAAACTTCGAAAGCCCACCTATGGACTCTCGCACACGCTGAACGTGCCGCGCTCGCCGAGGAATTGGCAGGTCTCGATCCCGAAGCATGGCACCACGAAACCCTGTGTGGGCAATGGGACGTCGAGGAGGTGCTGGCACATCTGACGGCCGCAGCCAGTCTGAACCAGCGGAGCTGGCTGCGCAGCATGCTCGGCGCGCGTTTCCGGCCGGATGTACACAACCTGCACCGCCTGCGGGAAAATCTCGGCGACACCCCGGCCGAAACCCTTGAGCGGTTTCGTGCCATCATCAACTCCACCATTGCGCCAACGTCAGATACCGCAGCCTATCTGGGGGAAGTCGTCGTCCATGCCCAAGACATCCGCCACCCGCTGGGGCTTCCCCATGTTCCGAGTATTGAAGCCTTGACGCCCGTCGCCGAGTTTTACGCCCACCGGGACTTCGCGGTGGCTAGCCGCACGCATGCCAAAGGCCTTCTACTGACGGCGGACGACGGACCGTTCACTGCTGGTGCCGGGCCGCAGGTTACCGGGCCGACCCTTTCCCTGGTCATGGCGATGGCCGGGAGAACAGCTTATCTTCAGGAGCTTCGGGGTCCAGGTGTGCAGGTTCTTCGGGATCGCCTGGAAGACACTACGCCCGAAGACCCCCGGCAGCCGGACGAAAACCGATCCTAGGTGGATTTGGTTCCAGCATCCCGCCAGCGGTCGGATGCTGAACGACTCGGCCATCAGTGATGTGTGCGCAGCAGCAGCCGAACAGGATGGGAAGCATAGCGCCAGGCCGGGATGCTGCTTGGTTACGCGACGCAGTGGCGGCACTCTCACTGAGGAAACCTTCCGGTTCGTCGCCGAAATTCAGTTTGGAGGTCAACGTGTTGATCATGCGCCGAAGCGAGCGGGCCCAAAGTCGGGGGTCTCGGGGAATGCGGATTCGATAGGCGTTCCGCGCCCGATTCTTTTGGCACCATGTTCAGCGATCGTGACGTATGCCTTGAAACGTGACTGGACAGCGTTTTTCGCGTTCTCGAATGTGCAACGGATTCGATATGCAGGTCACTGCAACATGTCACTGGAACAGGTCAGAGCGGAATTTGGTGAGTCAGATTGGCACGGGAAATTACGTTGGCGCTCTTGAATTGAACGGTTACTTGTGAGTGCCGCGTTCCCTGAATTCGAGTAATCGAGGGTCCGCAATTAGGTATGCGTTACGCGTGAGTAGAGTAGGTGGAAATGCCTAATGTTTGATATAAGCAAGCGGCGCTCGAACTGATGATTGCATGACCCCGATCGGCAGCGGGCCTGGCTTTCAACGGCGGGCACAACTTGTTCCAAAGGGACTGGAGCTGGCGGTTGGCAACCATAAATGGTTGGCCCCCAGCAATCGCTGGCTCCTTCCGGCTTCGGGCTAAGGGGATGACGTGATTGTAGCCAACGACAGCTGAAGCACCCATGAGCGCATGTGAGGCCGTCGGCCGCGGCGGGTTTCGCCGCCTCATATCACTGCGAAGTGAAACAAACATCGAGGGAGCACTTTTGAGAGCACCGGACGACTTGGTATGGCCTTTGTGACTACACCGGAGGACTATTCAGAACATTCAAAAAAGCAACTTGCTTGACCAGTAGCAGTGCTCAAGTTAGTTTTCACCAAATAGATCCAATGGATCTAGCCCTTGGGGGAACCAAATGACTTTGATGAACAAGCATGAGGATTTACAAGAGTTCATAGGAAACACCGAAACCGTTTCATCGATGATTTACCTGCCGGCTGACCGCCCCAAGGTGAGCCTGATTATCCCGACACTCAACGAAGCAATGAACCTAGCCCAGGTATTGCCAACCATCCCAACCATCGTGGACGAGCTGATCATTGTCGATGGGGAATCAACCGACGGTACCTTGGACGTCGTCCGCGAACTTCGCCCGGATGCCGTGATTGTGCTCGAGCAGCGCCGCGGCAAGGGATATGCCTTGTGGGCCGGCTTCGCAGCTGCTCGTGGGGACATCATTGTGATGATGGATGCCGATGGTTCCATGGACGTTGGGGACATCGTGGTCTTTGTTGCTTCGCTCCAAGCAGGAGCCGACGTTGTCAAAGGTTCACGTTTTGTACAGGGTGGCGGCAGCAGCGACCTGACCTTACTGCGAACCGCCGGGAACCTGGCACTCACCCAAGCGGTTCGCATGGCCTTTGGCGGGCGCTACTCCGATTTGTGCTACGGCTACATGGCCTTCTGGCGTCATGTGCTTCCTGCCTTCGAAGGAAAAATGGTGGGCGGTTTTGAGGTTGAAACCTTCCTGAACATCCGCGCCTTGGCCGCTGGCCTGCGCGTCGTGGAGGTAGCGTCATTCGAAAGCCCTCGACTCCACGGGGAAAGCAACCTCCATACGTTCAGGGACGGTGCACGCGTCCTGCGGACCATCTACCGCGAACGCCGCGGCCTGACACGTGCCCGCGCGGGTCTGGGGGTTCCGCGTCCGGCCGTGAGTTCAACGGTTGGAGTCGCACACACTGCTCGGTCGGCGGAAAATGTATGAACCCCGTTACGACTTCGGTCGTGATCTGTACATACACCGAGCTGCGCTGGGAAGACCTGGTGGCGTCCGTGGCCTCGGTCCGGGGCCAAAGCACGCCAACTGACCAGCTGGTGGTCGTGGTTGACCACAACCCGGAATTGCTGCAACGGGCCCGGCAAGAATTCGACGGTGTCGACGTGGTCGCCAGCACCGGCCCGCGCGGGCTTTCCGGAGCCCGGAACACGGCCATTGCCGTGGCCACTGGCGAGATAGTGGTGTTTCTTGATGACGACGCCACCGCCGATCCGCACTGGCTGGAGCGGCTAGCCGCGCCGTTTACGGACCCTCGGGTGCTGGGCGTCGGCGGAACCGCGGTGCCCGTCTGGGAGAGCGCGGAACCTGCCTGGTGGCCCGGGGAGTTTGACTGGGTGGTTGGCTGCAGTTACATCGGCTTGCCGGGGGAGCGCGCTGCGGTGCGCAACCTCATGGGCTGCAATATGTCGATGCGAAGCACAGCACTGGAAACAGTGGGTGGCTTCGACACCGGTTTGGGCCGCACCGCGGCAGGCGCTGCTGGGTGCGAGGAGACCGAGTGGTGTATTCGTGCCGCCAAGCGTTTCCCCGATGGCGTGTTCCTCTACGAACCTGATGCCATCGTGCACCACCGGGTCCCTGCAGAGCGGGCAACCTGGTCCTACTTCCGCACCAGGACCCATGCAGAAGGCCTCTCCAAGGCGCGGGTAGCACGTACCGCGGGCCCCTCGCGGGCACTTTCCACCGAACGCTCCTACGTGAGCAGGACACTGCCCGCAGGAGTACTGCGTCATCTAGCCTCGGGACTCCGCCTGGACTTCTCGGGGCCGGCCAAGGCCGGTGCGATCGTGGCAGGCCTGTCGTTTACCACTGCCGGATTCCTGCAGGGGAGATTCGCCGGCTCCCGTGGAGCCGAGGAGGAACTGCCGGCGGTGCCATCGGTCCTGCCACTTGTCTTCGACCTGCAGGATCCTGCCGAGGAGTTGGAATCCTTGGATCCAGGTGCCGCGCACAGAAGCGCGTTGTGCCTGGTCACCAGCGGCGGGAATCCGCTGACCAAGCTGCGCATAGAGCTTGCCGGGGAGGAAACCCTCACGCCCGAGCTGGTCCGCCACCGCCTGGCCGCAGACACCCATCTGGCGGGTGCGGCCGAACCCCGTCCCGAAGGCCCGGCCACGGCGGCACCGGCCGCAGCGATTCCGGCCACCGTGGTCATTGCCACGCGCAACCGCCCGGGGCAGCTGGTCGAATGCCTGGGTTCGGTGCTTGCCGGCACCGAGGCACCGCAACGCATCATCGTGGTGGATAACGCCCCCTCCGACAACCAGACCGCCGAGCTGATGGCGCTTCGCACCGCGCAGGACCCGCGCCTGGTCTATGTCCGTGAGGACCGGCCGGGGTTGGCACATGCCCATAACGCGGCGCTGCCCCACATCGACACCGACATCGTTGCCTTCACCGACGACGACGTCCTGGTTGACCGGCGTTGGCTGGAGCGGCTCGGGCGGGTCTTTGCCGAGGATGCGCAGGCTGTGTGCGTGACCGGCATGATCGCGCCACGTGAACTCGAAACGCTGCCCCAGCAATGGGTCGAAGGCAACGAGACCTACGACAAGGGGCTGCACCGCCGGGTGTTTGACCCCTCGCACAAGGACGGCGAGCACCCGCTGCTGCCATATGCCTCCGGGGCCTGCGGTTCCGGGGCCAATATGGCTTTCCGGGTCCGGTACCTGCACGATGCCGGCGGCTTCGAGACGGCCTTGGGCACCGGCACAGTGGCGATGGGCGGAGATGACCTGGCTGCCTTCTACGATGTACTGAATTCCGGGCACCGGCTGGTCTATGAGCCGGCGGCGATAGTGCTGCATCCGCACCACCGCGAATACGCTGCCCTGCGGCGCCAGGTCTACGGGTACGGGGCCGGGCTCGGGGCGCACCTGACCCGTTGCCTGCTGCGCGACCCGCGCATGGTCCTGGTCCTGGCCCTGAATGCAGCATCCCTGCAGGCGCGGGCCGCCAGGGTGCTGCGTCCGCCGGCGGTTGCCGGCCTGCCGCCGTGGCCCAAGGACCTGGTGCGCGAGCACCGGCGCGGGTTGCTCTCCGGCCCGGGCCGGTACGTGCTGAGCAGGTACCGGATCTCCCGTGCTGCCCGGGAAGCCGGCAGCCGATGAGCCAGGACATCCCGATCCTTCTCTACCATTCGGTTAGTGACGATCCGCCTGCCGGCTTCACGCCGTGGGCGGTGGGGCGCGCCTTGTTCGCCGAACACCTGGATATGCTCCGGGGGCTGGGCCGCGTGTGCTTGAGCATCGGCGAGCTCACCGAGTTGACCCGGGCCGGGGCCCCGGTGCCGGAAGCTGCCGTGGTGGTGACCTTCGATGACGGGTTCTCCGATTTCGCCTCGAACGCCTGGCCGCTGTTGAAAGCCGGGGGCGTGCCGGCCACCTTGTATGTCACTGCGGGCCTGGTCGGTGGCACCAGCGAATGGCTCGAACCAGCGGGTGCCGGCCGGCTGCCGATGCTGGGGGCCGATGACCTCGGTGCACTTGCCGACGACGGGGTGGAGATCGGTGCCCACAGCATGACCCACCCGCAGCTGGACACCGTGGGGCGCGAACGGGCCTGGCGCGAAATCCGCGATAGCAAGGACGCGCTGGAAGCGATCCTGGGCAAGCCTGTGGAAACCTTCGCCTACCCGCATGGCTACCACGACCGTGCCACCAAGAAAATGGTTGCCGATGCCGGATACAGCTCCGCGGCTGCGGTGCGCAACGCGCTGAGCCACGCCGGGGATGACAGGTTTGCGCTGGCCAGGTACACGGTGATGGCCGATTGCTCTGCCGAACACCTAGCGGGCGTGCTTGACGGGCGCAACGCAACACGCGCCCGGACCAAGGAACAGGTCCGGACCTGCGTGTGGCGCCAAGTCCGCCGGCTGCGTGCCAGGAGCGCGAGATGACACTCCACATAGCCCCGGCCCAGACCCTGGTGGTTTCACCGGTTCCGCGCGGGAAATGGCGCAGCGTACTGGCAGCCGACCCCTCGGCGCTACCCGAGCACGCCCCGGAATGGGTCGACACGATGAGCGATGAAGGCCGCTACCGTGACGCCAGCCGCCTCTATTCTTTTGCCGATGGCCGGGAAGCGATACTCCCGCTGGTCCGGCGCCGCGGCATCGCCGGCCTGGGCGGATGGCTGCTTTCCTACCCGCCGGGTTGGGGTTTTGGAGGCCTGGTCGGCGCCGAAATCGATGCAGGCATGGTGCGCGAGGTGCTGGCGGACCTGAGCGGCCTGGGCGCCCAGCGCGTGGCCATCAGGCCGGATCCGTTGCGCTGGCAGGCCTGGGCGGGGGCCCTGGATGAGCGCGTGCTCACGATTCCCCGCCGCGCCCACGTCATCGACCTTGCCGGGGGAGTGGACAACGCCTGGAACTCACTGTCCAAGTCCGCCCGTCGCGGGATACGGGCGGCTGAAACCGCGGGGGTCAAGATTGAAACCGGCCATGGCGGGGAGCTGTTGGAAGACTACTACTCGTTGTTCCTGATTTCCGTGGACCGCTGGGCGCAGATCCAGCACGAGCCTCGGGCACTGGCCCACGCACGGGCCAAACGGCGCGACCCGCTGAACAAGTTGCAGTCGATCGGCAAGCACCTGGGCGAAAACTTCATGGTCACCGTCGCTTACCTCGATGGCAAGCCTGCGGCGGGATCAATCACGCTTTTCGCAGCAACCGCCCACGACACCCGCTCGGCCATGGACAAGGAACGTGTCGCGAAGACGGGGGCCGGGGAGCTGGTCCAGTGGACCACCATCCAAAAAGCCTGCGAACGCGGGTGCGCCTCCTACCACCTGGGCGAGTCCGGGGAATCACTGGTGCTAGCCAGGTTCAAGGAGAAATTCGGGGCGCTGCCGCACGACTACGCGGAGTTGCGCCTTGACAGGTTGCCCTGGACCCGCCTCGACGCGGCACTGCGCCGTGCGGCCAAACGCGTGTTGGGATTCCGCGATGTTTAACCGGCATTGGGCCACCGTGCTGGGGACCTTCCTGGTACTTGCCCTGGTTCCACTGCTCGGATCCAGCTCCCGCCCGCAAACCGTTGACAAGGACTGGGGAATGTTGAACTCAGTCGCGGGGCCCGACAATTCCCCGGCACCGCAGGGGACCACCCAGAAGGGACCCAAGAACACGCCGAAGGCCGGTGCCACGGCGGATGAGCGGATCCTGTTGGATGAAGGGTTTGACGGCCCGGGCCTTGACCCCGCCATCTGGAACACCTGCCATTGGTGGCAGAATGCAGGCTGCACCATCGGCTCCAATCAAGAGCTCGAATGGTACCTGCCGCAACAGGTCTCGGTCTCCGATGGCGCCCTGCAGCTCACCGCCGACCGCCGGGAGGTCTCCGGATCGGATGGCAAGAGCTATCCGTTTGCCTCGGGCATGGTCACCACCGGCCCCCCGGCCTATGAGACACCCGCCAAGCTGGCGTTCACCTACGGCAAGGTAGAGGTCCGTTTCAAGATCCCGACCGGCCAGGGGCTATGGCCGGCAATCTGGCTGCTGCCTGCCAGCGAGGAATCCGTGCCCGAAATCGACATGCTCGAAATCCTCGGCCACGATGCCGGGACCCTGCGGATGCACCTGCATCCCAAGGACAGGTCGGTGGCCTCTATCGGGAAGAAATACCAGCTGCCCGACGGGTACACCCTCGGCGGGGGCTGGCACACGATCGCCCTTGACTGGTCGCCTGGCAAGTTGGTGTACCTGCTGGATGGGCGCCGGGTGTGGCAACTGGTGAACCGCGTGGTGCCCGATGAACCGATGTACCTGGTGATGAACCTGGCGGTGGGCGGAAACTACCCGGGGCCGCCGAACGCCGAAACCAAGTTCCCGGCTACCTTGAGCATCGACCATGTACGGATCCGAAGCCTTGGCTGACATGGGAAGAGGCCTGGCGGCCTCGATCAAAAACAGAATGGGGGATCCGTTGCGGCGCAGCGCAGACGCGCTGATCATCGGCACCGGGTTGACCTCGCTGTTGGGCCTTGCCTTCTGGGCGCTTGCAGCGCGTTGGCTGCCCACCGAAGCCGTGGGCGTGGGAGCGGCACTCATGTCGACGGTGACCCTGCTGGCCAACATTGCGACGCTGGGGATGCGCAACGGGCTGCTGCGCTTCCTGCCGGCCGCCGGCTCCGGTACCCTGCGGCTCATCATCACCTGCTATGCGGTGTGTGCCGGGGCCGCCATGCTTGCCGCGGGGATCTTCCTGGCCGGGCAACCGGTGTGGGCGGAAAAGCTCGGGTTCCTGCGCGAGGGCCCGCTGGCGGTGCTGGCTTTCGTGCTGGGCACCGCGGTCTGGGTGATTTTCGTGCTCCAAGACCAGGTGCTCATCGGCCTGCGGCGCACCGGTTGGGTGCCCACCGAAAACGGGATTTCCTCGGTGTTGAAGATCGCCGCGTTGCCGATGCTCGCCTCGGCGGCAGCCTGGGCGGTGTTTGCCGCCACGGTGCTCCCCGCAGTGCTGGCAGTGCTTTTTGTTGCGGCCCTGGTGCTTCGATTCGCACGCCAAGCCGCAGCCCTGGACCCCCGGCCAGCGGCGGAAGCCCGCGTCCCGCTGGCCCGGCTGGTCAGGTTTGCCGCCCCGGACCACGCTGCCTCGCTGCTGTGGTTCGCAACCACCGATGTGCTGACGCTGATAGTGCTCCACGTGGCAGGCGCGGAGGCCAGTGCCTACTGGTTCATCGCCAACACCGTGGGGTATTCGCTGTACCTGGTCACCAGCAACGTCGGCAGCGCGCTGATCGCCGAGTCCGTGCACGACCCCGGGCACGCGAACGCCCACGCCCGCCGGGCGCTGGCGCACAGCGCCCAGTTGGTGGTTCCTGCAGCGATCGCCGGCATCCTGCTGGCGCCCCTGGTGCTGCACCTGATGGGCCCGCACTACGCAGAAAATGCGACAGGAGCCCTGCAACTGATCCTGGCTTCGGCGATCCCGCAACTGTTCGTGGGGATCGGCATCAGCATGGCCAGGGTGCGTGGGCACATGGGCACCGTGCTGGGGGTGTACGCGTTCACCGCCGCCGCCACCTGGGCGGGGTCCTGGTTTGCCCTTGAACGGTGGGGACTGACCGGCATTGGGGCGGTGATCCTCATCAACCAGAGCCTGATAGCCATTTTCCTGTTGTGTTCGGGCCGCTCTGGCCTGTGGGAGGATGCGCGGGGTTGGCGTTCGTTCCCCGCCGCGGTAGCTGGTCTGCCCCGTGCCTGGCGGCAACGGCGCAACGCAGCGCGCAGCCGCCGGCTGGTGGCCCCGGCGCTGGCAGCGTGCGGGTTGCCGGAAACCAGCCAGACCCGCCTGTTGACCTCGGACTCCGACACCCTGGTGTTGGCGGCTTCCGGCGCCGAGGGGGACGTGGTGGTCAAGATCGCGATCTCCGCTGCCGCTTCGCGTGGCATCGACCTGCATGCAGCCGCCGTGCAAGGCCTCGCTGCGAAACTCGACGGCGACCTGGCGGCCTTGCTGCCTCGGGTGCTGCATAGCGCCACGGTTGACGGAAACCGGGTCCTCGCGGAGTCGCGGATGCCGGGGGTGCCCGCCACCGAGGTCCCCGGCGGTGCTACGGTGGCCGGAGCGGTGCTCGCCACCATGGGCAGGATCCACGCGGCCACCGGCCGTTTGCGGGACATCGACGAAGAGCTGTTGGCCGACTGGATTGACGGTCCCGTCGCGGCGATCAGGCAGGTGTACGGACTCCCGGGTGCGGCGGCCAAGCTGGACCGGCTCTCCGCCGAACTGCACCGGGCCTGGCTCGGCCGGCAGGTGCTCACCGGATATGTCCACGGGGACCTGTGGCCGGGCAACGTGCTGGTCGGCGGCGAACCGGGGGAGCCGTGCGTCGGTGGCATCGTCGATTGGGAAAACGCGCGTGCAACCGGGCTGCCGGACACCGACATGGTGCACTGGTGGCTCACGACGCAACCCGGCGAGCTGGGCGACGCGGTACTTGAGGCCCTGCAAAGGCCCGAGGGCGTCCGGTCGGGGTTGGCCAGGCTGGGCGTTGAATTACCCAATGGAAGTCTGGAAATCGAGCACGTGGTCTTGCAGACTTGGTTGTGGCACATCGCGGCGGGCCTGGCCCGCGCGTCGACCAACAGGGTTGGACTTCTCTGGTTGGCGCGCAACGTCGGACCTGTCGTGAGGTTGTTCGAAACGGACAGCCCGAAAACAGCTACCGGGGGGTTGCGATGACGGTCCAAAGTCCGCACGGACAACACGCGCCGCGGGCGAAGCCGGCACTGCCACCGCGGCCAACCCAACCACCCCGACGGGTACAGCCAGCAGCACCGGACCAGCCGATGTCCAGGCTGCCGCCCCCCAAGGCGCGCTGGCGGCTGAAGTTCCGCCGGGACCTGGTACTGGCGGCGTTGCCGCTTTTGGCAGCAGCCCTGTGGATCGTCAGTTTCCGGGGTGCCGACCCACGCAACATGGGTGCGTTGGGGTTGCTGACCTTGTTCACACCGCTTGCGGTTGTGGCGTTGGTGCTGTTGTTGGGCGGTTTCCTGGCCAGCCTGTACAGGCACCTGCCCGGATGGGTGCTGGGAACCTACCTGGTCACCTACATTGCACTGTTGCATGGAACGCCCCCGGTGCTTTACGACACCCTCCGGTATTCGTGGGCCTACAAGCATGTAGGCATCGTGGACTACATCATGCGCAACGGGTCGGTGGACCCGGGCATCGAGTCGGGGCAGATCTACCACAATTGGCCGGGGTTCTTTGCCGGCGGAGCCCTGCTCACTGAATTTTCCGGCCAGCCCGACACCCTGGTCATTGCCTCCTGGGCGCCGGTGGTCTTCAACCTGTTGAACCTCCTGGTGCTGCGCTTCGTCTTCCGGGGCCTGACCCGGAACCGCACGGTGGTCTGGCTGGGGCTCATGTTTTTCCTGCTCATCAACTGGGTGGGGCAGGATTACTATTCCCCGCAAGCGTTGGCCTACGTGCTGTACCTGAGCCTGATTGGGTTGATGCTCAGGCCGATGTCGCGGGGGAAGATGATCATCCCCTTTGTCATCATCGTTGCCGCGATCGCGGTCAGCCACCAGATCACGCCCATGATGATGCTGCTGGCGGTTTTCGGCTTGATCGCCCTGCGCCGCACCAAGGGGTGGTACCTGCCCTGGATCGCGGGCGCCATCACCGGGGCCTGGGCGCTCACCGGGGCGCTGGACTACACGCTTCCAAACATCATGGACCTGGTTTCGGAATTCGGAAACGTGGTGGGCAACGCCGACCAGACCCTGGAAAAAGCCAGCGAGCAGACGGGCCGCTCGGCCCTGCAAGTGGTCTGGGGAGGCCGCTTCACGGTGGCGGTTTCCGTGTTGGCCTCGCTGATCGGGGTGTGGCGACACCGAACGACCGGCGGCCTGCTGCTCACCGCCACGCTGCTCATGGTCCTGCCCGGTGTCCTGGTGTTGACCACGGGATTCGGTGGTGAAGTGCTATTCAGGGCCTTCCTCTTCGCGGCGCCATTCATCGCCATCCTCGCAGCCGAAGCCTGTATGCCGCGCGGCGGCCACGGGTTCCCGTTGCGTAGCCTGCTGGCGGCTGCCACCATCGTGCTGCTGGTCACCCCGGGGTTCTTGCTCGGCTACTACGGCAAGGAACAGCAAAACTACTTCACGCCGCAGGAAGTGGAAGCCTCCCGTTGGGTGTACACACGCGCAGCCCCCGAATCATTGCTGGTCGAGGGCAGCACCAACTACCCTGGCCGCTTCATCGACTACGACAAGTTCACCTATGTGCCGTTGGACCGTGAACCTGAAGATTCAATCGAAGACCTGCTTGAGGACCCCGCCGCCAAATTGTTTGGCTGGTTCTCGGATCCCAAGTACTCCGACGCCTACCTGCTGATCACCCGGGGCCAGAAACTGGGGGTCGAAGAAGATTCATCCATGCCCGCGGACGCCCTTGAACGAATCGAGGAATCATTGCGCAAATCCAAGGACTTCAAGGTCGCCTTCGAATCGCCCGATGCCATTGCCTTTACCCTGTCGGACGCGGGCGCAGCACGATGACCCGCCAGCGGATCATGTGGACCGGGGCCGCGATCGCGACCACTGGATTGCTCATGGCGCTTTCCGTCGAAGTGTATTGGGTGCGGATCCTCTGCGCCGCTGCCTTTTGCCTGGTGGCGCCCGGCTATGGCTGGGCACGACGGATGAATCTTAAGGACCGGGGTGACACCCTGGCATTGGCTGCCGTGTTCAGCCTCTGTGCGACGGTAATCGTGGGGACCGTCATGGCGGTCACCGGGTGGTGGTCGCCACTGGCCGGATTCGCGGTCCTGCTGCTGGTCTCGGTTTCCGGCTTGGTACGCATCCGCCGCGTCACTGTGGATCAGCATCACGGCGCCCCGCACCCCGGAATCATTTCCCTCGAAGTTGAAAAGGTTTCCCGGTGGCGTGTGGATTACCCCGCGCGTGCACCGGAACCGAAGCACGCGAAGGGGGTCGAATAGGAACATGGGGACTTCAGTCATCCCCGCGGCAAGCCGCCGCGTGGCACAACCGGACTGCCAACCGGGGCCAGGTTGCCGGCCGGTGGCCTCCAGCAACACACGTAGCGAATCAATGCCGGGGTTCCTGCCGTGCGTGCCTGCCGGAGGTAACTTGCTGCAGGTGAGAGTGCCGGCGGTCTCCTGACATGGACGGTTCGGGATCCGGTGTGGCAACCGAACGGGGAAAACGGTTTCGGTCGCCGGCCCCGGTGCTCAGGCATCCCAGACTGACACTCGGCACAGCACTGGTGGCAGTTTTCCTGGCGGTGCTTCCCCGGCTGGATTTGCTCGGGGGCGGTTGGATCCCCGTGCTGCAGGCGCTGGTCCCGGTGATATGCCTTGGTGCGGCACTGGTTTCGGTGTTCATGTTGCTGGGCCGGCGCTGGGTTCCTGCACTGTTGCTCTTGGCGGGGGCCGTGCTGGGAATGCTGCCGGCGCTGGTGCTGGGCGACAACCCCCAGGTTTCTTCCGCGGTACCGATCACCGTGTTCAGCGTGAACGTTGAACATTCCCAGGCAGACCCCGGGGCCTTGGCCGAAACCATTAAGGTCCACCATGTTGAGGTAGTGATACTGGTGGAAGTCGATGAACCACTGATTGGAAACTTGCTGGCCCACGGGGTCAAGGGCCTCTTGCCCTACCGCTCACCCACGGTGACTCCCGGCGACACAGCGGGAACTGTCATTCTTTCGAAGTATCCGTTGCACCAGGAATCCCGGATTCCTGTGGTGGATGGGCTGGTTGCCTTCGACCAGCCAACGGCCATCATCCGGCATCCGCAGCTCGGGCCGATCCGGGTGGCTGCCGTGCATCCACTGGCGCCGGTTGTTGATGGCGCGGTGCAGTGGCGAAGGACCCTTGGGTCGATCCGTGTATGGCAAGCCCTGCACACGGAGGTTCCATTGGTGCTGGCGGGGGATTTCAATGCAAGTTATGCACACCCGGCATTCAGGGAACTCGCCAGGGACCTTACCGACACAGCCACCGCTGCAGGAATTGTCCCCCTTCCCACCTGGCCGGCCAATGGCAGGATCCCGGCGTTCACCGCCATCGACCACGTCCTCACCCGGGGATTGAGCGCAACGAGCTGGCAGCGGGTCAGCATTCCCAACACCGACCACTACGGCATCCTCGCTACCGTCACCGGCGTGGAACCCTGATGAATCAAAGGGCCAGGTGCCATCCGGTATAAACGTGTGCCTCCGAAAAGTGGTGCCCGTGAAAAGCCTCCGGGGGTACCCAGTGGCTTCATAACGCAGTGGCTCCAAAACGACCTCCGAACAAATCGCCCGCAGGTATCCCAAAAACCCGCAAGCGCCGTCCCCGTACTCCCGCCGATGGGGGGGAGAGTGGAACGGCGCTCGCGGGCGCTGCTGCTGCTGCCTGTGTTGTTAGTCCTCGAGCAGTGAGTCTTGGACGGCCACGCGCTTGGCGGCCTCAACCTCAACCACGCCCGAATCCGCGAACGGCAGCGAATCGGCCACCGGCCTCAAGGGTGCGCGGGTCGCCGGAGCCTGTGGCAGTCCGTCCCCAGGAACCTGCCCGGCCGGGGTCGTCCCGATGGAACCACCGAGTATGTCGATGCCCTGGGCCAGCGGCACACCAGAACCATCACGCTTTGCATACTCGGTCGGCAGGGCACGGACCACGCCGGCCGCCGAAGCCGCGCGGGCCGGGCCGGCACCTGCGTAGGCCAGCTCCAGCTGGTCCTCGCCCTTCAGGAACCGGTGTGCACGCACGCCGGCAGTGGCACGCCCCTTGGCTGGGTACTCGGCAAAATCAGTGACCTTGACCGTGTGTGAAGCGGTTCCCGGCAACGCGTCGGAGCCCGTGGCGATCGAAACGAACACCGGGTTTTGTGCCTGCTGCGCAACCACACCGAAGAAGATTGCGGTGTCACCGGCAGCCAGCTTGATGCCGGCCATGCCGCCGGCGGTGCGGCCCTGCGGCCGCACGGTGTTGGCAGCAAAGCGCAGAAGCTGGGCCCCACGGGTTGCGAAGACCAGCTCCGACTCATCCGGCGCCACCGCCGCACCCAGGACCGTGTCCTTGTCCTTGAGCGTGATCGCTTCCCACTCGTCACGGTTCAGCGGGTACTCGGGGGTCAGCCGCTTGACCACGCCGTTGGCGGTGCCCAGGGCAACCACCTGGTTCAACGGCACCAGGGCCACCATGGTCTCGCCCTTGGCCAGCTGCGCGAACTCGGCGACCTTCACTCCGCCTGCAAGTTGCGGGAAGCCGTTGGCCGGGGGCAACAACGGCAGGTCCACCACTTGCAGGCGCAGCATCCGGCCGGTGGAGGTGATGCCGCCAATTTCCCCGCGCGCGGTGGTGGCCACCAAGGAGCCAAGCACGTCGTGCTTGACCCGGGCGCCGGAGTCATCGATCGGATCCCGGTGCACGGTGCGGGCAACCTGGCCGGTGGCCGAAAGCACCACCCAACACGGGTCATCGGCGATCTCCAGGCTCAGCGGGGCCTTCTTGCCGGTGCCGACCACAGCGGGCATGGTGGTGCCCTTCAACGGGGTGGAGGATTCGGTCTCCAGCAGCACCGTGCGGCGGGGGGTCGCGAACTTCTCACCCATTTCGGCCAGCTCGGAGGAGACAAGCTCGCGCAGTACGGGCTCGGAACCCAGGATGGCGCGCAGCGCATCGATTGCGGCGCGCAGTTCCTCGGCTTCCTTCTCCAGCTCGATGCGGGAGAAGCGGGTGAGCTGGCGCAGGCGCAGCTCCAGGATGTGGTTGGCCTGCAGCTCGGACAGGTCGTAGATCGTCATCAAACGCTCGCGCGCCTGGGCAGTCTCGTCGGAGGAGCGGATGATCGCGATGACCTCGTCGATGTCGACGATGGCAATAAGCAAGCCCTCCACCAGGTGCAGGCGGTCAAGCTTCCTCTGCAGCCGGTAGCTGGTGCGGCGGCGCACCACGTTGATGCGGTGCTCAACGTAGACGGTGAGCAGTTCCAGCAGGCCCAACGTGCGCGGCTGGCCCTCGACCAAGGCGACGTTGTTGATGCCGAAGGAATCCTCCATCGGGGTGAACTTGTACAGCTGCTCAAGCACCGCGTTGGGGTTGAAGCCGTTCTTCAGCTCGATGACCAGACGCAACCCGTGGCTGCGGTCCGTCAGGTCCATGACGTCGGCGATGCCTGTCAACTTTTTGGCGTTGACCGCGTCCTTGATCTTCTCGATGACCTTTTCCGGGCCTACCATGTAGGGCAGCTCGGTGATGACCAGGCCGGCACGGCGCGCAGTGATCTGTTCCAGGGCCACCTTGGCACGGGTCTTGAAGGTGCCGCGCCCGGTCCGGTAGGCATCGCGGATACCCTCCAGGCCCACGATCTTGCCGCCGGTGGGCAAGTCGGGACCCGGGATGAACTTCATGATGGCGGCCAGGTCGGTCTCCGGGTGGGCAATCAGGTGGCGTGCCGCGGCAACCACCTCGCCGAGGTTGTGCGGGGCCATGTTGGTGGCCATGCCCACGGCAATGCCGGTGGTGCCGTTGACCAAAAGGTTCGGGAACGCCGCCGGGAGCACCTCGGGCTGCATGAACTGGTTGTCGTAGTTCGGGACGAAGTCCACGACATCCTCGTCCAGGTTCGCGGTCATGGCCACTGCGGAGGAATCCAGGCGGGCCTCGGTGTAACGCGGGGCAGCGGGACCATCGTCAAGGGAACCGAAGTTACCGTGGCCGTCGATCAACGGCAGGCGCAATGCAAAGTTCTGGCTCATGCGCACCATGGCATCGTAGATGGCTGTATCGCCGTGCGGGTGCAGCTTGCCCATGACCTCGCCAACCACGCGGGCGCTCTTGACATGGCCCTTCTCCGGGCGCAAACCCATCTCGGACATCATGTACAAGATGCGGCGCTGCACGGGCTTGAGCCCGTCGCGGGCGTCGGGCAGGGCGCGGGAGTAGATCACCGAGTAGGCGTACTCCAGGAAGGAGCCCTCCATTTCGTTGGTCACATCGATGTCGATGATGTGCTCCACGAAGTCCGCGGGTAGTGGTTCAGGCTTTTTGCGCGCCATATTAAGTGTGAATCCTCGGTTCGGTACTGATGCCGGCCCTTGTCAAGGACCTATTGGTGTCGTGCTGTGGTTCCGGCGCGTCGAACATGCTGCAAGAGCCGACGCGCCCGATAGGCTAAGCCTATGGTTGAAGGACGTAAACCCGGTGATTACCCGTCCCATTGGGAAGCGGATGTTGTCTTGCGCAATGGCTCAACGGCACATCTACGCCCGATTCAACCCAACGATTCCGACGGTTTGCAAAAAATGCACCAGGGCCAGTCGGAATCCTCTGTCTACATGCGCTATTTTACGTACAAATCGTCGCTAACAGCTAAAGAGCTCAAACGATTCACGGAAGTCGACCACGTGGACCGCGTCGCATTCGTGGTCACCCTCGGTGAAGACATCATCGGCATTGGCCGTTATGACAGGCTCGATGACCCCGCAGAGGCCGAGGTTGCGTTCAACATCTCCGATAGCCACCAAGGCATGGGAGTCGGCTCCATCCTGCTCGAACACCTTGCCGCAGCGGCACGGGAGAACGACATTGAACGCTTCTCCGCCGAGGTGCTGCCGGAGAACCGCAAGATGCTCACGGTCTTCGCCGAAGCCGGCTATGCGGTCAAGCGCCACTTCGACGAGGGCGTGGTGATGCTCGAATTCAGCATCGACCCCACCGAAAAGTCCCGCGCAGTGATGGAATCGCGCGAACACCGTGCCGAAGCCAAATCCCTCGGCGGGCTGCTTGCCCCCGACTCGGTGGCAGTGATCGGCGCCAGCCGGGAATGGGGTTCCATCGGGTACTCGCTGCTGAACAACCTCATTGAGGGCGGATTCGCCGGACCCGTCTACGGGGTGAACCCCGAGGCTTTCGAGCTCGGAGGCATGATCAGCTACGGCACAGTGGCTGAAATCCCCGGTCCTGTTGACCTTGCAGTGGTTGCGGTACCCATGGAGGAAGTCCAAAGCGTCGTTGAAGAATGCGCGCTGGCCGGCGTCAAGGGCCTGTTGGTTGTCACCAGCGGCTTTGAAAACGACGGCGAGGCCGGAATGGCGCGGCAACGCGAACTCGTTCGCCTGGCCCGGGCCAACGGCATGCGGGTGATCGGCCCGGCGTCCCTGGGCCTTGTCAACACCGACCCGGCCATTCAACTCAATGCCTCGGTGGCCCCGGGCATGCCCAAGCGGGGATCCTTGGGTCTCTTTAGCCAGTCCGCGGCCATTGGCGTGCTCCTGTACGCGGCTGCCTCCCGGCGGTCCTTGGGTATCTCTTCCTTTGTTTCGGCAGGAAACCGGGCCGATGTCTCCGGAAACGACGCCATGCAATTCTGGGAAGATGATCCCGGAACCAATGCGGTTGGCCTGTACCTTGAGTCCTTCGGCAACCCGCGCAAGTTCTCCCGCATTGCCCGCAGGCTCTCCAATTCCAAGCCGGTGATTGTTGCCAAGTCCGATGTGATGGGCCTGCGCCTGCCGCCCGGGCACGCGGTGCGCACCACGCAGGCCCCCACAGCGGCAGTTGATGCGATGTTGCGCCAGTCCGGTGTGATCCGGGTGGGCACCAACGAACAGCTCATGGAAATCGCCCAGATCGTTGCCTCCCAGCCGAGACCAGCAGGCAACGGAATCGCAGTGATCTCCAATTCCGTGGCACTAGCCTCCGTGGTTGCGGACGCCGCCGGGCAAAACGACTTGAACGTCGCGGTGCTGCAAACCGATGTAAGCCTTGACGAGGGCCAGTCACGGGCATTGCCCAAGTTGGCGAAGCTGATCCGCGCGGTGTTGGCCAAGGACGAGGTGGACAGTGCCATCATCACGCTGCTGCCCGCGGTTGGCATCATGACAGCAGCCCTGGCCAAGAGCATCCGTGAAGCGGCCATCGAGTCCGGAAAGCCAGTGGTTGCTGTGTTCACCGGCATCATTGATGCCTCGATCCCGGCCGAAGGGCTCCTGGATACCGGAACCCATGAGGACGGATCCAGTTACGGGCTCCCGTGCTACTCGAGTCCAGGTGCCGCCGTCAGCGCACTGGCAGCAATCGTTCGCTATTCGGATTGGGTGAAGCGAGACCACGGGGAATTCGTGGAACCCACTGAAATCAACGTTTCCGCGGCGGCCGGCTTCATTGAAGAATCCTTGGCTTCGATCTCCGGGCTGGAACTTTTGCACTTGCCCAATTCCGCGGCCGCGACGCTGCTGGGACACTACGGCATTGCAGTGCTTGAATCGGCCACATTCACCACCGAGGATGAGGCTGTTGCTGCGGCGGACCGCCTGGGCTGGCCGGTGGCGCTCAAAGCGCGTGACGAGCACCTGCGGCACCGGCTGGACCTGGGCGGGGTCCGGCTGAACATCACCGACGAATCTTCCTTGCGCGGAAACATTGCCCACATGCGAGAAGTGCTCACGCCGTTTGCCGCCCAGGAACTGGAGGTCCAGTCGATGGCACCTGCCGGCCAGGGCTGTGTGATCCGGGCCGTCGAAGATCCGCTGCTTGGCCCCGTGGTGTCCTTTGGGCTTGCCGGGGATGCGGTGAACCTGCTCGATGACTGGGCGCACGGGATCCCGCCGCTGACAAACGTCGATCTTGCGGACCTGGCCCGCAGTCCCCGTGCCTCGGCACGCCTGCGC
The DNA here is from genome assembly GCF_900010755.1 of Paeniglutamicibacter antarcticus. Lineage (GTDB taxonomy): Bacteria > Actinomycetota > Actinomycetes > Actinomycetales > Micrococcaceae > Paeniglutamicibacter > Paeniglutamicibacter antarcticus_B. The sequence continues at coordinate 180,624 of NZ_CZJT01000103.1, read as the reverse complement.
GGCTACCAGGGGTTGCCGGCCGTGAACCTTGCGGCGCTTGAAGACTTGTTGAACCGGGTGGCAACGTTGAAGGACAACCACCCGGAGGTGTCGCTGTTGGAGATCAACCCGGTGATGGTCACGGCAGAAGGCGTTATTGCCCTTGCCGTTGATCTCTGGCTGGGCAACCCGGAACAGCGCACCGATTCGGCGCGTCGGGCCATGAGCCACTGACTCTTCCTTCACATGCAGGCAGGTAACGGTGTGCCGGCGCGGGGCTTGGGTAGACTTGAGGGCATGACCCCCCTTTCTTCGGCCCAGGGCCGCGACCTTCAAGCCGACATCAATCGCGCCGGGTTCTACCCGAAAATCGTTTCTGACGTCATTGACGAGGCACTGGACGGACGCGATCCGGGCGACCACCTGGTCCACCTGGAAACTCACTTCGACCACAATGAGGTCCACCGCCACATCACGGTGCTGGTGCTTGCACAGGACGTGCTGCTGGTGGCGCATGTGGACGACCAGCAGCTGGATGACAAAGGCAAAGAAATCATGGCCCAGATCTCCACCGAGTTGGTCCAGCTTTCAAAGGTCACCACGGTGGCCACCAGCTACGTGTACCACCAGCCGCAGAACTACCGCAGCGGTGATCCGGTCAAGGAGCTCACCTTGGGGATTGCCTGGGCAGGCGCCCAGCGCATCGACCTGGCTCCTGCTGGTTGCCCGGACCCGGAATGCGACGCCGACCACGGCTACACAGGCACCAGCCAACAGGAAGACCTGGTGCTGCGCGTGAGTGCGGAAGCCGATGGCGCCCCCGCGCTGACCGCAGCACGCAATTTCGCCAAGGCCATTCGCCGTGCCTCGGCACCACGGGCCACCGGCACCGTGGAAGCCAAGCTTCCGGCCTCCGCACCCGCCACTGACGTACGTGGACGCGTGGCCTCCCGCTTTGGCCGCAACTCCCACCAGGGCTAAGGCAAGGCACCAGTACGTGGCTATGAGCACCAAGCAAGTCCCCGCCCAGGAACTGCCGGCACCGCCGCCCTACGGGGCAAAGACCATTGCCGAGCTGATGCCCAGTGCGGCTGCCGCACTGGGCGTCGAGGGTTATGCAAACACCCTGGGGTTGCCCGCTGCCTCGCGCATCTGCATCTTGATGATCGATGGTCTGGGCAAGTCGCTGCTGAAATCACGTGGGGGACATGCACCGTTCCTGCGCAAGCTGATGGACAATTCGCAGACGCTTCAGGCGCCCTTCCCGTCAACCACCGCGGCATCCCTTGCCTCATTGGGTACCGGGCTTGCCCCGGGACAGCACGGAATCGTCGGCTACGACACGGTGGACCCGGAACGCCGACGCGTGGTCAACCAGCTGGGCGGTTGGCCCAAGGACCTTGATCCGTTGGCCTGGCAGCCTCACGAGACGGTTTTTGAGCGTGCAGCAGCACAGGGAGTGCACACGGCAACCGTGAGCATGTCGCAGTTCAAGGAATCCGCGCTGACCAAGGCAGCGTTGCGGGGGACCGATTTCACCGAGGCCAATGGCCCGCACGCCCGCGTGCGCGCGGCAGCCGAAATCCTTGCGGCAAACCCCCGGTCCCTGGTCTATTGCTACTGGAATGAGCTGGACAAGGCTGGGCACCGTTACGGGAAGGACTCCTTGGAGTGGGGGCATGCGCTTGAGGAAATCGATTCGCTCGTGCGCACGCTGGCTTCCAGGGTTCCTGCCGGCACGCTGTTGCTGCTGACTGCCGACCACGGCATGGTCGATGTGCCCGAAAGTTGGCGGATCGACTACTCGGAGTACCCGGAACTCATTGCGGGGGTTGAACTGACCGCCGGTGAACCACGCGCCGCGCAATTGCATTTCGGCGTTGAAACCGGCCCCGAACAGCGCGTGGCGGTGGCCGCTGCCTGGCGCGAGCGCTTCGGGACCAAGGCATGGATCCTGACCCGGGATGAAGCCATCGATCACGGGCTCTTTGGCGAGGTCGCTGATTCGGTGCGTGGGCGCATCGGGGACCTGTTGATCCTTGCTGCCGAGGACGTTGCCTTCCTTGACGGGCGCCGGGTGAATCCTGCGGCATTCAGCATGGTGGGCCAGCATGGTTCGCTCACGCGTGCCGAGCGGGAAATCCCGCTCTTGACCTTGGCCAGCCCAAAAAACAAGAGCTAACCGATCATTCCGGCCCGGGCCATCCCCTGGCGCTGGCAGGCAAAAAGCTTGGGGCCAGGACACGAAGAACGTGTCCTGGCCCCAAGCTTTTGTGTGGGTGCGTTGTCTAGTCGTTGTTCCTGCGGCCGAAGACGATGTCGTCCCAGCTTGGCACCGAAGAACGCTTGGCCTTCTTCTTGGCAGCGGCGTCGTCGCTGGAACCCTCGGTGTCCGAATCATCGTCCGTTGCGGATTCAGTCACCGGACGCAGGGCCGGAACCACTGAAATCTGGGTGGTGCGGGTGCTGACGCCGTCATAGAGCTTCGGCAATCCGCCGGTCTCGGGGTTCACCGGGCCGGCAAGGCGCGGATCGTCATCCGGGTGCACCGTCCCGGGGCGTTGGGAAGCCGGAATGCGGTTGAGCATTGCTGCGAGGTTGTCATCGCCTTCCTCGTCAACGCCCAAACGCTGTCCGCGGCGGGCACTCAACACGTCAAGCAGTTCCTCGGAGTCAGCAACAGCCGTTTCGAAATCGACAGGCTCGGATCCATCGGCGTTCGCGTCGATGTCAAAGGGATGATCGGCAACCGCAGATAGCCGGCGGGTTCCAACTGGTGCTTCGAAATGCTCGAGTTCGCTCAGGACTTGGGCCCAACGGTTGGCGTTCTGCAAGGACTTGCGTGCCGGATGGAAAATCCAACGGGCCACCGTTTCCTCGCTGATCGATTCGAGGTTCAGCATCGAGCCATTGCCCGGGATGTCGAAGGTTGCCACCACGTCCCAGGAACCATCCGCCGAACGCCATGCATCCCATTCAAGGGTGTCGCCATCGATGCCCATCGAATGGGCCCGGTAGGCGACCATCTCGCCGAGGTTTGCCGGTTCTTCACCGAAGATGCTGCGGTAACCATCGTGGGTTTGCGGGGCCGATACCTCAATGTTGCGGGCCTGGGTGGCGATGTATTCGCGTTCGGCCAGCACCGGGCCCTCGTAGCGCATGATGTGCTCAAGGGACATGCCCGAAGCGTTGGCGACGTCCTCGGCCGTCGCTCCGGAGCGGATCCGTGTCTGGATTTCACGTGGTGAGAGCGGGGAAACCGGGGTTTCCGTCCTGTCCGCCCGGGCCGCGCGCGTCAACGCACTGCGCAGCGCTTCATCGATGGGCAGCGCAAAGCTGTTGCCATCCTCACTGCTCAGGTGCAGGCTTTCGCCGTTCTCGTGGATTCCCACCAGTCGGAGTTGACGCATGACTATCCTCCACAAACCGTCGTGTATTGGGTAAAACTCTGCCACCTGTGGGCGTAATTACCTAAGATATGGCTGGTGTGGCGCGGATCCGGTTTATGATTTCCCCCATGCGAGGTGCGGGGCATGGCAGGGTTTCCACTTCAGGAATCCCTCTTTGACCCCGGAAGATGGGAAGATGTACAGCCTGTTGTCCTTGCGGGCACAAAAACAGGCGCACCGGCGTTGAATCATTTGCGCATGCAATTGCGTGATTGAGCAGGGCGCCGGACACCCATCCGGGCCGCGACGCCCCACCGGAACTACAGCTTGAACCAAGCGGAGTGTGAAGCAGCAATTATGGCAACCGACTACGATGCACCTCGGAAGCACGCCGAAGACGATGAAAAGCCTGAGGCGTTGCCCGAGCTTAAAACCCAGCGCAACACCACCAACGAGTCGAACTTAATCGACGAGGACGAAGCCTCCCTCGCCAACAGCTATGAGCTCCCAGGCGCCGATCTTTCAGGCGAGGAGCTCCAAGTCATGGTGCTCCCGGCCCAGTTGGACGAATTTACCTGTGCCTCGTGCTTCCTGGTGCGCCACCGTTCACAAATCGCCCTGGAAAAGGGCGGCTTGCTGTACTGCACCGATTGCGAAGGCTAAGGGCGGCAACGCAGCAAATCAGGGCGTCTGAACTAAACGGCAGTTAAAGGCAATGAGCGTGGGATTCCAATGGAAACCCACGCTCATTGCTTTTCCGGGCGAACCCGGATGAAAATTTAGTCTTGGTCTGCCGGCTGTGAGGGGGCGGGGGCCTGCGGCTCTTCGGCCGGCTGCTCATCAGGCTGTGGTACTTCGCGGAACTGGACCATGACCCCGTCCAGGGCTGCGGTGAGTTCCTCGGGGCGGCGCGTCGAGGTCAACCAGTACGGGGTTGAGTCCCGCTCATCGGTGATCTCGATGCGGACCACCGGGTCCACCCAGCCGCGAATGCACATGAAGGCGATGCCGTTCAGGCCAGGTCCACGCTGGTGGTAGGCGGCCGATCCGCGGTAACCGGTGACTTCACCGACGAACTCGCGTTCGATGGTGGCGCGTCCCACCCGCACGGTGTCCTTGGTGACTTGGATGGTCGGGGTGCTGGAGATCAGGCCGAAGGCGATCAACCCGAAGGCGATCAGTCCGGCGATGATTCCCCACTGGAGGCCAACGGGGACGAATGCGACTGCTGCTGTCGCTCCAAGTCCCAGGGCAACCAACCAAATCCACCAGGCCGGCCGCAGCTTTTCCTGGAAGAGTACGGGGGCATGAAGCGGTGTTGAAGAGTTCTCGGCCATACCTACAAGCATAGGCCGTGGCATGGGGGGCGATTGCCAACCGATGCCCGCCAAGGGACTAGAGTTGGAATGCACGAATGGTGCCATTTAGCGGCACGAGAACCAACACCCCTTGGAGTGGAAAACAGCATGTCCGAATCACGAGTCGATATTGCCCTGCGAATGTTGGATCCGGAACTTCCGGTTCCCGGCTACGCTCACGAGGGCGACGCCGGAGCGGACCTGTGCGCACGCGAAGACGTGACGCTGGCTCCGGGGGAGCGCATGCTGGTGCCCACTGGCGTTTCCATCGCCTTGCCGCTGGGCTACGTCGGACTGATCCACCCGCGCTCCGGACTTGCCACAAAACACGGTCTGACCGTGGTCAATGCGCCGGGAACGGTTGATGCGGGTTATCGTGGTGAGTTGAAGGTCACATTGTTGAACACTGATGTGCGGACCCCGATTGTTCTCAAGCGCGGGGACCGGATCGCCCAGCTGGTCATTCAGAAGGTTGAACGAGCCACCTTCATCCAGGTTGATGAGCTCGATGAAACGGTGCGCGGCGCCGCGGGCTTCGGTTCCACTGGCGGTTTTGAAACCGCTGCAAACCAAGGCTAACGACCACACCGCATTCTCACGGCAGACAAAAGCAGAAAGCCATTTCCATGATTTTCAAGCGTAAGAACAAGGACGCTGCCCCGGCGAAATCCGAGCAGACGATCGCCGAGCTGAACGCCGCGGCCTCGCAGTCAACAGAGGCCAAGGACGCGGCCGCGGAAGAAACCCCGGCAGCAGCTTCCGCCGAGGACGCAACAGCAACCGGTGCCGCGAAGCAGAACCCGCACGAAGGTCCCTTTGATGGGGACGATATTGAGAATCACGATGATTACCTTGACATGGGATCATTGCTGATCAAGCCGGTTCCCGGCTTGCAAATGCGCCTTGAGGTTGAAGAATCCACCCAGCGTGTGATTGCCGTGGCGCTCGAGCTTGGTGGATCACGCATGCAGCTGCAGGTCTTCGCAGCGCCCAAGACCGATGAATTGTGGCCGGGTATCTCCACGCAGATCGCCACGGGGATTGCCGATCAAGGCGGGGAAACCGAAATGGTTCCCGGGCGCTTTGGCAACGAGTTGCTGGCCCGTGTACCGCAAACCGCTCCGGATGGTCGCGAAGGCTATGTGGTGCTGCGGTTCTTGGGCATTGACGGGCCACGCTGGTTCCTGCGCGCAGTGATTGGCGGTGCCGCGCTGACCGATGCCGATGAATCAAAGGCAATGGAAGACGCGCTTGCGCAGATCGTTGTGGTTCGCGGCGACATTCCGATGCCGCCCACCGAGTTGCTTCCATTGACAGTCCCGCAAGGTGCGTTGACTCACCCTGATGCTGCCGCGGAAACCCCTGGTACCGCGCGCCCGGAGCGCGGTCCGGAAACCACCCAGATCGGCTAGGTGCGCGGTGCCCAAGGAACGTGCGGCAAGGCTCCGTAAGAACGAAGCTTCCCCGGTCGTGGAAACGGCCGGGGAACCGGGCGGGCCCTTGGCGCGCACCCAGCAACTGGAAACCCTGGCCGGGCTACCACAACGTGGACGCATCAACCACCGTGGGTATGTTGAGTCGATCACGATTCTTCCGGCACGGCAGGCGCCAACGTTCGCGGTTTCGGTGGTTGACCATCCGGCTCCTCCGGGAGGTCGCCGCTCAGCGGTTCCGCATCTTCGATTGATTTTTGTCGGGCAACGCAGGGTCCCGGGGATTTGGGCAGGTACCCGGTTGCGCTACGAAGGAATGGTTGCCCCGATTGACGGGGTGGCGACCATTTTCAATCCGCGTTATGAAATTCTTCCCGACCGCGGCTTCACGCCGGTGCCGCGAGCCGACGCCAAGTCTTGAACCGGACCCTCGTCATTACCCATTCGGCCTATTCGCCGCACTGCACGCAAGGAAGATTTCTCCCATGAGCGATTCCACCCCGAACACTCCCGAACCCGGGGAGCACGCACCTTCGGCAGAGGAAATTGCCGCGCGCATCGGCGCGAATGCAGGGATTGAACGCCGTGAGGACGGTCAGATCGACGTGCTCAAGACCATTGGCGGGGTCCGCGGGCTCATCGAGTCGCTGCTTCCGGGGCTGGTCTTCCTTGGCATTTTCACCACCTCGCAACAACTGAACATTGCCTTGATTTCCTCCGTTGCCGTGGCTGTTGGCTTCACGGTCGCGCGGCTAGTGCGCCGAAGCACGTTGACCCAGGCCCTGACCGGCCTGGTGGGCGTCGTCATTTGTGCGATCTTCTCCCGGGTCTCGGGCGAAGCCAAGGACTACTACGTTCCAGGTTTTTACACGAACATCGCCTACGGTGCGGGATTGATCATTTCCATCCTCGTGCGCTGGCCATTGATGGGCGTGATCTTTGGGTTCATCCGGTCGGAAAACACCGAATGGCGTGCCGACAAGGTGCGTGCACGACAGTATGCGTGGGCTACCTGGATTGTTGTTGGCGTGTTTGCCGCACGGTTGCTGGTTCAGGTTCCCCTCTACTTTGCGGATAACGTTGCCGCCCTTGGCGCAGCGCGCCTGGCCATGGGGGTCCCGCTCTATGCCGCTGGGCTATGGATCGCCTGGATGATTTCCCGCCCGGTCAAAAACATCACGCAAACCACCGAGCCCCCGCTGAACACGTAGCAGCAACGCAACAAGCCACAGCGCGCCAGACATGGCGCAATGTTCCGGCTTGAAGCACAGCGCGGAGAAGCCAACAGCCTCTCCGCGCTGTGCTGTTTGGAGTACCCGACGCTATGGCTGCCTTGACGCGTGCCGGCAATGGGTGCAGAAGTGGCAGGGGCGCAGGGCGGGCGAGGGATGAGTCACCGGGAGCCTGCGGGCCCCGTGAAGATGCTGAGGTGCCCGAGCGGGGCAGCACACAGTTTCCTGGATCAGGACCTATTCGGTGCCGGTGGTGCGCAGCACCGTGCGCAACTCGTCTTCTGCAGCAATCGTGGTGACGAAGAAGAGTTCATCGCCACCCTCAATGACGTCGTCCTGGCTGGGGGTCAGCGGGATGTCATCGCGCAAGATCGCCACGACGGTTGCCTCCGCCGGCCATTGCACCGAACCCAGGGTTCGGCCAATGAGGGCCGAATCGTGTGGAACCGTGAACTCAACCATCGAGACAACACCCGATTGAAGGGTCATCAAGCGGACCAGGTCACCGATTTCCACGGCTTCCTCAACGAGCGCTGTCATCAGCCGTGGGGTGCTCACGGCAACGTCAACGCCCCATGTATCGTCGAACATCCAATCGTTCTTCGGGTTGTTGACCCGGCCCACGGTGCGGCCGACACCGAATTCGCTCTTGGCCAGCAGTGACACGACGAGGTTTACCTTGTCGTCTCCGGTGGCCGAGACCACTACATCCGTCTCGTCGAGTTTCGCTTCCTTGAGCACGCTCAGTTCGCAGGCGTCCCCGAAGAGCCAGCGGGCGCCTTGGACCCCGGCACGGGCAACAACTTCAGGCTTTTCATCGATGAGCAGCACTTCGTGCCCGTTGGAGATCAGCTCCTTTGCAATCGAGCTTCCCACGGAGCCTGCTCCGGCAATCATGACCTTCATGGCTGTATCTACTCCGAGATCTGTTTCGGTGCGTTGGACAGTGCACGTTCGATTTCGCTGGTGGCGTCCACCGGCATCATGGCGTGGACAATGTCACCTTGCTGCAAGCGGGTTCCTTGAACCGGCAACATGCCTTCGCCAAAACGTGAAAGGTAGGCAATGCGGATGGGCGCAGCCGCCTCAAGCTCTTCAAGCGTGTGGCCGAACCAGCCTTCATGGAGGTTGACCTCGCCGAGAATCAACCGCCCGGAGGCCTCACGGAAGTCACCGTTCAGGGTGTGCTCGGGCAGGATCCGGCGCAGCACCTGGTCGCTGCTCCAACGCACGGCGGCCACCGTGGGGATGCCCAGTCGCTGGTAGATTTCGGCCCGTCCCGGGTCGTAGATCCGGGCGACAACGTGCGGCACATGGTAGGTTTCGCGGGCCACCCGGGTGGCAAGGATGTTTGAATTGTCGCCGCTGGAGACCGCGGCGAAGGCATAGGCATTGGTAATGTCCGCCCGTTCAAGGGTTTCCCGGTCGAATCCGACCCCTGAGACCTTGGTGCCGGAAAAATTCCGGCGAAGCCTGCGGAAAGCGCGGTCGTCTTGGTCAATGATCGCCACGCTATGCCCGGCATCATCCAGGGTGTGGGCAAGTGTTACCCCGACCCTGCCGCAACCCATAATGACAAAATGCGCCACGCGCCCGCCTTCCAACGTGATGAACCACCGAAAATTTTGCGGTGGTTCATGGATCTGGCCGTGAGGCCAGAGATCCAACGGCTCAGTCTTTCACGGAAAATACAACGGGTGCGTGATTGCTCACCTCACAATTATCGGTGTGGTGTATGACAGCACGGGTTAAAGCGGGCTAACTTTGGATCGTGCTTTCATTCCTCGACGCGGTTAAGCGGATTCTGGTGGGGCGCCCGTTTAGGACCGAGCGTCTCAAGCAGGCGCCGCTTCGCAAACGCATGGCCCTGCCCATCTTCTCCGCCTCGGCGCTGTCCTCGATTGCCTATGCCCCCGACGAGGTGATGCTGACCCTGGCGCTGGCCGGGGCGACGGCCATGACGATCTCGCCCCAGGTGGGGCTCGTGATCATGGTGGTCATGTTCGTGATCATTGCCTCTTACCGGCAGTCGGTGAAGGCCTACCCTTCGGGGCGCGGGGACTACGAAATTGCCTCAACAAACCTGGGGCCGCGTGCCGGAACCACGGTTGCCGCGGCGCTGCTGGTTGACTTCGTGCTCACCGTTGCCGTGTCGATTTCTTCGGCATCCCACTACGTGATTGCGGCTTTCCCCTCGCTGGCCGGGAAACAGGCCTGGATTGCCACCGCGGGCGTCATCATTCTCACGTTGCTGAACCTGCGTGGCCGTGGCCGGTCACAACGTTTCAATGCGGCTCCCGTGTACTTGTTTATCGGTGCGCTGCTGCTCATGCTGGCCCTGGGCGGGATCTTTGCCATGCTCGGCACCCTGGGCCAATCCCCGAGTGCAGCGTTTGAGGTGGTCCCGAATCCCGACTACCCGCACGGGCTCACCGGTCTTGCAGGGGTCCTGCTGGTCTTGCGGGCCTTCTCCACTGGATCCGCGGCGTTGACCGGCGTGGAAGTGCCGATCTCCAATGTGCACACGCTGGCGGCGCCCAAGGCCCGCAATGCAGCAACCCTCTTGTTGCTGTTGGGGCTGATTGCCGCGGCGTTGACCCTGGGAACCATGTATTTGGCCCGTGCGGTGAACGTGCACGTGGTTGAGGACCCGCTCAGCGGGCTCAGCTTCGAGGGCGGTCCGATCCCGGGTGGCTACATCCAGAACCCGGTGCTGGGGCAGCTTGCCCACGCAATCTTTGGCGGGGGATCGATCGGCTTCTTTGTCATCGTGCTGCTCACGGTCGGCGTGCTGCTCGTGGCCTCGCACACCGCCTTCAACTCGTTCCCGAACCTGGCCTCGCACCTGGCCACCGACGGCTACCTGCCGCGCCAGCTGCGTACCCGCGGAGACCGGCTCGGCTTCTCCAACGGCATCCTGTCGCTTGCCTTTGCCGCCATCGCGTTGATCTGGATTTTCGACGCCCACGTGCCCACGCTGATCCAGCTCTACGTGGTGGGCGTGTTCGTTTCCTTCACGCTCAGCCAGCTGGGCATGATCAAGCACTGGGGCCGCGAACTGGCGATGACCCCGGACAAGCGCGTGCGTGCGCGCATCCAACGTTCGCGCATCCTGAACCTGGTGGGCTTCGTGTTCACCGCAGCGGTGCTTGTCATCGTGTTGGGCACCAGGCTCATCCACGGTGCGTGGCTGGCGGTGCTTGGCATCGCGGTGCTTTTTGCGTTGATGGATTCGCTGCACCGGCACTACGTTTCAGTGGATGAGGAACTTGCCGTGGATGCCGGGCAGTCGCCCACCGCGCTTCCGGCGCGTGTGCATGCCCTGGTGCTGGTCTCCACCGTGCGCAAGCCGGTGTTGCGTGCCGTCGCCTTCGCACGTGCCTCACGCCCCTCAAAGCTTGACGCCATCCTGGTTGATGCCGATTCCGAGCAGACCGAAGCAAGCATCGCCGAATGGGAACGCCTGGGCATCCCGGTTCCCATCACGGTGCTAGCCTCCCCGTACCGCGAGATCTCGCCTCCGCTGATCGAATACATCCGTTCAATCAAGAGGGATTCGCCACGTGATTTGATTGTCGTGTACATCCCCGAGTACGTCGTGGGACGCTGGTGGGAACAACTAGTCCACAACCAAACAGCGGTGCGTATCAAAAACCGCCTGCACTACGAGCCGGGCGTCGTTGTCGCCTCGGTTCCGTGGCGCCTCTCATCCTCGGATTCGGCCGCCTTTGGCGGAGCGACCGAAGCTGCCTCCCAAGGCCGCACCTCCATTCCTGCCGTACCGCCAGTATCCAACCCGAAAGATTGAACCCCATGAGCACCGACACAAACATCCTGCGAGTGCGCCTCGGCGCACCAGCCCACGGCGGACACAGCGTCGCCCGCCACGAGGGCCGGGTGATTTTTGTCCGCCACGGTATCCCCGGGGAGGAAGTCAGCATTGCCCTGCGCGATTCGGGTGAAAAGTCGCGCTTCTGGCGCGGCGACGTCGTTGAGGTCCACGAGGCCTCCGAGCACCGAGTCCCGCACTTCTGGCACGCTGCCGATTCATTGCGTTCCGCCGCTCGCGGCGTGCTTCCGGTGGGCGGGGCCGAATTCGGCCACATCTCCCTGGCGCACCAGCGTGAACTGAAGGGTCAGATTTTCGCCGAGCAGATGGAGCGCTTGGGCAAGATCGACGCAGCAGAGCACGGCTTCACGGGCGTTCGCGCCCCGGAGGGCGAGAGCGAAGACGCCCTGGGTTGGCGCACGCGCACGGCGTTCGCCGTTGATTCCAAGGGTCGTTTGGCCATGAGCGGCTTCCGCTCCGATGTGCTGATCCCGATCAAGGAAATGCCGCTGGCGCACCCGAAGATCAACGAGCTCAAGCTGTGGGAACTGCCGCTGCTGGGCATCAGCCGCATTGAGGTTGCCGTCGGTTCCGGTGAAGAAGCAGGGGTGCTGGTGCTCTTCATTGAGGACGGCACGCATGAAGGTGCCGCCGGTCGCGCGGCCAAGCGCCTGCCCGAGTGGGCATCTGCAGCATCGGTCACCCAGGTGGGTGGCTCGGTGGCCGATGGCCGTGGCGAGCTGCAGCGCCTGCGCGGGCGCACCTGGCTCTCGGAGTCGGTTTCCGGCCATGATTACCGGATCACCGGCGAGGGTTTCTGGCAGATCCACCGTCTGGCACCTGCCACGCTGGTTGAGCGCGTCATGGCGCAGCTGGCCCCGGGTTACGGCAACCGCGTTGCCGACCTGTATGCAGGTGCCGGCCTGTTCAGCGCTCCGCTGGCCAAGGCCGTCGGCGATGACGGCATGTTGCTGTCCATTGAGGGTGCCCCGGGCACCAGCAAGGATGCGTTGAAGAACCTGCGCGAATTCCCGCAGGCAGTTATTTCCCAGGGCCGTGTAGAAAAGACGCTGTCCCGCGAGCTGAACACGCGCAAGGCCAAGCTGGATTCGATTGTGCTTGATCCGCCGCGTACGGGTGCCGGCAAGACTGCCATCGGCGCGATGGTCCGTTCGGGCGCCAAGAAGATTTCGTATGTCTCGTGCGATCCTGCGTCCTTTGCGCGTGACACCGCGGATCTGACTGCCGCCGGTTTCCGCCTCAATGAGGTTGATGTAATTGACCTTTACCCGCACACCCACCACATGGAAACCGTGGGCCTTTTCGTGCGCCACTAGTCGTGGATGTGACTCCGTTCAGCCCGAAAGTTTCGGGTCGAACGGGGTCTTGGCGCGTGTGGGGGATAGACTATCTATAGCTCTGCCGCGAACCAACGCATGACAAACTCAGTTAGGACTCCCTAACTGGAATTGAATGCCCGCGTGCAACGAAGATGAGAATCTGGCGAGAGGAGTCCCAATGAGCAATGTGGACAGCTTTGGGGCCAAAGGCGTACTGGACGTCGATGGCAACGAATATGAAATTTTCCGGCTGAACGCAGTAGAAGGCGCGCAAAGCCTTCCGTACAGCCTTAAGGTTCTTTTGGAGAACCTGCTTCGCACCGAAGACGGCGCGAACATCACCGCAGAACACGTCAAGGCCCTGGGCCAGTGGGATGCAAACGCAGAACCGAATACCGAAATCCAATTCACCCCTGCACGCGTTTTGATGCAGGACTTCACCGGTGTTCCTTGCATCGTTGACCTCGCCACCATGCGCGAGGCAGTCAAGGAACTTGGCGGAGACCCGACTCGGGTGAACCCGTTGGCTCCTGCCGAAATGGTCATCGACCACTCCGTGCAGATCGACGTCGCCGGCAACGCCGGTGCCCTCGAGCGCAACATGGAAATCGAATACCAGCGCAACGGGGAGCGTTACCAGTTCCTGCGTTGGGGCCAGACAGCATTCGATGACTTCAAGGTGGTTCCCCCGGGAACCGGCATCGTGCACCAGGTCAACATCGAATTCCTGGCACGCACCGTGATGACCCGCGAGGTCGACGGTGTGCTTCGCGCATACCCGGACACCTGCGTCGGCACCGACTCCCACACCACCATGGTTAACGGCATGGGCGTGTTGGGTTGGGGCGTTGGCGGAATCGAAGCCGAAGCGGCAATGCTCGGCCAGCCGGTTTCCATGCTGATCCCGCGCGTTGTCGGTTTCAAGCTCAACGGCTCGATCCCGGCAGGCGCCACCGCAACCGACGTCGTGCTGACCATCACCGAAATGCTGCGCAAGCACGGTGTTGTTGGCAAGTTCGTCGAGTTCTACGGCCAGGGCGTTGCCCAGGTTCCGTTGGCAAACCGCGCCACCATCGGCAACATGTCCCCGGAATTCGGTTCGACTGCGGCCATGTTCCCGATCGATGACGTCACCCTGGATTACCTGCGCCTGACCGGCCGCTCGGCCGAAAACGTGGCCCTCGTAGAGGCCTACGCCAAGGAACAGGGCATGTGGCACGACGCGGACCGCGAAATCCGTTTCTCGGAATTCCTGGAACTGGATCTGTCCACTGTTGTTCCGTCCATCGCCGGCCCGAAGCGTCCGCAGGACCGCATCGAGCTCTCCAGCGCCAAGGAACAGTTCCGCAAGGACATCCACAACTACGCTGCAGATGCAGGCGATGAACTGAACATCGGCCGCCCGTCCACCAGCGTTGAGGTCAACAAGGCCGATGGCACCACGTTCTCGATCGACCACGGCTTGGTTTCCATCGCCTCGATCACCTCGTGCACCAACACGTCCAACCCTTCGGTCATGCTTGCCGCAGCTTTGCTGGCACGCAAGGCAGTTGAAAAGGGCCTCGTCTCCAAGCCATGGGTCAAGACTTCTGTCGCCCCGGGCTCGAAGGTAGTCACCGAGTACTACGAAAAGTCCGGCCTCATGCCGTACTTGGAGAAGCTTGGCTTCTTCGTCGTAGGCTACGGCTGCGCAACCTGCATCGGTAACTCAGGTCCGTTGGATGCCGAGATCTCCGAGGCCATTCAGGCCCACGACCTCGCAGCAACCGCAGTCCTCTCGGGTAACCGTAACTTCGAAGGCCGCATCAACCCGGACGTCAAGATGAACTACTTGGCTTCCCCGCCATTGGTCATCGCTTACGCCTTGGCTGGCACCATGGACTTCGACTTCGAAACCGATTCCTTGGGCACCGACACGGACGGCAACGAGGTGTTCCTCAAGGACATCTGGCCGACCCCGACCGAGGTTCAGGCCACGATGGATTCCTCCATCGACGAGAGCATGTTCGCCAAGGGTTACGAAGGCGTCTTCGACGGCGACGATCGCTGGAAGGCGCTCGACACCCCGGCAGGCAACACCTTCGACTGGGTCGAGGATTCGACCTACGTCCGCAAACCACCATACTTCGAAGGCATGAAGGCCACCCCGGATCCGGTCACGGACATCTCGGGCGCCCGCGTATTGCTGAAGCTGGGCGATTCGGTCACCACCGACCACATCTCCCCGGCCGGTTCGTTCAAGTCCGATTCCCCGGCTGGACAGTACCTGCTCGCCAACGGTGTGGATCGCAAGGACTTCAACTCCTACGGCTCACGCCGTGGCAACCACGAAGTCATGATCCGCGGCACCTTCGCGAACATCCGTATCCGCAACCAGATCCTGGACAACGTTGAAGGCGGCTTCACCCGCGACTTCACCGTTGAAGGTGCACCGCAGGCATACGTCTACGATGCAGCCCAGAACTACGCAGCAGCCGGCACCCCGCTGGTTGTCTTGGGTGGCAAGGAATACGGTTCGGGTTCATCGCGTGACTGGGCAGCCAAGGGCACCGCACTGTTGGGCGTCAAGGCAGTCATCACCGAGTCCTTCGAGCGTATTCACCGCTCGAACCTCATCGGCATGGGCGTTCTTCCGCTGCAGTTCCCGGTCGGCGAAAACGCCGAGACCCTGGGCCTGACCGGCACCGAAACCTTCGCAGTCGAGGGCGTGACCGAACTCAACAACGGCACCACCCCGAAGACCCTGAAGGTCACCGCCGTGGCCGAAGACGGCAAGACCGTCTCCTTCGATGCGGTTCTGCGCATCGATACCCCGGGCGAAGCAGATTACTACCGTAACGGTGGCATCCTGCAGTACGTTCTGCGTCAAATCTCCGCTAACTAATTAGCGGCGTTCAACGCTCGTGAGGGCGGGTTGGTCAAGGAAAACTCCTTGACCAACCCGCCCTCGCTGTATCTAAACTAACCAGCAATTTCTTGGTGGAACGGCGCTGCCTTACCCACGGCAAGAATTGATCCAACGGCCCTGCGTGCGCGGCATCGCGATGACAAACATCCCTGAGCGACCCGGGCGCGCCCCTCGGAACCGAGGCTTTTGGGCTGATGCAGCCGCGTGGTCGTCGTGATCGCGGTGGCCAGGGTCTACCGCTCGAGAGAAATGACCTTCGCAGACCAGAGGAAGCACTGCTCGCTTGTTACCGTGCGGCCCTCCGTCTGGGAGTGGGAGCGCGTCACAGACCTCGATCGTCACATGCGCGAACTCGAGGGTAGCTGGATCGAGATGCCAATACGTGGACCGGCCGAGAATGAAGCCCTGAACACGGTAACGGCGGCAGCTCTGGCCCGCGTGCGGGCACGCTGTCGGGCACCTGCTCCGGCAAGCCCCTGGCGTCTCTTCACGGGGTCGCACCACATGGAATGGACACACTGCTTGCGCTAAATTTTTGTATCAATCATGAATCAACCTATCCCTGAGGCACTTGCGCAACGACCATCGTCAGTCCGTCCCCGGGATCGTTCGATCCCAAACCGTGGAAGAGCGGCGTTGAGGTCCCGTCCGTTGGCACTTGCATTCCGTTTGATTGCATTCGTCGTTGTTGTCACCGGCGTTGTCCGTATCTCCGGGGTTCTTTCCCGGGAACCGAGCTGGGAGAGTTTCCTCTTCTATACGGTGCTGAGTAACCTGTTGTGCCTTGCCTGGATCGGGCTGCTTATCGTCTGGACGATCCGTGATAACCGAATCAACGGTGCCCGCGGCACCTCGACGCCGTCGGCCCGGTGGGGCGGAGCCGTTATGCTGTCAATCACGGTGACGATGCTCATCTACCTGATCGTGCTGGTGCCCGCGGCCTTCCAGCAGGCAGGTGACTCCACGCCGTTTTCCCTGACGGACAACCTCATCCACATCATCAAACCGTGCCTGTTCAGCCTCGATTGGCTCTTGTTCACACCCAAGGGCTCCTTCCGATGGGCCGACCCGCTGCGCTGGGCCCTGATTCCCGCCGCATACTTGGTTTTCGCTTTCACCTACGGCGGACTCGGGGGCGAGTTCTATCCGGGAGTGCATTACCCATACCCGTTCATGAACGTCGAGAAAATTGGTCTACCAGGCGTTGGGATGTGGCTCCTTGGTCTCTCCGTATCCCTCATCGCGGTCGGGTACATTTACGTCAGCATCGACAGGATCCTGGGACGCAACTTTTTGAGTCGATGGTCAAAACGCTGAACCAAGGGGCGTTTTGGTTTGTGTCCCGGGGTGGAGGTGCACCTGCCCCGCTGCAGTGTGGGGTCTTGACCGGTGGGTCAGCCGGCGGAGGATGCCTGACAGCGCAAAGGGGGCGAATCCGAATCTGAATCCGCGGGGCCGGGTGTCGAGGAACGTGCCTATCGGACCCTCGACTACGCGCTGCGCGAGGGGGAGGGACCGGCTTCAGCCTGGCCAACGGCCAAGTTCAGTGTTGCAATCCGGGCAGCTATGTCATCACGCAGGAACCCCATTCGTTCGCGGTCGGTGCCAAGTTTCGCGGGTGCCTCGGTGGGAATCCAACGTTCCATGGTGGCACCCGAAAGCTCAGGCACCTGGGCCTCGCCCACGATAATGACCCGGTCAGCTGCCCGCAATATCTCTTCGGTCAACGCGGTGGGGGTCTCGGCACGCATATCAGCGCCTACTTCCTCGATTACCTCGGCGGCCAGCTCATTGATGTGCAGGGCCGGAACCAGGCCCGCGGATTGCACGCGCACGGCATCGCCCGCGGCATGACGCATGAGCGCCGCAGCCATCTGGGATTTGCCACCATTGGTATTGCAAACAAAAAGAATGGTTGGTTGCTGCGAATCGTTGGCCGTGTTCATGGGGATTATTTCTCAATCTGTGCGGGGAAACTAACTGCCGATACCTCCCGATCTTACGTAGCAAAAGGTGTGTGGTGCACGGTTGGCCAGCATAGGGTGCCCCGCGCCACTGTTGTATGTATCGCTATGGTGCCCCATGGGCAAACCCGGAGCGGTAAGATTAAGCGGGTATTTGTCATTTCGAAAGGACCGCCTCCGTGTCATTGCTTCAGGCCATTAACGAACCACGCGATCTGCAGGGTTTGACCATGGTTGAAATGCGCCAATTGGCCGAAGAAATCCGGACGTTCCTTATCGACAACGTCGCGCGAACCGGCGGGCACTTGGGCCCCAATCTCGGGGTCGTCGAGCTGACCCTTGGCATCCACCGGATCTTCGATTCCCCGCGCGATTCAATCATCTTCGACACCGGGCACCAGTCCTACGTGCACAAGCTCGTCACCGGGCGTAAGGATTTCTCCACGTTGCGCCAGCAGGGCGGTCTCTCCGGCTACCCCGAGCGCGCCGAATCCGTGCACGACATCGTCGAATCCTCACACGCATCCTCCTCGCTGTCCTGGGCCGACGGAATTTCCCGCGCCCGCAAGCTCACCGGGGAAGCCGACCGACATGTCGTCGCCCTGGTCGGGGACGGCGCACTGACCGGCGGCATGGCCTGGGAAGCTGTCAACAACATCGCAGCCGACAAGGATCGTCGCGTGGTCATTGTCGTGAACGACAACGGCCGCTCCTACGCACCGACCATTGGCGGCCTCGCCGACCAGTTGGCCGGTCTGCGCCGCCAGGTAGACAAGTTCCGCACCCTGCCGGCCTACGAAAACACCATGGACAAGCTCAAGGTCCGGCTCAAGGACTCCGGCGCCGTGGGCCAGTTCGCCTACAAGTCCCTGCACGCCACCAAGAAGGGCGTCAAGGATTGGTGGGCCCCGCAGGGTCTCTTCGAAGACCTGGGCATGAAATACATTGGCCCCATTGACGGGCACAACCAGCTGGCCGTCGAGGAAGCCCTCCAGCAGGCGAAGAACTTCTGTGGCCCGGTGCTGGTGCACGTGCTCACCGAAAAGGGCCGCGGCTACGCACCGGCCCGCGCCGACGAGGCCGACCAGTTCCACGCGGTGGGCGTGATCGACCCGCAGACCGGCGAACCGCTGAAGAAGGCCTCGGCGCGTTCCTGGACCTCGGTCTTCGGTGAGGAAATCGCCGAGATCGCCGACGAGCGCCAGGACATCGTGGCCATCACCGGTGCCATGTTGCAGCCGGTGGGCCTCAAGACCATGGCCGAGCGCCACCCGGACCGCGTGCTTGACGTCGGTATTGCCGAGCAGCATGCCATGACCTCGGCCGCCGGTCTTGCCTTTGGCGGCCTGCACCCGGTGGTCTGCATCTACGCGACCTTCCTGAACCGCGCCTTCGACCAGCTGCTGATGGACGTGGCCCTGCACAAGGCGGGGGTCACCATCATCCTTGACCGTGCAGGGGTGACCGGACCGGATGGGCCAAGCCACCACGGCATGTGGGACATGGCCCTGATGCAAATCATCCCGGGCATGCACCTGGCGGCCCCGCGTGATGCTGTGCGCCTGCGCGAAGAATTGCGCGAAGCAGTCGCCATCAAGGATGCGCCGACAGTTGTCCGCTTCTCCAAGGGTGAGGTCGGGCCGGAAATCGTGGCCCTGCAGCGCCTGCATGACGGCGTTGAAGTGCTGGCCAAGCTCGGTGACGGCGAGGAACGCGACGTGCTGATCGTCTCGGTCGGCGCCATGAGCGAACTCTGCCTTGACGTTGCCGGCCGCCTGCACTCCCAGGGCATCACCGTCACCGTGGTTGATCCTCGTTGGGTGCTCCCGGTACCACGCTCAATCATCGGCTTGGCCGCCCGCCACCGGATCGTGGTTTGCGTAGAAGACGGCGTGCGCGCCGGCGGCGTGGGTTCACGGATCCGCCAGGAGATGCGTGCAGCCGGCGTGGACACCGCCCTGAACGAGGTGGGGCTGCCCACCGAGTTCCTGGCCCACGGAACCCGTGGCGAGGTCATGGCACGTGTGGGACTGACCGCCGCTCAGATCGCCAACGATACCCTGGCCCAGGTGCTGGGAACCAAGGTTCCCTTCGCCCGGCCATTGCCGGGCCAGGACCTGCCGACCGGACAGATCCCGCAGCTATGAAACCGGCCCCGGTGATTCCCGCCGATCTTCCGCGCGAACCGCTCGGTGCACAAGCCGGCGACATGGTGGTTGCACGCGCCTGGAAGTATGACGGGCAACCCCATTGGGTGGTTCCCGGATACTACCTGGGCCATGACGTGCACGGCCACTGGGTCTACCAGCCGGCCGGCTCCCTTGTCTCACGGCCCGGCCACGGCCACTGGGCCGACACCGATGCAGTCTGCCTGGTGCCCCGCACCGGATACTGGCTTGGCACGTTCTACGACGACCCGGCCGCCGAGGATTTCCGTATTTACCTCGATTTGTCCTCACACATCGGCTGGCGTGCGCTGGCCCGCGGGGGTTGGGAAGTGAACTCGGTGGACATGGACCTGGACGTCGTGGATTCCCGGGCCCGCGGCGTATTCGTCGATGATGAGGATGAATTCGCCGAACATTCGGCACGCATGGCGTACCCCAAGGAATTGGTGGCCTCCATCGAAAACGAGGCACACGCACTTCTGGAATTGGTTGGCAGCGGGCACCCGCCCTTTGACGACACCATGAACCAATGGTTTACCCGCGGCCGCGCCGCGTATTCTGACGCAACATCCCGCTAAAGGAGCAACACACATGGCTATTGTCCGCACATACCGCCGCGACGAAGACGGCACCCTGAATTTCCGCGAGGCTTGGTTCTCGGAATACGAGGGTGAGGAGTTGGGCCAGTTCGTCGTCAACCACGGCGTCGTCGGGCACCAGTCCGAGACCGAAACCGCCAAGGACGTCACCGCTGCCATCGCGGCCGGCCTGCTTGATGCGTTCATCGAACAGTGTGAAGCAGACGGCTTCAAGACCCTGACCGATGCCGACCAGCACTGGGTCATCGTGCAGTACTCGCTGAAGTCAGCCGCCGGAACCGACCGCGACAAGTACCTTGAAACCACCGCCAAGGAATACCTGACCGGCCACCTGGCCTGGCGTGGCCTGGGCACCGTGGAGTCCTCGGACTACGCGCCGCGCAAGCTGAACATCCGCATCCTTTCCCCGGAGCCCAAGAGGGCTGTTTCCGCGATCAAGACCTGCCTGCGTGAGGCAAAGCTCGACTTCACCAAGCTTTCCATCGCCACCGCGCCATTCGACGCACCGGAGAACCTCAAGCTGGCACACCCGCTGCCGTCAAAGACTCCTTTCACCCTTTCCTAAGCCGCCTGGTTCCGGAGTTGCAAAATGGCTGGGTGCCGCAACGATAAACCGTTGCGGCACCCAGCCATTTTTTACATATGCATTTTTCAAGCAAAAGGGCTTTGCTCCGTCCCGGTTTCCCGGAAGGAACAAAGCCCTTTTGCTTGAGCCTCGAGTTAGAAGCCTCGAGCGAAGATGACTGGAAGTTAGTCGGTGCCCGAATCAAAAGCTGCACGCTCAAGTGAGCGGTCCTGTGCCAGTTCATCGGCGTCAACAGCCTCGGCGTCGACGATGGCCGAAGCGCCGCCGGCCTCGAGGGTGCCCACGAGCTCGACTGTCTTGTTGCCCAGCAGGCCCTGCGCGGCGTACTGCTCAAGACGCGAGCGCGAATCGGCAATGTCCAGGTTACGCATGGTCAACTGGCCGATGCGGTCCAACGGGCCGAAGGCCGAGTCGCCAACGCGCTCCATGGACAGCTTGTCCGGGTGGTAGCTGAGGTTCGGGCCCACGGTGTCAAGAACCGTGTAGTCGTCGCCGCGGCGCAAGCGCACGGTGACGGTACCGGTGACGGCGGAGCCGACCCAACGCTGCAGGGATTCGCGCAGCATCAGGGCCTGCGGATCCAACCAGCGGCCTTCGTACATCAGGCGGCCCAAACGGCGGCCTTCTGCGTGGTAGTTGGCCACGGTGTCTTCGTTGTGGATCGCGTTGAGCAGGCGCTCATACGTGATGTGCAGCAGCGCCATGGCGGGCGCTTCGTAGATGCCGCGGGACTTGGCCTCGATGATGCGGTTTTCGATCTGGTCGCTCATGCCCAAACCGTGGCGGCCGCCGATCTTGTTGGCTTCGTCGACCAGTGCCACTGCATTCTCGAAACGAACGCCGTTGATGGCGACCGGACGGCCGGCTTCGAAGGTCACGGAGACGTCTTCGGTCTTGACTTCGACCGACTCGTCCCAGTAGCGCACGCCCATGATCGGTTGAACCGATTCCAGGGAAGTGTTGAGCAACTCGAGGGTCTTGGCCTCGTGGGTTGCGCCCCAGATGTTGGCGTCGGTTGAGTATGCCTTTTCGGCGGAGTCGCGGTACGGGAAGTTGCGCTCAACGAGCCATTCGCTCATTTCTGAGCGGCCGCCGAGTTCGTGGACGAAGGCCGGGTCAAGCCATGGCTTGTAGATGCGCAGCTTCGGGTTGGAGAGCAGGCCATAGCGGTAGAAACGCTCAATGTCGTTGCCCTTGTAGGTGGAGCCGTCGCCCCACACGTCAACACCGTCTTCGCGCATGGCGCGAACCAGCAGGGTGCCGGTGACGGCGCGGCCCAGCGGGGTGGTGTTGAAGTAGGCCTTGCCGCCGGAGCGGATGTGGAAGGCGCCACAAGCCAGGGCTACGAGGCCTTCTTCGACCAGTGCAGGCTTGCAGTCGACCAAGCGTGCGGCTTCCGCGCCGTACTCCAGGGCGCGGCCCGGGACTGCATCAATATTCGGTTCATCGTACTGGCCAAGGTCGCCGGTGTACGTGTAAGGGATGGCACCCTTTTCACGCATCCAGGCAACGGCAACGGACGTATCGAGGCCACCGGAGAACGCGATACCTACGCGTTCGCCAACGGGCAGGGAGGTGAGTACTTTAGACATGTTCCCCATCCTATAGGGTCTTTGGGCGTTTCCGGGGCACTTGATAAGACAGCTTTGCGACATACTGGGCCGCGCGGCGCCGGGCGTGCTTGAATTTTGTGGGGAGCGTGGCCTTCGGGCCTCGCCAATGATGCCGATACCGGCATCGATCAATGCATACTTATTTGATGGGATGAATCCTTATGAGCACAGTGGAGTATCGACGTTTGGGCGGTTCCGGGCTGGTGGTCTCCGCCGTTGGACTGGGTTGCAACAACCTGGGCCGGGCCGGAACCGCGACGGTGACGCAAGCGGGGACCGACGCTGTCATCAGCGCGGCACTTGAGTCGGGAATCACGTTTTTTGATGTTGCCGACATGTACGGCATGGAGCCCGGACTCTCCGAAACCATGCTTGGCCGTGCGCTGGGGCCACATCGCGAAGAAGTTGTCATTGGTACAAAATTCGGCATGGACATGGGCGGTGCCAACGGAAACGATTTCGGCGCCCGGGGATCGCGCCGCTACATCATCCGTGCGGTAGAAGCGTCGCTACGCCGGCTGGGAACCGACTACATTGACCTGTACCAATTCCACACCCCCGATGAGCTGACGCCGATTGGGGAAACCCTTGCTGCGCTCGAGGATTTGGTCACCGCGGGCAAGGTTCGCTACCTGGGGCACTCGAACCGTTCGGGTTGGCAGATCGCGGAAGCGGAGTTCACCGCGCGAATTCAGGGAGGCGAACGATTTGTTTCTACCCAGAACCACTACAACCTACTTGATCGCCGCGCAGAGCTTGAAGTGGTGCCCGCTGCTGAAGCGTTCGGACTGGGACTGCTTCCGTACTTCCCGCTGGCCAACGGGCTGCTGACCGGAAAGTACTCGGGTGGAATTGCGCCCGAGGGGAGCCGGTTGACCCATGCCCGGACGCATCTAATGCACACGGTCGACTATGGCCAGCTGCGCAGCTTCTCCGAGTTTGCCGCCGTGCGCAACCTGACCGAGCTGCAGGTCGCGTTCTCTTGGCTTGCTGCCCAGCCAAGCGTGGCAAGCGTCATTGCGGGCGCCACCAGACCTGAGCAAGTCAGTGAAAACGCCGGCGCAATTTCCTGGAAACCAGACGCCGCCGAATTGGCGGAACTCGACGTGATATTCCCCAGAACCCCCAAAGTGGCCCTGTTCTGAGGGTGTTAGATGCCCAAAACCACACGAAATGCGGTTATTGGCGAATTTGCGCTGCGGCGCGCCGGTGAAACCCCCAAGAAAGGCCTTAGGATGTCGTTAAGCTTAATTGAACAGCCGAGTCCACATAGATTCTTGGGGGAATCATGCAAGAGCGGAATTTTGAGCATTGGGAAGTCCTTGTCCGGGACGATAGGCGTGTTGGGGTACGATATCGGGCCAGGTCCTCCCACGCGTTGCTGACCAGGTTGATCATCAATCAAGGCGAGCGCCCGTATCGGGCCGAATCCCGGGTTCATCTTGAACCCCGCACGGGTAGCTGGGAAATGGCTTGGTTCCGCGATGACACCATGCCAGACATGGTCCTTTTACGCAGGCGCCTGCAAAAACTGCCCGTTGATTCCATGCCGAGTTTCGCAGACCATTTGGTGTTGTTGCGTGCCATCGAAAATTCCGCGAAGGAAATTAGATACCTCCGACTCAATGAAACGTCTGCCGAGGCCCAGGTTCCGGTTGGATCCAAGCCGCCTAGCGCCAACGCAGGGATCGTGCGGGTCGGTGAGGAGGAATTGCTTCAGGTTCCTTGTGGTCCCGCGCTGAAAACACAACGTTTTGAGGCCTGGGCGGACGGAATGCTCGTGGCCACGCATTGGGTTGATGAGCGTTCCGAAGTTGTTTGCTCGAACTGGGGTTCCGCTCTGACCAGTTATCAAATCCCCGAAGTTACTAGTGGTGCCGATTGGGTCTCCCTCAACGGGTTGGATTCGGACACCATCGACTTCCTGTCCAGGGGTTTCGCTGGAGCCCTTTAGTGCACCTGCAGCGCGGGCCGAGGCTTGGAGTGGGCCCGTGGCTACGTGGCTGGTAGGAATTGCGACCAGTGCCTTGGCTGGTTCGCGACTGCCGGACCTGAACTTGACGCGTGCCGTGCTGTGGATGCCTTCCAGAGCGCCACATTAGATTACGTATTCTAATTTTTTGGGGTTCGTCGTGAGCGAGCACGCTCTCTTAACTGTTGGCCCGCGGCCGGAAACTTGAAGTTCATGACCTCTGGCCGCAGTGCACGGTGGCGGCGGTGGGCATGGCCGGTGGTTTCGACGCCCGCTCACCCAGAAAGCGCCACTGCCGCCGTCAACGCCGCGATCGTCAGGGGGCGTGGGCCCAACCGGAAAAACACCCTGGTGGCCGGGTTCCCGAAGAGCATATGGTTATCTGCATGTGGAATGACGTGTCGGTGCAAGCGCCGGAACCCGGCTGGGAACTGCTGCCGGAAAATGGTTGGTTCGCACTCCTTGGCTGGGCCGCAGGGGCTTGGAACCTATGTAGGGTCCCGGGCAGTGACGAAGGACGGACCGTACGGGTCACACTGATCGAGCGCGGGGTCGAGCACAACTACCTGGAGCCCTTCAATCCCGAGGACAGGGAAGGCGTCGAAGCATCAATCAACGGATACCTTGCCGAGGGGCGGGTTCCGGCACGGCCCGCCGGTTACGACTGGTACCTGAAGGCCCCGCTAACATGGGCACCGGCAAGCAGCGTACTGGATGAACTTGATTCGAGGATCATCCGACTGCAAAGCCAGCGTTCGCCCAGCCCGGCCCAGATCCTGCAGACCATGGAGCTTGTCGTGCGTGGGTTCTATGCGTAGGGAACCTATACGTAAAGGACGACGTCCTGGCCCTTGATCGATGCCGCGATACGCTCCAAAGCGCCTCTTGCCGGGCCCGCAATCGCTTTGCCATCCGAGGGCTGGAAGTGCGATCCGTGGCATGCGCAGTAGAAGTCATCGCCCTGGGGGGCCTTGGTGCTCACCGCGCAACCCTGGTGGGTGCAAATGGCGGTGTATGCCAGAACCGTCTTCTCGTTCGGGCGGAAGAGCAGGAACCCTGCATCCTTGGTTTTTCCATCCGCCCCGGTGCGCGCGGCAGTCACCGACAGCCGGGCTCCCACCGCCAATTCGGTAAGCGTTGCCACTACCGTGCCGTCGCCCACGGGCTCCGGGGGAGCCGAAGGAACATTGTTCGGGGCAGCGGACGAGCCGTCGCCGCAAGCAGTCAAGGCAACAGCTGCGCCGGCGGCCACCGTTGTTCCAACGAACGCACGACGGGTTTGTGAAGATAGGGAACTCATGGGTTCCATCATTCCATGAGCCCGCGAAACCAACGATTCTGGAGATGTCGAAGGCGGCCTTAGTCCAGGTCTCTCCTCGAAGGACCGTTCTCCCCTCACAGGGGGGAAGGTGGCTAGAGGAAGATCTTGACCTCGTCGCCCTCGATGCTGGTGGCATACCGGGTCAAGGCCTTGGGCGCGGGACCCTGGGTCACCGACCCATCGAGTTTCGAATATTCCGAGCCGTGGCACGGGCAAATGAAGTTCGAGCTGTCGCCCGTGCCCACAGTGCACCCCTGGTGGGTGCAAACTGCGGTGTAGGCAAGCACTGTCTTGTCATCGGGCCGGTACAGCAGGTAGTTTTTCCCATTGACAGCAATGGAGGCAGTGCCTTTGACCGGAAGTTCGGCCAGGGGAATGGCGTTGGTTGCGGTTCCTGTCGCCGAAGGTGGCGTATCAGAGGACTTTCCCCCGCCACAGGCAGCAAGGGTGACCACCGCGCCGGCAGCCAACGAGGTACCAAGAACACCCCTACGGGTGGGCATCAGAGTCAGGTCTTGTTTCATAAGCACAGTGTTGCTTACAAACGGGCCAAGGTCGATGCATTTCCCACAACAAATCTTCGGTCACGCAAACATGCTGTTGGGAACCAACACCACAAGGGAGTGGCCACGAACCCCCAAAGGGTCCGGAGGCCACTCCCTGAGGTGTCTCCATGAGGCAGTGGAGCCTACTTCTGGTGGAACTTCTTGCCGTTGGCACGCTCGGAGGCGCCGACCTGGTCAAGGTACGGGGTAATGCCACCCATATGCATGGGCCAACCTGCGCCCATGATCATGCACAAATCGATGTCCTCGGGACCCGCCACGACACCCTCGGCCAACATCAGGCCAATCTCCAGGGCCAGGGCGTCCTGGGTGCGCAGAAGCAATTCGTCCGCGGTGCTCGGGTTCGAACCGAACTCCAGCAATTCCAATGTTGAAGCAGGGATTTCTTGCCCGCCATCCGCTGTGGGCACCCATAGCGACTTGATGCCGTGCTCGATCAGCACCTGCTGGTTCTTCGAGACGTGGAAGCGCTCGCCGAATACAGCATTTAGGGACCCGGACACGTGGTGCGCCACCGGGATGCCGACCATGGCCAGCAGGGTGAACGGGGTCATTGGCAGGCCCATGGGGCGCAGGGCGTTATCGGCCACTGCCGGATCGGTTCCCTGGTCAAAGGCGTTTGCAATCTCGCCCATCAGCCGCAGCAGGATGCGGTTGACAACGAACGCGGCCTCGTCCTTCACTAGCACGCTGGTCTTGCGCAGGGCCTTGCCCAGTGCGAACGCGGTGGCCACGGCAACCTCATTGGTGTGTTCGGTGCGCACGATCTCCAGCAGCGGCATCAGTGCCACCGGGTTGAAGAAGTGGAAGCCGACCAAGCGTTCTGGGTGTTTCAGGTCCCTGCCCGTCTCGGTGACCGAGAGTGAGGACGTGTTGGTGGCCAGGATGCACTCGGCGGAGACGACGGCCTCCACCTCGGCGAAGACCTGCTTCTTGACGGCGAGTTCCTCGAAGACCGCCTCGATCACGAAGTCGGCATCGGCGAAGGCGTCCTTGGTAGCCGACCCGGTGACCAGCGCCTTGGTGCGGTTGGCCGCGTCGGGGGAGATCCGTCCCTTGGCCAGTTGCTTGTCGACCTCGCCGTGGATGTAGGCCAGGCCCTTCTCCACCCGCGCCTGGTCGATGTCCGTGATGACCACGGGCACCTTCAGGTTCTTGGCAAAGAGCAGCGCCAGCTGGCCTGCCATGAGCCCCGCTCCCACGACGCCGATCTTGGTGACGGGCCGGGCGAGCTTTGCATCGGGTGCCCCGGCCGGGCGCTTGGCGCGTTTCTGGGTCAGGTCAAGGAAGGCGTAGACGGTGTTGTGGAAGGCGTTGGTCTGCATGAGCTCGGTGAGCGCGGCGATTTCCAGCTGCGCGGACTCGGCCTGGCTGATGGTTGCGCCCGCTTCGAAGGCCTCGATCACCTTGGCCGGAGCCGGGGCTGCGTTGGAGGTCTTGGCCTCGATGAACGCGCGGGCCTTTGTGGCGGCCGCGGCCCAGCGGGCGGCAACCTCCGGGTCCGTGGCGGGGTCCACGGCATGGGGACGCGCGACCTCCACGCTGCCATCGAGCACGCCGCCGGCCCAGAGCAGTGACCGCTCCAGGAAGTCGGCGGGTTCGAAGAGGGCGTCGGCGATGCCGATCTTGGCCGCCGCAACGCCGTTGAGCGAGCGGTTGTTGTTCAGCGGGTTTTCGATCATGACGGTCATGGCGGCCTCCGGGCCGGTGAGCCGCGGCAGCCTGTAGACCCCGCCCCACCCCGGGACCAGTCCGATGAAGGCCTCCGGCAGGCCGATGCCGTTGGCTCCGCTGGACACTGTGCGATAGGTGCAGGCCAAGGCGATTTCCAGGCCGCCACCCAG
Organism: Paeniglutamicibacter antarcticus; assembly: GCF_900010755.1. Lineage (GTDB taxonomy): Bacteria > Actinomycetota > Actinomycetes > Actinomycetales > Micrococcaceae > Paeniglutamicibacter > Paeniglutamicibacter antarcticus_B. Next base: position 152,523 of record NZ_CZJT01000103.1, on the reverse strand, counting down.
TGCGACCCCGTTGATGAACGCGAAGGTCGGTACGCCCAGGTCCGCGAGCAGGTCGTAGGCCGCGTGTCCCAGGGTGGCCATGGCCTCGCCGTGCTCGGGGGAGGAGAGATGCTTGACCCCTGAGAGGTCCGCGCCGGCCACCAGGAAGTACGGCTTGCCCGTCACGGCCAGTGCGTCGATTTCCCCGGCCGCGGCGCGCGCCTTCTGCTGGGTGAGCACACCGTGCAGTTCGATCAGCGTATTGGGCCCCAGCGTCGTCGGCTTGGAGTGGTCAAGCCCGTTGTCAAGGGTCAGCAGTGCCAGTCGTTTGCCGCCGGGCAGGGATACGTCGGTGACAAGGGAGTGGGTGATGATTTCGTTCGGGATAGCCGCCGCGAGGGCGGAGAAGTTTTCGATGGTGCCCTGGCTCATGGCTAGGCGTCCTTTCCAAAGTCGGCGTGGTTCGGGTTTTCCCAGATCACGGTGCCGCCCATGCCCAACCCGATGCACATGGTGGTCAGTCCGTAGCGGACCGAGGGGTCTTCCTGGAATTGGCGGGCGAGCTGCGTCATCAGGCGCACGCCCGAGGAGGCCAGCGGGTGGCCCACGGCGATGGCCCCGCCATAGCGGTTCACGCGGGGATCTTCCTGGTCGATGCCGAAGTGGTCCAGGAAGGAAAGTACCTGGACTGCGAAGGCCTCGTTGATTTCGAAGAGCCCGATGTCCTCGATGCCAAGCCCGGCCTGGGCCAGTGCCTTTTCGGTGGAGGGGACCGGGCCGATGCCCATGACCTGCGGCTCAACCCCGGCGAAGGCGTAGGAGACCAGGCGCATCTTCACCGGCAGGCCCAGTTCGGCGGCGGCGTCGGCGCTGGCGAGGATCGCTGCGGTGGCGCCGTCGTTCAGCCCCGCAGAGTTTCCCGCGGTGACCCGGCCATGGGCGCGGAAGGGAGTGCGCAGCTCGGCCAGGGATTCAAGGGTGGTGCCGGGGCGCGGTGGTTCGTCGGCCGTGTGCAGGTCCCATCCTTCGCCCGGCCGGCGGGCGGCGACCGGAACCAGGTCCGGCTGGATCTGTCCTGCGATGTAGGCTGCGGCGAGCTTCTGCTGGGAGGCCACCGCGTAACGGTCGGCGCGTTCCTTGGTGATCGCCGGGAAACGGTCGTGCAGGTTTTCGGCTGTGTTGCCCATGTTCAGGGCCGCCGGGTCAACGATGCGTTCGGAGAGGAAGCGCGGGTTCGGGTCCGCGCCGGCACCCATCGGGTGGTTGCCCATGTGCTCGACGCCGCCGGCGATGACCACGTCGTAGGCGCCGAAGGCGATGGAGCCCGCGGTGGCGGTCACCGCGGTCATGGCACCGGCGCACATGCGGTCGATGGCGAAGCCGGGGACCGACTGCGGCAGGCCTGCCAGCAGGGCCGCGGTGCGCCCGATGGTCAGGCCCTGGTCGCCGGTTTGGGTGGTGGCCGCGATGGCCACCTCGTCGATGCGCTCGGGCGGCAACGAGGGGTTGCGGCGCATCAGGTCGCGAATGCATTTGACGACCAGGTCATCGGCGCGGGTGCCGTGGTAGATGCCCTTGTCCCCGGCCTTGCCGAAGGGGGTGCGGACGCCGTCGACAAAGACGACGTCGCGGACCTGTCGCGCTGACGTGCGGGTGTTCACTGACTGGGGGCTCACCGGTACTCCTTGCAATTGCCGTGTGGAATGTGATCCACCCCATACGCTACTGGTCGGTAACTTAGAGTGCAAGTGCAGGGGTGTTATATGCGGCGGCCGACGGGCTTCCAAGGGGTCGGGATCGCCGTTTCCGGCCCGGCGATGAGGGATCTAGCCGGCGATGCGCACGGCGTATTCTTCCTTCTCGATCGTGGTGACATCCATGATTCAGATGGCCGGGCGCTTGGTCACGAAGTCGAGGGTACCGGAGCGCGGCTGGTTGGACTGACCCTTTCCGTGCCGGAGGAACGTGTTGGCGCGTACTCAGGGGGCCGAGCGCTTTGAGCCGGCGGTCGCGTCGATCTTCACCAGGGCGATTTCCCGCGCAGCCGAATTGGTGTTGCCCGGGTAACCAAAGTTTCGCACCACTCCGGAGACGCGGATTACGTGTCCCATGGATTCGTCATCACCGTGAGGTCCTGATCCATCCGGGGGCGTTCAGTGGAGATGGAGGGGGCGGCGTTCCCCGCGCAGCCGGTGAATTCAAGGCTTGCAGCGAAGGGGGCGGTGGGTGCGATGGGACGGTTCGTGCCTGAATGTTATCAGCGCGGGCGGTGCGAGATCCGGGCGACCGGCCCGTCCGGCTCACCGCGAGGCCGGTCGCAACGATCGCCCGAACCGCGGTGACCGCCCACGGCCCGAAGGCCCTGACCCTAGCGAGAGGCCAGTTTGTCCGGGTCGAGCAGCGCCACGGTGATCACCGGGGCCACCAGGTCGATCTGCCATTGACGGGCGCCGAGCTCGCGCAGGGCCTCGGTCACGGTGTCCGGGTCGATGACCGCCGGCGGCTTCCAGCACAGGCGGCGCAGGTAGTCGGGGGTCAGCAGGTTTTCCAGCGGAATGTTCCAGGTTTCCGCGGTGCGGGTGATCCGGGACTTGGCCGTCTGCAGGCGAGCCGCGGCCACCGGGTCCTTGTCGGCCCAGATGCGCGGCGGTGGCGGCGCATTGGTGGGAACCTGGTTGGGTGGCAAGTCCTTGGTATTGCGGCCATCCTGCAGGGCGCGCAACCAGCGCGGTGCGTCCTTGGCCGCGGAACGGCCGTGGAAGCCCGGGGTCTTCAGCAAGGCCGGGACGCTGGTGGGCATCGCCTTGGCGGCGGCAACCAGTGCGGAATCGGGAATCAAGCGGCCGGGGGCCACATCGCGGCTCTTGGCAAGCGCTTCACGGGCCTCCCAGAGTTCCTTGACGGCTGCCAGGGTGCGGCGCTCACGGATCTGGTGCAACCCGGAGGTGCGGCGCCACGGGTCAACGCGCGGGGGAGCCGGCGGTGCCGTGCGCACCGCTTCGAATTCCTGCTCGGCAAATTCGAGTTTGCCGTCGGCCTCCAGGATCTTGATCAGTTCAACACGCAGCTCGTCGAGCACCTCGACATCGAGTGCCGCATAGCGCAGCCACGGCTCGGGCAACGGGCGGGTTGACCAGTCAGCGGCCGAGTGTTCCTTGGCAAGTTTCAATCCCAGCAGCGATTCGACGGCCGGGCCGAGCCCCACACGCGGCAACCCGGCAATGCGGGCAGCAAGTTCGGTGTCAAAAAGCCGGGCTGGTGCCATGCCGAGTTCGGCCAGGCACGGAAGGTCTTGGGATGCTGCATGCAGGATCCAGGTTTCATCTCCGATGGCTTCCTGGATTTCATCGAGGTTTTCAAACGGCTCGGGATCGATCAGCCACGAGCCGGAGCCTTCGCGGCGCAGCTGCACCAGGAAGGCACGCTGGCCGTAGCGGAACCCCGAGGCTCGTTCGGCATCGACGGAAACCGGACCCGTACCCGCGGCAATGGCGCGTGCTGCGCGCTTGAGCCCGGGAACCGTGGTGATGACTTCGGGCACCCCGTCCCGCGGTGTGTCCAGGAGAACCGGCTTAACCACGACCTCCCCGGCCTGTGGTTCTGCCGGCTCGGTGAGGGCGGCGTCGGAGCTGGGGGCATCTGGAGCGTCGTGGCGCGGGGTGTGTTCGGTACGGGTCATGATTTTTCAATTCTAGTACCGAATGGCAGCACGCGGCATTTGTCTTGGTGCGGGGCGTGCCCCTGCGGTCTTAGGAAAGGCGGCGGTGCGGCAAAGCCGTGACGCCGTTGGGCAGCGGCGGCAACCCGGCAAAGGTGCAAACCATATCCGCCCAGGCTTCAAGGTGCTTTGAGATGTTTTCATCCCCAGGGGTCCAGGAGGCGCGTAGTTCAATATCGATGGTGTCGCTACGTTGGGCCAGGGTCCCGTAGCTTTCGGAGAGCACCCGGGTGGCCGTTCCGCCGGCCTGGCGGTATTCGGCCCCCGATTCGGTGAGCGCATCCACCAACCAGGTCCAGGCAACCGAACCGAGCATTTCGTCATTGCCCATTTCGGTTTCCATTCGTGCCCTGATGTAGGTCACGATGCGGAAGGTCCCATCCCACAGGGCGGAACCGGCGGGATCATGAAGCAGGATGAAACGGCCGGTGGCCAGTTCTTCCCCGTGGGCCGGCAAATGAGTTTCGGGATCGAGCTTGCTGCGGGGCACCCGCTCATGCACATCGGCGGCCAGGGCCAGGGCATAAGGAGCCAGCCGGGTGGGGGCTGGAATCTCCTCAAGCCGCATTTCGCTGCGGCAGCTGGCGCGGCGTACCGCGGCCAGGGCATCGAGGAATGCGGGCGGCACTACTGATATCGGTCCGTGTGAACTCACATGGCGAGTCTAAAACGCAAAGTTGCCTTGAGGCTTGACGGCTCGCCGGGGACGGGAGCTGTTCCGCTGCCGTCCCCGGGAAACCTCGGCCTGCTTGCTTAGAGTGCGGCCATTTCTTCCTTGAGTGCCGCGACAAACGCGTCGACGTCGGCCTCGGTGGTGTCAAAGGAACACATCCAGCGCACCTGGTTTGCCGCGCGGTCCCAGTCGTAGAAGCGGAAGCGTTCGCGCAACTTGTCGGCCGCCGCGTTGGGCAGCGCGGCAAAGACGCCGTTGGCTTCGGTCGGGTAGACAAGTTCCACGCCATCGACTGCGGCGACTGCGGTGCTGAGCTTGGCCGCCATGGCGTTTGCGTGCGAGGCCGATGACAGCCACAAATCCGAGCCGTACAGGGCCAGCAGCTGGGCGGAGATGAAGCGCATCTTGGAGGCAAGCTGCATGTTCATCTTGCGCAGGTACTTCATCGAATCTGCCGGGCCGGGGGACAACGTCACGATGCCCTCGCCGAACATGATGCCGTTCTTGGTGCCACCCAGGGACAAGATGTCGATCCCGGTACCGGTGGTCATTTCGCCCAGGCCAACACCGAGAGCCGCGGCTGCATTGGAGATGCGGGCGCCGTCCATGTGCACGCGCATGCCCAGCGAGTGGGCATGGGAGGTGATGGCGCGCAGTTCCTCGAGCGTGTACAGCGTGCCGAGCTCCGTGGCCTGGGTCAAAGAGACGGCCAGCGGCTGGGCGCGGTGCTCGTCTCCCCAACCCCAGGCTTCCTTGTCGATCAGTTCGGGGGTCAGCTTGCCGTCCGGGGTCGGCACCGAAAGCAGTTTCATGCCGCCGATGCGTTCCGGGGCGCCATTCTCATCGACGTTGATGTGTGCAGTGGTTGCGCAGATCACGGCACCCCAGCGCGGCAGCAACGACTGCAGGGCGGTGACGTTGGCGCCGGTGCCGTTGAAGACCGGGAAGATCGTGGCTGCCTCGCCGAAGTGACCGTTGATGACCTCGCCCAAGCGCTGGGTGTACTGGTCATCGCCGTAGGCAACCTGGTGTCCGCCGTTGGCCTCGGCCAGTGCCGCGAGCACCTCCGGGTGCACGCCCGAGTAGTTGTCCGAGGCGAAGCCGCGTACCGAGGAATCGTGAAGTTGAGAAGTCACAGGTGGTGGGTCCTAACGTGTGGAAAATGGAGATGGCATGGGCGGTTGGCCTGCGCATCCATCAAAAAGTGTAACGCGGCCCTCAGAGTGCCGGCAGTAAGATGCGAGCCTCGTTAAGGGTTGTGGCATCGGCGGTGAACAGGGAAACCGCCGCCTCGCCCAACGCCGCGACGTCGGTGAACCCCGCGGTGTTGGCCTCTGGGTGGGCCGCCCGGGTTGCCTCGTCGCTAAATGCCTTGATGACCCAGCGCACCGCTGCGGCACGTTGGGGGACCGGGGCGGTCTTGCTGCCGGATTGTGCGGCACGCATGGCAGCGGCCACCGAGCGCATCCAGGCCTCGGCGCCGGCCTTGGCGGTGGTGTAATTGGCGTTGGAGCCGGTGGGGGAGTCAACCGCCGTGGCGCTGACCATCGCAACCCGGCCGCACTTCGAAGCCAACAGGTCCTCGTGGAACACCCGGGTGGTGTTGCGCAGGGTGGTGATGATTTGGGTGTGCAGGAAGTCAGCGTCCGCGTCCGTTTGCCCGGCCAGGCCCTTGCCGCCGCGCCAGCCGCCGACCAGATGCAGCAAGCCGTCGATGGGGCCCCGTTCGGTGTCGATGAGCTGGCGCATTTCGGTGACCGCCGCGTGGTTCGCCAGGTCGACCTCGTAGCGCCCGTGCACGAATGGCAGCCGTTCGGCCAGCCGCTCGGCGTTGGAACCGGCAGCCAACACCGTGGCCCCGGCGTCACACAGGGCGCGCGCCGCAGCAACGCCGGCCGGGGAGGTGGCCCCGGCAACCAATACCGTCAGATCCTTGAATGTGCTCATGCTCGAGAGTTTAGACCTCACGTTGGTCCGTGGTGGCAAGTGCCCCCAAGGACCACTTGCCACCACGGAAGGGGCGGATTGATTAGACGGCGCTGGAGCCGGTGATGCCGATGGTGGACTCGATCACAGGGGTCATCTTTTTGCTCAGTGCCTCGTAGAACATTGAGTGTGGGAATTCGTCATCGAGCACCTGGTCTGTCATTGCACGCAGCGGTGCGGTCAGCGGCAGTGCGTCCGGGCCCTTGGCCCAGGTGGACGCCGGGTGCGGGGTCAATGTGCCTGCGACCAACTGGTAGGCGGCGAGCCAGTGGGCGATCTTCGGGCGGTCAATCGAGCGCCAGTAGAGTTCATCGATGGCATCGCCCAGGGCGGAAACCACTGCCGGGACTTCGTCCCAGTCGATGGCCAGCTTGGTGTCGGTCCAATGCAACACGTGGTGCTGGTGCATCCAGGCGAAGAGCAGCTGTCCGCCGACGGCGTCGTAGTTGCGGGTACGGGTACCGGTGATGGCGAAGCGGAAGATCCTATCGAAGATGACCGCATACTGCACCAGTTTGGCGTGCCGGCGGGTTTCTTGGTCTTGGCTTTCGTCGGCCTGGATCTTGACGCATTCGCGGAAGGCGGTCAGGTCGCAGCGCAGTTCCTCGAGCGAGTACAGGAAGTAGGGCATGCGCTGCTTGATCATGAATGGGTCGAACGGCAAGTCCCCGCGCATGTGCGTCCGGTCATGGATCAAATCCCACATGATGAACGTTTCTTCGGTCAATGCCTGGTCATCGAGCATTGCCGCGGCGTCTGCTGGCAGCTCAAGGTTGGTGGTCTCCGCGGCTGCCTTCAGCACCCGGCGGAAGCGTGCGGCCTCGCGGTCCTGGAAGATGGCACCCCAGGTGAAGGACGGGGTTTCGCGAATGGCGACCGACTCGGGGAAAAGCACCGCGGAGTTGGTGTCGTAGCCGGGGGTGAAATCAAGGAAACGCAGCGGGACGAAGAGCTTGTTTGAGTAGTCCCCGGCCTCGAGGGCCGCTATGAATTCGGGCCAGATGACCTCCACCAGCACTGCTTCGAGCAGCCGGTTGGTGGACCCGTTCTGCGTGTACATGGGGAAAAGAACCAGATGGCGCAGTCCGTCTTCGCGCTGGGTCTGCGGTTGGAAAGCCACCAGGGAATCCAGGAAATCCGGCACGCCGAATCCCGTATCGGCCCACGCGCGAAGGTCCGTGCCCAGTGCCGTGAGGTAATCCGCGTCGTGGGGGAACTGAGGAGCCAGTGCGGTCAAGGAATCCATGACCGACTCAATGAGGATTGCTGGCCGTGGGTTTTCGCTGGCCGTCGGCACCGAGCCATCCTGCACTTGAAAGGTTTGAAACTCGGTAGCCGCCAGCTTCAATGAGTTCCATGCATCGGAAAGAAGAAGCTCGGAGTTGGAGAGTGGCTTGGGAAGAGTCGCATGGGTCATGATTGGACACCCCTTTCGGTATGGATGGTTTCGCTACGGTTTTGAAGCCGCAACTTTCTTATATCCAGCCTACTGAGATGCAAGGGTTGCTGATTGAAAATACTATTGAGCCTTAGTAACTCTAACGCTTGAGATTGCCTGAATGATTCAAGCCACCGGTGGGCGGATTGCTCGGGAGGAAAAGCATCAACCGCGTTGAACTTTTCCTCCCGTACAGCGGAGTCTTAGCTGGTTCCCTTCAGTGTCAGCGACACTGAGTTCATGCAAAAGCGCTGGTCTGTGGGCGTATTGAAACCTTCGCCCTCAAACACATGGCCGAGGTGCGAATCGCAGGCGGAGCATCGAACCTCAACGCGCGCCATGCCCATTGAGACGTCACGGATGTACCTCACGCGCTCTTCGGCAAGCGGTGCAAAGAATGAAGGCCAGCCGCAACCCGCATCAAACTTCGCATTGCTGGTGAAAAGTTCCTGTCCGCAAGCGCGACAGGCATAGACACCCTCGGTGGTGGTGTCCCAATATTCCCCGGTAAAGGGCCGCTCGGTGCCTGCTTGACGAAGTACCCTGAATTCTTCGGGACTTAGTTCGTTGCGCCACTGCTCATCGGTCTTGCTGGTTCTTGGTTCTGAAGGCTGGATATCACTCACATAGGCGACAACGTTGTGCAAGCCACAGGCATTCCCGGACTCTTGGTGCGTTCTGGTCCCGGCGCAACCACCGCGGAAGCAAAAAACACGGGTTGGCTGCAAACGGGTGGACAAAGATTTGCGATGATTGATGCATGATGGCAAAACAAACCCCGAGCCTGCCGCGCACCAAGTCAACAGGCAAGGGCCTGAGCCTTGCACTACTGGGTGCTGGTGCGGGCGCAACTGCCGGGTTCGTATTCGCGGGAAGTGTCTCGGCACTTGCCGCATACTTTGCCCGCCGCGTGGTCACCCCCGATGCGGCGCCCGAGGAAAGCCTCGCAATCTTGGCGGTGGTCCACACCGATGAGGGCCACGAAGTAATCCTCCCCGCCAACAAGGACTCAACAGCACCAGGGCGCTATTCACTCTTCTTTGCAGCTGATACCGGACATGCGCGACTCGGGGAACCCAAGGGTTTCCGTACCGGGGATCGCACGGTCACCCGCGGCGTTGAAGAGGTTTACTCCGGGGACATTACCAAGGCCGCGCGCGGCCGGCTCTCCGGGGTGGTCTTCAATTCCCCCGCGGATACCGGCACCGCCTATGAAGAAGTCCAGATACCTACCGAAAACGGGGACGCCCCGGCATGGTTCATCCCCGGGACCGAACACGCCAACATCTGGGCCATTTGCGTCCACGGGCGGGGAGCCAACCGGAAAGAAGGTATCCGGGCGCTTCCTACTTTGGGTGCCTTGGGGCTTAGCGCCCTCTTGGTGTCCTACCGCAACGACGGGGTGGCGCCGGCTGCAATAGACGGACGCTACGGCTTGGGTGCCACCGAATGGCCGGATGTGGAGGCCGCGATCGATTACGCACTTTCACATGGAGCCACGGAAATCATGCTTTTTGGCTGGTCAATGGGTGGGGCCGTGAGCCTGCAGGTTGCCGACCGTTCCAAAAACCCCCGCAAAATTTCAGCACTGATACTCGATGGTCCGGTGATCAATTGGATCGACGTCCTCTCACACCAAGCAAAACTCAACAGGATCCCCGAAGCAGTGGGCCGTTTTGCCCAGTGGCTGCTGGGCAACAAGGCCGGCCGGTGGTTGACAGGTCTTGCCGCGCCGCTTGACCTGAAGGCCTTGAACTGGGTGGAAAAGCATGACCAGCTACGTATTCCCACTCTCATTTTGCACAGTGAAGCGGATGACTTCGTGCCGATTGGCCCCTCGGAGCAACTGGCGGAACTCAACCCGGAAACCGTGACGCTTAAGCGCTACTCCCGTGCCGGCCACACTCGTGAATGGAACGTCGACCCGCAACGTTGGGACCGAGAAGTCACAGAATTCGTCCACGGAGTGCTGAATTCAACCCGCCCCGGGGACGGACTCGAAGCCACAAGCTAATGCTGGGCGATATGGGCAACCTGTGCGTCGGTCAGGCGTTGCAGGTCTGCCGGGGACAACTCGATGTCCAACCCGCGATGCCCGCCCGATACATAAACTGTTGCATGGTCCATGGCACTTGAATCAATGATCGTGCGCGAACGCGAACGCTGGCCCAACGGGGAAATACCCCCGACAACGTAGCCAGTGCGGCGCTCGGCCACCACAGGGTCGGCCATTTCCACTTTCTTAATGCCCAAGGCGCTGGCAATTGCCTTCAAATCAAGGGACTTGTCCACCGGAACAATGCCCACGACGAGCCCAGCGCCTCCCGGTTCACCCGTGGAAACGAGCAAGGTCTTGAACACCCGGTTCGCAGCCACGCCCAGGGCCTCGGCGGCTTCCATCCCAAAGGACTCCGCGGCCGGGTCATGGGTATAGGGGTGCAACGTGTACTCAACATTTTCATGGTCCAACAGGGTGGTCGCGGGGGTACCTGCTGCCGCGTGGGTTTTCTTCTTGGACATTGCTCCACTCCTTAAGAAATGTTTGGGCACCGGTTTCCCGGTGCCCAAACGCAAATCCCGTTACGGTGCCCGGCGTGTGCCGCCACCGCAGTCCCTAGGCGTTTGGTGCCGTGAGACGTTCATTTACTTGACGTTTGATGCGTGCCAGCATCGCAGTCATACCGCGCAAACGCAATGGAGTCAGCGCACGGGTAAGCCCCAACAAGTTGGGCATATCGTCCGGAACCGAAAGCACGGTTGCCGCAGGAAGCCCATTGAGGCCCTGGTGCAGGATCGATGCGAAACCGCGGGTGGTCGGCGCTTCGGGCGGTGCTGAGAAGAACAGCGAAACGTTCTGCTCACCGCCGGCTTCAACTTCGATGGTCAAGAACAGCGGCGATTGGCACTCGACAACCTGCTCCAGGAGATCCGGGTGATCGGCAAAACGCTGCGGCAGGGCCGGGAGTTCCTCGGAGAATTCCAGCAACAGTTCGAGGCGTTCACGCTCTGTCACCGCCTGGAAATCGTCGACGATTTCGGCAAGTTCCTCGGGAAGTCCGCTCATGTGCCTAGGCCCCGAATCCTGCGGGGATGGCACCTGGCTCGGAGCCCTTGACGATCGGGACGCGTACCGCGTTGCCCCATTCGGTCCAGGAACCGTCATAATTGCGCACGTTCTCGAAGCCGAGCAGGAACTGCAGGGCGAACCAGGTATGGCTGGAACGCTCGCCGATTCGGCAGTAGGTGATGATGTCATCGCCCGGGGTCAGGCCCGCGTTGGCCAGGTAGATTTCCTCGAGCTCTTCGCGGGAGCGGAAGGTTCCGTCTTCTGCCGCGGCCAGGGCCCACGGGACCGAAGCAGCCGAAGGGATGTGGCCGCCGCGCAACGTGCCTTCCTCCGGGTAGGCGGGCATGTGGGTGCGTTCGCCACTGTATTCCTCGGCGGAACGGACATCGATCATTGGCTTGCCGAAGTGCTCAAGCACCTGGGGCAGGAACGCACGGATGGAGCTGTCATCGCGGGCGACCACGGGGTACTGCGCGGGTGTCACCACTGGCTTTTCGCGGGTCAGTTCGCGGCCTTCGGCGATCCACTTGTCACGTCCGCCATCGAGCAGCCGGACATCCTCGTGGCCAAAGAGCGTGAAGACCCACAAGGCATAGGCAGCCCACCAGTTCGACTTGTCGCCATAGATCACCACGGTGGTCTCGCGGCTGATGCCCTTGGATGCCATCAATGCGGCGAATGCCTCACCATCGATGTAATCGCGGGTGTCTTCGTCATTGAGGTCGGTGTGCCAATCGACCTTGACCGCGTGGGGAATGTGGCCGATGTCGTAGAGCAAGAAATCCTCGTTGGATTCGAGGATGACAAGACCGGGGGTGGAGAGGTTTGCCGCCAGCCATTCGGTGGAAACCAGCCGATCCGGGTGGGCGTAACTGGCGAACCGGGAATCGGCGTCGATGGGCAGGCTCATGATGAATTGACCTCGCAACAAGAAAAGGGGGGAGAAAGACTTCCCTACCAGACTAGCGATTTCCTCGGTGCCTTGGTTGCCGATGCGGTCATCTCGCGCCATATTTCGCTTCCAGCGTCCGTGCAGCCAAGGTGCTTGCCGGAATCCGGGTGTGCGCCGTCTCATTTAGGGGTTGCGGATTCCGTGGGCGTAAAATGGCGAGGGCGTGTTCCATGCGCCGATCACCACCACACCTCGACGCTAAGGACCGTTCCGCCGTATGGCCACGATTGCGCATCTTTCCCAACGGACCCCCACGGTCTCGATTGAAGAGCTGCTTGCCGGCTTCCATCCGTCCTACCGTTTCGGTGAGGTGTCATTCGAGACCTACCGCCCGGATGCCTCGGCTCCGTCCCAGGCCGAGGCCGTCACCAAGCTCAAGCACTTCGGTTCCACCATTGGCGCTTCCAAGGGCAGCTTCCTGGGCAAGCTCTTCGGGAAGAAAAAGGTGGAGAAGTCGGGAATCTACCTGGACGGCGGTTTTGGCGTCGGAAAAACCCACCTGTTGGCTTCTTTGTGGCACATTGCCCCTGGGCGCAAGGCCTTCGGCACGTTCGTCGAATACACGAACCTTGTCGGAGCGCTTTCCTTCCGCCAGACCGTCGAGGTGCTCAGCACCTACTCGCTGGTCTGCATCGATGAATTCGAGCTCGACGATCCGGGGGACACCGTGCTGATGTCCCGTCTGATGCGTGAACTCTCCGACGCAGGAGTAAAGATCGCAGCAACCTCCAACACGCTTCCCGGCGCACTGGGTGAGGGGCGCTTCGCCGCCGTTGATTTCCAGCGCGAAATCAAGGTGCTTGCCGAACAGTTCGACGTGCACCGCGTCGACGGCGTTGACTTCCGCCACCGCGGCCTGCCCGATGCCCCGGCTCCATTGGAGGATGCGAACATCGATGCATTCGCCGAGAAACGTTATGGCGACAAGAACTTTGCCATCGACGAATTCGCCGATTTGGCGGAGCACCTTTCAAAGGTCCACCCCAGCCGCTACCGCGCGCTCATCGGAGACACCGACGTACTGGTGCTGCACAACGTTGAAACGATCACCGAACAGTCGGTGGCCCTGCGCTTCGTGGTGTTGGCGGACCGCCTGTATGACAAGGACGTGCCGATCGTTGCCTCGGGCAAGCCGTTCAGCGAGCTGTTCACCCCGGAAATGATGGCCGGCGGTTACCAGAAAAAGTACTTCCGCGCCGTATCCCGCCTGACGGCGCTGGCCCGTGAAGGCCAGTCGGGGGAACCCGCACTCTAAAGGTTCATCCACACAACTCGGCAAAGGCCGCATTCCCCGTTCGAGGACTGCGGCCTTTGTCGTCTCACCTGGAGTCCGAAGTCAGGCGCGTTTGCGCTCGATGAGCCAACGCAGGGCAAGCCCCGCCAGCAATGCCCAAAAAGCTCCGCCGATCCCGGCGAAACTCAGTCCGGATCCGGCGATCAAGAACGCCACCAGTGAACTCATCCGGCTTGACGGATCTGCAAGCGCCGAGGATGCAGCGGTGCCCAGGGTGCCAAGCAACGCAAGGCCTGCCGCTGCTTCCAGCAAGCCGGCCGGGCTCGCGGAGGCCAATGCGGTGATGGCAGCCGAGGCCAAGCCCAACAAGATATAGAAACCGCCAGAAGAAACCGCTGCAATCCAGCGACGCGAGTGATCCTCTCCGGCTTCCTCACCGGCGGCGAGGGCAGCGGAAATCGCCGCAAGGTTGATGGCATGTCCGCCGAAGAGCGCGGCAATTGAGGTGCCGATGCCGGTGCTGATCATGGAGGCGCGCCAAGGTGTTTTGTAGTCGAAGCTGGCCAGCACCGCGACTCCGGGAACATTTTGGGATGCCATGGTCACCACAAAGAGCGGCAACGTGATGCCTGTGAATGCCTGGATGCTGAAGGCCGGGGCGGTAAAGGCAAGGGTGGGCAACAGGTCGCCCATGGCACCGGATTCGGTGGCTTGGCCCATCGTTGCGGCGGCGATCACCAGTGCGGTGGCCATGGCGGCCGGAACTGCCCAGCGCGGGCTGAACCGCAGAAACACCAGCCAGACCAGGATCACCGGTGCCACATACAGCGGTATTTTGGATAACGACACAAAGGGCGCCAGACAGAGCTGGAGCAGGACACCCGCGAGCATGGCCTGTGCCAAGGGAATCGGTATCGATGCCAGAAGGCGTCCCAGCCACGGGATGGCGCCGGTGGCAGCAATCAGCACGCCGGTCATGATGAATGCGCCGACAGCTTCGTTCCACCCCAGGTTCAACCCGGCGGCTCCTACCAGCAGGGCCGCGCCCGGGGTCGACCACGCCGTGGTGATCGGCCGTTTGCTAAACCAGGCCAGGCCGATCGCGCACATGGCGAAGGCGATGGTCAGTGCGAAAAGCCCCGACGCGGCTTGTGCCTCACTGGCACCGACTGCCTTCAGGCCGGTAAGCACCACGGCAAAGGACGATGTGTATCCGACGAGGGCGGTCACCAGGCCGGCCATGATTGGCTGCAGCGAACCGGGTCCCTTGGATTTGTTCTGTTCAACGAGGGGTGTCAAAACACAACTTTCTCTAAAAAACAACGAGTGCCGATGCTGCCTCACGGCAGTACCGGCACTCGTTTGTCGTGCCTTAGGGCACAGGTCCTACAAGTTTATTGAAGGAAGACTAGGCGGTTGGAGCCTGATCGTCGCCATCGACCTTGTCGAGGAGACCCTTGGCGCCATCTTGAACCTTGTCGACGTGCTCGGCGAACTTGCCACCGGTCTTTTCGTCAAGGAAGTCGCCAGCCTGGTCAATTGCACCGCTGATCTTCTCCGAGTTGCCGTGAATCAGTTCGGCGGCCTTGTCCTTCAACCCTTCGGCCTTGCCCTTCAGCTCGTCAAAAACAGACAAAAGGCACCTCCTCTCAATTTTGGGGACTATGCATGCCCCCGACTGAGATTCATCTTATGTGCATCGGGACTCAAATCAACAAGCCACACGGGAAAATTTAAGGCAATTGGCAAAAGGCCGGGACTTTGCGCGTCACAAACGCCTACAGCGTCGGAAAAAGGTCGGAAAACCGCGATTGGCCTGTGGTTGAGCATCGGGAGATCATGCTGCGCCGGAAAGCTTCGCCGGCAATTGAGGCGGGGGAGTGACGCGGAACAGAAAAGACCGCCCGGTTCCGAAGAACCGAACGGTCTTTGCTTCGAGTGGACAACGAGGTTCGAACTCGCGACCTCAACCTTGGCAAGGTTGCGCTCTACCAGCTGAGCTATGTCCACATAAACGATCAATACAAAAAGTATAGATCTTCGTGGGCGATACTGGGATCGAACCAGTGACCTCTTCCGTGTCAGGGAAGCGCGCTACCGCTGCGCCAATCGCCCAAAGCAACTGCAATTGAACTCTACAGTGTATTTCAAAACCATCAAGTGGATCTGGATACGACTGCTGGTCCGGGCTACCAGTTAGCTTCTTTGGGGAATCAAAGAATAAGGACCCCGCTTCAAAAGAAGTGAGGTCCAAATATCTTGGAGTGGACAACGAGGTTCGAACTCGCGACCTCGACCTTGGCAAGGTCGCGCTCTACCAGCTGAGCTATGTCCACGTGAATAATCCACACAAAAGTGTTGACTGTTCGTGGGCGATACTGGGATCGAACCAGTGACCTCTTCCGTGTCAGGGAAGCGCGCTACCGCTGCGCCAATCGCCCAAAGTTACTGCCTGGCTTCTTTGGAAAGCCAAAGAATAAGGACCCCTTTTCAAGAAATGAATTGAGGTCCATTATTTCTTCGAGTGGACAACGAGGTTCGAACTCGCGACCTCGACCTTGGCAAGGTCGCGCTCTACCAGCTGAGCTATGTCCACGTGAATAATCCACACAAAAGTGTTGACTGTTCGTGGGCGATACTGGGATCGAACCAGTGACCTCTTCCGTGTCAGGGAAGCGCGCTACCGCTGCGCCAATCGCCCAAAGTTACTGCCTGGCTTCTTTGGAAAGCCAAAGAATAAGGACCCCTTTTCAAGAAATGAATTGAGGTCCATTATTTCTTCGAGTGGACAACGAGGTTCGAACTCGCGACCTCGACCTTGGCAAGGTCGCGCTCTACCAGCTGAGCTATGTCCACGTGAATAATCCACACAAAAGTGTTGACTGTTCGTGGGCGATACTGGGATCGAACCAGTGACCTCTTCCGTGTCAGGGAAGCGCGCTACCGCTGCGCCAATCGCCCATACTTCTTACAAATTTTACTACGAGGTGGGGACGGGATTCGAACCCGCGTAAACGGCTTTGCAGGCCGGTGCCTCGCCTCTCGGCCACCCCACCATGACCAACGAATAGAAACTACATGTTGGTTGGATCGGTAAACCGATCCGGTGATTTTATGCGAGTGGACAACGAGGTTCGAACTCGCGACCTCGACCTTGGCAAGGTCGCGCTCTACCAGCTGAGCTATGTCCACGTGTGAATCGCATTCCGCCCGGTTCGTTTCCGTTCCGTTTAGCTGCGTTCCAACGAGTAAAAACTCTATACGACGTTTACCCAAAGTTCCAAATCGGTGGTTTCACATGAACTGGAAGATGAATATTCCGCATGATCTCGGGGTTTGGAACTTCCGGCAGCAGACGCAAAAGCCGCGAATTGTCGTAAACGCATGAAAAAATCTTTTTATGACTTCTCCAGCGCTGGCTCAACAGACAGATTTCGGGCGAATGTACTCACGCAAAATCGGTGCACTTCCTGAGGTTCCATCCATCACCACTGTGATCGCCCAAGAAAAAATGGACTTGGATGGATGGATTGGCCATATGGCCGCAACTGCAGTGACCCAGGACGAGCGACTGGGCGATGCGGTGGGTAACAGTGCCAAGCTCAAGGCCCTGGCCCGGCAAGCCTCGAGCGCGGCCACCCAATATCGTGATGCCGCCGCGGCACGCGGGGACAGGGTGCACCAATACTGCGAGCAAATAGCCTTGCGTGCTCTAGGGCAATCCCACCAAGCGGCCCAGGCACGCGAAGCGCTGGCCGAAAACGGGGAAGAGGCCTTTGCCGGGCGCTTTGATGAATGGTGGGACCAGTACCAGGTGGTTCCGTTGGCGGCTGAGGTCACCGTCTGGAACCACAGCATCGGATATGCAGGGACGCTGGACCTGGTGGCAACCATTGGCGGGCGCCTGTGCCTGATCGACTATAAAACCCGTGGAACCGACAGGGACGGGCACGTGAAAACCTTGGATCCCAAGGTTGTCATGCAACTTGCCGCCGGTGCGAAGGCAGAAGAAATGGTGGTGGACGCGGCTGCCGGCACCTGGGAACCATGGAAATATTCGCAGGATCCAATGCTTCTGGGCGTGGCCTTGGGACAAACCGAGGTGCAAACCCTCATGGCAAACCCGGACGTGCTTCCCGCCTACTGGTCTAAATTCTGGTCCCTCCGGCAGGTCTGGGGAGCGGGGCAACGTGTCCAAGACGCAGGTGTCGCGCTGCGCACCATTGGCCCGCCGGACGCACTAAGCAGCTAAGGCGCTCGGTAGACTTGATGGAAGGCGCCGTCATTACGTGAGTTTGGCGCGTCCTTCATCCACAGCACATTGCCGGGCCTCCGCCGGTGGAAGGGAGACGGAATCACATGACCGTCTTAGGTATTCGTATTGTTGGCGACCCGATCCTGCGTACGCGGGCTGACGAAGTCACTGAATTTGGTCCGGTACTGCGCAAGCTTGTTGCCGACATGGACGAAACCATGGAAAACGTTGAGGGTGCAGGCCTTGCCGCGCCCCAGGTGGGTGTGTCGCTTCGCGTCTTCACTTATCAAATTGATGGCCAGCGAGGGCACATCATCAACCCGGTCCTGGAACTCAGCGACGACGACCAGGAAGATATCTCCGAAGGCTGCCTGTCCATCCCCGGACTCGGATATCCGGTAACCCGCCGACGTTGGACCCGTGCCACCGGAGTCGACGTTGAGAACAACCCGGTAGTCATCGAGGGTGAAGGCTTCTTGGCGCGCTGCCTCCAGCACGAAACGGACCACCTCGATGGCGTTCTGTACATTGATCGACTCAAAGGCGAGCTGAAAAAGGAAGCCTTCCGTAAGCTGCGCAACGCCAGTTACAACTCAGTGGCTGCCACCACGGTAAATCAGCGGGCTTCCGCACTTGGCTCCGCCTTCGGCGCCGGCGCCAGCTTCGGTGGCCAGGCGTGAGGGTCCTCTTTGCGGGAACCCCGCTGGTAGCCGTCGCATCCCTTGACCAATTGGTAAAAGACGGCTTCGACGTGGTTGCGGTACTTACACGCGAGGATGCCCCCGTAGGGCGCAAGCGCGTCCTGACTCCCTCGCCGGTCGCGGCACGCGCTGCAGAGCTTGGCATCGAAATCATCCATGCAAACCGCATAGACGAACCGACCCAGGAACGCCTAGCGGCACTCGATCTTGATATCGCGGCCATTGTTGCCTATGGCGGACTGGTCCCGGAAAAAGCTCTGACGATTCCGCGCCTTGGCTGGATCAACCTGCACTTCTCACTGCTCCCCGCCTGGCGCGGAGCCGCCCCGGTGCAGCACTCGATCATGGCCGGGGACGACATCACCGGTGCAGTCACCTTCCAGCTTGAGAAGGGCCTGGATACCGGCCCCGTCTTTGGAACCCTTACGGAGATCATTGATGCGGCTGATACCTCTGGTGAACTGCTGGGCCGCCTGGCAATCTCCGGCGCGGTTTTGCTGTCCCAGACCCTTTCAGGCCTTGACGCCGGCAAACTAGTGGGCATCGCGCAGCAGGGGGATACCTCCTACGCGCACAAGCTCACGCTCGTTGACGGCGAGGTCGATTGGTCGCTTCCGGCGCTGGTGATTCGCCGCCGCATCAACGGAACCAGCCCGGATCCCGGTGCCTGGACCGAACTTGATGGCCAACGATTCAAGCTCGGCACACTGGTTCCGTGCACGGATGTCACTGATCTTGCACCCGGCGAAGTCCGCATTGAACCGGGCAAAAAGCCGCGCGTCCTGGTGGGTACAGGGTCGCACGCAGTAGAACTTGGCCTGGTGCAACCACCAGGCAAAAAAATGATGAATGCAGCAGATTGGGCGCGGGGAATTCTCGCGTCCGGAACCGTGGATGAGGTGAAATTCGCATGAGCGAATTCGGGCAGGGACGTTCCGATCGTCCGCGACGTAACGACAATAACAGCGGCGGTGGCCAGCCTCGCCGTGACGATGCCGGGCGTACCCGCAACCGTGGCGGAAGCGGACCGCGCCAGTTCAGCGCCTCCGCGCCTTCGGCTCGTGGCCGCCGGGCGGATCCGGCCCGACTGACTGCCTTTGAGGTCTTGCGGGCCGTTGCCGAACATGATGCTTACGCCAACCTGGTGCTGCCAACCCGTATCCGCGAAAACCGTCTCGACCGACGTGATGCAGGCTTTGCCACCGAACTTACTTACGGTGCACTGCGCGGCCAGGGCCTGTATGACGCGATCCTTTCGCGCTGCGTCGATCGCCCGCTGGATCAGTTGGACCCGGCGGTGCTCGACGCGCTGCGCCTGGGCGCCCACCAGCTCCTGGCAATGCGTGTTCCGAACCACGCTGCCCTTGATGAAACCGTTTCGCTGGCCCGCATGGTCGTTGGTGCCGGAGCCTCGGGGCTTATCAACGCAGTGCTGCGCAAGGTCTCCCTGAAGGACATTGGAACCTGGAGTGCAGAACTCGTCGAAGGAATCAGCGACGAGAGTGCCGCCGCGGCAATTGTCCACTCGCACCCCGAATGGATTGTCCGGGCATTGCGCCAGGCCCTGGTTGCCCACGGCCGCGATGCCAGTGAAATCAATGACCTGCTGACCGCCGACAACCTTGCCCCGGTCGTCAACCTTGTTGCCCTGCCGGGTATCGGTTCGCTCGACGAGGCAGTGGATAACGGCGCTGAAATCGGCACGCTTGTTGCCGATTCCGCTTATTACCAGGGCGGGGATATCGCCAGGCTTGCTTCGGTCCGTGAAGGCAGCACCCGTGTACAGGATGCAGGCTCCCAATTGGTAGCCCGCGCGCTGGCCCAGGTTCCCTTGCCGGATGCCGGCGAAGACACCTACTGGTTGGATCTATGCGCCGGTCCCGGCGGCAAGGCAGCGCTCTTGGCGGCCCTTGCCCTGGAACATGGTGCCAAGCTGACCGCCAATGAGCCGGCCCAACACCGTGCGGAACTCGTGTCCAAGGCTCTCGTGGCAGTGGATCCGGACACCTGGATGATCTCGGTACGCGATGGTCGCGACTACGGGGAAGCCGAATACGCTGACGCTTACGACCGCATCATGGTCGATGCCCCGTGCTCGGGCCTTGGTGCCTTGCGCCGCCGTCCCGAATCACGTTGGCGCAAGAGCCCGAAGGACGTTGCCGAACTGACGATCCTGCAAGGCGAATTGCTCGATGCCGCGCTGAGCGCCGTTCGCGTTGGTGGCGTGGTCGCCTACGTGACCTGCTCGCCGCACCCGGCCGAAACCGTTGCCGTGATCGACGATGTGCTTTCGCGCCATGCGAACGTGAAGTTGCTTGATACGGGTGCAGCCTTGGAAGCCGCTGCGCTTCCGGGCATGGAGTCGGCCGCCCGCCCGGTCGGCGATGGAAGCACCGTCCAGCTGTGGCCGCACGTCCACCGCACCGATGCCATGTTCATGGCGCTTTTGACCCGCACCGCCTAGCCAGAGGCACGCCCCTTTCCCGGGTTCCCACCTTTCACCAGGAGTTTCAATGCGCACTTGCCAGATCAACCCATCCATCCTTTCGGCCGACTTCACGAACCTTGAGCGTGAGTTGCACCGGATTCACACAGCGGATGCTGTGCACGTGGATGTCATGGATAACCATTTCGTGCCGAACCTGACCATCGGCTTGCCGGTGGTCAAGAGGCTCAATGAGGTTAGTGATCTGCCGCTTGATGTGCACCTGATGATCAGCGATGTTGATCGGTGGGGCCCGGGTTATGCCCAGGCAGGTGCCGCGTCGGTGACCTTCCATGCCGAAGCTTCCGCAGCTCCCATCAAACTGGCCCGGGACCTGCGTGCTGCAGGATCCCGTGCCTCGATGGCCTTGCGCCCTGCAACACCCATCGAGCCTTACCTGGACATGCTTCCGGAACTTGACATGGTGCTGTTGATGACCGTGGAACCAGGCTTCGGGGGACAGGCTTTCCTTGACATCGTCTTGCCGAAAATCCGGCGTGCTCGCAAGGCCATCGACGGGACCGGATTGCCGATTGCCCTGCAGGTTGACGGCGGCGTGACGCGCGAAACCATTTTGCGTGCCGCCGAAGCCGGCGCCGACGTGTTCGTCGCGGGATCCTCCGTTTACGGCACTGAGGACCCGGCTGCGGCTATCGACACATTACGAAACCTCGCCGCCCAAACACCTGTTTCCGTGTAATACTGGAATCTACAACTACACAACGTGCTCCGGGGTCGGTGTAAGTCCGAACCGGCGGTTATAGTCCGCGACCCGCGCCAAAGAAGTTCCTCACAGAATTTCGGAGGCACGGCTGAACTGGTGAAATTCCGGTACCGACAGTTAAAGTCTGGATGGGAGAAGCACGTACACGCAACACTAAAACCCTTCACAGGGTGCGCCAAGAAAAGACGGCGGAAGTCTAAGGACTCCCGGCCCTCAGGTTCAGGGCACCCGTGCAAGATGGCAGTGAACCGTCGTATCGAAACCCCCGGAGCCGCCGCGGCTTGACAGGAGGACGATGGATTTTCTGCGGTGGCTCATTGAAGCTTTCAACTCTTACATCACGATAGGTAGCAGCGCACTGCTGGTACGCGAAGTCGTGGGCAACATCTTCGGCTTGGCCTCGGCCTTGGGCGGTATCCGCCGCAAGGTATGGGCTTGGCCCGTGGGCATCATCGGCAATGCCCTGCTGCTGACGGTATTCCTCGGCAGCATCATCGGCAACGACTCAACGGCAACGCTCTTGGGCCAGGCCGGACGCCAAATCATGTTCATCGCCGTATCCATTTACGGTTGGTACCGCTGGAAGTCCAGCCGCGATGCCGGCGGCAGTGCCGTCACCCCGCGCTGGGCCAGCAAAAACGAACGCATCTCCATGGCGCTGGTCTTGGTGATAGGCACCGTGGCATTAACGCCGATTTTCGGGGCGCTGGGTTCCTACGAACCGGTGTGGGCGGACGCCTGGACCTTTGTCGGTTCACTGCTTGCCACCTATGGCATGGCCAAGGGACTGGTTGAATTCTGGCTGATTTGGGTACTGGTTGACGTGGTCGGGGTGCCGTTGCTGTTCAGCGCCGGATACTACGCGAGCGCATTCATGTACCTCTTCTACGGGTGCTTCACGCTCTTTGGCTTCTTTGTCTGGTGGAAAGCCCAGAACGGGTCCAAGCCAAGCATTGAAACCTCGATGCCTGATCCCACGATCAAGGCACAGCGCTGATGCGCGCTGCACGCCAACTTGCAGGAATGCGGGTAGCCATGGAATTGGCCAAGCGCGGAGTGCGCGGGGCCAACCCGTTGGTGGGAGCAGTCATCCTCGATGCTGACGGGAACATCCTCGCCACCGGCTTCCACCGTGGTGCCGGAACCCCGCACGCCGAGGCCGATGCGCTGAACCGTCTTGGACCACTAAGCGCCCACGACGCGCGCGAAGCAACCATGGTCGTCACCCTGGAGCCGTGCAACCACACAGGGCGCACGGGCCCCTGCTCGCAAGCAATCATCGACGCCGGAATCGGCAACGTGGTTTATGCGGTCCGGGACGAAGGGGAAGAAGCTTCCGGGGGAGCAGCGCTGCTGCTCGCCGCGGGAATCACCGTGGAACATGGACTGTTGGAAACCGAGGCGTTGGAACTGAACCACCGGTGGTTCCTCGCCCGGTCCCAGCATCGCCCGTTCACCACTTTGCACCTGGCCCAGACCCTTGACGGCCGGATTGCCGCAGCGGACGGCACCAGCCAGTGGATCACCTCGCCCGGTTCCTTGCTGCATGCGCACGAGGTCCGCTCGCGGGTCGATGCAATCGTGGTTGGAACCGGGACGGTTCTTGCCGATAACCCCAGGCTGAATGCCCGCGATGAAGAGGGTGAACCCCTTGCACGCCAACCACGTCGCGTCGTGATGGGCCTGCGGGAGATCCCGGCCGACGCCGCGTTGAAAGACGACGAAAACTGGGAACAAATCCGCAGCCACGACCCACATGCTGTCTTGGCACAAATACATGCTGCCGGAAGTTCCCATGTGCTCATCGAAGGGGGTTCCTCGATCATCACCGCTTTCCTGGCCGAGGATCTGGTTGACGAAATCCATCTCTACCAGGCCCCGATATTCCTGGGCTCCGGCCGCCAGAGCATTGGCGACCTGGGTGTCGGCACGCTCGCCGAAGCCCGGGCATTTCGCCTCGATCCAATTGAGGGTGAATCCGTCCGGATCCTTGGCGCTGACACACTGACCCATCTTGAACCGATCCCCGCCATGCTGGCCACAGGCAGCGAAGCACCCTAAGGATTAGACATGTTTACAGGAATCATTAGCGGCATGGGCCGCATTGAATCGGTGGATCCATCGCCGGAAACCGACTCCGTTGTACTGCAAATCAACGCCCCTAAGCACACGGAAAGCCTTGGCCTAGGCGGTTCGATTGCCATCAACGGCGTATGCCTGACAGCGACCAGCATCCACGGAGACTCACTCTCATTGGACGTCATGGGCGAAACCCTGCGCTACACCACCATCGGCGAACTCAAAGCCGGAGAACCGATCAACCTGGAACGCTGCGTGCAGGCCGGAGGCCGCCTTGACGGGCATGTGGTGCAAGGGCACGTGGATGGCGTCGGCACGCTGATCGAACATGAATCGCTGGGAGCGTGGGACCGTTTCAGGTTCTCCATTCCCTATGATCTTGCCAAGTACGTGGCCAAGAAGGGATCCATTGCCATTGACGGGATTTCCCTGACGGTCACGGAAGTATCCGATGCCACCGAGAAAGACCAGTGGTTTGAGGTTGGAATCATCCCCACGACCCTACGCGAAACTACACTCGGCCAGCGGACCGTGGGTAGCCATGTCAACCTCGAGGTCGATGTGATGGCCAAATACGCCGAACGACTTGTCGCATTCAATACCTCCAAGGAGGTGCAGTAATGGAGCACGAAACCATCCACCTGGACTCGATTGCCTCGGCCGTCGCAGCCATGGCTGCCGGTAAAGCAGTGATCGTCGTCGATGACGCCGACCGTGAAAACGAGGGCGACATCATCTTTGCCGCCGAATTTGCCACTCCCGAACTCATGGGCTGGACCATCAGGCATTCCTCCGGTGTGCTCTGCACCCCGATGACCGGGGAACGCGCAGACAAGCTGGGTTTGCCACCAATGGTGGAAAACAACCAGGATGCCAAGGGCACCGCCTACACGGTTTCCTGCGATGCAGCGCATGGGGTCAGCACCGGCATTAGCGCAGCAGACCGCGCACTGACCTCCCGAATCCTCGCAGATCCGGCTTCGGGGCCGGAGCTGATCACACGCCCTGGACATATTTTCCCGCTGCGTGCAGTCGACGGCGGGGTCCTGGTGCGCCGCGGACACACCGAAGCAAGCGTTGATCTGTGCGTGGCCGCCGGTCTTGAACCCGTGGGGGTCATTGCCGAACTCGTCCATGACGATGGCTCCATGATGCGCCTGCCGGCCCTGCGTGAATTTGCGGACCTGTGGAAGATCCCGCTGATCAGCATCGAAGACCTTGCCGCGTGGCGTGCCGGAACCGATCATGAGCCGGTCATCTGCACCACGGCTGCCGCCGTGCAATCAGGTCCCGAGGTCAAGATCCCAACGCCGCACGGCGAATTCATGGTGCGGGCCTGGGTTGAACGCGCTACCGGAATCGAACACCTGTCACTGAGCGCCACCGGACCAGACGGAACGATGCCTGCCGAGCCGCTGGTTCGCGTCCATTCCGAATGCCTGACCGGGGACGTTTTCGGGTCCTACCGCTGTGACTGCGGCGAGCAACTCTCGTCGGGTTTGCAGGCGGTCAATGAGCATGGTGGTGTACTGATTTACCTTCGCGGACATGAAGGCCGCGGCATTGGGCTTGCCAACAAGATCCGTGCTTATGCGTTGCAGGATGGCGGGGCAAACACCGTTTCGGCAAATGAGCAGCTTGGTTTGCCCGTTGACGCCCGTAATTATGATGCAGCCGCAGCGATTCTTGATTCCCTAGGGATCCACACCCTCAAGCTCATCACCAACAACCCGCTCAAGGAACGATGGCTCACCGAAGCGGGAATCGCCGTGAGCGAGCGGGTGCCCACCCGGGTTGCCGCACGGCCGGAAAATGTTCAGTACCTTCGCACCAAACAGGATTTGCTGCACCACTCGCTGCAGCTTCCCACCACCGAAACCACAACACCAGGAGATGAATCATGAGCGGTCACGGCGCACCATCCATTGGGGCAGATGAATTAGTTGCTGCGGGCAAGGCTGGCATCCGTGCAGTCATCGTCGCTGCCAGCTGGCACACCCAAATCATGGACGGGCTGATTGACGGCGCCATGCGTGCCGCCCGCGATGCAGGTATCCAGGAGCCGGAGCTGATCCGGGTTCCCGGAACCTTCGAGCTTCCAGTGGCCGCGGCCCGTCTGGCCCCTTCCTTTGACACGGTCATTGCCCTGGGTGTTGTCATCCGTGGCGGCACCCCGCACTTCGACTACGTCTGCCAGGGCGCGACCCTGGGGCTCACCGATGTTACGGTGCGTACCGGTGTCCCGGTGGGCTTCGGCGTGCTCACTTGTGACAACGAGGAGCAGGCACTTGCCCGTGCAGGGCTTGAAGGTTCCATCGAAGACAAGGGCTACGAAGCAATGAGTGCCGGCCTGCAGACCGCAACGGTGCTTGTGGGGCGCTGATAGCGCACGCAAGTCGGACCGACTGCGCCGCCCGCACGACCTACCGCATGGCGAAAGCCTCGGGGAGGTGGTGCGGATGGCGTAGTGTTGCCAGCTCCTTGAAGCTGTCGGTGGGTGGTGCCATCATGGTGCCATGTGGATCCCTGCGGCTCTCAAGCCGCTGCCGCTGCCCATGATTTGCGGGTTATTTGGTGCCCTGTGCCTCGGAATAGTGGGTGCTTTGGCCGGGCTCGTCATCGGATTGAACGTCTACGTTCCCACAGCGTGGGCCGCGATGATCGAGGTGGGGATTCCGGCAACACTTGTTGGCTTTGTTCTCGGTTTGCTGGTTGGAGCCATTGCGCTCCTGACGCATCGGAGGCGCAGTGCCCGCGGCCGCTAGCCCCGCGGGTTGATCCTGTCACCGGCGGTGCGCAGGAGACCGGCTACCATCGACAGGTCGATCGCCGTGTTGGGCGCAGGCGCTCCTTCCCTGAATCCAAATCCGTCACCGGTGACACGTGGAATCACGTGCAGGTGCGCATGGAAAACCGATTGCTCGGCAACCGCCCCGTTGGACATGACAAAGTTGATTCCCTCCGCAGGGATCCCCGATTCTTTCAACGTTGCTGCTACTCGGTGCCCGAGGAGGAATAGCGATTCGGCTCCCGCACTGTCCATCTCAAAGATGTCACGTGCGTGGATCTTGGGGATCACCAGCACGTGCCCGGGATTGATCGGGTACGCGTCCAAGAACGCCAGCGATGCACCGTTTTCGGCGATGATCTCCGTGCGATCCCGATCTGCAACAATGGCACAAAATATGCATTCTTGATCCATGTCACAACCCTACGGCGAGCGGCATCCACCAGGGGTTTGCAACCCTTTTGTGTCGCGCAAGTCATCCTCGCGTCATGTTCACACCTGAACGCGAGTCATTCGTCACAATGCGGGGGTGGTTGTCATGGGGTCGGACGCACCGGGCTAGTCTGTTTATGTGAAAACTTTTGACACCCTCTTCGCCGAGCTTTCCGAGAAAGCCAAGGCCCGCCCCGAAGGTTCGCGTACCATCGCCGAACTGGACTCGGGCGTCCATGGCATCGGAAAAAAGGTCGTTGAGGAAGCCGCCGAAGTGTGGATGGCAGCCGAATACGAAAGTGACGAGGCCGCCGCCGAAGAAATCTCCCAGCTGCTCTACCACCTTCAGGTGATGATGCTGGCCAAGGGCCTGACCTTGCAGGACGTTTACAAGCATCTCTAGCCGCCGCTTTCGGGGCTGAATTGTGCAAGACGCCCCGAGCCGCGGTGGCCAACAAGCAAAAATTTGTTGTCCTGATGCCGTAATAATCCCAAAGTCAGAAATGAGAACCGCAAAATGTTGCGAGTAGCCCTTCCCAATAAGGGAGCCCTTTCAGAAATCGCTTCGACCATGTTGCTGGAGGCTGGCTACGTCCAGCGCCGTGACAACCGTGAATTGGTCATGGTCGACCCGGAAAATGACGTCGAATTCTTCTACCTGCGCCCCCGAGACATCGCCGTGTACGTCGGCGGCGGAATCCTTGATGTCGGCATTACCGGCCGCGACCTGTACCTCGATGCAGATGTCAACGATCATGTAGACGAGGTCCTGCCGCTGGGCATCGGGGCCTCTACCTTCCGCTTCGCCGGACCAGCAGGAACCTTCACCACCCAGCAGGAACTCTCCGGCAAACGCATTGCCACCAGCTACGACACCCTGCTGCGCAGCTACCTTGCCGAAAACGGCATCGATGCCTCGGTGGTCCGCCTAGACGGCGCCGTGGAATCCTCGGTACGCCTGGGTGTCGCCGATGCCATCGCCGACGTTGTTGAAACCGGGAACACGCTCAAGGCTGCCGGCATGGCGGTCTTCGGGGATCCGATCCTGCAGTCCGAAGCCGTGCTGATTGGCCGCACCGGCCAAACCCCGGCGGGGCTCGACGTGCTCAAGCGCCGCCTGCTGGGTGTGCTGGTGGCCCGCCGCTACGTCATGCTCGACTATGACGTGCGCCGCGACCAGGCTGACGAGGCCTGCCGCCTGACCCCGGGCCTTGAATCGCCGACGGTTTCCCCGTTGCAGGATTCGGACTGGGTTGCAGTGCGCGCCATGGTCAAGAAGAACCAGACGAACAACATCATGGATGAGCTCTACGACCTGGGCGCCCGTGCGATCCTTGTCAGCCAGATCCACGCCTGCCGTATCTAGTTCCGGTTTTGTTGCACCCCTCAAAGAACACCATTTTCTTAACTTTTCTAGGAGTTGACCCTTCATGAGCGTTGCGATCCGTGTGATCCCTTGCCTCGACGTGGATAACGGCAGAGTCGTCAAGGGAGTGAACTTTGAGGGGCTGCGCGACGCCGGGGACCCCGTGGAACTGGCCAAGCGCTACAACGCAGCCGGAGCCGATGAAATCACGTTCCTGGACGTGACTGCATCCTCGGGCAACCGCGAAACCACCTACGACGTGGTCGCCAAGACCGCCGAGGAAATCTTCATCCCGCTGACCGTCGGCGGCGGCGTGCGCGCCGTCGAGGACGTGGACCGCCTGCTGCGGGCCGGGGCAGACAAGGCCTCGATCAACACCGCGGCGGTGGACCGCCCCGAGGTCATCAACGAGATTACCCAGCGCTTCGGATCTCAGGTATTGGTGCTCTCGCTCGATGCCCGCCGCACGGATAACCCGGATGTCGAATCCGGCTTTGAGGTCACCACTCACGGTGGACGCACGGGTACCGGCCGTTGCGCCGTGGCGTGGGCCAAGGAAGCGGCCGAGCGTGGTGTGGGTGAAATCCTGCTGAACTCGATCGATGCCGACGGCACCAAGGACGGATTCGACCTGGAAATGATCCGCGCTGTACGTGCCGCGGTCAGTGTTCCGTTGATTGCTTCTGGCGGTGCCGGGGGACCGGAGCACTTCCCACCGGCCATCGAAGCCGGAGCCAATGCGGTATTGGCTGCCTCAATCTTCCACTTTGGCCCCGATGACATGATCAAGCGGGTCAAGGATGCCATTCGTGAAGCGGGATACCCCGTCCGCTAGATCATTTTATACTTCGACCCCGTGGATTTGCTTCGGCAATCCGCGGGGTCGAAGTTCGTTAACGAGCGACTGCTCAGGGGTTTTCGTGTGTTGCGGATTGCCGGAGGAACCCGGCAAGCAGGATCTCCAAGCCGTATTCAAAGGTTTTCCACGCCCGGTTCTCCACGCCGAGCCCTGCTTCGAGTGCGGCACGCAGCGCCTCCGAGGTGTTCGAGCTCGATTCCCATACCTGCGCCGGTGCCGCCGCATCCAGGGCCGACCCGAGCACGAAGGAATCCAGCACGGTGATAGCACCCAGGGTGTCGCCTGCCCCGAAGCCGCCCGCGGCGAAGGCCTGCGCCAATTCGTCGTAGACCCGCATCGTCCCGGCATCACGCACTGTGTGTGCCGTGAACAACGGGATGAGCCTGGGATGCTTTGCATAGGACTGCATGTAGCACCGGGCGATCAGCCGCAGGGTCTCAATCCAGTCGCCTCCGGGTTCCGGCAGCTCGATTTCCCCCATGGCCTTCCCGCGCATCAATTCAATGATGTCGTCCTTGGATGTGACGTGGTTGTACAGCGAGGAAGGGCTGACGTTCATGGCTCTGGCCAGCCCGGGAATCGTGAATTCCCCCTGAACGTCGACGAGTGCCAGGGCTGCCTCGGCGATGGCGGGGGTGGAAAGCTTTGGGCTGCTGGGGCGTGCCATCGGATCTTGCTCCTCGTTCGATACTGAACCTGCCTCAGAATATTCTAACGAATGAAATTCGGTTTACCTCTTGCGCGGTGTGAGCTGACGCACCATAATAAAACGAACGACATTCATTTAATGTGACGGTGATCTCCGGATCTCGAAGTCCTGGGCCGTTTGACCCGGATTAACCGCCCTCATTAACGCATCAATCATCCGCAGGAGAACTTCCCATGAGCTGGATCATGCCCGCCGAAACCTCGGCCCAAAAACGAGTCTGGATGGCCTTCCCCCATGAGGGCTACACTCTCGGGGACACCGAGGCGGAAGCCCACGCCGCCCGCTCGACATGGTCCAACGTCGCCCACGCGGTCGCCGAGTTTGCCCCGGTCACGATGGTCGTTGATCCCTCGGACACCGAAATCGCCCGACGCTACCTTGACGCAGCCATTGAAATTCGCACGGCTGAACTCAACGACGCCTGGATGCGCGACATCGGCCCCACCTTCGTCACCAATGTCGAGGGCGAACTTGCCGCCGTCGATTGGGTGTTCAACGGCTGGGGCGCCCAGGACTGGGCCTCCTGGGACAAGGACGAGAAGATCGGTGCACGGGTTACCGAATGGGCAGGCGTTGAACGCATCGCCTCCAACCTCGTCAACGAGGGCGGGGGAATTCACGTGGACGGCGAAGGCACGGTGCTTGCCACCGAATCGGTGCAATTTGACCCGGGCCGCAACCCCGGAATCACCAAGGCTGAAGTCGAGGCCGAATTCGCCCGTACGATCGGTGCCACCAAGGTCCATTGGCTGCCCCGCGGGCTGACCCGTGACTCCGTGGAATTCGGAACCCGCGGCCACGTGGACATCGTCGCCACGATTCCTTCCCCGGGAACCGTCCTGGTCCACTCCCAGCAAAACCCCGAACACCCCGACCACGCCGTCAGCCGCGAGATCATCGCCTCCTTCCGCGGGGCCACCGACGCCAAAGGCCGAGAATTCAAGGTCATCGAAGTCCCTGCACCCGCTACGCTGCGCGATGACGAAGGCTTTGTTGACTACAGCTATATCAACCACTTGGTCATCAACGGCGGTGTGGTTGCCTGCACCTTCGATGACCCGAACGATGGGTTGGCGTTGGCGATCCTGGCCGATGCCTACCCGGGCCGCAAGATCATCGGAGTCGACGCCCGCGAGCTCTTTGCCCGCGGCGGCGGCATCCACTGCATCACCCAGCAGGAACCGGTTTCCGGAGCGGACCTCTCATGAGCCAGGGCACGCTCAAGCGCGCCAAGGCGCCGCTGACTTCATCGGCCTCAGGCCTCATCCGCTCCAAGGGCCTGGCCTCCGGACAGCTTGGACTCTTCGCCGCGGTGATGATCGGCATCTCCACCATCGCGCCCGCCTATGTGCTGACCTCCTCCTTGGGTCCCACGGTCCAGGCGATCGGCACGCAGCTGCCGGCGATCTTCATCGTCGGATTCATCCCCATGTTCCTGGTGGCGCTGGCCTACCGGGAACTCAACGCCGACACCCCGGACTCCGGAACCACCTTCACCTGGGTTTCCCAGGCCTTCGGCCCGGCACTTGGCTGGCTGGGTGGTTGGGGGCTGTTGGCCGCCAATATCATCGTGCTCTCCAACCTCGCCGGCGTCGCCGTCGACTTCTTCTACCTCTTCTTGGCCCAGGCCACCGGCAACCCGGCGTTGGCCGAACTGACGGAGAACAAGGGGCTCAACATCCTCACCTGCCTGGTGTTCGTCGGAGTAGCGGTCTTTGTCGCCTGCCGCGGACTGACCACCACGCGCCTGGTGCAGTACGTGCTGGTGGGCTTCCAGCTCATCATTCTTGCCTGGTTTGTCATCGGGGCGTTGACCCAGGCCGCAGACCAGCCTGGCCACCTGGCCTTTGACGCATCCTGGTTCAACCCGATGCACATTGATTCCTTCTCGGCCTTCGCCGTAGGGCTGAGCCTGTCGATCTTTGCCTTCTGGGGTTGGGATGTCTGCCTGACTATGACCGAAGAAACCAAGAACGGCGAACGCACCTCCGGCATGGCCGCCGCACTGACCGCCATCGCCGTATTGGCCATCTACCTGGTGGGTTCCATCGCCACGGTGATGTTCGCCGGCGTCGGCGACACCGGACTGGGCCTACGCAACCCGGAGAACGCCGAAAACGTGTTCACCAGCATTGCCGCCCCGGTCATGGGCCCGTTCGCGATCCTGCTTTCGCTGGCAGTGCTTTCCTCGTGCGCCTCGTCGCTGCAGTCCACGATGATTTCCCCGGCCCGCTCACTGCTTGCCATCTCGCACCACGGAGCGTTGCCCCAGCGCTTCAGCTCGGTTAACAAATTCAAGTCCCCGGCGTTTGCCACTATCGTCGCCGGTGGCGTCTCGGCCGGTTTCTACGCGATGATGCGGATGCTGAGCAACAACGTCCTGAACGACACCATCCTGGCGTTGGGCATGATGATCTGCTTCTACTACGGCATCACCGCCCTGGCCTGCGTCTGGTACTTCAGGCACACGGCCCTGGATTCGATCCGCAACTGCCTGCTGCGCCTGCTGGCCCCGCTGCTGGGCGGCATCGCCCTGGTTGCCGTGTTCATCCAGACCTCCGTGGATTCCTGGGATCCGGACTACGGCTCGGGCTCGGAGGTCATGGGTATCGGGTTGGTCTTCGTCATCGGCGTGGGCATCATCGCACTGGGCGCACTGTTCCTGGTCGGTGCGGCGGTTCGCCGCCCGGAGTTCTTCTCCGGGCGCTCCCTTCCCAAGCGGGCACCGGCTTCGGCCAAGGACAGGTTCTAGAAACCACTCCGCTTGATCCGGCAGCACATCAATTCCTGTCCGCCGCCTCACAGGTGGGCGGATGAATCCAGAAAGCATGAGATAGCTTCATGAAACGACAGTTCACCATCCACGAGGCATCCATCGAAGAAACCTTGACTGCGCTCGAGTCAGGGGACGTGACGGCCGTCGAACTGGTCGCCGCACATCTGGCCCGCATCGGGCGCTTCGACAGGTCCTCGGTGCGGCTCAATGCGGTACCGGTCTTGAACCCGGACGTCTTTGCGGAAGCGGCAGCCTCCGATAAGCGCCGACGCGCCGGGACCGTCGGGGCCCTTGAAGGAATCCCCTACACGGTCAAGGACAGCTACATGGCGCGTGGTCTCACCGTCGCCAGCGGATCACCGGCATTCAAGGACCTGGTGGCACAGCACGATGCCTTCACCGTGGAGAAAATCCGGGAAGCCGGAGGAGTGCTGCTGGGTAAGACCAACATGCCTCCGATGGCAGATGGCGGGATGCAGCGCGGGCTCTACGGCCGGGCCGAAAGCCCCTACAACACCGACTACCTGGCCGCTGCCTACGCCTCGGGCTCATCCAACGGCTCGGCCGTGGCCACCGCCTCCAGCATGGGCGTCTTCGGGATGGGGGAGGAGACGGTATCTTCCGGGCGCAGCCCCGCCTCCAACAACGCACTGTGCGCCTACACGCCTTCCCGCGGTGTTATCTCGATCCGTGGCAACTGGCCGCTGTTCCCGGTTCGAGATGTGGTGGTCCCGCACACCCGGAGCATGGAAGACATGTTCCGGCTGCTCGATGTCATCGTCGCCGACGATGCCGAGACCCTGGGGGACTTCTGGCGCCACCAGCAAGCTGTGCCATTGCCTGCCGCCTCTTCGGTCCGCCCGGCACTGTATGCGGAGCTGGCCGACCCGCAGGCGTTGAAGGGCAAGCGGTTCGGTGTTCCGCGCATGTACCTCGGGCTGGATCCAAAGTTCCTTATCCAGGTACGCCCCTCCATCCTCTCGCTCTGGGAAGATGCCCGGAAACGTTTGGAAACACTGGGAGCCGAAATCATCGAGGTCGACCTGCCGATGATCGAACGCTACGAGGGCGACACCCCTGGCGGAGAACAGCTAGCGGCGCTGGGCATGCTGCCCGAGGGCTGGATGGATACCGAATTCAATGACATCCTGGCCCATGGCTGGGATACCTTCCTGTGTGCCAACGACGACCCTGCCCTGAACCGGCTGGCGGATGTGGAACACACCCAGATCTTCCCGGCCCCGGCAGGTTCGCTTCCTGATAGGTATGAGGAAGTGGGTGACTACGAAAACCGGTACCGTGACGTGGTTGCCATGGCAGAAAACGGACTGGGCCTCGCTGAGGAACTTCCGGGTTTCGGTGATGCCCTGAAGGCTCTCGAATCACTGCGCAAGAGCCTCTTTGAGGATTGGCTGGCATCCCTGGGGTTGGATGGGATTGTGTTCCCTGCCAACGCGGATGTCGCCGCCCAGGACGCAGACACCAACGTTGAATCAGCCGACCATGCATGGGCCAACGGGGTCTTCTTTTCCAACGGAAACTACGCGCTGCGGCACTTTGGCATCCCGTCCATCACCGTGGCCATGGGAATCATGGAAGACATCGGCATGCCGGTGGGGCTCACGATCGCCGGGCCCGCCTACAAGGACAATGAACTTCTGTCCTATGGTTATGCCTTTGAAGCTGCCGGTTTGCTGCGTACAACCCCGCCGCTGGCCCCCGACTTGCTCGGGGATCGGTTCCCGAGATGCCAAGAAACCGACAATTCCACCGAGCTAAACCCCGAAATTACAATTGAGGTGGCTTCCATTGTGTCAAACCGCAACGAGGGAGCACGGCTTGTCGAATTCGCCGGCACCATCCTGGGACCGGAAAATTCGGGGATTTACCTGACGGTCAACGGCGAGGACGTGTTCGTGCATCAAAACGGAATAAACTGGAGCGCCTCGGCCGTGCTGCCGGCTCTGGTTGAGCCCTCCGCGATTGCCGGGAATCCCGTGGCAGGTTCCCTTGCGGTGGTCCATGTACGGAGTGTCGGTGGGCTGACGGCCGGAGCATTTGTCGAGTTCTAGGAGATTCGTTGTTCAAGTGAATTGACCCGTGCGCTGGCGGCGTCCACGTGCTACGGCTGAAAGCTACACGTACGCTGTGCTCTCTGGTTGAATGAGCGTATGGCGGACTGGACGGATCTGGCAAAAGAAGAACTGCGTGCCATCGGCGACTCGTCGGTGGGTAAGACCATCTGGCAAATTGCAGATAC
Source organism: Paeniglutamicibacter antarcticus (assembly GCF_900010755.1). Taxonomy (GTDB): domain Bacteria; phylum Actinomycetota; class Actinomycetes; order Actinomycetales; family Micrococcaceae; genus Paeniglutamicibacter; species Paeniglutamicibacter antarcticus_B. The sequence goes on along the minus strand of NZ_CZJT01000103.1, from coordinate 118,042 downwards.
GCAGTTGCGTCCGGATGCAGACGACGAGATCGAAGGCCCGCTAGATGAAGCCATGGATTCTAGATTTAGACGCTGTATCTGGGTCTCTGAACTGCCCGAATATCTATCGTTCGATCTGGATGGTGACGATCGGCATGGCCCTGCGGCCCATGACTATTGTTTGGTCTATTCTGCGCTTACGCTCAATGAACGGGCCAGAAATGGGTTGGAACCTGGATTTGTCATACGTCGGGTTGTTTCAAATTCGGAAATACATCATCTCCTTGTGCACAAGGGGCTTAGTCGATGAAACCCAGGTCCCTGCCAACCTCTTCACTGGTGTGGATTTTGCCCACAGATTCTGCGGTATTCAGAACCGAAACGCTTTCCCGGGCAGCAGTCAGCACCGCAGCTTCCACACGTACATTGGCCAAGGGGGTTATTAGTGCCACTGGCCTGCCCTGGCGGGTGATGAGGGCTGGTTCACCTGACTCGTTGATCTCCCTGATGACATGGGCAGTGTTCTGGTTTAACTCACGCATGCTGTACGTATGCGAACTTGCCACTTGGGCTTGGGGGGACATAGCGACTTCTTCCTCGTGTTCGAACAGAAGCTTGTTAAGGTATGAGGCTAACACATGTAGTACATGTGTAGTACATGTTTCAACTAAGGAAATCACGTGGATATTCCAGAAATGACCGAAGCGCCAACCTCGCAAGTCGATTATTTTGAACTCAAGACCGAAAACCTTGCCGGAACCCTGAAATGGCTTGTGGCCTCCGCGGGATCCATTGCCGTGGCAGTTATCGCGGGGCTTCAATTGACATCGTTACAAGACCTGCGGCTCTGGGCTGCGCTGATTGCAATACTTGGTGCCGTCTTGGCACTAAGTGCCGTAGGACTTGTTTTGTTTGGGGCAGCCCGAGTGCTCGCCCTGAATGCTCCGACGATCATTGACCTATCCAACCGTGAATTGGACCTCGGTCTATTGCAAGCCAATCGACTCGGCTCCGTGGAGAAAATTGGTGCCGAGGCGCCAATGCTGAAATGGGTGTACGAACGGCGCACCCAGCTACTGGGGGAATCCAGAAGCATCACAGAGCTTTATACCGATGAATTCGTCGGGAGTGGACTCGCACTTGCTGCCCTAGAGAGGAAAGAGCCATATGCCCTAGCGGGCCGGAATCTACGGCCGGAAGAGCCCTCGGACGTTGCTTGGGTGAAGACCAAACGCACTCAAGCTAAAGCGTACATCCAGCAAATTGAGGCCGCTGTTGCCTACCAGCAGCGACTTGAGGCCTACCAACGATTGGTTAAGCAGATTCAAGGGTTAGCGATTTGGTTCGTGGCAGGGATCATTGTCTTTGCGCTGACTCCCGTGGTCGGTTTTGCCCCAAAAAGTACTGAGTTCACACAGCCAGTTCCCGCCCGGATCCATGTTCTTGAAGCGCAAGTCGCCGGGGTTCCCCAAAGCTGTCCCGCAACGCTGAAGGGCCAGATCGTTGGTGGATCACTGCAGAGTCCCATTGTGGTTACGGAACCGGTGGGAACATGCCCGGCGCTACGGCTTACTGATCATCCCGAAGCAATAATCGTTGTACCCGAGACAATCCCGTAGCGCGGGTGGTGGAACGTTTTGTGGAGAACAAAGTGTGGGTAAAGCTCAGCAAGGTTTAAGCATCTGTGGTCGGAAAACGGCATCGGATGAACTGGCAAGAAAAGAACGTGCACGCTTTGGGTGCAGGGGATGTCGATAGTTCGTCTCCGGAGCCCTCTACCGACCCGGAAGCCGGCATTCACAGGGGTTTCACGGGAATCATCGCCAGCCAGGCTCTGGCAGCCGATGAATTGGCAATGGTGGCTTCCAAGTCTGAAGGCAGCAGTTCGCCGGCCGGGCCGGAGCATCTCAGGAGCGAAGCAGGGATATCGCTTCGCGGCTTCCCTCGTACGTCACGAGTGCCTCATCGCGCCGGCCCGAGGCATGGAGCAACAATTCCTCCGGGGACCCGACGATGGCAACAGACGTTTGGGCCTTGCGCACCACATGGCGCTGGCCATCGGGGCGCACCAAAATGATTCCTACATGCGTTCCCCGGTAATAGGTCGAAGCGCGGCGGACCAGATCGTGCCACAACATGTCGGCGTACTTTGCATCCAAGACGCGCGGCGCCCAGCGATCGGTTGCACGCCGGACATCCTCTGTGTGGATGAAGTACTCGCTGAGGTTTGCCGCACGGTCGAAGGTGGGCAGGGAAAACGGCGAGTACTTGGGGGCGCCTGCCTTGAATTCATTGACAAGCTGCACGTAGGCGTCGCGGTCCAAGGCTGCGGTGGCGCGGGAGTTGAGCTCGCGCTCCATCAGCGGGGTCAGCGGTTTCAGGGCAATGCCGGCGGCAAGCATCGAGTGTTCACGTAACACTAGGTGCGCGGCCAAATGACGGGTCTGCCATCCGGCACACAAGGTGGGGGCCTCGGGTCCTGCCGCCAGCAGGACTTCGGCCAGTACTTCACGCGAGGCTGGGACGAAATGCATCCCTATGAAACTAACACGTTCGACCCGCCTTATGGACACTTGAAACGCCACCTGCCAATCACCGCGTCATGATTTCCGACGCATACCGTGTGCAGGGCCCCGGTTCCCAGAATCGGCAGCCGGTGGCACTAGACTGGACCATGATGTCGCAGAACCCAGCCTTCGCCACGCCCGTCTCCGTCGACGGCAAATTGTCAGCCGAAATTTCCGCAGCCCTGAAAAAGGATGACTCCGGATTGGTGGCGGCAATCATCCAACAGCACGGCACCCTTGAGGTGCTCATGCTGGGTTGGATGGATGAGGAAGCACTTCGCCGCACCCTCACCACGGGCCGGGTGACCTTCTGGTCGCGTTCGCGCAACGAATATTGGCGCAAGGGAGACACCTCCGGGCACTCCCAACTGGTTCGCTCGGTCGCCCTTGACTGTGACGGCGATGCCCTGTTGGTGGTTGTGGACCAGATCGGTGCCGCCTGCCACACCGGAACCCACACCTGCTTTGACGGACGCGAGATCCCGGCCGTTGTCGGCCGCCGCGTGTCCTGACCCCTCGACACCACATTCCTCCACGCAAGGACACCTAGCCACTCATGCAAGCTCTCGGTGCGCTGTCACCCACCCGCGAGGAGTTCCGCGCCCTCGCTGCGGATCGCCGCGTCATACCCGTGACCATGCGGGTGCTGGCCGACTCGCTGACCCCCATCTCCATTTACCGCCGGCTCGCCGGCGGCCGCCCCGGCACCTTCCTGATGGAATCGGCAGCTGCCGGCGGGGTATGGAGCCGCTACTCATTCATTGGCACCAATTCACCGGCGACCCTGACCACCCGTGACGGCAAGGCCCACTGGCTGGGCACGCCTCCGGCCGGCATTCCCACCGAGGGCAACCCGGTGGAGGTGCTGCGCGACACCGTCCGTGCGCTGCGCACGGAGCCCCTGGGCGGCCTGCCGCCGCTGACCAGCGGCATGGTCGGATTCATTGGCTGGGAGGCAGTGCGCCACTGGGAAAAGCTGCCCAACCCGCCGGCCGATGACCTGCACCTGCCCGAACTCGCCATGAACCTGGTCGGGGACCTCGCGGTCCATGACAACACCGACGGCACGCTGACGCTGATCGCCAATGCCATCAACTTCAACGGCACCACCGACGGCGTCGACGGGGCCTACGACCATGCGGTGGACCGGGTGAAGGCCATGCTGGCAACCCTGGGTGAGGCCACCGATGCCCCGGTCTCGGTGCTTTCGGGCACCGATGTCCCGGTCGAAGAGCTGATGAATGCCGTCACGCATTCCTGGGACGAGGATTCCTACCGCCAGGCGGTGCTGCGCGGCAAGGAAGCAATCGTCGACGGCGAGGTGTTCCAGGTGGTTATCTCGCGCCGGTTCGAACTCGAATCCCACGCGGACCCGCTGGATGTCTACCGCATCCTGCGTGCCACCAACCCCAGCCCGTACATGTACCTCTTCAACCTCGAGGACTCCCACGGCAAGTCCTACGCAATCGTGGGTTCTTCCCCGGAAGCCTTGGTCACCGTCAATGACGACCACGTGGTCACCCACCCGATCGCAGGTTCGCGACCGCGCGGTGCCAGCTACGAGGATGACCAGCAGCATGAGAAGAACCTGCTGGCCGATGAGAAGGAACGCGCCGAGCACCTGATGCTCGTGGATCTTTCACGCAACGACCTGTCAAAGGTCTGCGTCCCCGGCTCGGTGGAAGTCACCCAGTTCATGGAGGTCGAGCGCTTCAGCCACATCATGCACCTGGTCTCCAACGTGGTCGGCAAGCTTTCCCCTGGCATCGACGGGTACGACGTGCTGGCAGCCACCTTCCCGGCGGGAACGCTCTCCGGGGCCCCGAAGCCGCGCGCCCTGCGCCTGCTCGATGAGCTCGAACCGCACCGCCGCGGCATCTACGGCGGCGTCGTGGGCTACCTGGATTTTGCCGGGGACATGGACATGGCCATCGCCATCCGTTCGGCCCTGCTCAAGGGCAACCGCGCCTACGTCCAGGCCGGCGGCGGCATCGTGAACGACTCGGACCTTGACGCCGAGGCGCTCGAAACCATCAACAAGTCGGCCGCACCCCTGCGGGCCGTCTGGGCCGCGGGCACCATGAAGCCTGCCGGGCAGGACATTTAGGAATCATGAGCATTAACAAGACCCCACGCTGGGGAACAAAACGCATGGTGATGCTGCTGGGAGTCATCGGCGCAGTCCTGGCCCTGGCCACCAGCACCCGCATCTGGATCACGGTGCAGCCCGAGGTCGGTTCCGTGAAGATCCCGCTGATCCAGGTCGCCGGGTCCGACGCCTCGGCGGCCATCGCGGCCCTTGCCGTGGTGGGGCTTGCCGGTTCGCTGGCCGCGTTGATCGCCGGGCCCGTGGCCCGCTACATCATTGCTGTGATCCTGCTGCTGGTGGGCGGCGGTATCGGCGCCTCGTCCGTGGCGGTGCTGGGCAACCCGGTCAACGCCGCGGCCACGAAGGTCGGCGAAGCCACCGGGCTGAACACCGCATCGGGTGACTACCAGGTTTCCCTGTGGCCCTACATCGCTGCCTTGGCGGGCCTGGTATTGGTGCTCAACGCGCTGATCCTGGCCGTTGCCGGACGCACTTGGGTCGGCAACAAGAAGTATGCCCGCGATGCGGCGACGGTTCCGGGTACCGATGATTCGGTGGCCCCCACGGGCAAGATTGATGAGATCGGCGGCTGGGACTCGCTCTCGCGCGGGGACGATCCCACCTAAAGAACGCGCGCGGGCGGGCAACATGGCACGCCACAGCGTTAAAGAATGGCAGAATAGACAGAAGATAATCGTCGGGAGAATTCCCGATTGGCACTAGGTGATGAGGAGTATCCCACCATGGCTAACAGCAACACTCAGATCGATCCGATGCACGCCGAAGAAATCGGCCACGGCAACTCAATTGCGGCATGGACCTTGGTTGGCGTTTCGCTGATCGGCTTCATCATTGGCGGCATTGCCTTCGCCGGACACAACCCGACCATGGTCTACGTGGGTTGCGGCGTTGTGGTCCTCGGCCTGATTGCCGGTTGGGTCATGAAGAAGGCCGGTTTCGGCGTAGGTGGCGCCCGGTCGGGTTCCGCAAACTAGTCGTGAGCGTACTTACGGATATTATTGCGGGCGTTCGGATTGATCTGGACGCCCGCCGTTCCATTTGTCCCCTGGAACGGATTCAGGCCGAGGCGGCTGCCGCGGCCCCGGCGCTCGATGCCTTCGCCGCCTTGGGCGGCCATGCCGACCAAGCCCAGCGTGACGCAACATTACGCGTGATTTCCGAGGTCAAACGCAAGTCCCCGTCCAAGGGCGCGCTTGCCGACATCCCGGAACCCGCGGAACTTGCAACCGCCTACGTTGCCGGCGGGGCTTCGGTCATCTCGGTGCTCACCGAGGAACGCCGCTTTGGCGGCTCGCTGGCAGATTTCGATGCGGTGCGTGCCGCCGTGTCGATCCCGCTGCTGCGCAAGGACTTCACTGTCGATGAGTACCAGATCTACGAGGCCCGCGCCCACGGGGCCGACCTCATCCTGCTGATTGTCGCGGCCCTGGATGACGCGCAGATGCGTGAATTCCTGGACCTGACCCACGCACTGGGCATGAACGCCCTGGTGGAAACGCACACCGAAGAGGAAATTGCCCGGGCCGTGAAGCTCGGCGCCAAGCTCATCGGCGTGAACGTGCGCAACCTCAAGACCCTCGAAGTCGATCCGCGGAATTTCGCAAGACTTGCGGAACTCATCCCGGCGGAAGCCGTCATCATCGCCGAATCGGGCGTCAGCTCGGTGCTTGAGGTCCAGGACTACGCCTCACATGGCGCCGATGCCATCCTGGTCGGCGAAGCACTGGTCAAGGACAATGACCCGCGCGCCGCCATCGAACTTTTCATTGCCGCAGGAACCGCCGCGAAACCGGCACGCTCCAGCGTCTAACCGCCCCACGAATTCCTCAGCTAGATAAGGATGCCCCCAGATGAACCCGACGACAGGCGAGCCGGCAGACGGCTCCCAGAGCGCAGCGACGACACCGGGGGATTCCCTTCGGCATGCCGCAGGCCCCTACTTCGGCGCCTACGGCGGACGCTGGATGCCCGAATCGCTGATCGCGGCCATGGATGAACTCAACGAAACCTTTGAGGCAGCCAAGGCCGACCCGGAATTCGTGGCCCAGGTCAAGGACCTGAACAAGAACTACTCCGGGCGCCCCTCCTTGCTCACCGAGGCCAAGCGCTTCTCGCAGGCAGCCGGCGGGGTGCGCGTCTTCCTCAAGCGAGAAGACCTGAACCACACCGGCAGCCACAAGATCAACAACGTGCTCGGCCAGGCGCTGCTGGCCAAGCGCATGGGCAAGACCCGCATCATCGCCGAAACCGGTGCCGGCCAGCACGGCGTCGCCTCGGCCACCGCCGCGGCCCTGATGGGCCTGGAATGCGTGGTCTACATGGGCGCCGAAGACACCCGCCGGCAGTCGCTGAACGTGGCACGCATGGAACTGCTCGGCGCCACGGTCATCCCGGTGACCGCCGGGTCCCAGACGCTGAAGGACGCCATCAACGAGGCGCTGCGCGACTGGGTTGCAAACGTGGAGACCACCCACTACCTGCTGGGAACCGCGGCCGGAGGGCACCCGTTCCCGGCCATGGTGCGCTACTTCCACGAGGTCATCGGCGAGGAAGCCCGCGAGCAGATCATCGCCCAGGCCGGACGTCTGCCCGACGCGGTTGCCGCGTGCATCGGCGGCGGTTCCAACGCGATTGGCATCTTCCACGGTTTCCTTGACGATGCCGACGTTGAGCTTTACGGCTTCGAAGCGGGGGGCGACGGCATCGACACCCCGCGCCACGCGGCAACCATCACCCTGGGCAAGCCCGGTGTGTTGCACGGTGCCAAGAGCTACCTGATGCAAGACGATGACGGGCAGACCATCGAGTCCCACTCGATCTCCGCCGGCCTCGACTACCCGGGCGTTGGCCCGGAGCACGCCTACCTGTCGGATATCGGGCGCGTGAAGTACGAGCCGATCACCGACACCGAAGCCATGGACGCGTTCTCGCTGCTCTGCCGCACCGAGGGCATCATCCCGGCCATCGAGTCCTCGCATGCACTTGCCGGCGCCCTGAAGATCGCAGCACGCAAGATTGAATCCGGTGCCAAGCCCGAGGAAACCATCATCGTGGTCAACCTTTCGGGCCGCGGGGACAAGGACGTGGGAACCGCAGCCGAATGGTTCAACCTGATTGACTCAGCCGCCACCGTCGAGGCAACCACCGATACCGATGCAAAGGACGCCAAGTGAACAACGTTTCCGTGAACAACGTTTCCAAGAGCGCCGCAGCCATTGCCGCGGCCCGCGCCCAGGGCCGCCCGGCACTGATCTGCTACCTGCCCGCCGGCTTCCCGGACGTGCAGGGCACCATTGACGCAGCTGTGGCCATGGCCGAAAACGGCGCCGACATCATCGAGGTCGGCATCCCGTATTCGGACCCGGTCATGGACGGAGCTGTCATCCAGGCCGCCACGGTCCAGGCGCTGGCCCAGGGCTTCAGGGTTGCCCAGGTCTTCGAGATCATCAAGGGCATCACCGATCGTTGCTCGGCAACCGTCATGGTCATGACCTACTGGAACCCCGTGCTGAGCATGGGAGTTGATGAGTTCTCCCGCCGCTTGGCAGAGGCCGGCGGCGCCGGGCTCATCACCCCGGATTTGATTCCGGACGAGGCAGCCGAATGGATGGAAGCCTCGGACAAGTACGGATTGGACCGCGTGTTCCTGGTTGCCCCGTCTTCCACCGAGGCCCGCATGAAGGCAACCGTGGAAGCGAGCCGCGGTTTTGTCTACTGCGTCTCGATCATGGGTGTCACCGGTGCACGCACCGAGGTTTCCGATGCGGCGGCCTCCGTGGTTGCCGCGGCCCACGCGGCCGGCGCCGAAAATGCCTGTGTTGGCCTGGGCGTTTCGGCGCGCAAGCACGTTGAGGAAATCGGCGCCTACGCCGATGGCGTGATCGTCGGCACGGCACTGGTTGCCGCGTTGCACGACGGGGGAGTGCCGGCGGTTGCCAAGCTCACCGCCGAACTCAGCGGCCGGCACATCGCGGTATGAGTTCGATGCTGATGGCCGGCGCCAACGTGCTGGCCTCGATTCCGAGCCCGCCGGCGGAGTTCTCAAAGTTCTCCATCGGACCGCTGACCATCCACGCCTACGCACTGTGCATCCTCACCGGCATCGTGGTCGCCATGTGGATGACCAACAAGCGCTGGCTTGCCAAGGGCGGCCCGGCCGAGGTCGTTTGGGACATCTGCATTTGGGCCATCCCGTTCGGTATCGTCGGCGGCCGGCTCTACCACGTGCTGGTCACCGACCCCGAATACTACTTCGGGCTCAATGGCCAGAGCGCGCACTGGAGCGAAATCCCGCAGATCTGGGCCGGTGGCCTGGGCATCATGGGTGCCATCAGCCTCGGTTCGCTCGGCGCCTGGATTGCCTGCCGCCGCGCGGGTGTGCGGTTGCCTGCCTTCCTTGACGCTGTCGCCCCCGGCGTGCTGCTCGCCCAGGCCTTCGGCCGCTGGGGCAACTGGTTCAACCAGGAACTCTTCGGCGAGCCGACAACGCTTCCCTGGGGCCTGGAAATCGATCCGAACAGCTACAACTTCCCGCCGGGGCTTCCGGCCGGAACCTTGTTCCAGCCGACGTTCCTGTATGAATCGTTGTGGAATGTTGCCGGCGTCGTGTTGTTGCTGGCGCTGGACCGCAAGTTCAAGCTGCGCCGCTGCTCGATGTTCTGGTCCTACCTGATTTGGTACGGCATCGGCCGGATCATCATGGAGACCATGCGCATCGACGCCGCGGACATCATTGTCATCCTCGGCATCGGGTTGCGCGTGCACATGTGGCTCGCCATCGCCATGGTCATCATGGGCACCGTCGGCCTGATCTACGTGCTGGTCAAGCTGCGTCCGCAGCCGGACCCGGGCGTTTACCTTCCGGGCCGTGAGCCCGCGGACACGACAAGCTCGAACGTCGCAACTGATGCTGCAGCAACACCTGAAACATCGACGGAAAACACTCCTGACTCCACGGATAAGCCGACTACTCCGGACAAGTAAATACCGCCAAAGCCCCCGTAACACCGCATCCATGCGGAACGTTACGGGGGCTTTGTCATTCCCGGGAAACAATCAGCCTGTTCATTAAAGTCCACGTCAGATTGTGTTTTAGCCCACTTACGTAAACTGTTGGAAACAAAACAACGCAAAAAACGAAACATGCCGGTGCTACGATTTTCTCACCCTCAAAGGAGAGCTGGGTTACACCAGATCCAGCACATTCCAGCCAGGCAGCAGGAATTCCGCGGACATCCCGCGAGTCCTGCAGCAACCACAAAGACGTGGAGGCGCCCCTCGAAGGCACGGGCGCCACGGACACGCACCTGAGGTGATACCCCATGCACCCCCATCCGCGAGCGAAAGCCAGCGGATGTTTGTGACCCCAAAAAACCGGACAACGGCGTCCATACCCCACATTGATCCATCGAGAAAGGGATGCTCATGAGCATGACCGGAGTCCAGCTGAACGCTTCACCCGATTGTGGCGGGGAAGTCTCCTCGCCCTACAACAGGTTCGCAGACGCCCCGAAAGCACAGGGCCTCTACAACCCAGAGAACGAAAAAGACGCGTGCGGCCTGGCAGTCATCGCCACCCTCACCAAGACGCCAAGCCACCTGATCGTGGCCCAGGCGCTTGAGGCACTGCGCCGCCTTGAACACCGTGGCGCCGTCGGCGCCGACGACGGCACCGGAGACGGTGCAGGCATTCTCACCCAGATTCCCGACGCATTCTTCCGCTCAGTCACCGGGTTCTCACTTCCGGCAGCCGGAAGCTACGCCGCCGGAACCGCATTCTTGCCCCAGGATCCAACCCAGCGGACACAGGCAATCGAAGCACTCGAGGAACTGGCCCGCGAGGAAAACCTGGAGGTGCTCGGCTGGCGTGAACTGCCCGTCAACGCGGAGCACATTGGCCCCACGGCCCGCGGCTGCATGCCGCACTTCGCCCAACTCTTCCTGGGCACCAGCGCCGAAGACGCGCTGAGCCTCGATGCCCGCGCCTTCCGCGTGCGCAAGCGCGCACAGAACAAATTCGGCGTCTACTTCCCCTCGCTCTCCAGCGCCAGCATCGTCTACAAGGGCATGCTCTCCACCGAGCAGCTCTCCGCGTTCTACCCGGATTTGACCGACGAAGCCTTCGCCAGCTGCTTTGGCATCGTGCACTCGCGTTTCTCCACCAACACCTTCCCCTCCTGGCCGCTGGCCCAGCCCTTCCGCACCATCGCGCACAACGGTGAAATCAACACCGTCAAGGGCAACCGCAACTGGATGCGTGCCCGCCAATCCCAGCTGGCCTCCGCGCTGCTGGGCGAGGTGCCCGAGGAACTCTTCCCGATCTGCAGCCCCGGCGCCTCCGACTCGGCCTCCTTTGACGAGGTCGCCGAGCTGCTGATGCTCTCGGGCCGGCCCATCGCCCAGGCCATCATGATGATGATCCCCGAGGCCTGGGAAAACCACGCAGACATGGACGCTGACCGCCGCGCCTTCTACGAGTACAACTCGATGCTCATGGAGCCCTGGGACGGGCCCGCCGCGGTGTCCTTCACCGACGGCAAGCAGGTGGGCGCGGTGCTCGACCGCAACGGCCTGCGCCCCGCACGCTACTGGGTCACCGACGACGGACTCGTGGTGCTGGCCTCCGAGGTCGGCGTCATCGACCTGGACCCCGAACGCATCATCGCCAAGGGCCGGGTGGCCCCGGGCAAGATGTTCCTCATTGACACCGCCGCCGGCCGCATCATCGATGATGCCGAGATCAAGGCGGAGATCGCGGCCTCCCAACCGTGGGCCCAGTGGGTCACCGACAACAAGATCCGGCTCACCGACCTGCCGGAACTTGAACACGTCAAGCACAACTCGGCCTCCGTGCAACTGCGCCAGCGCACCTTCGGATACACCACCGAGGAACTGCGCATCCTGCTGGCCCCGATGGCCGCCACCGGCGCCGAACCGCTCGGTGCCATGGGCTCGGACACCCCGGTTGCCGTGCTGTCCTCCCGCTCCCGGATGCTCTTTGACTACTTCACCCAGTCATTCGCCCAGGTGACCAACCCGCCGCTGGATTCCATCCGCGAGGAACTTGTCACCTCCATGGCCACCAGCATCGGACCTGACGGAAACCTGCTGGCCACCGGCAAGGTCAATGCCCAACAGGTGTCCCTGGACTACCCGGTGCTCACCAATGACGAGCTGGCCAAGATCGCGAACATCCGCGACGCCGAGGGCACGAAGGTTTCGCTGAAGGTCCGCGGGCTCTACCGTCCCGAGGGCGGGGAAGCGGAGCTGCGCGCCCGGATCCAGGAGATCTGCGAAAAGGTCTCAGCTGCCATCAACCGGGGCATCAAGTTCATTGTGCTTTCGGACAGGGACTCGAACGCCCAGTGGGCGCCGATCCCGTCGCTGCTGCTCACCAGCGCCGTGCACCACCACCTGCTCAAGAGCGCCAACCGCACCAAGACCTCACTGGTCATCGAGGCCGGCGACGTGCGCGAGGTCCACCACGTGGCAGTGCTGATCGGATACGGGGCTTCGGCCATCAACCCGTACCTTGCCATGGAAACCGTCGAGGAAATGGCGGCCCAGGGCGAACTCGGCGAGGTCACCCCGGCCAAGGCCCAAGCCAACCTGATCAAGGCACTGGGCAAGGGCGTCCTGAAGATCATGTCCAAAATGGGCATCTCCACCGTGTCTTCATACTGCGGCGCCCAGACCTTCGAGGCACTTGGCCTGTCCAAGCGCGTGGTCGACCAGTACTTCACCGGCACCCAGACCCAGCTGGGCGGGGTCGAGCTCGAGGTCATCGCCACCGAAACCGCCATGCGCCATGCTGCCGCCTACCCGGCGGACCTGAACCCGGAGCCGCACCGCGCCCTGGAAACAGGTGGCGAATACCAGTGGCGCCGCGAGGGCCCGCCGCACCTGTTCAACCCGGAGACCGTCTTCCGGCTGCAGCACGCAACCCGCGAACGCCGCTACGACATCTTCAAGGCCTACACCGCAGGCGTCGATGACCAGGCCAAGGGCCTGATGACGCTGCGTGGGCTGCTTGATTTCAAGTTCAATGACACCTTGGCCATCGACATCAACGAGGTGGAGCCGGTGTCTGAAATCGTCAAGCGATTTGCCACCGGCGCGATGAGCTACGGCTCGATCTCCGCCGAGGCCCATGAAACCCTGGCCATTGCGATGAACCGCCTGGGCGGCAAGTCAAACACCGGCGAGGGCGGGGAAGACGTCGATCGCCTGCTGGATCCGGCACGCCGCTCGGCCGTCAAGCAGATCGCCTCGGGTCGCTTCGGGGTCACCAGCATGTACCTCACGCATGCCGATGACCTGCAGATCAAGATGGCCCAGGGCGCCAAGCCCGGGGAGGGCGGCCAGCTCATGGCCAACAAGGTCTATCCCTGGATTGCGCGCACCCGGCATTCCACCCCGGGCGTCGGGCTCATTTCCCCGCCGCCGCACCACGACATCTACTCCATCGAGGACCTGGCCCAGCTGATTTACGATGCCAAGTGCTCCAACCCGAAGGCACGCGTCCACGTGAAGCTGGTCTCCGAGGTCGGCATCGGCACCGTGGCAGCTGGCGTCACCAAGGCCAAGGCCGACGTGGTGCTGGTTTCCGGGCACGATGGCGGCACCGGCGCCTCCCCGTTGAACTCGCTCAAGCATGGAGGTGTGCCCTGGGAACTCGGCCTGGCCGAGACCCAGCAAACGCTGATGCTCAACGGGTTGCGTGAACGCGTCACGGTGCAGGTCGACGGCCAGCTGAAGACCGGCCGCGACGTGGTCATCGCCGCACTGCTGGGCGCCGAGGAATTCGGCTTCGCTACAGCACCCTTGGTGGTCGCCGGGTGCATCATGATGCGCGTCTGCCACCTGGACACCTGCCCGGTGGGCGTGGCCACGCAGAACCCCGAGTTGCGTAAGCGTTTCACCGGACAGGCCGACCACGTGGTGAACTTCTTCGAGTTCCTGGCCCAGGAAGTGCGCGAACTATTGGCACAACTTGGCTTCCGGACCCTGGCCGAAGCCATCGGCCAGGCCGAACTGCTGGATACCAAGGCAGCGGTGGGCCACTGGAAGACCGAGGGCCTGCAGCTTGAGAAGATCTTCAACACCGCAGGTTCCAAACTCGGTGCCCCGCGCAGCCGCACCACGGTTCAGGACCACCACCTGGACGCACACTTCGACAACCAGCTGATCAGTGCCGCGGCACCGGCACTGGAACGCCGCGAAAAGGTCACCATCGACCTGCCGGTGCGCAACACCGACCGCGCCGTGGGCACCATGCTGGGCAACAAGGTCACCGCGACCTTTGGACTCCAGGAATTGGCGCCTGGCACCATCGACGTGACCCTGCGCGGGCATGCCGGCCAGTCACTGGGCGCATTCCTGCCGGCGGGCATCGCGTTGAGCCTGATCGGCGACTCGAACGACTACGTTGGCAAGGGACTCTCCGGCGGGCGCATCACCCTGCGCCCGGACACGCGCAGCGGATTCGACCCCGCCACGCAGGTCATTGCCGGAAACGTCATTGGCTACGGGGCCACCAGCGGTGAAATGTTCATCAACGGCATGGTCGGCGAACGCTTCGCGGTGCGCAATTCGGGCGCCACGGCAGTGGTCGAGGGCATTGGCGACCACGGTTGCGAGTACATGACCGGCGGCACCGCCCTGATCATCGGGTCCACCGGGCGCAACTTCGCGGCCGGCATGTCAGGGGGCACCGCCTACGTGCTTGACCTGGAAAGCGCCAAGCTGAACCCGTTGGCCGTTGCCAACGACGATTTGATCGTCGAGGGCCCCAACGATGTCGACTGCACGTTGATCAAGGACCTGCTGGCCCGCCACGTTCAATACACGGGCTCGGCGCTTGCCGCCAGCCTGTTGGCCGACTGGCCGGTAGCCGCAGCCCGCTTTACCAAGGTGCTGCCGCGTGACTTCGCGGCAGTGTCCCAGGCACGCAACAATGCAACCCATGAAGGATTCGACCCGGATTCAGCAACCGTCTGGAACCGCATTCTGGAGGTGACCCGTGGCTAATCCACGTGGATTCTTGGAAGTACGTGAACGTGTCACCGCGCCCAAGCGCCCGGTGCCAATCCGCCTGCTTGACTACCGAGAGGTGGTCCAGCGCCAATCCGAGGGGGAACTGAAGTCCCAGGCCGGACGCTGCATGGACTGCGGCATCGCGTTCTGCCACAACGGCTGCCCGCTGGGGAACCTGATCCCCGAATGGAACGCCCTGGTGCACCAAGGCAGGATGGGCGAAGCCTCGGAGCGTTTGCACGCGACGAACAACTTCCCGGAATTCACCGGACGCCTCTGCCCGGCCCCGTGCGAATCCTCCTGCGTGCTGGGAATCAACCAGCCGGCCGTAACAATCAAGCAGATTGAGGCGGAAATCGCCGACACGTTGCTGGCCTCCGGTGACCTGGAACCAATCCTTGCGATGCGGCACACCGACAAGCGCATTGCAGTCATCGGGTCCGGCCCCGCCGGGCTCGCTGCAGCCCAGCAGCTTACCCGTGCCGGGCACACGGTTGCCGTGTACGAGCGCGACGAAAAGCCAGGTGGCCTGCTGCGCTATGGCATCCCCGACTTCAAGATGGAAAAGGGCGTGCTTGATCGCCGGCTGGCCCAGATGGAGGCCGAGGGAACGGTGTTCCGCAACGGTGTTTCGGTGGGCACGGATGTGACCTGGGATTCGTTGAATCGCCGGTATGACGCGGTGATCGTGGCCACCGGTGCCACGGTTCCGCGCGATATGCCGATCCCCGGGCGCGACCTTGCCGGCGTCCACTTCGCCATGGATTACCTGGTGGATTCCAACCGGGTGGTTGCGGGGGAGAAGGAATCCCTGCTCATCGACGCGGCCGGAAAACACGTGGTGATCCTGGGCGGTGGCGACACCGGTGCCGACTGCCTGGGTACCGCGTTGCGCCAGGGTGCTGCAAGTGTCACCACCCTTGCCATCGGTGCCCAGCCGCCGACTGAGCGTCCGTTCAACCAGCCGTGGCCGATGTTCCCGAAGCTTTTCGAGGTCCAGTCGGCCCACGAAGAGGGCGGGGAGCGCACCTATTTGGCCGCCACGGTCAACTTCACGGGCGAGCACGAAAGCGTGATGGGTGTTACTGTGGCAGAGACCGAATTTATAGACGGTCAACGCCTTCCGAAACCGGGCAGCGAGCGGATCATCCCCGCCGACCTGGTCTTCCTGGCTCTCGGGTTCTCAGGACCCGAAGAAGCCGGACTGACGGAACAGGCCAACACCGAGTTTGATGACCGGGGCAGCGTCGCCCGTGATGGTTACTACATGACCAACACACCAGGGGTATTTGCTGCCGGAGACGCCGGACGCGGACAATCCCTGATCGTGTGGGCCATAGCCGAGGGACGATCCTGTGCCGCGGCCGTGGACAAATACCTGATGGGCGAAACCCGCCTTCCGGCCCCCGTTGCACCGACGGACCAGGCCATCAGCATGTTGTGAGACGGATGCACCGCGAATACGGTGTTTTTCCGACCTGAGAAATGGAAAGGCAGATAGGCTAACCGTATGAGACGCGCAAAAATCGTGGCCACCTGGGGCCCGGCGATCGGTACCTACGAAAAGACATTGGCAGCACTCAAGGCCGGCGTTGACGTCGCCCGCTTGAACATGAGCCATGGCGACCACTCGATGCATGCCGAGAACCTCGGCAACATTCGTGCAGCAGCGCTGGAACTGGGCCGTCCGGTCGGCATCTTCGCCGACCTGCAGGGTCCCAAGATCCGCCTGGGCCGCTTCATTGAGGATGCCAAGCACATCCTGAAGGTGGGGGACGCGTTCACCATCGTCATCGCGGATGTACTTGGCGATGAGACCTTCTGCTCCACCACCTTCAAGGGTTTGCCGCAGGACGTCAATGTCGGGGACCTGCTGCTGATCAACGACGGCAAGGTGGCGCTGCGCGCCACCGCCGTTGACGATGAAAAGGTAGTCACCGAGGTAGTCGTCGGCGGCGAGGTGTCCAACAACAAGGGCATCAACCTGCCAGGTGTTGCCGTCAACGTGCCCGCCTTGAGCGAAAAGGACGAGGACGACCTGCGTTGGGCCATCCGTGCCGGCGTGGACATGGTCGCGCTGTCCTTCGTGCGCAACGCAGCAGACATTGAGCGCGTGCACGAGATCATGGAAGAAGAGGGCCGCAGCCTTCCGGTGATCGCCAAGATCGAAAAGCCCCAGGCCGTGGACGCGTTGGAGGAAATCATCGACGCGTTCGATGCCATCATGGTGGCCCGTGGCGACCTGGGCGTGGAACTTCCCTTCGAAGAGGTTCCGCTGGTCCAGAAGCGCGCCATTGAATTGGCACGCCGTTGGGCCAAGCCGGTCATTGTCGCCACCCAGGTGCTCGAGTCGATGATCGAATCGCCGACCCCGACCCGCGCCGAGGCCTCCGACTGCGCCAACGCGGTGCTCGACGGTGCCGACGCGGTCATGCTTTCGGGCGAAACCTCGGTGGGCGAATACCCGATCGAGACCATCGAAACCATGGCCAAGATCATTTCCTCCACGGAAAAGCACGGCCTTGACCGCATTCCGCGCCTGGGCTCCAAGCCCAAGACCCGTGGCGGCGCCATCACCCGTGCCGCAGTGGAAATCGCCGACCAGTTGGATGCCAAGTACATCGTGGCGTTCACCCAGTCCGGCGACTCGGCCCGCCGCCTCTCGCGACTGCGCCCGAAGAAGCCCGTACTGGCCTTCACCCCGCTGCCGCAGACCTACAACATCATGACCCTGATGTGGGGCATCCAGCCGCGCGTGGTTGAGTATGCAGACCACACCGACAAGATGACCGCGCAGGTTGACCGCTCACTGCTCCAGGAGGGCTTGGCTGAGATCAACGACCTCGTCTGCATCGCTGCCGGTTCCCCTCCAGGCCAGGCAGGCTCGACCAACTCGCTGCGCATCCACAAGGTCGGCGACCTTGCAGATGCCGGCCAGCTGGTTGAGGGCAAGCCGATGCCGGACCGCGAAAAGGTGGGCCCCTGGGCCACCGAAAACGTTGTCGGCGACGGCACCCGCGAAATCTAAGTAGCCTTTCGGTACCTGGCAAGGGCCGGATTCTTAATGTATTCCCTTTCGGGGGAGTGCATTAAGGATCCGGCCCTTGTTCGTTCGCGGGTCCAAGCAACTACCGTCAGCGATTCCCCACCAACCCTCCATGGGTCTTTGGCTTCCGGTTGCGGTGCCAGGACCAGTGTCGTCAATTGCTCTTGCGGTACAGGCTTGCGGGTCCTCGGGCAGGGTGTCGGTGACGTTCTCGTGGGTGCAACTGGCACTGGGGACTTCAAGATGGTCAAGGTCGGCAAGATCGCGATGACGATCACCAAGACGAAGGCGCCACCGGGAGTCTTTTCACTGAGCGCTTCCACCTCTGAGGGGCAGTCGATCCCTCCTGGTGGCTCCGCGTTCCGGAGCGTGACGTTCACTCTGACCGCCCATCGTTACAAGGCCGCAGGTGGGGTGGTTGGCAATCCCAGTTATCCGGTAACCGATGAATACGCCGGTTCGGTCGGACGAGAGTCGGATTTCTGTGGTGTGCACCTTGTCTGGGACCCGAAGACAAGATCGATCGTCCACTATAAGTAGGGCCCACATAGTTGATGTGCATTGCTTTCGGGGCAGTGGGTGCAGCGTGCTGTTCGTATGCAGCGACGGTGCTTATGCCGGCCCGGCGAAAGGGTATGCACCTTCGGATCACCGGCCAGCGCCGGGGGGCCGCTGGATCCAACCGTCACACGAGGGGGCATCAGGTTGCCCCGTTTAATGTCGGCACGCGATAATCACGGGATTCTGAGAAGTGACTTAAGCGACCATGGCGCGCCAACACGCAGCTTCATGGGCATGCATTCCTGTGCTCACAGCGGACACCGTTGCTCACGTGGAAGGCGATCTATTGACAGGGAAAAGGAAAGTTCAATAGAGACTGTCAAGAAGACTGTCAGTATGATTTTGTGGGAATGGTTTAGCTTAAAAGAAAAAGCTCCGATCCCTTATGAACTAAGGGATCGGAGCCAATTGTGCCCGAGGTGGGACTCGAACCCACACACCTTTCGATACTGCATTTTGAGTGCAGCGCGTCTACCATTCCGCCACTCGGGCGGGCACATATTTGTTAGCAAGATTAGCATAATCGAAAATCTCTATATCGAGAAATCCTCGCGTCCTTGCGGTTAACAACTGTACATGCAGATAGGCTTAAGTACGAAATTGAGTAGTGATGATT
The DNA here is from genome assembly GCF_900010755.1 of Paeniglutamicibacter antarcticus. Taxonomy (GTDB): domain Bacteria; phylum Actinomycetota; class Actinomycetes; order Actinomycetales; family Micrococcaceae; genus Paeniglutamicibacter; species Paeniglutamicibacter antarcticus_B. The sequence goes on along the minus strand of NZ_CZJT01000103.1, from coordinate 99,128 downwards.
CGCCCGGTCACCCCGGGAATGAAGGAGTACCGATGAGTGATCTTCCCGAAGTAACCCGCATCCCGGCTGAACCATCGACCGGCGCACCCCGTCGTGTCATAGTCGCGGAAGATGAAACCTTGATCCGTTTGGACATCGTGGAGATCCTGCGTGGCGAAGGCTATGACGTGGTTGCCGAAGCCGACAATGGCGAAAAGGCAATCAAGCTGGCCCGCGAGTTCAAGCCGGATCTGGTCCTCATGGACGTCAAGATGCCGGTCATGGACGGTATTACCGCCGCCGAGACCATCGTCAAGGAACGCATTGCCCCGGTCGTTCTGCTGACCGCATTCAGCCAGAAGGAACTCGTTGAGCGTGCCCGCGAGGCCGGCGCCATGGCCTACGTGGTCAAGCCGTTCACCCCGGCAGACCTGATTCCGGCGATCGAGATCGCGATCTCCCGCCACGAGGAAATCACTGCCCTTGAAAAAGAGGTGGGGGACCTCACCGAGCAATTTGCCACGCGCAAGCTGGTTGAGCGCGCCAAGAGCCTGCTGACCGAGAAGATGGGCCTGACCGAGCCCGAAGCGTTCCGTTGGATCCAGAAGACCTCCATGGATCGCCGACTGTCCATGCGCGAAGTTGCCGAAACCGTGATCGACCAGGTCAAGTAGCAGGGCACAAAAACTGAATCGCCAAGGGTGGCCGCGTGTACCGAGTTCGGTTTGCGTGGCCACCGTGCATTAAGCCGCGTTGGGGCTCACGGGATTCCCGTGGATGCCAACCGGATGAAATCCCAGAGATCTCCGACGGAAAGTACATGATGCAACACCTGGCTTCGCCCATGGGCCAGCAGTTCGAGTTCCACGCGGAGATTGATGGACGCCGGCAGCGAGCGGTAGTCACCGAACGTGGCGGAACCTTGCGAGCACTTGAAATCGACGGGATCGCACTCGTGCAGGACTATCCCGCGACTTCGTTGGTGCCCATGAGTGCCGGCGCCGTCCTGGTCCCTTGGCCCAACCGTATCGCCGGGGCAGTGTGGATGCTGGACGGAGTCAGGCAGCAGTTGCCGGTCACCGAACCCGTATGCGGGCATGCAATACACGGGCTGCTCGGGGAAACAAGCTACACGATGGTGGAACGCACCGAGAACAAGGTGGTGCTCGCCGCAAACATCCAAGCGCAAGACGGCTACCCCTTTGAGCTCTCGACAAGCGTTGCCTACGAGCTGGACCGGGACGGTCTGGGTATCAGCCACACGCTGACAAACACCGGAGCGGCCAAGGCGCCGGTTGCCGTGGGAAACCACCCCTATCTGCGGCTGGGGAACATTCCAGTGGGGGAACTGACGATGGTCATCAATGCTGATTCGCATGTGGAGCTTGATGCGGTGATGATACCCACCGGAACGGTCACGGACGTGGGTGGAACCGCAATGGACTTCCAGGCAGGCCAGGTCCTTGGTTCCGTGGCGCTGGACGATGCATGGACCGACCTTCGTCGGGACGCGGCAGGTGGCTCAACACATTTTCTGCAGGCGCCCGATGGCAGTCGCGTCGAACTACACATGGACCCTTCGTTCGGATATATCCAGGTGTACACCACCGCCAATTTCCCAACCGATACCGGGCCCGTGGCAGCGGTTGCCATGGAACCCATGACCGCCCCGGCGAATGCCTTCAACAGCGGGCTGGATTTGCACTGGATTGAACCGGGAGAAAGCTGGATTATTGGGTGGGGGATCCGGCACTGGCCGGCCAACTCCCACGACGCCACCGAAGAAGATGATTCCTGATGAAAACCCAAGGTGCAGTGCTGAGTTTGGCGGTATCGGATATCAACCGGTCCCACGAGTTCTATTCGGCGGTCTTGGGTACCGAGCACGTGCAGCTTGCCGAGGGGATCGTGGGCTTGGATTTGCCGGGGATGATGGTTTTTCTTGCAAACACTGAAGACTTCACCAAATACTCGCGAGAGGCCAAGCGCACTCCGCTGCTTCCGGTGCCGGCAACCGACGCGTTCGTTAGTTGCGCCATTGCTAGTGTCGAGGAAATCGAACAGGTTCTATTGGTGGCTGGAGCTGCCGGTGGGCGGGCATTTGACGCGCATGAAATCCAGCACGCCACTGGACGCCTGCAGTATGTAGGCACCTTTGCCGACCCGGACGGGCACCTCTGGCAATTGGTTTGCAACCTCACCGATTCCCAGGGTGCGCCCGTCTAAGTGCGCTTACTCGAAGCGTGAGGGGTCGCCCAGGCCAACACGGGCAATAACTGCCTCGCCGCTTGAGTAATCAATGACTGTTGTCGGTTGGATGCCGCATTCGCCCGAATCGATCACGCCGTCCACGACGTTGTCCAGGGCTTCCTTGATTTCCCAGCCCTGCGTCATCGGCTCTTCCTCGCCCGGCAGCAACAGGGTGCTGGAGAGAATTGGCTCACCAAGTTCTTCGAGCAGTGCTTGCACCACTGGATTATCGGGGATGCGAACGCCAATCGTCTTTTTCTTAGAGTGCATCAGGCGCCGGGGTACTTCCTTGGTCGCCGGCAAGATGAAGGTGTAGCTACCGGGGGTAACTGCCTTGATATTGCGGAACACCATGTTGTTGACCTCAACGTACTGGCCAAGCTGGGCGAAGTCCTTGCAGACCAGCGTGAAGTGGTGCTTGTCGTCGAGTTGGCGGATCAACTTGATCCGGTCCATTGCCTCCTTGTTTCCTATTTGGGCGCCCAGGGCATAGCAGGAGTCGGTAGGGTAGGCGATCAAGCCGCCATTGCGCAGCATGTCTACCGCCTGCATGATGGAGCGGGCTTGCGGGTTTTCGGGGTGAACATCAAAGAATCGTGCCATTGAACGAGCTTACGACCCCGCGCGGGAATCTTGTATACCCCGGCGCGGAGATCCCCTGATGCTGAATCAATACCAGTCGCGATCCAGCAGCCTCTGGTCAAGCGCGTAAAGCGTCAATTCAACCCGATTGGTTGCCCCGGTCTTGGTGTAGATGTGTTCGACGTGGTTGCGTGCGGTCTTGGGTGAAATCCTCAGGTACTCCGCGACCTCCCGGCCGGAAAGCCCCCGGCAGGCCAATCGAAGGACCTGCAACTCCCGCGGGGTCAATCCGGCAACGCCGGGTGCCGGCCGGGACACAGGTTGACCAGCGACCATCAACACGGCATCGACGCATTTCGCATCGAGCCGTCCATGGGCCGCGATCTCGGTGATCCGCGACGTGGCCTCTACGGGGGTGAATGCTGGCCGGTGTCGGCGCGGTTCCAGCATTCCTTGGTAGGCATCGGCGACGGCTAGCAGCCGTTGGGGGCCGGTGAGTTCCTCCCCACCCAGCCCGCGCGGGTATCCAGAGCCGTCCAACCGTTCCCGGTGTGCACCGGCGATCCGTGCGGCATCACGCAGGCCTGGAATACGTGACAGGATTCGCTCGCTTAATTCCGGATATCGGTGCAGGTGCTCGGTATCCACTGTCGACAACGGTGCCGTGGCATCCCAGATCTTGTTGGAGACACCCATCCTTCCAATGTCGTGGGTCCATGCGGCGCGGCGCAGGATCACGGTTTGTTCGGCGGACAACCCCAAAAGCCCGGCGGCGGAAGAAACCAGCGTGGCAACGTTCCGGGAATGACCTGCGGCGCCGGGGGACTTCAAGTCGGCAAAATCGCCGATGGCGCGGAGCAGCGAATCCAATTCGTCCTCGCCCATTGGCCATTCGGTCGGTGCGGCATGGAGGGCCGCAACCCAGGGGTCGAGCTCGAACAACCCCTCGGTGAGCACCAAAGCATTGGAGCAAAACAGCTCCGCAAGGGATGGGTCGAATTGCGTGCCTCCGCGCCGCGAAACCATGTCAACGGTCGCCGTGAACCCTGCAGTGCGCAGGAACACCTCGGCGGTGTCGGCCAACTGGGTGATGCGCATTTCCAAGGGGATCGCCGAACCCCTCAACCCCAACGGCAGACCGGCGCCATCCCAGCGTTCAAAGGTACAGGCGAGCATTGAGGCCGTGCCTGCATCGAGCCCCACCCGTCCGGCGAGCGCGCCCGCGGAATTGCAGTGCGAGGTAATCAGCGACCTCACGGTCCGGGCCGACTCAAGGGCGAACCGGACACGATTCCCCGTCCGTGGCAGTGGCCGGGCGCCCATCGCCGCATGGCGGAGCATGAGCGAGAGCATGGGAAGTCCATGGGCATCGATGAGGTAGTAGTCGGCCCGGAAGGCAATGTCGTCGGTGAAAAGTGCGGCCAGCTCGGATGAGTCGGCATGGCAGCCGATCCAGGCGAGCAGGTTTGCATAGAAGATGCGTTTCTTGCCCAATTCGGTGACGCCGATGTGATCCGCGATCCGCAGTGCCAGGACGCAGGAACGCAACATGTGTTCCATGGGTTGCCCGAGACCCAGGTCGATGGACAAGGACACGGCGGCAAGGACCTCCGAGCGCCGCGGTTTGGGGGCGGACCCTGTTGTTCGGGGTCCACCCTGTGTGCACCCGGGGTCTCCGGCGGGTTGCGCTGCATTGATCTGCCCCACGCCTACATCTTAGGAGCGCAAGCAGGCCCTCGTGCCTCTAGCTTCAGTAGGAAAATGTGACGGCCGAATCCTCGCCGATCCATGCCCAGAGCTGGACGGTTCCCCCGGCCTCGGCATTGGGCAGGAAGCTTGACCTGTCGATGTGGCGTGCGTCGAGGCAGATGGGGCAGACCAGGAAGGTTCCGCCCGCTGCTGCATAGCGTTCCAGCAGTCCGGCCAGCGGCGGGCAGCCCTCGCACGCGATCGCCTGGGCGTGGCCGGCGAGCGCGAGCCGAACGGCCTCCTTGGTCAGGAACATCCTCACCTCCCGTCCCTGTTCGACCGCGCCAACGGCGACCAGGAATGCAACCGTGACCTTCTCCGGGTCCTCGAGCCCCGTACATAAACTGATGGCTACCTTGTTCATGATGTTCCTTCGCGTTCGGTGAATTCTGTGGCGCGGCCGCGTGCCGCTCCCGTGGCGAGCATAAAACCGGGGGACGGGCACCGTCATGGGGCAAACGCCTTATCCGGGAACCCCTAAAAATTTCCGCATACAGTGCGTACACTCCAAGTCATGAGCGCTTTGGAGCAACCTCTCCCGCGAAAGACCGTGGCCACCTACGCCCTTGGTTCGATGGGTACAGGAGGTTTCGCCACGTTGCCCGGCTTGGTGCTGATTTACTACATGACCGACACCCTGGGTATCGCCGCCATTGCCGCCGGCCTGCTCGTGACTCTCGCGAAGGTCTGGGACGTGCTCATCGATCCAGTGATCGGGGCGCGCAGTGACCATGACCTGGCCAGCACCGGGTCCCGCAAGCGGTTCATGGTTCTTGGCGGGATGTTGTTGCCGGTGTTCTTCCTGCTGACCTTCGCGGTACCAACAGCCATTGGTCCCGTGGCAGCCAGCATCTGGGTACTTATCGCCTTCACCGCCACGGCAACCGCATTCAGCCTGTTTCAGGTGCCGTACATTGCTTTGCCGGCCGAACTGACCGAGGGGTATGACCAGCGCACCAGGTTGCTCTCGATCCGGGTCCTGGTGCTCTCGGTGGCAATTCTTGTCTTTGGGGCAGGGGGACCCGCATTGCGTTCCTTGGGCGGGGAGAACAAATGGCTGGGCTATTTCCTGATGGCCCTGGCCTGCGGTGTGCTGATTGGCGTGAGCATGCTTCTCGCCGCGCGGGTCGCACCCCGGCAAAACACCCGGCATTCGAACATAGGTTCGATCATGGAAAATTACAGTAATGGATTCGCAACCCTCAAGCGGAGCCAACCCTTCAGGGCGCTCCTGCTCACCTTCGCGCTGCAGGGATTGGCTACCGGCGGCATGCTCGCAGGAGCCCAATATGTAGCGACATGGATATTGCGTGATGAAGCTGCTGTGATCTTCCTGTTCGTCGCATTGATTGGTCCCGCACTGCTCTTTGTCCCCATCTGGCGCATGCTCGCCAAACGCTTGGGCAAGGAAAAAGCGTTCAATTACTCCAGCATCCTCTTTGGCATTGCCGCGATCACGCTTTCCTTCATGCTCATTGCCCCCGGAAACTGGATCTATTTCCCGGTGGCGCTCGCCGGGGCAGGCTACGCGGGCATGCAATCATTGCCCATGTCGATGCTGCCAGATGTCATATCGCACGATGCCGGCACCCACGGGGACGGGCAGGCGGGCATCTTTGGCGGCGTCTGGACCGCGGGGGAAACCACAGGCATGGCACTGGGCGCAACGGTGCTCACCCTGATGCTCTGGGCCAGTGGCTATGTCGAATCCGTTGCCGGGCAAACGGTCACCCAACAATCCAGCGCCATCAATGGCATCATCATGAGCTTCAGTATCGTCCCGGCTGTCATCATCGCCCTGTCGCTTCTCTCCTTCCGCCGATACCCGCTGCGGGAAGACGACATCTCTCACGGCGCGCCGCGGACGGCACCCACCGCCACGGAAGGGAATCAACCATGAGGGACCCCCAAGAAATCCTGGCCCGACTCAAGGAACTGCGGGAAGCAGACGCTCCAACCCATGGTGGAAGGGTCCTCTCCTACGTCTATGACTCGGGGCTGCCCGAACTCGACAGGCTCGCCGCGAACGCCATGGCGCTCGTCCAACAAGTCAACGGGCTGGATCCCACCGCCTTCACCTCGGTGGCTGTCATGGAACGCGAAGTCATTGGATTCGCCCGGGACCTGCTGGGAGGGGATAAGAACGTAGTGGGGACAATGACCAGCGGAGGCACCGAAAGCTGCCTGCTCGCGGTGAAGACAGCACGTTCGAACTACCTGGGAGCTGGAACGCCCAAAATCATTGCGCCAACAACCGTCCACGCGGCCTTCCATAAGGCAGCGGAGTACTTCGGCCTCGAGCTTGAGCTGATCCCGGTGGAAGCGGACGGGCAAGTCAAGGCATCGGCAATCATCGAGAAGATGGGGCCAGACACCGCCTTGGTGGTGCTCTCCGCTCCCTGCTACCCCTATGCGGCGATGGACCCCGTGGCAGACGTAGCCGGAGCTGCCGCCGCACAAGGAATTGATTGCCATGTTGATGCATGTATCGGTGGATGGATCCTGCCATTCTGGCAGGGGCTGCCCGATTGGGACCTGCGCGTCCCGGGAGTCACCAGCCTCGCCGCCGACCTCCACAAATACGGTTATGCACCCAAGGGAACTTCTGTCCTGCTGACCCGGGGCAGGGACAGACAGCGCGCCCAGTATTTTGCCACCACCCGCTGGCCCGGCTACCCAGTGGTCAACTCAACCCTGCTTGGCTCGAAATCGGCAGCTCCACTCGCCGCCGCTTGGGCCATCATCAACGCCCTTGGCGCACCAGGCTTCGCCGCGCTCGCCGACTCCTGCCGTCGATCCACGGACTCGTTGCTGGCCCACCTAGATTCGATCGACGGGTTGCGCGTTCTTGGGAAACCCGTGGGCCCCCTCTTTGCCGTGGCCCAAGATGACGGGGTTCCTGTTGGCCGAAGAGTTGACCCGCATCGCTGGGCGGACAAATTGCGCACCCATGGCTGGTACGCGCAACTTCAGCCGGCCTTCCGGCAATTGGATGGCAGCTGGATGCCGCGCACCACGCATGTGACCATTACCCCGGCCACCGAGCCCGGGCTCACCGGGTTATCGGAGGCCATGGTCAAGGCCGCCGATGAAGTCAGGGGAGAGCCCGGGGTGGATCCCGGGGAGGTTCTCGCAGCACTCGGTGGCGGAGCGTTGCCGGAACTGGATTCGGATACGGCCCAGGGTTTGCTCGCCCAAATCGGCCTGGCCGATGGTTCGGCAGGTTTGCCAGAAGCCATGGCTCCGGTCATGGCATTGGTCGAGGCGCTTCCGCGGGAGTTTTCCGGACGATTGCTCATTGAGCTGATGGCCAGGATGGTGGAGCCTCGCGACCCGTGAGGTCGCTCACGCCGAAAATGCCCCATGCCCCCGGTGCCCCCTAATCACACGCGAAAGGGGCGATCGGATGAACGTGTGGGAATTGACTAGTTTTCTACAGGCCATATGATGAATTGGCGACTTAGGTGACCAGAAACGAAACATTGGGCAAACAATGCGGAAATTCCGGGTGACCGTGTGCGCCTCGGCCCTCGCCCGTAACCCAAGATTGGTTTTTACATGGATCTGACGCTTATCGTCGTCCTGGTCATTGCACTTGCCCTATTCTTTGACTTCACCAATGGCTTCCACGACACCGCGAATGCGATGGCCACGCCCATCGCGACCGGAGCCATCAAGCCTAAAACCGCTGTTGCTCTCGCGGCCGTGCTGAACCTCGTCGGCGCTTTCCTTTCGACCGAGGTCGCCAAGACCATTTCCGGCGGAATCATCAAGGAAGGCGGAGACGGCGGCGTGCAAATCATGCCGGCCATGATCTTCGCCGGCCTGATGGGCGCCGTCATCTGGAACATGCTCACATGGTTGCTCGGACTTCCTTCCAGCTCATCCCACGCACTGTTCGGCGGGTTGATCGGCGCGGCAATCGTTGGCGCAGGATTCGGTGCCATTGACTACAACGTGCTGATGTCCAAGGTGCTGCTTCCGGCCCTTGTGGCGCCGGTGATCGCCGGAACCTCGGCATATCTTGCGACAAAACTTGCTTACGCGGTGACCAAGCGCCAGTCGGGTGTCTCCTCCCCGAAGCGCGGCGGTTTCCGTTACGGCCAGATCTTCTCCTCTTCGCTTGTGGCCCTTGCCCACGGCACCAACGATGCACAGAAGACCATGGGTGTCATCACCCTGACACTGGTTGCTTCGGGCCTGCAGACCGCAGGCACCGGACCGCACTTCTGGGTCATCGCAGCCTGTGCACTTGCCATCGCACTGGGCACCTACATGGGTGGCTGGCGCATCATCCGAACCATGGGTTCGGGCCTCACCGACGTCAAGCCGGCACAGGGCTTCGCCGCCGAGACTTCCACCGCGGCAGCCATCCTGGCTTCTTCGCACTTGGGCTTCGCGCTGTCCACCACGCAGGTCGCCTCCGGTTCCGTCATCGGCTCCGGCCTGGGACGCAAGGGTGCCGAGGTCCGCTGGGGAACCGCCGGAAAGATCGCGGTTGGTTGGCTCTTCACGCTTCCGGCAGCCGCCATCATGGGTGCCGCCGCCGCGGGGCTCGCCTACTTCGGAACCATCGGCCTGGTCATTGTGACGGTTCTTGGCCTCGGTTCCTTGCTGCTGATCTGGTTCCTTTCACGCCGCGAGATCGTCGGACATGGAAACGCCATCAGCGATGTTGACGTATCCGGTGCCGCTGTAAACATTCCCACCAAGAAGGAGCGCCGCAAGATGGCGCGCGCCAAGGCAAAGCAGGAGCACACGCCATGAATATCCAATGGGACGCATTCCTGATCGTTGCCATCGTTACCTGGATTTCGGCACTCTTCATCGTCGGCGCCTACTCGTTGGGTGTTCGAATGCTGGCAGTGGCTGAAGACGATAACCGCTCGACGACCCTGGCCAAGAGCGCAGCCTACATCTGCTTCGCCCTCTGCGGTGCCGTGGTGCTCTTCGGCATCATCCTGATCGTTCCGGCACTGAGCGAGAAAATTCTCGGTATCTAGCAGAACTGCACGTTCCTGATCTGGCTCGGGGTGGCGGAAACGCTCCACCCCGGGCTTGCATCACGGGGTTTGGCTCGCCATCCCGTCAGGCATGGCGCGATGCCCAGCCTTTGGGCCTGTGCCTGAAACAGGACTTCTTCCCCCCTCTCACCGATGTGAAAGCATCAACGAGAGGGGGGATTTCTGTGTTCCGGTCATTCGAGGAAATTCCCGGGCCAGTCGCGAATTTTTATGAGGAAGAATGTGTTGCTTTCACCGGCGGCCCGGGCCTGGATGATCCGGCCCCGGTAATCCGCCACAGACCTCCTGCGGGTAGGCGCACCGGATCGGCGCCCGCTGAACCAACCTCGACCTGAACTTTCGTGGATAGGATGGGCAGCATGACGCAATTTAGGTATTACGTAGCGGCCTCTGTTGACGGTTACATTGCCGATGAGCATGAGAGCCTCGAGTGGCTCATGGAATTCGAGGGCTTTGAGGGCCAAGCCGAGGGCTATGCTGCATTTCTTGAGAACATCGGCGCCATCGTCCTGGGTGCCGACACCTATTCATGGATGCTGCGCGAAATGGGCGATGAGTGGCCCTACGCGGGAATTCCCGTGTGGATCTTCACGCACCGCGAACTTGCCGCATTCCCGGGTGCAGACCTGAGCTTCGTGCGAGGTGAGGTGACCGAGTGGGCGGGGGACATTGCCCGCAGTGCCAACGGCAAGGACGTGTGGGTTGTCGGCGGCGGATCCGTCGCCGGACAGTTTGCCGACGAAGGACTGGTCGACGAGCTCTTCCTCTACACCATGCCGGTTATCCTTGGCGGTGGCCGGCCGTTGTTTGCCATGCGTGGCACGGCAAAGCTGGAGCTGACCTCAACCCGGCAGTATGCGGGCGGGATCCTGGAGAACAGGTACTCGCTGCTCAAGGTGCCGGGCCAGAACCGCGAATACTAAGAACCGGGTTTGCCGTGCCCACGGGTTTTGGCGGCAAGAAAACGATCCCCGCGGGAAGCCGGTAAACCTCATTCCGCGCGTTTACCCATGCAACACACAGGAAACGCCCGGGTTGGGACCATATGGTGAATTTACCTTCCTCAAGGTGCGAGTGATTAGAAGAACCGGTCACGGTGGAGAACTACCTCTTTGTTCCCCCATGGCCGGTTCTTCACTCTTTTAAGCGCAAGTCAGCCCTCGAGCAACATATTGGTAATGCGCGAGGTGCATACTCGCCGGCCCTGCTCATCGGTGATGACGATTTCGTGGGTGGTCAGGGTCCGCCCCAGGTGGATCGGGGTGCATACCCCGGTGACCAGCCCGGTGACACCTGCGCGGTGGTGGGTCGCCGAGATGTCGACACCCACGGGGCGCTTCTTGCCGGCACCGTGGATGGCCGCGGCAAAGGAACCCAAGGTCTCGGCCAAGGCCACGGATGCCCCGCCATGCAGGATCCCGGCGACTTGCTGGTTGCCGTCCACCGGCATCGTCGCACTGGCCCGGTCCGACGATAGTTCGGTGAAAACAATGCCAAGTTTCTCCACCAGGGTGCCAACACCGTGCGAGGCGAGCATCGGCCACATGGCTTCGGGCACCCCGTGAGCCGCCAGCTGCACGGCGTATGGATTCGGGTTCTCACCCCTGGCTTCGGCAAAGGTGCCGTTTATCTCGGTTTCGGGGGCGTTGTGGTGTGTGAAATTATCGCTCATGCCAACTAGGCTGGCAGGTGTGAGCGATTCAACCAAACTTGTGGCAACCGAACCCCAGCGTCTTCTCGTCATCGACGGGCACTCGATGGCCTTCCGCGCCTTCTACGCACTGCCGGCCGAGAACTTCGCAATCAGCACCGGACAACACACAAATGCCGTGCACGGGTTCGTCTCGATGTTGCTGACCATGATCCGCCAGCAGAAGCCCACCCACGTTGCCGTGGCCTTCGACCTTGACACCCCGACCTTCCGCTCGCTGGAATACACCGAGTACAAGGGCGGTCGAAACAAGACCCCCGAGGAGTTCTACGGGCAGATCGACCTGATCCAAAAGGTCATGGAAGCCATGAACATCCCCACCATCACCATGGACGGCTACGAGGCAGACGACATCATCGCCACCCTCGCCGCCCAGGGCGAGGCCGCGGGCCTCGACGTGCTGGTGGTTTCCGGTGACCGCGATGCCTTCCAGCTGATCACCGAGAAAACCCTGGTGCTCTACCCCAAAAAGGGAATCTCCGACATTCCGCCGATGGACGGGGACGCTGTCGAAGCCAAGTACTTCGTGCGCCCCGAACAGTACTCGGACCTCGCGGCACTCGTCGGGGAAACCGCCGACAACCTGCCCGGCGTACCGGGTGTCGGCCCGAAGACCGCTGCCAAGTGGATCAACCTTTACGGCGGACTCGAGGGCATCTTCGCAAACATCGACTCAATCAAGGGCAAGGTCGGGGAATCGCTGCGCGAACACGTCGAGGACGTCAAGCGCAACCGCCACCTGAACCACCTGCTGCGCGACCTGGAACTGCCGGTGGCCATCGAAGCCATGGAACTCGAACGCCCGGACCGCGAGGCCATCGAGGAGCTCTTCGACGCCCTGGAATTCACCACCCTGCGCAAGCGCCTCTTCGACCTCTTTGGCGAGGAGCCGGAGGAAGCCCGCGAGGAAAAGTCCATTGCCGAGCACCAGCTGCTGGGCAACGCGGAGGAGCTGACCTCATGGTTCGCCTCCCACGGGGCAGTGTTGCTGGGCATGCACCCGGTCAGTGACGAAGTTTCCGGCGGCGTGGTGGGCCTGGCCTTCGCCGCCAACGACGCGAACGCCTACGTTAGCCTCGAGGACATCGACGAAGAGACCCAGACGGCATTGGCGACAGTGCTGTCCTCGGTGAGCTACGCCAAGGCCGTGCACGATTTCAAGGACACCTACAAGTTGCTGGGCAACCGCGGCCTGGAACTTGCCGGGGTCGTGGATGACACCATGATCACCGCATACCTGATCCAGCCGGACCGGCGCAACCACGACCTGGCCGACATTGCCCAGGTGCACCTGAAGGTGTCGCTGGAGACCGCCAAGGAACCGGCCGACGGCCAGCTGGCCTTTGACCTTGAGGGCCCCGACGTGCAAACCCCGGCGGTGCGCGCTGCCCACGTGGTGCGCGAACTGTCCTTGCACATGGCACCGATGCTCATCGAACGAAACGGCGAGGTCCTGCTCAAGGAGCTGGAAATGCCGCTCTCGCTGGTGCTGGCCAAGATGGAAAACGCTGGCATCGGCATCGACGCCGCCAAGCTCGACGAACTGTACGCTGACTTCACCAAGAGCATCGATGCGGCAACCGCCGAAGCATTCGCGGCAATCGGCCACGAGGTCAACCTCTCCAGCCCGAAGCAGCTGCAGGTGGTCCTGTTCGAAGAACTCGATTTGCCCAAGACCAAGAAGATCAAGACCGGCTTCACCACCGACGCCGAATCCCTGCAGGACCTCTTGGTCAAGACCGGACACCCGTTCCTGGTGGCGCTGATGGCCTACCGCGATGCGACCAAGCTGCGCCAGACCGTCGAGGGCCTGCGCAAGGCGGTTGCCGCCGACGGCCGCATCCACACCACCTACGCGCAGACGGTTGCCGCGACCGGCCGCCTGTCCTCGCTGAACCCCAACCTGCAGAACATCCCGGTCCGCTCCGAAGAGGGACGCCGCATCCGCGAGGTCTTCGTTGTGGGCGAAGGCTACGAGACGCTGCTGACCGCCGACTACTCGCAGATTGAAATGCGCATCATGGCGCACCTCTCCGGGGACGAGGGCCTGATCCAGGCCTACCAGGAGGGCGAGGACCTGCACCGCTTCGTCGGCTCGCACGTCTTTGGCGTGGAACCGGCGGAAGTCACTTCCGAGATGCGCTCCAAGGTCAAGGCCATGAGCTACGGCCTGGCCTACGGGCTGAGCTCGTTCGGGCTCTCCAAGCAGCTGAAGATCTCCGTCGACGAGGCCCGGAACCTCATGAAGGACTACTTCGCCCGCTTTGGCGCTGTGCGCGACTATCTGCGTGCCGTCGTGGACCAGGCCCGCAAGGACGGCTACACCGAGACCATCTTCGGCCGCCGCCGCTACCTGCCGGAGCTTGCCAGCGATAACCGCCAGCTGCGCGACATTGCCGAACGCGCGGCCCTGAACGCCCCGATCCAGGGATCGGCCGCGGACATCATCAAGCGTGCCATGCTCGGCGTGCAGGAAGGCCTGGAAGAGGCAGGCCTGAAGACCCGCATGCTGTTGCAGGTCCACGATGAATTGGTGCTCGAGGTCGCCGCGGGCGAACTCGACGCGGTAGAGGCCATGGTGCGTCAGAAGATGGGCGCCGCCGCGGACCTGTTGGTGCCGCTGGATGTCCACGTGGGCATCGGCAACTCCTGGCAGGACGCGGGGCACTAATGCACCCCGGGCACCTGCGCTTCGAGAATGTTCCCTTGGCCCGCCGTAAAGACGGCAAGGCCAGCGAACTGTATGCTGCCTGGCTGAACACCGCGTGGGAAGGCTTTAACCACAAGCCCGCCACCGGCGAACAGCTTGAACAAATGCTGCAAGCCCATGAAATCGATGCGCGGGTGCTCACCGGCGTGTATGACGATGCGCGGCCCGCTGAACTGGTTGACCCGCTGGTTCCCGTCGCCACGTATTCCTCCTTTGCCAAGACCCTGAACGTGGGTGCCGGCGTGCTGCCGGCACACCTGATCACCCTGGTGACCGTGCGTCCAACGCATCGCCGGCGCGGGATCCTGCGTGAACTCATGGGCACCGACCTGGCCCGTGCCAAGGCCGCGGGTTTCCCCTTGGCGGCATTGACCGCCACCGAGGCGACCATTTACGGGCGCTTCGGCTTCGGCCGGGCCACCGAGCAGCAACGGATGAACCTGGACGTGCGCGGGGACGTGCGTTTCCATGCGGCACCCGAAGGGTCGGTGACCCAGCTGGAACCCGCAAAGCTCGGCGTGATCGCCGGCGAACTCTTTGAACGCTTCCACGGCACCCAGCGCGGGTCGGTGGGCCGGCAGGAATCCTACCTGCGCCATGCCACAGGCCGTTGGGGATCCGAGGGCCCGGAACCGGATTCCAAGACCCGTGCCGCTGTCTACCTGGATGCCTCGGGCACCGTGCAGGGGTACCTGACCTATGCATTTGCCGGGTGGGAAGCCAAGCCGATCAGGCTGAACGTGCTGGATCTGGTGGCAGCAACGCCCGTGGCACGCCGCGAGCTCTTCCGCTTCCTGGCCGCCCACGACCTCATCGAACAGGTTGGTTACCCGTTCGCGGCCGCCAACGACCCGCTGGGTTGGGCCCTTGAAGACACGGCACGGCTCACCTACACCGAGCGTGAACACAGCCTGTGGGTGCGGGTGCTCGATGTCCCGGCGGCCTTTGCCGCCCGTGAATACCGCGGCAGCGGACGATTCATCCTGCGCGTCGAGGATTCGCTGGGCCTTGCCTCTGGCAGTTACGCATTCAGCGTTGTTGACGGGCGCGCCGCCATCGCCCGGCTTGAGGGCGATCCGTTGCCGGACGCCAGCTGCGATGTGCAAACCCTTGGCCCGCTGTTGCTGGGTTCGGCCTCCGTGGCGGACCTTGCCGAGGCCGGGGTCCTGCGCCTTGCCGATCCTTCGAATGCCAACACCCTCGGCGCGATGCTCGATCTGCCGGGTGTCCCGCACGCCATCAACGGTTTCTAGAAACCCGAAAGAAGTCACAGCCCATGAGTGAGAACAGCAGCATCCGCATTGAGCGATTCCCCGCCGAACTACTCGAGGGGGCCTCGGTCCCGCGGACCAGCGACTTCAACGTCGCCACCAGCCGCGGATTCCACGAACGCGGGCTGGAGGCCGAAGCGCTGGCGACCCTTGCCACCATCCAGATCAAGGATTCCAGCACGCTCACCGCAGCCTACGATGATGCTGCGGTTGCTCCGTCCCTGCACGCGGGAAAACCGGTTGCCACCTACGCGAGCTTCCCCGGAACCCTGAACGTGGGTGGCGGGGTCCTGCTTCCTGCGCACCAAATCACCTCCGTGACCGTCAGCCCCACCCACCGTCGCCGCGGCATACTGCGCGCGATGATCACCGAAGACCTGCAAGCCGCACACGCTGCCGGGCTACCGTTGGCGGTGCTGACCGCCTCGGAAGCCACCATTTACGGCCGTTTTGGTTTCGGCATCGTCGCCGAGCGGGTCCGCTTCAGCCTGAAAACCGGCAACGGCGTCAAAACACGTGTCCCCGCCGCCGGCACGGTGATCGCCATTGACCCGGCGGAACTAGACACCCTGGCCCCGGAAATTTTTGCCGCCGCCCACTCAACGACGCTTGGGTCGGTCAGCCACTGCACCTTCGATGTCGGCAATGCCGCGGGGAGGTGGGAGGACTTCGATGCGCTGAGCCCCATCAAGAACCTGCGTGCAGCCTTGCACCTGGACGCCCAGGGCACTGTTGACGGGTTTATCACCTACGAGTTCTCCGGCTGGAAGTCCAAGTCCCCGGGCATGGCCATCGGCCAAATGTGTGCGCTGACCGGTGCCGCCCGCCGTGAACTGGTGGCCTATCTCGGCGAGCACGACCTGGTGGAGGAGGTCACCGGGCGCGGCCCGGTGGACGACGTCATCCCGCTGGCGCTGGAGAATTCCCGTGACTACAAGGTCACCCGGATGGGGGACCACCTGTGGACGCGCATCCTGGATCTCCAGGCGGTGCTCGCGGCACGCCCGTACGGATGCGACGGGAGCATTTCACTGGGTGTGCGCGATGACCTCATGCTGGCCCACGGAGCCTGGGAACTGAGTGTTGCAAACTCGGTGCCCAGCGTGCGCCGGGCACCTGCGGACCTGCCAGTCGATGCCACATTGGACATCCGCGACCTGGCGACACTCGTCATGGGCCTGCGCAGCGCCAGCAACCTTGCGGAGGCAGGGGTGCTCACCGCACACACGCCCGATGCCCTGGCCTCGCTTGATGCGCTGTTTGCCACCACTTCCATTCCCTATTGCCAGGCGGACTTCTAAACACCATGCATGCTTCACACACCGCCCCGGCCACCATGGGCCGCAGGCTCTTTGTGGGTGCCGCCCTCGGCCTGGGCACCGCAATCCTTGCCTCCTGCGCCGTGGACCCCAATTCACCCAGCTCACCGACCGGCGCCCCATCCCCGTCGGCAACCCCGTCGGCAACCCCGGCAGCTGCCACCTCGTCCACGCCAACACCCACGGTGACCCCGGCATCCGGCTCAACAGCGGCCGCCGTGATGAGCCGGCAGGAAGCCGTCGCGACCTTCGCCGGCCGTCCGGCCGGAGCCTTCGGGCTCGAGGTCAAGGGCATCGCACTGGGCCTGCCAGAGCAGGCCAAGGGCGCGGCGCTGACCCTTGATGCCTGCGGGGGACCACACGGCGAGGGTTTTGACGCGGTCCTGATCAAGGCGCTGCGCAAGCACCAGGTGCCGGCCACGCTCTTCATCAACCAGCGCTGGGCCAAGGTCAACACGGCGCTGGTTGAGGACCTGGCAGCGGACCCGCTGTTCGAGATCGCCAACCACGGCACCTCCCATGCGCCGCTGGCCAGCAGGGGACAAGCTGCCTACAAGATCCCGGGCACCGCCTCGATCGCCGCCGCCTACGACGAGGTCATGGGAAACCAGCACTACCTGGCCGAGCGCTTCGGCATCGAAGCCAGGTTCTTCCGCTCCGGAACCGCGCACATGGATGAGCTCAGCGCCAAAATGGTACGTGAGCTTGGACTCATTCCCATGAACTTCACGGTGAACCTGGATGCCGGTGCCACCTTCCCCGCAGCAACCGTCACCGCCCAGGCCGCCGGGATGGGCCGCGGGGACGTCGGCATCGGGCACTTCAACAGGCCCAACTCCGGGACCGGAAAAGGTGTCGCCGCTGCGCTTCCCCGGCTGCTTGAGGCGCTGGATTCCAAGGGACTGGCGCTCATCAAGCTCTCCGACGCTTTCTAAATCCGGCCCTTGCCGCACTGTCTCGCACCGGGAGCACCCACTTGACAACACGGGGCCCATTCGTTTTGACCAGCAGGGGTGTCTGGGAATAGACTGAGGGGGCGTGTTTCGGCCTTGCCGTGCCCGCATAATGCTTAATTCGGAACATGCCGGGACTTCCGGCTGACCGACTCATACAGACTATCCACATCGGAGTCCCTACTACATGACCATCACCTCCAACGAGAAGACCAGTGCTCCAGTCGTTGCAATCAACGACATCGGCTCTGCTGAAGACTTCCTCGCTGCCGTCGACGCCACCATCAAGTACTTCAACGATGGCGACCTCGTCGAAGGCATCGTCGTCAAGGTTGACCGCGACGAAGTTCTGCTCGACATCGGTTACAAGACCGAAGGTGTCATTCCTTCCCGCGAACTTTCCATCAAGCACGATGTTGACCCGGGCGACGTTGTCGCCGTTGGTGACAACGTCGAGGCCCTCGTCCTCACCAAGGAGGACAAGGAAGGTCGTTTGATCCTGTCCAAGAAGCGTGCTCAGTACGAGCGTGCTTGGGGCGACATCGAAAAGATCAAGGAAGAAGACGGTGTCGTTACCGGTACCGTCATCGAGGTGGTCAAGGGCGGCCTTATCCTCGACATCGGCCTGCGCGGCTTCCTGCCGGCATCGCTCGTCGAAATGCGCCGCGTGCGCGATCTGGCTCCGTACATCGGCCAGGAAATCGAAGCCAAGATCATCGAACTGGACAAGAACCGCAACAACGTTGTGCTGTCCCGTCGTGCATGGCTCGAGCAGACCCAGTCCGAGGTTCGCTCCACGTTCCTCAACAAGTTGGAAAAGGGCCAGGTTCGTCCGGGCGTCGTTTCCTCCATCGTCAACTTCGGTGCATTCGTGGACCTTGGCGGCGTAGACGGCCTCGTCCACGTTTCCGAGCTGTCCTGGAAGCACATCGACCACCCGTCAGAGGTTGTCGAAGTTGGCCAGGAAGTCACCGTCGAGGTTCTCGAGGTCGACCTGGACCGCGAGCGTGTTTCGCTCTCGCTCAAGGCCACCCAGGAAGATCCTTGGCAGACCTTCGCCCGCACCCACGCCCTCGGGCAGGTTGTACCGGGTAAGGTCACCAAGCTGGTTCCGTTCGGTGCATTCGTTCGCGTCGAAGACGGAATCGAAGGCCTCGTGCACATCTCCGAGCTGGCCGTGCGCCACGTGGAGCTTGCAGAGCAGGTTGTCTCCGTTGGCGACGAACTGTTCGTCAAGGTCATCGACATCGATCTCGAGCGTCGCCGCATCTCGCTGTCCCTCAAGCAGGCCAACGAGGGCGTCGATCCGGAAGGTGCCGAATTCGATCCGGCTCTCTACGGCATGGCTGCAGAGTACGACGAAGAGGGCAACTACAAGTACCCGGAGGGCTTCGACCCGGAGTCCAACGAGTGGCTCGAAGGCTTCGAGACCCAGCGTTCGGCTTGGGAGCAGCAGTACGCTGACGCCCAGACCCGCTGGGAAGCCCACAAGAAGCAGGTTGCACAGCACCTCCTCGACGATGCAGCTGCTGAAGCCGCACCGGCCGAGTCCGCTGCAAGCAGCTACTCCTCGGATGCTCCGGCAACCGAGGCCGGGACCCTGGCATCCGACGAAGCACTCGCAGCACTGCGCGAGAAGCTGGCCGGCGCCTAAGCCTTCCTCCGCCCGTGGATCATTGATTCACTCGAGGTAGCTTGATCGGAAGCCCCCGTCCACCATTTGGTGGGCGGGGGCTTCCGTAGTTAACCTGGCTGACGCTATTGGATCCCGGACTCCGGGGGAGCGATCCCGAAACGGAGCTCGCGTTCCACCGATTCCACACCAACCACCCCGGCAAGCCGCGAGCGCCCGGTATCTTGGGCATGCCCCACGACTTGGCCGAGCGTGCCTAGCACCTTGTCGATGGTCAACCCCGCGGACTCCAGCGATTTGGCAACTTCCTGGACCCGGCCCAGGTACTGCTCCTGGATGGTGACGATGTAGCCAACCGTCTCCGGTTGTGGTTCCCGCTGGGAATCATCCATGTCCGTAAAAGCTTTCAGGCGATTCATCCCCTGCATCTGGTGCAGGGTCGGGCACCGGATCGGGTGCCGGCCCTGGAACAGGGGTTTCGGCCGGGGCTGGGGCCTGGGCCAGTCCCGCGGCAACATCGACCGAAGGCCGCTCCAGACGTTGTGCCTGCTGGGCAAGTTCTGCCCAGAGCTCGCGGCCGCGGAATCCGGTGGCCTCGCACAGAAGGGCGGCTACGCCAGCAAGATGCGGGGTTGCCATCGAGGTGCCACTGATGGTGTTGTAGCGTTTGGGCATCAGCCAGGATGAATAGACCTTGACCCCCGGGCCGGCAATGTCCACCTGCCCGCCCCGTCCCGGGAGGGTCCGGGCCGAGAAGTCAGCGACGTTCAGTGCCGAATCCAGGGCGGCAACGGCCATGATGTACGGGCTGTTGGCGGGCGCACCGACAAATCCAGGATCCCCGGCCGAACGTTGCGCATTGTTGCCGGCCGCGGCAATGATCAGCGTGCTACGCTCAAGTGCCCGCCGCCCGGCGGCTACATATGGCGGATGGACCTCGCGCACATCGGCGCCGAGGGACATGGAGATGATATGGCAGTCGTTCTGCAGGGCCCAGTCGATGCCGGCCAGGATGCCGGTATCGGAACCCGAGCCCTCATTGCTGAGGACCTTTCCGGCAAAGATTGAGGCTTCCGGTGCCACCCCGTAACCGCGGGCGCCCGCCAAGGTGCGTGGCCCGCAGGAAGTGCCGATGCAGTGGGTTCCGTGGCCGTGCCCGTCGTGGGAATCTTCGCCGGTGATGAATGATGCGGTGGTGACATCGCGTCCGGTGAAATCCGGGTGCCCGGCATCGAACCCGGTGTCCAGGACGGCCACCCGGATGCCCCGTCCGGTATATCCGGAGTCCGCCGCGAGCACCGCCTGCAGACCCCAGGTGAGTTCCGCGGTGTCGGCGAATCCTTGGGTTGCCGCGGACCGGGGTTCGCCGGGCGTGGACGGAAGCACGTGGTACAGCAGCTCCGGAACAATGCGCAGGGACATGCCCTCGGCGATGCAGCGGGTCCGCAATTCGGCCAGCTGGGGGGAATCGCCATCCACGACGCCAATCCCGAGCCGGGGGAAGTAGTTCGCCAGATCGAACCCTTGGTCCTCCAGCACCGTCGGCACTTCATCCTCCAGGGCCCTCAGGCCGAAGCGGCCGGATTCCCCGGGTGCCGCCGCGTCAAAGACCACGACGTAGCGACCCTCAATGGGGGTGGCCCCGGTGGTTTGGAAAGACTTGTCTGGGTCTATCATTACTGCCTCCTGGAAACTCAATGCCTGCTGTCCGGATGGCGCGCCACTGGCAACAGGGTCCGGCTGTCGAGTAACTCGCACTCTACTCCCGGTGCCGGGCGTGGGGTAGGAGGGTGGATGCGCCGGCACCGCCAGTGGCTAATTGCTGTGGCAGGTCACCTCGTAGATATCTGCCGGGATCGTATGTGCGTCGCAGTAGGGGCCGCGGTTGACCGGCACCCATGCCCCGCCTTGAAAATGGAAGACAGCAGTCACTTCTTCACCCTCAGACACGTTGATCGCTCCGGCAGAAATCCAGGGGCCCGACCATACGTAGGCATGGGGGTCCAGCTTGTATTCGTTGCCCGAAGAATTGTTCTTGGTGACCAGCGATGAGACAAATGCGAACGTGCATTCCCGACCGGCCGTGGAGCCCGGCGCTGCGGATGGCGTTTGTGCAGGTGTCGGTGTCGGTGTTGGAGTAGGCGTCGGGTAGGTACCGGATCCAGCTGATGGAGACGCCAATGGGTAGGGAACCTGTGTGCTGTTGTTTACCGGGGCGCTGCCGAAGACCAAGGCAGTGACGGCGCCGGAGACACTGGATCGTGCGGTCCAACTGATGCCATCGCTGCTTTGGAAGAATTGCGGTGGTGAAGGAAACCCGTTGGCTCCTGATTCCAGCTCGGTTGCCGCGAGCAATGTCCCGTTTCCTGAGGCAAGTCCGGTGATGGCATTGTTTTCGAGACCCGTGGTGGAACGCTCCTTCCAGGTGGTTCCGTCGGTGCTCGTTTCGACCACCGGGCCCGCGGCAGACTTTTCGTACAGAGTTGCTATGAACCAGGTGCCCGACCCGTAGACACTGTCACCGGTGCCGGATGGAAGTCGGGGAAAATCGTGCACAAGGGATACCCTCATTCCATGGATGTTTCAACCTGGATAGGTGTCACGCGTGAGGACGGGGAAACCGTCGGATACCTTGAGCCGGTCACGCCCGATTACGATACCGTGCAGCCACGAACTGTCCTTGGACACCCCGCTGGGGAACCGTGCGACTACCTCGCTGGCGAGGAACTCCTCTGCGAACGTGGGATATCCGAACTCATGCAGTACTGGAAACTCAGGGAGGCTCCCGCCGCACTGGCCGGCGAACTCTCAATCCTCGAGATTTCGCCGCACGGGATAGTTGTTGCCGATGCGCTGCTGACCAAGGCCCTGATGCCCGGTGAGAAGGCCACGATCGGCTGGCCGGATCTTGAGGGCTATTTAGTGCCCGCCCCTCGGTAACCCAACACCCCACAGTGTCTTTCCATCGGGTTACTTGACCTGAAGCTCGGTTCCGCCGGTGAGCCTGAGCAGCTCGTCGTCACTGACTGGCTTCGGTGAGTTTGCCGGCCCGGCGGCCAGCCAGAGTTCGGCGTGCCCGCGAAGCGAGGTGTTAATGAGCGTGGGTAGTTTCGCGGGGTGGCCTGCTTCAACACGGCTCCGTCAACGGCCTTGGCAACCAGCGCGATATCCACTTTCCCTGCACCGCTGGACATGATCAACAACGGTTCACCGTCGCATTCAAAGACCAGCGAGTTGGCGATCGCCGCGACCTGGCAGCCCACGAAGGCGGCGGCATCGCTTTCCGCTCCCTGGATCGCATAGTGTCTAGTCATCCCTTCATATCCGATTGGTCCGCGAGGCATCGCTGCTGGCATGATCGAATCATGACCCCTATGCCAGTGGCCGAGTTATTGCGTCCAAGTCAAACCCAATGGAACGCGCTACCCAGGATGTTTTCGCACGAGGTCCTGCGTGGAGCGGTCCTGCTGGGATTTGGCGGATTCATGGGTATGTATTTCTGGCTGTCAATCAGCGGGGAACCAGAGTCGCCTGCGCCCTCGTTTGAAGTGTCGCTATCGCCCGAATATTTCTTCCCCTATGCGATGTTCGCGGTCTTCTTCTTGGTTCTTGCGCCGGCGCTCATTGGACCTCGGCCCGGAATCTGGCTGGCCCTGGTTGCCGTCCAGTTGCAGAAAATCGTCTCCTTTGGTTTCGGCCTGGAACCGGTCTGGTGGTACTGGTATGCAACGGCGGTTCTTGGAGTTGCTGCGATGGTGGACCTGGCGATGGGCTGGCGACAGTATGCAGCATTGAATCGGTTAAGGGAGAGCCTCAAGGGCGAAGCCCCTGCCACGCTTGCCATCAGCCAGGAACAAGCTGGCTGGGCCAAGCAGAACGCGATGCGCGGACGCTGGTGGGTAGTGTTCCTGACGACCATCTCGGCCGTCGCTTGCGTCCTGTTCATCTGGCTCCTGGGCCGGGGCCGGAAGAACCCAACCGATCCCAACGCTGAACCGTTTGATTCATTCCTGCTCGCGGTTGCGATCAGTGCAGCCTTGGGGGCAGTGGTTTTGCTCTGCCGGATTCTTTGGCGGCTATGGCGCTTCAAGCGCTTCGGTTCAACACTGTGGATACTGCCGGATCCGCGAACCGGCCCTGTTTCGATCATCGGAATCGGATGGCTGGATGGTGGTGCCCTTTCAAGGCAAGAACGTGAGCGCAAAGGCTGCAGTTGCTATGGGAAGGATGAAATCACGCGGGAAGATCCAGCCAACCAGGAACCGGCGGAGGCAGAGGCATACGACGAAGAAATTGACAGGCACTGCGAGCTGCATGGGGTTGACGTAGTGAACGCCCTAAGTGCGGCCGAGTTTTCCCGCAGCGCCCGAGCCCGTACCTGGGTGTGGGACTCCGAGTCGTTCATGCCGGTCACAGCCTTGGGATTGCCCGTTGGCGTCTTGGGTTATGGCGGAACGGGGTTTCTGGGGCGAACGGTCTTGCTCAACGGGAGCGAGATCCTGGGCGAAGACCAGTGGAGACTTGAACCCGGGGAAAACTACGTTGGCATGTCCTTCCAAGAAACGCTCTGGAAGACCGAAAGCAAGAGGATTCGATCGTTGCACCCCGCACCGAGAGCCGGTCGGCGCGACCTACTCGACCTGCGTCCGTTCGGTATCGACGGTTACGCCCAGCGATACAGACACGGATACCCGATCTTTGTTCCAGCTGAAATAGGCGGTGCCACCAAATACGTTGGCAATGTCCCGGTCAACGCAGCCGGCATCACATAACATCCGCGATCCGATAGCCAGCTCGCCGTTCCCGAAACGTGAAGGCAGCTCCGGCGGCCGTGTATTCGATGGTGCATGCCCAAGGCTTCGGTGGAACTTTACGCAGACTCATGTGGTCGGAAATTTCTGCGGCCATGCGCTTGCCCACCACTCGGAAGCCCGTCTGAAGTGGACACCCTTGTAGCTGTGATTAAGGGACCGAGTGGGACTACCCTGTGTCCATGAAAGAGCAGCATTCGCTGGCGATCGTGGTGGCACATCCGGATGACGATGCCTATGGATGTGCCGGGTCGATTGCCTTGCACGAACACGATCCGGGGTTCCGCTTCGTCCTGGTGCTGGCAACGGATGGGGCCGCCGGCCAGATTGCCGATGGAGTTGATGCAACCCCGGCCACCCTGGGCGCATACCGCCGGGTGGAAAGCGCGAATGCCTGGCGGGCCCACGGGCGCATACCCGACCGGCACCACTGGCTCGACTACGAGGACGGTCACGTGGCCGAGGTGGATTTTGAGGAGTTGGTGATGCGTATTCTAGGAATTTTGGATGCGGAAAGGCCCCAGATTGTGGCGACGTTTGGCCCCGACGGCATCACCGGCCACCGTGACCACATTGCAATCGGGGCGGCTACCGACGAGGCGTTTCACCGGGCACGTGCACATCCCGGCCCGGGGCTCAGACGGCTGGTGCACGGCGCCATCCGGCAATCGACCTTCGAACGATGGAACAGGTTCCGGCTGATCCGCGGGTTTGAGGCCTGGAACCCAGGGCTCGAATACCATTTGCGTCCGGTGCCGGACGAGTCGGTCGGCATCGAGGTGGACACCAGTTCCGTTGCTTCAAGAATTGTCGCAGGACTCATGGAACACCGCAGCCAGCGGTCGTCCCTGAACGATCAATCGCTCAGCGAACGCCACTGGGCCCGCCTTGTGTCCAAGGAACCCTATGTGCTCGCCTGGCCCCCGCGCGCTCGTGATACCCCGGTGTTGGCAGATCTATTCGAGGGGCTTTAGCGGCACCTGGAAACACGCCATCTGGGAGCGGGTGGTCAGTCGACGGACACCGTGGCGCTGAAAACCACGTCTTCGGCCTTGAGCAGTTGGATTTCCTGCTTCGGGTAGTCGAGTCCGGCAAAGTATGAATTGGTGTGTGCGATGACCTGCTCCCCGGTCAGGGTTTGGCCTTCGAACGTCGCTGCCCCCGTGGTGTGTGCATCACGGACCAGCGTCACGTCCAGGCCCATGGCCGCCGCACGTTGGGCGGCGGTGCGCACGCAATAATCGGACTGCGCGCCACAGACCACCACGTGGTTGACGTTTGCCGCATTCAGTGCCGCATGGAGTCCGGTTCCACTGAAAGCATCGCGGTAGGACTTGAAGATCCGGTGTTCCCCGTCGATCGGTTCAAGCGGGTCAACCATTTGCCAGGCGCTTGAATGCCGGGCGAAATCGCGTTCATCCTGGACCCAAAATACCGGTGTCCCGGTGTCGCGAGCACGGGTCACCATGTCCTGGATACGGGCAGTGACCTTCTTGGGATGAACGCAATGTTCAACCACGCCATTCTGCATATCGATGACGATGAGGGCCTTCTGTAATCCTTCTCGATGCTCGTTCATCACAGAAGTATTGCACCACTTGCCAACGAAATGACGGTATGTGGGCTGCTTTACAATCGTGGCGCTGTCGTTTAACCGCAAGGCTCGATTTCCCGGTCAGGAAAATCGCGCCCCACAACAGTTTCCCCCTCGATTCGTCCGTCGTGGTGGCAATAATCAGCAGCGGGAGTGGACTTGCCGTCGGTGATGCCGGGGGGCCTAGTCGACCACGGACAACCCTTGTGCGCACACCGAAGGTGCGTCGCTCGAGCCGCCTAGGGAAAAATCGGCAACCACAGTGAGATCAGCGCGAATCAAATTTTTTAGGCGTCGCTGCCGAACCGGGCGACGTTGTTCTTGCTGCCGGTAGGAATCGTAGCGAGGTACCTTTGAGAGTTGGAAGAGCGGACCGTTGCGGTAAAGGTTGCCAACGCTTTGGTGGAGTCCGTTGAAGTGAATACAGGTTTGGTAGCACCAACAATGACGGGAATCCCGGACTCACTATTTGCAGCCATGATTTCTTCATTCGCCCCTAACCGCATGAACAGGGCAGTACAGGAATTGCCGCGGCTCCAGGGCGAGTCTGTCCCAGGTTGTCTCGGTTAAGGCCCTTCCGGGATTTTTCATCAGGATCATTCTCGTGAGGACCTGGGCCCATGCGGCGCATGTTGACGTGTCAAGAGGCCTCCCAAGATCATCCTGGTGGCCATCGAAATCAACATAAATGATGACTCACGTGGGTAAATCGGTGGCCTAGTGTTGAGCTACCGCCAGTTTGAGGAGTCGCCGCGTGGCCAAAAATATCCAGCACGAACCGCCCGTGCCGTTGCCCCGCTATGTGGTCTCGGAAGCCGAATGGGCGGCCGTGCCACGCACCGTGCCGGACCGGCTGCTGCGTTGGGGAGGGAGCCTGCCCTTGCTTGCGGTGCTCTTCGTTGCATTCAACTCTTCGGGGCTTGGCCTGGCCCTGAATCCAGAGTTGGAAATCTTCGCCATCGTGGCTTTGGTCTTGACGGTTCCGCTCGCTGTCCTTGCTGGCAGGATTGCTCCCTGGCTTTCCCTTCTCGCCACGGGTTTTTTGCTGGTCTACGGGCAGCACGACTCCATGGTGTTCTTTGTGCTGCTGTGGGTGTTGTTCTACTGGTTCCTGGCGCTGGGGCTGGTGGCCGGACTCAGCGGGGCACGGTTCTCCCGCACCATCCGCCAATGGCGGCGTGAAGCAGCAGGCCAGGTGCTTGTTGACGGTGCGTTGTTGAAACGCTCACGCATGCAGGGACGCGCCAACTCCAAGCTGAAGGCTGTATTCGTGACCCTCGTGGTGCTGTCGGCTGCCAAGATCGTCATTTCGTTCTTCACCGAAGCGGGACGGGATATCCGAGCGCTGGCCGGGACTGCCCATCTGGACGACCTTGAATCGCTGTTGGTGCCGCTGGTGGCGTTGGGCTTCTGGTCGCTGATCGTCGTGTTCCACCTGCTTCGGGAGAATCTCGCCGGTGACGTGGTGCTCGAAATTCCGTTGGACCCCACGATCGGCCCGCTGGTTTACCAGCGGGCCGTGCAAGCTGTGGACTCCGGCGAGGCCCAGCGAGAGGGATGCATCTGCGGCGGCAAGAAACGCAACCAGCCAGCCGGAATGCCGTCGATGCTCGCTGTTGACGACAAGTGCCCGTTGCACGGCATCGAGGCCGTCAACGCGCTGAACCAGCAGGAGTTCCTTGCCGTGGCGAACCGGCCATGGGCGTGGGGCGTCAATGCCGAGAAACTTCCGTTGGCTTCCCTCACGAAACTGACGATTGTCGGGTTGCATGGGTGGGGAAGTCGGCCCGTGGTGATTGGAACGCCGGCCCGCCTGAAAGACTCGGAGGCCGCCACACACTCCGGCTACCGGCCATGGCGGGCCATGGAGGTCTTCAACCGGGCCAAGGGCAAGATCCGCTGGCGGGATCTCAACGACTCCTCGATCGGCCTGCCGACCACCGAACCCGACGATGCCGAAGTACTTGACAGGATCGAGCTGGCGGCTGTTGGAATTCAGGGTCATGCCGTTCGCATACGCGGCGAAAGGCCGCGCCTTGAAAGCGGCCCGGTGCCACCCTCGAACCGCTACTTCGCTAACCTCGAGGCTGGGCGCGCGTCGACACCGTGAGGGTGAACTTCGGGTTCCGCGCGACCTGGCGGGTGGGGCCAACCAACTTTTCCAACTGGGACCTGTACCCGAGATGTGAATTCCAGACACACCAGAGTTCCCCGCCCGGCGCCAGCACGCGTCCGGCATCGGCAATCAGTTTCAGGGCGATCCCCGCATGGACCGTATTACCCATGTGGAACGGCGGGTTGAGCACCACGAGCTGCTCGGAAGCATCCGGCAAGGACGCCAACGCATCATCCTGGACAGGAGTGACGCGCTCTGCCACGCCGTTGGCAATAGCGGTTGCGCTGGTGGAAGCCACCGCGGATGCCGACTGGTCCGAGGCATGTATGCTCAGCGCCGGGTGCTTCAACGCCATGAACGTGGCGATGGTTCCGTTGCCACAGCCAAGATCCACTGCACGACGGGCGCTGCCCGGAAGGTCAAGGTTTTCCAACAGGAACCTGGTGCCCGGGTCCAATTTGGCACCTCCGAAGGTTTCCGCGAAGGCCCGAAGCTCCAGTGGCTTGTCCAACCCGACCTGGACGGAGTTGTGCAGCGGGAACCGTGCGGAGGGGCGTTGTTCGGCTGGGTGCACCGAGGATGCGGTGAGCACCCGCGATTTCTGCCGGCCCAGCGAGGCCGTGACGGAACCGAAGTAGCGGCCCATCACCTCGTTCATGCCAAGGCCCATGTGCTTGATGCGACCGGTGGCCATCACCGTGACCTCCGGGGCGCCATGCTCGGCGACGAAGGCCAGCATTTCCTCCAATGCATCCAGGGACCGGGGGAGTTGGATCAACACCAACGTGGCGTTCTCCAACAGTGCGGCGCCCAGTGGCAACGCCCGGTATTCACCTGCACGTTCCGGAAGCAGGCGCTGCGTGTTGGCCGCGATGGCCTGGGCGCCGGAAAGTGCGTCCTGGTGCACGCGGATCCCGCGCACACCGGCGGCCAGAGCCCCAAGGGTCAGTGCGCCGTAGCGGTCGTTGAGGATGGCCACGCGGCCGGGTTCGGCCGGCCAGCCTGCCTCGGCGGCAAGGTCGAGCAGCAACCTGTCGGCGGCATCGACAGCCTGCAGGTTTTCGGCCTCGACATCTGGCCAGCGGCGTAGTTGTGCAAAATCAAGATTCATCGAAGATCCACCCATTCGGTTCCCAAGTTTTCCCCGCGACTGGCGCCGGCGCTGAGCGTGGCCAGCCGGTCGCGAAATTTTTCAATGACTGTCTCTTCGTCGTTCAGGCCCACGCGAAGCGTGGCCAGGCGCGGGCCGTAGTCGGTGCCAAGCACCTGCACGCCGGCCGCGCGCAAATCGTTTTCCAGCCGCCCGGCCGCCGCGTAGTCGGCGTCGACGCCCAGGATCCGCAGGCGTTGGCGGCGGATCAACGGAGCCTCATCAAGCGCGCTGGAGACCGACTCGGAATAGGCGCGCACCAGGCCGCCGGCGCCCAGCAGGATGCCGCCGAAGTAGCGCACCACCACCGCGACGATGTCCGAAAGGTCGGTGTGCCCGGGTCCGGTCTCGCGCTTGGCCAGCGCATCGAGCATCGGGATGCCGGCGGTGCCCGAGGGTTCACCGTCGTCGTTGCTGCGCATGGCCATGCGGTCCGCGCCCAGGATGAACGCGCTGCAGTGGTGCCGGGCGTCGAAGTGGGACTTGCGCAGCTCGCTGATCAGCCCGCGCGCCTGATCCTCGGACTCGACCCGGCGCAGGTAGGTGATGAAACGCGAACGCTTGATCTCCAACTCGTGGACGAAGTCGCCATCCACCGTCGTGTAGGCCGTCGCCACGGAATCGCTGTGCATCACCGATCCAGTCTAGTGTTTCGCGCAGCTTGATGCTTGATATGGATCGGTAGGCTTGGACACATGCAAAATGTTGGTCTGACCGGCGGAATCGCCGCAGGAAAATCCGCCGTTGCCCGGCGGCTGGCTGAACTCGGTGCCGTGCTCATCGATGCCGACGCGATTGCCCGCGCGGTGGTGGAGCCCGGAACCCCCGGGCTGGCCGCCATCGTGGAGGCCTTCGGGGAGGGGATCCTCAGCGGGGACGGAGCGCTTGACCGCCCGGCCCTGGGAGCCTTGGTCTTCGCCGATGGGAAAGCCCGCGAAACGCTGAATTCGATCGTGCATCCGCTGGTGCGCGCCGAAGCGGCAAGGCTGCATGCCGAAGCGCCGGAGGATGCCGTGGTCATCCAGGACATCCCGTTGCTTGTGGAAACCGGTCAGGGCGCGAACTTCGACATGGTGCTGGTGGTTGCCGCGCCGCTGGAAGAACGCCTGCGGCGGATGATCCAGGACCGGGGGATGAGTGAGGCCGATGCGTTGGCACGGATTGCCGCGCAAGCCAGCGACGCGGAACGTGCCGCGGTGGCCGATATCGTCATCGAAAACTCCGGCACCCTTGAACAGTTGCGCGACAAGGTCACCGAAATCTGGGAGTCGCTGACGGGAGGGAACCGCCATGCCGGCTGAACCCAAATACACCAAGGACCAGCTGCGGGACATGCTGGAAGTCGAACAGTTGCGCGCGGATAAGGAATTGCGCCGCATCAAGATGTCCTGGCTGGTTTGCGGGCTCAGCCTTGGGGCCGCGTTCGTGCTCTGGGTCTTCTTTGGCGGCCGCGCCGAGTTTGTCTCGCGCGCCTCCGGCTACACGGCGACGGTGCTGGTCCCCGGCTGGCTGGCACTGCTGGGCATCATCGCCGCGACGACTGCGTCGGTGCTGTTCATGATGCGTGCCATGCGTTCCGCGCTGGGCAACATCGTTGAACGGGACACCCGCAGGAAACCGCGCCGCAGCGGAAGCCGCACCCGATGAACACCCCTCCCATGAACACTGCACTGGTCGCCGAATCATTCATTCTCAACGAACCCGCCGACGGCTCGGCGCCGCACCTGGTGAGTATCCAGCGCGATCCCGAACGCGCGGCAACACTGTCGGGCACCCGGGGTGCGGTGCAGCTGCGCTACCACTCGCTGCAGCTGATTCCGGTGGACCTGGTTGACGACCTGCCGGGGATCTGGAAGGCGCTGCTCGATGCGCTCGAAGGCTTCCTGGCCCAGGGGCACGCGGAGGTCCCCTTCCCGGGCATCGACGCCAAGATCATACTGACCGGCACCGGGAACCTCACGAAGTTCAGCGCCGGGAAGGTCCGCCACCTGGTGGGCGCCGGCGAGCTGGTTGACGGGATCCTGGGTGGCGCCGGCGCATATTTCGCCTTCGCTCCGAACGGAAACGAAGCATCCCTCGCCCGGTTGGGTGAGCTGGCCCGCCTGAGCAAGAAATCCCGCGTCAACGAACCGCACAGCTGACTCAACACAGCTGACTCAACACATAAAAATACACGTGATGCCGATGCTGCACTGCAGCATCGGCATCACGTGTATTTACGTGCCTTGGAGCTAGTTGGCCAGCTTGTGGGCCGTGGTGGTGCTTCCGGATGCCGGCTCCACGGACTCGTCTTCCGGATCCTGTGCCTGCGTGCCGAGGTGGCCGCGGGTGAGCTTGTTCATGATCATCGCGATGGCGCCGTCGCCGGTCACGTTGGTGGCGGTGCCGAAGCTGTCAAGGGCGATGTACGCGGCGAACATCAGGCCGACCTCGACCTCGCCGAAGCCGAGCATCTGCGCTAGCAGGCCGGCGGCCGCGGCAATGGCGCCGCCGGGAACTCCCGGGGCTGCAATCATCATGACCCCGAGCATCAGGATGAACGGCAGGTAGGCGCCGAAGGAAACATCGCCACCGGTGAGCAGCAGCACCGCGATGGAGAAGCAGGTGATCTTGACCATCGAGCCGGAAAGGTGGATGGTGGCGCACAGTGGCACCACAAAGCCGGCGACGGAGTCGGAGACGCCGTTCTTCTTGGTGGAGGCCAGCGTGACGGGAATGGTTGCCGCCGAGGACGAGGTGCCCAGCGCGGTGAAGTAGGCATCGCGCATGTTCCACAGTGCCTTGAGGGGGTTCTGCCCGGACATCGCACTGGCCACCGAGTACTGTGCCAGCAGCACCACGAAGGTCAGGGCGAAGGATACCAGAGCCACCAGCAGGAACTTCGTGACCACTGTTACCGCAGAACCACTGGCGGAAAGGTCCAAGAAGATGCCGTAGATGAACAGTGGCAGTGCCGGAACGATGATACGGCGGATCACGGATTCGATGATCGTGCGGAACTCGATGGCGCCGCGGAAGATCACCTTGGAGTGGAAGGCAGTGAGGCCCACGCCGATCACGAAGGCGAGCACCAGAGCGCTCATCACGCCGAGGACCGGCGGAAGCACGATTTCGGTCGCCGAGTCGCCGGCGCTGGCCACCACGGTCAGATACGGGGTGAAGCCGGAGCCAGCCTCATCGCCGAGTTCCGCAAGCCCACCACCGGAAAG
The DNA here is from genome assembly GCF_900010755.1 of Paeniglutamicibacter antarcticus. Lineage (GTDB taxonomy): Bacteria > Actinomycetota > Actinomycetes > Actinomycetales > Micrococcaceae > Paeniglutamicibacter > Paeniglutamicibacter antarcticus_B. Next base: position 67,067 of record NZ_CZJT01000103.1, on the reverse strand, counting down.
CGACGAGGTGAAAACCCAGCGGCTGACGAAGTAGGCCAGCAGACCCGCAGCGATCGTGGATCCGTAGGCGATCAGCGCGGTGATCCCCAGCCACTTGCCGGCGCCTTTGCCAAGCTCTGCGATGGCTGGCATGACAAGACCCAAGATGATCAGCGGAATCACGAAGCCCAGGAAGCCGGAGAAGATCGAGTTGTAGGTCAGGAACACGCCGCCAAGCCAAACCGGCATGATTGGCCCGGTCAGGATGCCCAGCACGATGGCTATGACAATCCAGCCGAGTAGGGGGATCGATTTCAGCAGCTTCATGGGTGTCCTCAAGTCAACGGGTTCTGTGCGAGCGGGAATGGGCACGCTGGTTGTGGCGCAGCCCACGCCTCAGTAATCGTAAACGGTTCTCGCCATTCCCAGAAATCCGGTGTGTCCTTCGGCAGCCTGGCCGGCAGCCCCATTCAGCCCAACGCGAGCAGCGAGCAACCTGTCGGCCACAGGGCGTAGCCTAGAAACCATGAGTCTTGCGCAGCAAATCAACCGAGTCGTTGCCCCCTTCGAGGTCATTAGCGAGTTCAAGCCCGCCGGTGACCAGCCGGCGGCCATCAAGGAACTCACGACGCGCATCAACGCGGGTGAGAAGGATGTGGTGCTGCTCGGTGCCACGGGCACCGGCAAGTCCGCCACCACCGCCTGGCTCATCGAGCAGGTGCAGCGACCCACCCTGGTGATGGTGCAAAACAAGACGCTGGCCGCGCAGCTGGCCAACGAGTTTCGCGAGCTGCTGCCCAACAACGCCGTCGAGTACTTCGTCTCCTACTACGACTACTACCAGCCCGAGGCCTACGTGCCGCAGACCGATACCTTCATCGAGAAGGACTCCTCCATCAACGAGGAAGTCGAACGCCTGCGCCACTCCGCCACCAACGCGTTGCTGACCCGCCGCGATGTCATAGTCGTCGCCACCGTCTCCTGCATCTACGGCTTGGGTACCCCCGAGGAGTACGTGGCGGGCATGGTAACCCTGAAGAAGGGCATGGAGCTGAACCGCGACGACCTGCTGCGCAAGTTCGTCTCCATGCAATACGCCCGCAATGACATGGACTTCCACCGCGGCACCTTCCGCGTGCGCGGTGACACCGTGGAGATCATCCCGATGTATGAGGAACAGGCGCTGCGCATCGAGTTCTTCGGCGACGAGATCGAGTCGATCCATACGCTGCACCCGGTCACCGGGGACGTGATTCGCGAAGAAAACGAGATGTACGTCTTCCCTGCCAGCCACTACGTTGCCGGCCCCGAACGGATGAACCGCGCCATCGGAGACATCGAGGACGAGCTGCGCAACCGCCTGGAAACCCTGGAAAACCAGAACAAGTTGGTCGAGGCCCAGCGGCTGCGCATGCGCACCACCTACGACCTGGAAATGATGGAGCAGATGGGGTTCTGCAACGGCATCGAAAACTACTCCCGGCACATCGACGACCGTGCCGCCGGAACCGCGCCGCACTGCCTCATCGATTACTTCCCGGACGACTTCCTGCTGGTCATCGACGAATCCCACGTCACGGTCCCGCAGATCGGCGCCATGTACGAGGGTGACATGTCCCGCAAGCGCACCCTGGTGGAGCACGGCTTCCGGCTGCCCTCGGCCATGGACAACCGACCGCTGAAGTGGGACGAGTTCCTCGAACGCATCGGCCAGACCGTCTACCTCTCCGCCACCCCGGGCAAGTACGAGTTGGGCAAGGCCGATGGCGTGGTCCAGCAGATCATCCGCCCCACCGGCCTGATCGACCCGGAAATCATTGTCAAGCCCACCAAGGGCCAGATCGATGACCTGCTCGATGAAATTCGCGTGCGCGTGGAACGTAACGAGCGCATCCTGGTCACCACGCTGACCAAGCGCATGGCCGAGGACCTCACCGACTACTTCACCGAGCACGGAGTGAAGGTCCAGTACCTGCACTCGGACGTGGACACGCTGCGCCGCGTCGAGCTGCTGCGCGAGCTGCGCATGGGCCTGTTCGACGTACTGGTGGGCATCAACCTGCTCCGTGAGGGCCTTGACCTGCCCGAGGTCTCCTTGGTGGCGATTCTCGATGCCGACAAGCAGGGCTTCCTGCGCTCGGCAACCTCGCTGATCCAGACCATTGGACGTGCTGCCCGAAACGTCGACGGGCAGGTGCACATGTACGGGGACAAGATCACCGACGCGATGGCCAAGGCCATCGACGAGACCAACCGCCGCCGCGAGGTGCAGCAGAAGTACAACAAGGACCACGGCGTGGACCCGCAGCCGCTGCGCAAGAAGATCGCCGACATCACCGATTCGCTCGCCCGCGAGGACGCCGACACCCAGGAGCTGCTGAACAACCAGCGCCTGGCCAAGACCGCCAAGCGTTCGAGCGCCGGAACCAAGAAGGCCCACGAAGTGGTGCGTGCCGACGGCCTGGCCGCTGCCCCTGCGGAGAACCTGGTGGAGATGATCGAGCAGATGACCGAGCAGATGCACGCTGCCGCAGCGGAACTGCACTTCGAGGTTGCTGCCCGCCTGCGCGATGAAGTCTCGGAGCTGAAGAAGGAACTGCGCCAGATGAAAAACGCTGGTCACGCGTAGGGTTGTTCACGGGACGGAAACATGAGTGCGCTAGACTATTCCAAGCGTAGGGGAGTATCCCACTTGTGCTGTGGTCGTCAACACGTGAAGCATAGTTGCTTCGCCGGGCGCAGCGGTCGTCCCAATCTGAGCGGGCGGCGGAGAGACTTGCGGTAATTTCACGTATCCCGTTTGAAAGGCCCCACATTGGGAAACCATGGCTTGACGCTGCAATTCGAGATCATTTCTCTTGCGGCATTGTGCATCATTCTTCTGCTTGACCTGCTGTACGTAGTCAAGAAGCCACACGAACCTTCGATGAAGGAGTCCGGTCTCTGGGTAGGCTTCTACGTCACCCTGGCGCTGATCTTTGGCGGCGTTGTCTGGTGGCAGGCAGGACCGGACCTCGGCCAGCAATTCATTGCCGGCTGGGTCACCGAGTACTCGCTGAGTATCGACAACCTGTTCGTCTTCATCATCATCATGGCCCGCTTCTCGGTACCGCGTAAGTACCAGCAGGAAGTGCTGATGTTCGGCATCATCATCGCGCTGATCCTGCGCGGCATCTTCATCGTCCTCGGTGCGGCAGTCATTGAAAACTATTCGTGGGTCTTCTACATCTTCGGTGCGTTCCTGCTCTTCACCGCCTGGAAGCAGGCAACGGACAAGGGTGAAGACGAGTCGGACGGCGCCAACAGCGGCCTGGTCTACAAGCTGACCAAGAACCTGCCGATCTCCAAGGAGTTCGACGGCAACAAGCTGCGCACCACCATCGACGGCAAGAAGATGTTCACCCCGATGGTCATGGTCTTCATTACCATCGGCATGACCGACCTGCTCTTCGCGGTCGACTCCATCCCGGCCATCTTCGGCCTGACCCAGTCCCCGTTCATCGTCTTCACCGCGAACCTGTTCGCCCTGATGGGCCTGCGCCAGCTGTACTTCCTGCTCGGTGGCCTGATGGACCGCCTGGTTTACCTCAAGCACGCACTGTCGATCATCCTGGCCTTCATCGGCATCAAGCTGGTCTTCCACGCAATGCACGTCAACGAGCTTCCGTTCATCAACGGCGGCCAGCACATCGAGTGGGTGCCGGATATCTCGATCACCGTCTCCCTGGTGGTCATCCTCGGCACCATCGTGATCGCCACCGTTGCTTCCCTGCTCTCCCCGGCCGGCCGCCGCGCCGCCGCCGAGCACAAGGCGGCACAGGAACTCAAGGCAGCAGACGAAGCCACCAAGGCCGACTCCGAGTAGTCGCCCGTTCCTGCAGGTCCCTGTCGGGCCCCTCTCCTTCGCGAGACGGGCCCGACACCCGTTTAACGCCCCCCGTAGTTGCTAGAATGGCGCGGGTGAGTACATCCCAGAAGTCGGTTATCAAACCCGTTTCCCCGCGAGCCCAAGCGCAGCGGCGCGTGGTGTTCACGCTTTCCGCCTCGCAGTTGCTCAGCGGTGTGGGAAACGGTGCCGGACTGGCCATCGGTTCGCTGATGGCAGTTGAACTCACCGGATCCAATGCCTTTGCCGGAGCGGCAACCACCGCCATTTCCGTCGCCGGTGCGCTCAGTGCCCTGCCGCTTGCAGCACTTGCGGTCAAGCGGGGCCGCCGGGTTGCGCTTTCACTTGGCTATTGCCTGGCCGCAATCGGCTCGGTGCTGATGATGCTGGCACCGGTGACCCAGAGCTTTGCCGTGTTGATGCTCGGCGCCGCCCTGTTGGGCGTGGGATCCGCCGCAAACCTGCAGGCCCGTTTCGCCGCGACCGACCTGGCCGATGATGCAACCCGCGGGCGCGACCTGGGCCTGGTGGTCTGGTCGATCACCGTCGGTGCGGTCGCCGGGCCGAACCTGATTGGACCTGGCTCCGCACTGGGCGCAAGCATCGGCCTGCCACCGATGAGCGGCCCATTCCTCTTCTCCCTGGCCGGCATGCTGCTGGCCATCGTGATCCTGAATATCGGGCTGCGGCCGGACCCGATCACCCTGGCCCGGGGTTACGACGAGGCCGCCGGACACCGGGCCACCGCACCCGTGGCCGGCCGCAGGCGGGGATCGCTGATGACCGGGCTTGCCGCCGCACGGCAGTCACCCGGTGCGCTGCTCGGCATTTCAACGATCGTGGTGGCGCACCTGGTGATGGTCGGGGTCATGTCGATGACGCCGGTGCACCTCAAGGACCTTGCCGCCATGCCCGGGCACGCAATGCACGGCGGCGGCAACGACATCCTCATCGTCATAGGTTTCACCATTTCGCTGCACATAGCCGGCATGTACGCGCTGTCCCCGTTGGTTGGCTGGTTGTCCGACAAGATGGGCCAGGTCAGGATGATGCTTGCGTCCCAAGGCGTACTGGTTGCCGCGGTGTTGGTGGCGGGACTGGGCGCCAACTCACAGGCCGCGGTCACTATCGGGCTGGTGTTGCTGGGCGTTGGCTGGTCGATGGCCACCCTCTCCGGTTCCGCCTTCCTGGCCGAACGTGTGACCCGCGAAAGCCGGGTGCTGGTCCAGGGCGTTTCCGACACGCTCATGGGTGCCGCCGGGGCGCTGGGTGCCGCAGGCTCCGGGCTGTTGTTGGCCTCGCTAGGATTCGCCGGACTCGGCTACGTCTGCCTGCTCTTCATCGCGGTCATAGTGTTCTTCTGCCTGCGCGAAATCGCATCCCGGCGCACCTAGAGCAAGCCCAGCTTCTCCAGCGAGCGCGCCGTGTCAACCAGTGAATCCTCCACCGGCCGCGGGGTCCAGCCAAGTTGCGTCCCCGCCTTGATGTTCGATGCGTTCTTCACCACGCCCAAGCGCGGAACCACCTCCCGCATCGCCGGGACAAAGATCGCTGCGGCACGCACCAGCCAATTTGGCAGCACCCGGGTGGGTGCGTTGTACCCGGCCGCGCGCAGGATGTCCGCCATGTGCTGCATGCTCAGTGCCGGTCCGGCAACCGCCAGGTAGCGTTCGCCCGCCGCGGCTGGATTGAGCATGGCCCGCAGGTGCAGGTCCGCGACGTCGCGCACATCCACCAGTGCGATGGAAAATTGCGGCAACCCCGGCAGCTTGCCGGAAACCATGCGTTGCATCAACTCGATGGAGCTGGAGAGCTTGGGCCCTAGCACCGGACCCAGAATGACGACGGGATTGACCACGGCCAGTTCCAGGGTCCCGCCCTCGTTCTTGATGAATTCCCAGGCAGCGGCCTCGGCAAGCGTTTTGGACTTGGTGTACGCGCCGATATCGGAGTTGGGATTCGACCAGTCGGCCTCGGTGAATTCTGCGTCCCGGGGTGCATGGCCGTATCCGACGGCGGCAAACGATGAAGTCAAGACAACCCGCTTCACCCCTGCCCTGCGGGAGGCTGCCAGCACCCGCAGGGCACCCTCACGCGCGGGGACGATCAGGTCGTTCTCGTCCTTGGGTGCCGTGGACGGGAACGGGGAGGCAGTGTGCAGCACGTAGTGGCAGCCGGCCACCGCCGCTTCCCAGCCCTCGTCTGCGGTCAGGTTCGCGGCCACGATCTCCACGCGCTCCGGCTCGGTTTCTCCGTGCCCGGCCATTCGCAGCGCCGCCCAGACTTCGGTCTGCCGGTCCAGGGTCCGCACCGTGGTGCGCACCCGGTAACCGCGTTCGAGCAGTGCCACCAGGCAATGTGCGCCCAGGAACCCGGATCCGCCGGTGACCAAAACCAGTTCTTCGCTCATGGAAGCGAAATCTACTCTGGAAGCCGCGCCAATACCAGAAGTTTTCCATACCCGAGTTGGCGACCTAAGTCCATGGTGATGGCGGCCGAAGAGAAGCACAATTATTCAGGGCATAAATCTGCCCTGAATGGAGCCCCTTGTGAATTCCCGGTCCCGCCTTGTCTCGGCAGCTGCAGCGGTGCTTTGCTCCTGCACAGCGGCGCAGCCGATGCCGGGGCAGGCCGATCCCGCTGCTTCAACGCAGGTTGCAACCTGCGTGACCGATCCACGTGCGGTCAGCGGGTACCAAATCACGGAGCAGGCGGCGGCCCCGCTCGCGGCCCCGCTCGTCAAAAACCTTGATGAAGCTGCAACAGCAGCCCTGATGCAGACCGCTGCCTCCGGCGCCGTGGTGGCAGTGCAAGTCCCGCAGGGCGGCTGGGCCGAATCCTACGGGGTGGCAGATCCCGCCACACAAAAACCTATGGATTCCGGGATGTTCCAGCGCATCGGATCGGTCAGTAAAACCTTCGCGGGAACCCTGGTGCTGCAACTGGACGAGTCAGAACGCCTGGATCTCGAGGACACCACCGGGCAGTTCTTCGCGGACCCGCTCAAAACGTGGACACCCGGGCAACTCATCGACATCGGACTGGCCTTGCCGGCGCTCTTCGAGCCTGGGGCGGAATTCAACCACTCGAACACGAACACGCTGTTGTTGGGCAAGGTCATTGAAAAGGCCACTGGCCAGCCGCATGCGCAGGTGCTAAACGAAAATATCATTGGTCCGCTCAAACTCGGCGGAACTTCCATGCCCGGCACCACCGATCCGTTTCCGTTGCCACACGCCGAAGGCTTCACCCTGCAAGGAACCGCGGAGCATGAGATGAAACCCGTCAATGCGACCACCTGGAACCCCACCTGGGCGTGGACCGCCGGGCAAATCGTTTCAACGGTTGACGACCTGCTGGTTTACGGGCGCGCGCTGGGAACCGGACAGGGCCTGTTGAAGGCCCACACCCAGGTCGAACGCTTGTCATCGGTCCCGGGATCCGCGGGCTACGGGCTGGCCCTGGACTGCATGGGCGGCTGGGTGGGGCACACCGGCGAGCTGCCGGGCTACAACACTTCGGTGTTTTACGACACCGCAACGGACACCACTGCGGTGGTGATGGCGAACAGCGACATCCCCTCGGGGGCGTGTGCGGAATCCAAGACGATGTCGGGGAACACCGGGACCCTGCCGTGCATGGATCCCGCGGTGCGGATCTTCAACTCGGTATCGCTTGCGCTCGGCCACGAGTTCGTTCCGAACCCGAAAAAATGACGTTCACGGCCCCTCCAGTATCGAGCCAGGCTAGGTCGGACGATAGATTGGAGTCCATGACCACTGTGGCAATGCGCTCGAACCTGGCTCGATCACTGCACCGATCGCTGCTGGTTGTCTTATGCGCAGGGTTGGCCTTCGCGGGTATCGTCTGCGCATTGTTGCCCTTGGGCGGGCCCTCGGGACGAGTGGTCATTCTTTTCCCGCTTGTTTTCCTGGCGTACCTGTGTGCGGGGTTGCATGCGTGGTACCGGCGCCCGGGAAACCGGTTGGGCGGCCTCATTCTCCTGGGCGGTTTCTCGGTGTTGCTGGGAAGCCTCATCAATACCGAAATCCCGGTGCTCATTGCCGTCGGGAGCGTGGGTGCCACCCTGGTCCTTGCGGTGACAGTCCACATGCTTCATGCCTTCCCCTCCGGGCATCTTTCCGGCAGGCTCTCGAAATACACGGTGGCCTTGGCCTATGTGAATTCGTTGCTGCTGCAGGCGCCTGTCTACCTGCTCGATTTAGAAGGCCCGCTCCCCGCCATGGCGATTGCTGACAACCCCGGCATGGTTGCGGGCATCGCCGCCCTGCAGAAGATGGTGGGAACGGCTGTCATGTCAGCCACCGCCTTCGTGCTCATTCGACGTCTGGTCCGGGCCGATGCGGCCCACCGCAGAGTGCTGATGCCGTTGTTCGCCTACGGGGCCTTTGCCGTGGTGCTCGTCCCCTTCGGTGCCATTGTGCTGGGCCCCGTGCTCAACTTCTCCGGCGAGGCCCGGGCAGCCATCCAACTCGTGGCCCTCGGAGGGATTCCCGTGGCATTTAGCCAAGGGATCCTACGCGGTGGATTCGCCAAGACTGCTGAGCTCGAGGAGCTCGGGTCGTGGCTCGGCGGCTGGGGCGGAACGCGCTCGAGCCTGAGATTGGCCCTGGCCCGCACCGTGGGGGATCCCACGCTGGAATTGTCGTTTTGGGTTCCAAAACTAGGAATCTTCATCGACGATGACGGGAACCCCGTTGCCGTCCTCCCGGCAGGCAACAACCGCGGGGTGGTGGAAATCGACCTCGATGGACTCCTTGTCGGGGCGATAACTTTTGACTCCACTGCTGTCGAGGACATTGAACGGGTCCGCTCGGCGGGCCAAGTGGTGGCCATAGCCGTCGACCGGGAACGACTGACGGCGGACCTGCGGGAAAGCCACACTGCCCTGCAACGCTCAAGAGAGCGTTTGGTTGATGCCGCCGATCGGGAACGGAAGCGGATTGCCAGGGACCTTCATGACGGGCTTCAAATGCAACTTGTCCTGCTGGCCCTTGAAGCCCAGCAAATGGCCAACGCCTCGAAGACGGTCTCTGATACCGCCGAACGCGCCACCGGGCTGCGGCGGGGTATCGACGCGGCGGCAGCCGACCTGCGTCAATTGGTGCATGCTGTGATGCCTGCCGCCCTGATCGAACGCGGCCTGGTTGCCGCCGCCGAGGACCTTGTCGACCGGATGCCTGTTCCCACCGAGCTTGAGATCAACATCGGTGATTTCGGGTGCCCGCCGGCGGTCGAAAGCACTGCGTATTTTGTGTTGGCGGAGTCGCTGACCAATGCCGTCAAGCATGCACATGCCGGCGCCGTCCGGGTTGAACTCCATAGATCGGACGGGTGGCTGGTGATCCAGGTGCAAGACGATGGAATCGGCGGTGCCGATCCACAGCAGGGCACGGGGCTCCGCGGTGCCAGTGACCGCGTGGACGTTCTGGGCGGGCATTTCTGCCTGCGCAGCGAGCCCGGGACGGGAACACAAATATCGGTGAAATTACCATGCGCGTAGTCATTGGGGAAGATGAGAGCCTGCTGCGGCGCGGCCTGCAACTAGTGCTGGAGGACGGCGGTTTCGAGGTCGTGGCTGCGGCCCAAGACGCGGTTGAACTGGAAAAAGATGTTGACGAGCACCTGCCCGACCTGGTGATCACCGATATCAGGATGCCGCCGGGCCATTCCGACGAAGGCCTCCTTGCGGCCTTGAGAATCCGGGCCAGGCACCCGCACATCGCGGTGGTCGTGCTCTCCCAACACATGCAGCGTCGCTATGCCGATGAACTGCTCGCCGAGTCGAACGGGAAGGTCGGTTACCTGCTCAAGCAACGCATCGCGGACGTTGACACCTTCTTGGCAGATCTGCGTGAAGTCATCCAAGGAGGAACGGCGCTGGATCCTGACATCGTGGCCTTGATGCTTGCCCGTGCCAAGCTGTCCGACGGGCCGGTGCGCAAACTGACGCCACGCCAGCAGGAAGTTCTCGCGTTGATGGCAGAAGGGCGGTCAAACGCCCGCATTGCCGCTGAGCTCTTCCTGAGCGAGAAAGCTGTGGTTCAACATACCTCGCGTATCTACGATGCGCTGGGTCTGGCTCTTGACGGGGATTCCCATCGCAGGGTCCAAGCCGTGATGCGTTACCTAACCCACGGATGAGGCAAGGTGCCCCAAGTGTAGACCTAGGTCTATTCCTGCCCGCCAGTGGCCGCGATAGCGTGAAAACAGTGAATTGTGTTGCGAGGCTTTGCTGGAACCTTCACGGGTTGCGCTGGCTTCCGGTCTCATAAACCGGCTTCGGATTGCGACCCGCTGGTGTTTCGATGCGGTAGCCCGTCAAACAACGCCCACGGAAGCGAAGGGCGGGGTTTCCCTGACGTGTAAAGGACCATGGCATGAGGGGATGCCGTGGGAATGTTGAGTCCGGGCAGGTTGGTGGGCCGAGGGGTAAATTGCCTTGTGCAGCCCGGGCACTCTCACGCCATGCATTGGCCGCCGCCGCGTCTTGGGGACGTTGCGGAAGCCAAAAGCCGATCAAAACGGTTCGCCAACTTCGATTTGAGGTCGGAGCCGGAAGCCCCCCGTGGGATGGCATTCGTGCCGGCCCACGGGGGGCTTCTTGTTGTTTCCGTGAAGCAGGGCGGTTTACCGCACCGCCGGGAAAGCCTCAGTCAGCCGTCGTCTCCAGCAGTTTCGCGAAGATCATGGCGCCCTCGTCGCCGATGCCGTCGTGGTGGAATTCGTTGGTTTCCCAGACCTTCAAACCGGCCACAGCATGTGCCGTGGCGATCGACAAGTCCCGATCTACATAGACGTCGTCGGTGTATACGGCGGCTGCCACCGGAACCGTGTTGCCGGCCAAGGTCTCAAGGTCGTAGAGCTGGCCCCAATCCTCGTGTTCGGCCAGGATGCGGGCGGTTTCCTCCAAGGGGCGCAGCACCGGATCCGATTCGAAGTACCAGCGGTACACCATTTCGCCGGTGAGCAGCGGAACCTCGGCGGCGGGGGAGAATCCAGGGAATTCGACGAGCACGGACTCGGCAGCCCAGTTGGTGGCCGCGCCCTGCGCGTAGATGGATTCGTGCATAAGCGCGTACAGCGGATTGGTGCTGCGATCCGCCTGGACCTGGATTTCCGCCAGGAAGGTGTCCGAGAGCCGGTCCCCGCCCGGGGTGTGCACAAAGGCACCCTCGAATACGTGGTGCAGCAGGTGCACCCGGGTGTTCCCGCCCAGGAATTGCCCGAGCATTTGCACCAGGGGAATGCTCAGCTCCCGGCCGTTGGGCAGGTGTTCGGCGGTGCGCCGCAGGTGCCCCACGATGCGGGCCAGGGTCTTGGCATCCTCCGGGTACCAGGAGAAGTACTCAGCGTTACGCGCCGCCATGCGCGCGTAGGTGGCCCGGTACACGGTGGCCGCGTCCGCGTCCAGCGAGGCGAGCCCGCCGGTGATCAGGCAGCGTTCCAGGGATTGCGGGGCTATCGAGAGGTAGGTCAGCGTGCAGAAGCCGCCGTAGCTTTGGCCGAAGGTGCTCCACGTGTCGATACCGAGCTTTTCGCGGATGGCCTCCGCATCACGCACAATCGAATCGGCGCGGAAGTGGGTGAGGTAGGCTGCCTGCGCGGCGCCGTCCCCGCGCAGCGGCAGGGTCTGCCGGTTGGCGGGGGTGCTCAGCCCGGTGCCACGCTGGTCAAGCAGCAAGACGCGGAAGGTCTTGGCAGCCTCGGCCAGCCAGCCTGAGAGCGAGCCGGGGCGCGGGGATTTGCCGCCCGGGCCGCCCTGCAAGAACAGCAGCCACGGCAGTTCGGCAGGATCCTGGTGATCGGTGGAAACGATCTCGCGGGCGAAAACGGTGATGGTTTCGCCCGCAGGTTTGGCGTGATCCAGCGGGAGCTGGAAGTAGTGTTCGGTGGTTTTCATGCCGCGGAAGGTGCTCATGGCCGGGACCCCAGTTCAGCCAAGGAGTCGCCCTCGAGCCGGCGGACGGTCCAGCCGTCCATGGAGCCGGCGCCGAGCGAGTCGTAGAAGCCGATAGCGGGTTCGTTCCAGTCAAGCACGCTCCATTCGACACGCTTGTAGCCACGCTCCACGGCGATGGCCGCCAGGTTCCGCAGCAGCGCCTTGCCGTGTCCGCCGCCACGTACCGCCTGGCGCACGTACAAATCCTCCAGGTGGATGCCGTGGGTGCCCTCCCAGGTGGAGTAGGTCAGGTACCAGAGTGCAAAGCCCAGCACACTCCCGTCCTCCTCAATCACGTGTGCGTAGACCTGCGGGTTGGGGCCGAAGAGGTGTGCTGTCAGTTCCACCTCGGTGTTTTTGACCGCGTCGGGTTCCTTCTCATACACCGCCAATTCGTGGATGAGTTGGAGGATTGCGGGGACGTCGGCAGGTTGCGCGGGGCGTGGTTCAGGCATGTGACCAAGCCTACCGGGGCGGGTTGCGCGCGGTGAAGCCAACGCATGGGTGGGCCGTCATAAGGTGGGGGCGATCGAATGCTAGAACAATTTAGAGGGGGACCCCCATATGATGGGCGGCCACCACGCGGCCACCGGCGCAGCAGCCTGGATCGCGTTGACCACGAGCTTCAAGCTCCCCACCGGCAATCTCCCCGAGACGATCTCGTGGATGCCCGATGCCATCCCGCTGGGCTTCGGCCTGCTGGAACAATCACCCATTGCCGGGGTTGCGGGCGCCATGGTGTGCGCCGGCGCGGCCCTGTTGCCGGATGCCGACCACCGCCATGCAACCATCGCGCATTCGCTTCCGCCGGTCTCCAATGCGATCTGCGCCGGCATCGGCGAGGTTTCCGGCGGACACCGCAACGGCACGCACTCGCTGTTGGGTATCGGCGCGTTTACGGCGCTGGCCTGGGTGCTGGGGCTCTGGACAGTTGACAGTGACCGATTCGGGATCATCTACCCCGGAGCCGGCTTGCTGGCGGTGCTGTTGGTGTCCTTCGCGCTGAAGGCGCTGAAGTTCATCCCGGACACCATGGCCAGGCTGCCGTGGTTGCTCTCCATCCCGGCGGGCATCTTTGTTGCGGTGTTCTCCCCGGATGAGCAAAACTGGCTGGTGCTTGCGGTGGCGGTTGGTTGCGCGGTGCATATCCTGGGGGACATGCTCACCGTCGGTGGCTGCAACCTGATCTGGCCCATCAAGATGCGCTCGCCCAGGGTGTTGCGCAAGGTTCCGGTCCTGAAGGACATCTGGAAGCCAAGCGGCCGCATCGCGTTCCCGATCCTCGGCAAGGCAGGATCGGCTCGCGAATGGTTGCTCTGCGTCCCGGTCTCCGCGTACGCGCTGGTGGGCATGGTGGTTCCGCTGGTGCTGGTGTTCCGGGGCCAGGCCCAGTCGCTGAGCATGTTCCTGGGACTCTAGCTTTTCCCCAAACAAACAGCCGTTGTTCTTCCTTCCCTCGCGGGAATGGAGAACAACGGCTGTTTGGCGTTGTGGATGCTTTTCGGCGCTAGTCCAGCCGGCCCACGCGGGTGACGGTGATGACCGGGTAACCCGCTTCATCGGAATCCGCGAGGTTCACCGTCGCGTCGATGCCCCAGTCATGGTGGTTGGCCGGGTCCGCGAAGATTTGGCGCACCTTCCAGGTTTCGGCGCCGGTGCTGATGATCAGCAGGTTGGGGCCGCGGCCGCCGGGGCCGTCGTCGATGTCCTCGTGTTCCTCGAAGTACGCATCCATGGCATCCGCCCAGGCATCGGCGTCAAAACCGTTGTGCCCATCCAGGTTGCCCAGTGCCTCGTCCTGTTCGTCGGCGAAGAGCTTCACGCGCTTGAACATGTCGTTGCGAAGCATCACGCGGAAGGCTCGCTCGTTGGAGGTCAGGCGCTCCGGGGCCGGCGGGATGATCTCGGCGTCGGGTTCGTGCAACACGCCGTTGGCGAGTTCTTCCCATTCATCGAGCAGCGAGGAGTCGATCTGACGGATCAATTCGCCGAGCCATTCGATGAGGTCCTCGAGGTCCTCGCGCAGTGCATCCTGCGGCACCGTCTGGCGCAGCGCCTTGTAGGCGTCGGTGAGGTAGCGCAGCAGCACGCCCTCGGAGCGGGCGATCGAGTAGAACTGCACGTATTCGCTGAAGCTCATGGCGCGTTCGTACATGTCACGCACCACCGATTTGGGGGCCACCTCAAAGTCGCCGAGCCACGGGGCACCGGCGCGGTACTGCTCAAAGGCGTCGCCGAGCACCTGGGCCAGCGGCTGCGGGTAGGTGACTTCCTCCAGCGCGGCCATGCGGGCGTCGTATTCCATGCCGTCGGCCTTCATCGCGGCAATTGCCTCGCCGCGGGCCTTCTTTTCCTGTGCGCCGATGACCTGGCGCGGCTTTTCCAGCGTCGCTTCGATGACCGAAACCACATCAAGTGCGTAGCTGGGGGATTCCTCGTCGAAGAGTTCCAGGGCCGCCAGGGCAAACGGGGACAGCGGCTGGTTCAGCGCGAAGTTCTGCTGCAGGTGCACGGTCAGCGCCAGCTTGTTGCCATATTCGTCGGGGACATCCAAACGCTCGACGACGCCGGTGGCCAGCAGTTCGCGCAGTATGCCCAGCGCCTTGCGCTGCAGCGCGCGCTGCTTGGCCGGGGTCTCGTGGTTTTCGGTGAGCAGGCGGCGGGCCGCTGCGAACGAATCGCCCTTGCGGTCCAACAGGTTCAGCAGCATCGAGTGGGTGACCACAAATGAGGAGTTCAACGGTTCCGGGGTGGAGGCGATGATGCGCTCGTAAGTCTTCTCGCCCCAGGTCACAAAGCCCTGCGGCGGCTTTTTCTTGACCACCTGGCGGATCTTCTTGGAGTCGTCGCCGAACTTCGCGAGCGCCTTCTCCATGTTCTTCTTGTTCTCGATTGCGTGTTCCGGTGCCTGGACCATCACGGTTCCGACGGTGTCGAAGCCCGCACGCCCGGCACGCCCGGCGATCTGGTGGAATTCGCGCGAGTTCAGCAGGCGGGTGCGGATGCCGTCGTACTTGGACAGCGCGGTGATCAACACGGTGCGGATCGGCACGTTGATGCCAACGCCCAGGGTGTCGGTGCCGCAGATGACCTTCAGCAGGCCAGCCTGTGCCAGCTGCTCCACCAAGCGGCGGTACTTGGGCAACATGCCCGCATGGTGCACGCCGATGCCGTGGCGGACCAGCCGGTTCAGGGTCTTGCCGAAGCCCGCCGCAAAGCGGAAGCCTGCGATCAGCTCGGAGATCCGGTCCTTTTCCTCGCGCGTGCAGACGTTGATGCTCATCAGGCTGGTGGCCCGGTCGATGGCCTCAAGCTGGCTGAAGTGCACCACGTAGATGGGCACCTGCTTGGTCTTGAGCAGTTCCTCGATCGCTTCCTGGATCGGGTCTTCCGAGTAGTAGTAGTGCAGCGGAATCGGGCGCTCTGCGTGTGCCACGGTGGTGGTGGGCCGCCCCGTGCGCAGCGTGAGCTCGTCCTCGAAGCGTGAAACATCTCCCAGGGTCGCCGACATCAGAAGGAACTGTGCCTGTGGCAGTTCCAACAGCGGAACCTGCCAGGCCCAACCGCGCTGTGGATCCGCGTAGAAGTGGAATTCATCCATGACCACCGGGCCGAGGTCAGCACTTTTGCCTTCGCGCAGGGCGATGTTGGCGAGGATTTCAGCGGTGCAGCAGATGATCGGGGCGTCTTGGTTGACCGAGGAGTCGCCGGTGACCATGCCGACGTTTTCCGCGCCGAAGATCTTGCACAAATCGAAGAACTTCTCGGAGACCAGTGCCTTGATGGGGGCTGTGTAGTAGCTGCGTTCTCCGCGGGCCAGCGCGTAGAAGTGTGCGGCGACGGCGACCAGTGACTTACCGGAACCCGTCGGCGTGGCCAGAATGACGTTGTTGCCTGCCACGAATTCCATGACGGCTTCATCCTGCGCGGGGTACAGCCCAATGCCACGGTCTTCCACCCACTTGATGAAGGCTTCGTAGACGGATTCGGCGGTGGCTCCACGCGGGGGAGTGTTCGGCAGCAACTCGGTAAGATTCATGATGTTTCAAGCCTATCGCCTATGTTGCGGTTTCTTTCGGTGGCTGTGGAGCCGGTCGCGTTGCTGAGATTAGGCTGTTGGCATGAAATGGGACCCAGAAAAGTATGTACAGTTCGCAGATCATCGAGATCGGCCATTTTTCGATCTGACTTCCCGGGTCACGGCAATCGACCCGACGTTGGTGGTGGATCTTGGCTGTGGCCCCGGCCCGTTGACCCGGTCATTGGCCGAGCGCTGGCCCGACGCCAGGGTGGTTGGCTTGGATTCATCCGACGAAATGGTCCAGAAGGCCTGTTCCGCCCAGCATCCCCCCAACCTGGAATTTGAACTTGCCGATGCCTCCAGCTGGATGCCTGACCCCAACACTGATGTCTTGGTCAGCAACGCCATGCTGCAGTGGATTCCGGGACACCGGGAACTCATGGTCAAGTGGCTGGGTGCACTCAAGCCGGGTTCATGGTTTGCCGTTCAGGTGCCGGGCAATTTTTCTTCACCCTCCCATGCCTTGATGCGAGAGCTTGCCGACTCAGAAAGGTGGGCCCCGAAATTGGCTGGCGTCTTGCGGCATGATGATGCCGTGGGTGAACCGGAAGACTATCTGAAGATCCTGTTGGCCGCGGGATTTGAGACCGATGTCTGGGAAACCACGTACGGGCAGGTCCTAGCGGGGAAAGACCCGGTGCTTGAATGGGTACGTGGCACCGCATTGCGTCCGGTTCTCGCTAAATTAAATCGGGAAGAGTCTGAGGAGTTTGAAAGTGACTATGCCCGGTTGGTTGCGCGGGCTTACCCGCCGTTTGAGGGTGTCAACGGTGAGTCATTGACGATGTTCCCATTCCGACGCATTTTCATGGTGGGTCGAAAACGCTGACTGAGATTCACTTCGGTCCTCACTTAGGCTGAAAGCATGAGAAGAACACTCCCCGTGCTTTT
The DNA here is from genome assembly GCF_900010755.1 of Paeniglutamicibacter antarcticus. Classification (GTDB taxonomy): domain Bacteria; phylum Actinomycetota; class Actinomycetes; order Actinomycetales; family Micrococcaceae; genus Paeniglutamicibacter; species Paeniglutamicibacter antarcticus_B. The sequence continues at coordinate 50,267 of NZ_CZJT01000103.1, read as the reverse complement.
TGCCCTCGGACTGCTGCTGTCTGCCTGCGGGGGACCGAATGCGGATGAGTTTCGCCAACGTGATCTGCAAGGCAACACCGCGTGCATACATTTTGCCAGTGGATACACGGACGACGGCAGCGTGGGTGCGACGAATCTGAGCAAGGCAGCTGAACATGGAGCCGCTTCGTCCACGGAAGCCATTCGTCATGCCGTCGACTCCGATGCATCCGGTGTTCCTGTCATTACTGACGGGGAAACTTTTAAGGCGGCCTGCAAAGCACAGGGAATGACTTTCAAGTAAATTTTCGACACGGCGTCGATCGTCGATGTCAAGGGCTTGTTGGCGAGCTGTGGATTAATTTAGAGCATCTGACTAGGTCTTTCATGTCAAGTCAAATGAAGGAACCTCTTCACAAATACGCCAAATAAGCGTATAGTAGAAAATATGTTCGAAGAGTTCGTTGAAGAACCCTCGAACCCGGAATCGCTGCCACTCCAGGAAGCCGGGGAGATCCTCCTTGGCCACAGGCACTTTGGCGCAATGCGCGGCAAAAATCCAACCGTGGCAAACGGAAACGCAGGGAATCTCGATGAAATCATGGAATTCCTTGAAGCAGTCGGTGTCGCACTTGCCTGCCTGCCGCAAGACGTCGACGAATCTTCGCACTTTTCCCGGATTTCCGCCCTTGAAACAGTCAAGGCCGCCGCATCCGCCGCCCAGGCCATCGAAGCGAGAGCCGCGGAACTGGAAGTCATCTCACGTCATGAGCGGGATGGCCAGTATCAAGCCAATCCGAATCGTGGAACTGGTGCTGAAGTTGCCTTGGCCCGCAAGGAAGCGCAATACCTGGGACCCCGGTTTGTCGCGTACTCTCGCACGATGCTTGAACATATGCCATGCACCTTCGAGGCGCTGAAGCGCGGCGTCCTCAATGAAGAGCGGGCAATGATCGTCGTTGCAGAGGCGGGCGAAGCGGACCCGCTGGTCCAGGAAATCATAGACCGCGAAATTTCCGGCGACTCTACAAGGCTCGAGGGCGTAGGAACCAAAGAGCTGACAGCACGAGTCCGGCGCGTTGCCTTGGCCTTTGATAACACCCGTGAAATGGACAAAGCCGCCAAGGCGCTGAATAAGCGTCATGTCTCCGTCAGGATGGGTCCCGATGGAGCAATGATTCTCAGTGGGTCGTTCCCTCTCGAGCAAGGTGTTGCGCTCAAGGAAGCCCTCGAGAAGGCGGCTGCCAAAAAGCATCAACCCGAAGACCGCCGCACGGCAGCGCAGGTGAAAGCCGACACCCTGGTGGAACGGGTCACCGGTCAAGCGCATGCCGATGAAACACCGCTGCTGGTCAACTTGGTGATGACAGACCGCACCCTGATGCAGGGGGATAGCGAGCCGGCCTACATCAGTGGATACGGAACCATTCCTGCGGGGTATGCCAGATACCTGATTTCGGGGGACCCCAACCGGAGGAACAAGGAATCAAAGGCGCAAGTCTGGATTCGGCGTTTGTTCACGGCCCCCAGCACAGGTGAACTTGTTGCCATGGAGTCTTCTAAACGAATACTTCCCAAGCCGCTCAAGCAAATGATCGCCGTAAGGGACCAATACTGTAGAACCCCATATTGCGGCGCACCCATTCGCCACTACGACCATGTCCTTCAGATTGCCTTGGGAGGACAAACCACGGTGCTCAATTGCGATGGACGTTGTGCCTGGTGCAACTACACCAAGGAAACTGAAGGATGGACGGAACGGGTCATTGACGGTCCACGCCACACCATCGAAATTACTACGCCCAGCGGCCAGCTATTCCGGTCAACGGCGCCACCGTTGCCCGGAACACTAGAACTTTCGCCGGATCTGAATCCGCTCGATGATTCCTAGCGCAGCGGTATTACCAGCCCCTGCTGCGCCATTCCCCAAGATGAGGACGTTCCGCCCCCAACGTAGTTGAGGATCCATGTCCGGGGAGTACCAACGATTCATCCGGGTAGTGTCCAAATAGCCGCACCGTGACATCGTCAAGCAATGAGGTAAAGCGCCCGGGATCATCGCCGGTGTTGCCAACGCCTCCGGGGAACAGGGAGTCCCCGCTGAAGATCAAGACCACTCCGCTACTGTCACGCAATACATAGGCGATGGAACCGGGGGTATGGCCACGGAGGTGAACGCATTCCAGCTCCGTTGTACCTACCGAAACCGTGTCGCCGTGTGTCAGCGGTACATCCGTGGATACCGAAGACCCCTCAAGGATTCCAGCAGCATCATCGGCTCCCGCGAATGTCTTGACACCAGTGGAGTCGGCCAACTCCTTCAATGCACGGATATGATCCCAATGCTGGTGGGTTGTGGCGATGCCAACCAGCGACGCCGGTAGCTTCGCGTCGTTAGCTGCTGACGCGATCAATCCGGTAATTGCCGTCGCGTCATCTGCGGCGTCAATCAGCAGCTGGGCACCATCTGCCTTTGAAGTTACGAGGTAGACGTTATTGGACATCTCGGAAACGCTAATGCCTCGAACCGTGACGTCTTTCAGATCATGGAAAATTTCGCTCATGATCACCACCTTACGGCGCAATGGCAATTGCTCGGGATAGTCTTGGGAACACGTTCCGCATTACCACCTAAGGATCAATACATGGATAGCAATCCGCTGGCATTCATCACCGTGGACACCGCAGACAAGACTGCCCCGTATCAGCAAGTGCGCCAGCAGATCCTTATCGCAATCGCCAAGGGGAAGCTCAAGGCCGGAACCAAACTTCCTTCGGTGCGGGCGCTCGCCGAACAACTTGGGCTTGCAGTGAACACCGCCGCCAAGGTCTACAAGGAATTGGAAGCCGGTGGTGCGGTGGTGACGCGCGGTCGCCATGGAACCATCGTCCAGGCTTCTGATGACGAAGGCTCGGTCGCCGTGGCCGATGCCGCATCCGAGTTTGCTGCCGTTGCAACGCGCTGGGGTGTCAGCGAAAAGGTGGCAGTCCAGTACGTCAAAGCAGCCTTCAGTTCCCAGGTTTAACGAATTCGGGTCTCATTGCTCACAAGGACGCTCCATTCGAAGTAGTTTTCGATTAGCATGTTTGAGTGGCTACTTCCCGCTCCCTCGAAACCCCTCGTCCGCACGATTTGACCCGGTTGGTGGTCAAGGGCGCGCGTGAACACAATTTGCGCAACGTCGACCTTGATCTTCCCCGTGATGCAATGATCGTATTCACCGGCCTTTCCGGATCCGGAAAGTCCTCGCTGGCCTTCGACACGATCTTCGCCGAAGGGCAGCGACGCTACGTCGAATCCCTCTCCGCTTACGCCCGCCAATTCTTGGGCCAGGTCGACAAACCCGATGTTGACTTCATTGAAGGTCTTTCGCCCGCGGTGTCGATTGACCAAAAGTCGACGTCGAAGAACCCCCGCTCAACCGTGGGTACGATCACCGAGATCTACGACTACATGCGCTTGCTTTGGGCCCGTGTGGGGCGCCCCTATTGCCCGGAATGCGGCGAGGCCGTCACCAAGCAGACGCCGCAGCAGATAGTTGACCAGCTCCTTGAACTGGAGACGAAAACCCGCTTCCAGGTGCTTGCGCCGGTGGTCCGCGGGCGCAAGGGCGAATTCGTAGAACTGTTCAAGGAACTCAGCGCCAAGGGCTACTCCCGTGCACGCGTTGACGGCGAAACCATCCAGCTCAGCGATCCACCGAAGCTCGGCAAGCAGTACAAGCACACCATTGAGGTGGTCGTCGACCGACTGGCCATCAATGACACGGTGCGCCAACGCCTGACCGACTCCATCGAAACCGCACTCGGCCTCTCCGAGGGGCGCGTGCTGATCGACTTCGTGGACCTTGACCCGGAAGACGACGGCCGTGTCCGTGCCTTCTCCGAACACCTTGCGTGCCCCAACGAGCACCCGCTGGCCATCGACGAGATCGAACCGCGCTCATTCTCTTTCAATAACCCCTTTGGCGCCTGCCCCGCTTGCAGCGGCATCGGCACCCGCCTTGAGGTTGATGAAGACCTGATCATTCCCGACGTGGACATGCCCCTGGGCCAAGGTGCCATCGCTCCATGGTCATTGGGTGTGGCAACCTCCGAATACTGGAACCGTCTGCTCGAGGGCCTCGGCGCCGAAATGGACTTCACGCTCGAGACCCCGTGGAACAAGCTTCCGGCGGTGGCCCGCACGGCAATCATGCATGGCAAGGACCACAATGTCGTCGTGCAGTACAAGAACCGGTTTGGGCGCGAACGCAAGTATTCAACCGGTTTCGAAGGCGTGGTGCAGTACATCCACCGCAAGCACCAGGAAACCGAATCGGACCACGCCCGCGACCGGTACGAAGAGTACATGCGGCAGATCCCGTGCCCCGAATGCAATGGGGCCCGGCTGAACTCCGCCTCGCTCTCGGTGTTGATCAACGACAAGTCGATTGCCGCCGTCTCGGCCATGCCGATGCGCGAATGCTCCGAGTTCCTGGAAAACCTGGTGCTCACCGGCCGCGAAGCACAGATCGCCAACCAGGTCCTGAAGGAAATCCAGGCGCGCCTGCGCTTCCTGCTGGACGTCGGGCTCGAATACCTCAACCTCGAACGCGCCGCCGGAACACTATCCGGCGGCGAGGCCCAGCGCATCCGCTTGGCCACGCAGATCGGCTCCGGCCTGGTCGGCGTGCTCTACGTGCTCGACGAGCCGTCCATCGGGTTGCACCAGCGCGACAACCGCCGGCTCATCGAAACCCTGACCCGCCTGCGGTCGCTGGGCAACACGCTGATCGTGGTCGAACACGATGAGGACACCATTGCCGAGGCCGACTGGATCGTGGACATCGGACCGGGCGCCGGCGAACACGGCGGCGAAGTGGTCCACTCGGGTTCCCTGGAAGACCTGAAGGCAAACACCCGCTCCATCACCGGCGACTACCTTTCCGGACGCAAGAAGATCGAGGTCCCCGGAGTCCGTCGCAAGATCGACAAGAAGCGTGAGGTCAAGGTGGTCGGAGCACGCGAAAACAACCTGGTTGACGTCACCGCGCGCTTCCCGCTGGGCGTACTGACAGCGGTGACCGGCGTTTCCGGCTCCGGCAAGTCGACGCTGGTGAACGACGTGCTTTACAAAGTGCTGGCCAACAAGCTCAACGGCGCCAAGCAGGTTCCGGGCCGACACACCCGCGTCGAGGGGCTGGAGCACTTGGACAAGGTCATCCACGTTGACCAGTCGCCGATCGGCCGGACCCCGCGCTCCAACCCGGCAACCTACACGGGTGTCTTTGACCACATCCGCAAGTTGTTTGCGGAGACCACCGAGGCGAAGGTGCGCGGCTACCTGCCGGGCCGCTTCTCCTTCAACGTCAAGGGCGGGCGCTGCGAATCCTGCTCCGGCGACGGCACGCTGAAGATCGAAATGAACTTCCTGCCCGACGTCTACGTTCCCTGCGAGGTGTGCCACGGGGCGCGCTACAACCGGGAAACCCTTGAGGTCCACTACAAGGGCAAGACCATTGCCGACGTGCTGAATATGCCGATCGAGGAAGGCGCGGAGTTCTTCGCCGCGTTCACCCCGATCGCCCGCCACCTGCGCACCCTGGTGGACGTGGGACTTGGCTATGTCCGCCTCGGGCAGGCCTCCACGACGCTTTCGGGTGGCGAGGCGCAGCGCGTCAAGCTCGCGGCCGAGTTGCAGAAACGCTCGAACGGCCGCTCGATCTACGTGCTTGACGAGCCGACCACGGGCCTGCACTTCGAGGACATCCGCAAGTTGCTGCTGGTCCTGCAGGGCCTGGTGGACAAGGGCAACACCGTGATCACCATCGAGCACAACCTCGACGTGGTCAAGAGCGCCGACTGGGTCATCGACATGGGCCCCGAGGGCGGCTCCGGCGGCGGCGAAATCATCGCCGTCGGCACCCCGGAACAGGTTGCCGCGGTGGCCGAAAGCTACACCGGAAGGTTCCTCGCGCCGCTGCTTGGCTAAGCCGGTCCGCCGTGCACGTATGCCGCAAACGGCATGCGTGTACGGCGGATACGCCCAGTTCATGCGAGAATACGACAGTGATGATTGCTCCCTCCGCCATGCTGCTTGACCTCGATGGAACCCTCGTGGATCCGGCCGGGGCCATCACCTCGGGAATCCGCTACGCCTTGAGCCAAGCGAATATTCCCGACCCGGGTGAAGAAAAACTCAGGACGCTCATTGGCCCGCCGCTGGTCCTGGGCCTTGCGGAGATCGACGGCGTTCAGGCGCACCAGATCGATGGCCTGATTGCCGTGTACCGTGCGCAGTATGCTGCCACGGGCATGGCGGACTCCCGCCCGTACCCGGGGATCCGCGAGTTGCTTGCGGCGCTGCGCGAAGCGGGCATCAAGCTGTACGTGGCCACCGCCAAACCCACGGCCATCGCCCGGCAGCTGCTGGAAATCCAGGATCTTGTTGATGCCGTGGACGGGATCTTCGGCAACAACGACGAAGCCAACGGCCATTCGGCCTCCAAGGCGCACATTGTCGCCGCGGTCCTGCAAACCCACGGGCTGGAAGCCTCCGAATGCATCATGGTGGGGGACCGCCGCTATGACATCGAGGCGGCAAACGACCACTACATGGCCTCCATCGGGGCCCAGTGGGGATTCGCGCCCCCGGGGGAACTGGAAGCCGCCGGCGCCGGCGCCCACGCACAAGACCCCGCCGAACTCGCCGGAATGCTGCTGGGCCCAGCAGCCGAGGAAGCAATCCGCACACTGCTGAGCAGCAACCAAACACCCACCAACATCGAAGGAGCGCGTGCCTAAATGAGCCTGTACACCATGACCCGCTCTTCGATCCGCGGCCTGCTCACCGGGCTGTGCCGCCCCACCGTCACCGGGCTGGAAAACGTCCCGCGCACCGGACCGGTCATCATCGCCTCCAACCACCTCTCGTTCCTGGACTCAATCATCATCCAGGCGCTGACCCCGCGCGACGTGGCGTTCTTCGCCAAGGCCGAGTACTTCACCACCCCCGGGATCAAGGGCAAGGCCATGAAGACCTTCTTCGAGTCGGTCGGTTCAATCCCCGTGCAACGCGGCGAGCAGGCGGCCTCAGTGGCCGCCCTTGAATCGCTGGTGGACATCCTGGAATCCGAAGGCGGCATCGGCATCTACCCGGAGGGCACCCGATCGCGTGACGGCAAGCTCTACCGCGGCCGCACCGGCGTGGGCTGGTTGGCACTGACCACCGGCGCCCCGGTGGTCCCGGTGGGGCTGATCGGCACCGAAAACCTGCAGCCGGCCGGCAAAAACACCATCAAGCCGCACCACTTCACGCTCGCCTTCGGCAAGCCGCTGCAATTCGAGCACCTGGGCCGCAAGCACCCGTTGCCGCAACGCCGCGCCGCCACCGACCAGATCGTCGACGCCATCGCCGAACTGACGGGCCAGGAACGGGTCGACGCCTACAACCAGTCCCCGATCACCGACTAAAAACCGAAAGCGCAGCCGTGGCAGACCCGCAGAGCTACCGACCCCAAACCGGGGACATCCCGCTGAATCCAGGCGTGTACCGCTTCCGGGACGAAACCGGGCGGGTCATCTACGTCGGCAAGGCCAAGGTGCTGCGTGCGCGGCTGAACTCCTACTTCGCCAACCCCGCCGGGCTCACGCCCAAGACCCACGCGATGGTCCATGCCGCGGTGTCCGTCGAATGGACGGTGGTCGGGTCCGAGCTTGAGGCGCTGCAGCTTGAGTACACCTGGATCAAGGAGTATAACCCGCGGTTCAACATTGTCTTCCGCGATGACAAGACCTACCCGTACCTGGCTGTCACCATGGGGGAGAAATACCCGCGGGCCCAGGTGATGCGCGGGGACAAGCAGAAGGACACCAAGTACTTCGGCCCGTTCTACCCGGCCAAGGCCATCCGCGAAACCCTTGACACGCTATTGCGCGTCTTCCCGGTGCGCAGCTGCTCCACCGGGGTGTTCAAGCGCGCCGAATCCTCGGGCAGGCCCTGCCTGCTGGGTTACATCGACAAGTGCGCTGCCCCCTGCGTGGGCCGGATCAGCGCCGAGGACCACAAGAAGCTAGCGGCGGACCTCTGCCAGTTCATGGGCGGGGAGGGCACCCGCTTCATCAAGGAACTCGAGGGGAAGATGGCCGAGGCCGTCTCGAAGCTCGAATACGAACAGGCAGCCCGCTACCGCGATGACATCGCTGCCCTGCGCCGGGTCTTCGAACGCAACGCGGTGGTGCTTGCCGAAAACACCGAGGCCGACATTTTCGCCGTGCACGAGGACGAGCTTGAAGCGGCGGTTCAGGTCTTCCACGTGCGCAACGGGCGCATCCGCGGCCAGCGCGGCTGGGTCGTGGAAAAGGTCGAGGACTCAACCCCCGAAGAATTCATCGAGCACCTGCTCACCCAGGTCTACGGCGAGGCCGCCGGGGATGACAGGATCCCGCGCGAGGTGCTGGTCCCGGTGCTCCCGGAAAATGCCGAAGAGGTTTCCACCTGGCTGCATGAGCGCCGTGGTTCGGCCGTCTCGCTGCGCGTGGCCCAACGCGGGGACAAGGCAACGCTTGCCGAAACCGTGCGCGAAAACGCCGAGCAGTCCCTGCGCCTGCACAAGTCCCGTCGCGCCGGTGACCTGACCACGCGTTCGGCCTCGCTGCAGGAACTGCAGGAGGCGCTGGGCCTGCCCATCCCGCTGTTGCGCATCGAATGTTACGACGTCTCCCACGTGCAGGGCACCAACGTGGTGGCCTCCATGGTGGTCGTCGAGGACGGGCTGCCCAAGAAAGCCGACTACCGCAAGTTCTCCATCACCGGGGACGCGGCGCGCGATGACACGGCCTCGATGTACGACGTGATTTCGCGGCGCTTCAAGAACTACCTGGAAGACTCGGCCAACATGGTGCCGATGGTCTCCGGGGAGATCGATATTTCCGATGCGGCGGCCAAGGCCCCGTCCCGGCGCTTTGCCTACCCGCCCTCCCTGGTGATCGTCGATGGCGGCCCGCCGCAGGTCGCCGCAGCCACCCGGGCGCTTGCGGACCTGGGCATCGACGACATTTACGTGGTGGGCCTGGCGAAACGGCTCGAAGAACTCTGGCTGCCGGATGACGAATTCCCGGTGATCCTGCCGCGCGCCTCGCACGCCCTGTACCTGGTCCAGCGCATCCGCGACGAGGCGCACCGCTTCGCCATCACTTTCCACCGCAAGAAGCGTTCGGTCTCCATGATGGCCTCCGTGCTTGATTCGATTCCGGGCCTGGGCCCGGCCAAGGCCGAGGCGCTGCGCAAGCACTTCGGTTCGGTCAAGAAGATGCGCGCCGCCTCCGTCGAGGAACTCACGCAGGTCACCGGCATCGGCCCGATGCTCGCACAAACCATCCACGCGGCGCTGGCGGAGACCGGAGCGGATACGCCAGCGGTGAATATGACCACCGGAGAGGTGCTTGACTAACACCTGGGGCACCGCTGGCGACTAGGCTAGGAACATGACCACCGAGCTTTCTCCAGTGAAACCCCCAGAGACCGAACTTCTTATCATCACAGGCATGTCAGGTGCCGGACGGACAACTGCCGCCCACGCCCTGGAAGACCACGGATGGTATGTGGTGGAGAACCTCCCGCCGGCGCTGCTGGCCACCCTGACGGAACTGGTAACCCACTCGGGCGGCTCCATCCCGAAGCTCGCAGTGGTCATGGATGTTCGCTCCAAGTCGCTGTTCCCGCAGCTGCGTGAGGCGCTGCACTCGCTGAACGCCGCCGGCATCACCTACCGCGTGCTCTTCCTAGAGGCCGGCGATGACCTGCTGGTCCGCCGCTTCGAACAGGGCCGCCGCCCGCACCCGCTGCAGGATGACGGGCGCATCGTCGATGGCATCGCCAAGGAACGCGAGGTCATGCGTGAACTGAAGGAAGCCGCCGAAATCGTGCTGGACACCACCGACATGTCGGTGCATGACCTGGCCCGGTCCATCACCGAACTCTTCTCGGAGTCCGGCCCCATCGTGTTGCGGTTGAACGTGATGAGCTTCGGTTTCAAGTACGGGGTTCCCACCGACGCCAACTACGTCGCAGACGTCCGCTTCATCCCCAACCCGCACTGGGTACCCGAGCTGCGCCCGCACACCGGCAAGGACAAGCAGGTTTCGGACTACGTGCTCAACGCCACCGGTGCCGCCGAATTCATCGAGAACTACATTGCCGCGCTGGCCCCGGTCTTCGAGGGCTACCGCCGCGAAAACAAGCACTATGCGACGATTGCCATCGGTTGCACCGGCGGCAAGCACCGCTCGGTGGCCACCGCCGAGGAAATCGGGCGCCGTCTATCCCAGCTTCCCAGTGTCCGGGTGAACGTTACCCACCGCGACCTGGGCCGCGAGTAGCAGCCCCGCATGGCGTTTTTCACAGGCCCCATCCCGATCCAGCCTCCAGCGCGCTCGGTCGAGGACAGCCAGATTGTCCGCGTCGTCGCCCTGGGCGGCGGCCACGGCCTGTCAGGTTCACTCTCCGCGCTGCGCCGGCTCACCACCGACCTCACGGCCATCGTCACGGTTGCCGATGACGGGGGATCCTCGGGCAGGCTGCGCGACGAGCTGGATGTGCTGCCGCCGGGGGATTTGCGCATGGCGCTGGCCGCCCTGTGCGATGACACCGACTGGGGACGGACCTGGCGCGATGTGATGCAGCATCGCTTCACCTCGAATCCAGAATCCGCGGGAAGCCTTGACCAGCACGCGGTGGGCAACCTGCTGATCGTGGCGCTCTGGGAACTGCTCAAGGACCCGGTGGCCGGCCTGCGCTGGGCAGGTGCCCTGCTCGGAGCGCGCGGCCAGGTGCTGCCGATGAGCACGGTGCCGCTGACCATCAACGGGGACGTGCTGGAAGATACCGGCGATGGCACCCTGCACCGCCGCCACGTCTCCGGCCAGGCAATGCTTGCCACGGCGGGGGACCGCGGCCTGGTCTCAAACGTCAGGCTGGAGCCAGCAGATGCACCGGCCTGCGCCGAAGCCCTCGAAGCGATAGAACTTGCCGATTGGGTGGTGCTCGGCCCGGGTTCCTGGTACACCTCGGTGCTTCCGCACCTGCTCTTGCCGGAAATGCGCCGGGCGCTCGAAACGACTCCGGCCCGCCGCCTGCTGACCATGAACTTGGCCACAGACACCTCCGAGACTGCCGGCATGGACGCCGCCGCGCACCTTGAAGTGATTGCCAGATACGCACCTGACCTGCGCCTTGATGCAGTTTTGGCTGATCCTTCAACGGTTTCGGACCATGAGAGTTTCACCCGTGCGGCAGCCCGGCTAGGTGCCCGCACCTTTTTCGGTAAAGTAGGGGTTGGTGCCGGTCGCGCCGTCCACGACCCGTTGAGACTTGCTGCCGCGTACCACGACGTTTTCACGACGTTCGACACAGACGAGCCCACCAGTTAGGAATTGATCCATGGCACTGACGGCTTCCGTCAAGGACGAGCTGTCCCGACTTGAGGTTCGGAAATCCTCCGAACGCAAGGCCGAAGTTTCCACCATGCTGCGATTCTGCGGCGGCCTTCACATCATTTCCGGACGCATCGTCATTGAGGCCGAGGTCGACCTCGCCTCCACGGCGCGCCGCCTGCGCGCCGCCATCGCCGAGGTCTATGGACACACCTCCGAAATCCTTGTAGTCTCCGGCGGCGGCCTGCGCCGTGGCAACCGTTACGTGGTCCGCGTGGTCCGTGACGGTGAGGCCCTGGCCCGCCAGACCGGCCTGCTTGACGGGCGCGGCCGGCCGGTGCGCGGGCTTCCCTCGGTCATCGTCAACGGCTCCACCGCAGATGCGGAGGCGGTGTGGCGCGGGGCTTTCCTCTCCCACGGCTCGCTGACCGAACCCGGGCGTTCCTCGGCGCTTGAGATCACCTGCCCCGGGCCGGAGTCCGCGCTGGCCTTGGTTGGCGCGGCGCGCCGGCTGGGACTCGTGGCCAAGGCCCGCGAGGTCCGCGGGGTTGACCGCGTGGTCATCCGCGATGGCGAGGCCATCGCCCAGCTGCTGACCCGCATGGGCGCGCACGACGCCCTGATGGTGTGGGAAGAGCGCCGCATGCGCAAGGAAGTGCGTGCCACCGCCAACCGGCTGGCCAACTTCGATGACGCGAACCTGCGCCGCTCGGCCCAGGCGGCCGTCGCTGCAGGGGCCCGCGTCGAACGCGCGCTGGAGATCCTGGGCGACGAGGTCCCCGAACACCTGAAGTATGCGGGCGCCCTGCGCGTTGCACACAAGCAGGCGAGCCTGGATGAACTTGGCCGCATGGCCGATCCGGTGATGACCAAGGACGCCATTGCGGGACGTATTCGCCGTTTATTGGCCATGGCCGACAAAAGGGCCACCGAGTTGGGAATACCCGGCACCGAGGCGAGCGTTCCACTGGATATGCTGGAAAACTGAAAAGCAGCAAGATTTTCCGCTTCAGTGCGGAGATGCAGTAACCACGATTAATGCATCCATTGTCCTGGGTGCACCCGAGAATGAGGAGTCATTTTGGCTATTTATACCTTGCCTGAGCTGCAGTATGATTACGCGGCGTTGGAGCCGAATATTTCGGCGCGGATCATGGAGTTGCACCATTCCAAGCACCATGCTGCGTATGTTGCCGGTGCGAATGCGGCGTTGGAGCAGTTGGCTGAGGCTCGTGAGAAGGGTGAGTTCGGGAATGTTCCGAAGTTGTCCAAGGATCTGGCGTTCCACTTGGGTGGTCACACGAACCACTCGATTTTCTGGAACAACCTTTCCCCGGAGGGTGGGGACAAGCCTGAGGGTGAGTTGGCTGCGGCGATTGATGACCAGTTTGGTTCGTTTGATGCTTTCCGTGCGCACTTCACGGCTGCTGCGATGAGTTTGCAGGGTTCGGGTTGGGCGTTGTTGGGCTTTGAGGGTTTGGGTTCGCAGTTGGTCATTGAGCAGTTGTATGACCAGCAGGGCAATGTTCCGGTGGCGACGACCCCGTTGTTGATGTTGGATATGTGGGAGCACGCGTTCTACCTGGATTACGTGAATGTGAAGGCCGATTACGTGAAGGCTTTCTGGAACATTGTGAATTGGGCGGATGTGTCGGCTCGTTTTGAGGCTGCGCGTGCGGGTGCGGCGACGTTGATCGTCCCGGGCAAGTAACAAAGAATTAACATGGGCGTTATGCCCATCACATTCAACGCCGAAATAGCGTAGAATGAAAACAACGTGTTTTTCGGGTCTCACGGCCTATGTCGTGAGACCCGAAACAACCCGGCCGATGTAAATCGGCGACACAACGGAGTGTCATTTTTCCAAGCCACTCCGTCATGTACGTCCCCATAGGGGTCTTCTCCGGCGGCAGTGGCAACCCCACTCTGTACAAGGAGAAATTTACGTGACTACCCGTGTTGGCATTAATGGTTTTGGACGCATCGGACGCAACTTCCTGCGAGCCAGCCTCGCCCATGGCGCAGACATTGAAATTGTCGCGGTCAACGATCTTGGTTCCATCAACGATCTGGCCATGCTTGTAAAGTACGACTCCATCCTCGGACGCCTGAACGAAGAAGTTTCAGTTGACGGCGCCTACATCGTCATCGGAAACAAGCGCATCAAGGTGCTCTCGCAGAAGGACCCGGCACTCCTGGGCTGGGGAGAACTCGGCGTCGATGTAGTCATCGAATCGACCGGCTTCTTCACCAAGGCCTCGGATGCCGAAAAGCACCTGCAGGCAGGCGCCAAGAAGGTCATCATTTCCGCACCGGCTTCCAAGGAAGACATCACCATCGTCATGGGTGTCAACCACGAGAAGTACGACGCCGACAAGCACCACATCATCTCCAACGCCTCCTGCACCACCAACTGCCTGGGTCCCGTGGCCAAGGTCCTCAACGACCAGTTCGGCATTGTCGACGGCCTGATGACCACCATCCACGCCTACACCGCGGACCAGCACCTGCAGGACGCCCCGCACAAGAAGGACCCGCGCCGCGCCCGCGCCGCCGCCTTGAACATGATTCCGACCTCCACCGGTGCCGCCAAGGCCATCGGCCTGGTGCTCCCGGAACTCAAGGGGAAGCTCAACGGCTACGCAATGCGCGTTCCGGTTCCGACAGGTTCGGCCACCGACCTCACCGTCACCCTGGCCCGCGAAGCCAGCGTCGAAGAGATCAACGAAGCGTTCAAGAAGGCAGCAGCAGAGGGACCGCTCAAGGGCTTCCTGAAGTACTCGGAAGATCCGCTGGTCTCAACCGATATCGTCACCGACCCGCACTCGGCGGTCTTCGATGCCGGCCTGACCACGGTGATCGGTTCCACCGTGAAGGTTGTTGCTTGGTATGACAACGAGTGGGGCTACTCCTCTCGCCTGGTTGACCTGACCGCATATGTCGGCGCTCGACTCGGTTAGTCCGAGCCAGTCAGATAACCTAGTCACATGACTTCCCACACTCTCGACGAACTACTCGCCGACGGTGTCCTCGGGCGGCGCGTTTTGGTCCGTAGCGACCTGAACGTGCCGCTCGATGGCGTTACCGTCACCGACGATGGGCGTGTACGCGCCTCCATCCCCGTGGTGCAGAAGCTGGCCGAGGCCGGCGCACGCGTCATCGTGATGGCACACCTGGGCCGCCCCAAGGGCGAACCGGATGCCAAGTACTCGATCGCACCCGCAGCCACCAAGCTCTCCGAACTCTCCGGACTCAACGTTTCAGTGGCAACCGACGTGGTGGGCGAATCGGCCAAGGCACTTGCCGCCAATCTCGCCGACGGCTCCGTGCTGGTGCTTGAAAACGTGCGTTTCGACGCCCGTGAAACCTCCAAGGATGCAGCCGCCCGCGCCGAGTTTGCCGCAGAACTTGCGGCACTCACCGGCGAAAACGGTGCCTACGTGAACGACGCCTTTGGCGCAGTGCACCGCAAGCACGCCTCGGTGTTCGACATCGCTGCCCTGCTGCCTGCCTACCAGGGCGACCTGGTGGCCACCGAGGTGAAGGTGCTCAAGACCCTCACCGAAGCCCCCAAGCGCCCCTACGTGGTGGTGCTGGGCGGCTCAAAGGTCTCCGACAAGCTGGCTGTCATTGACAACCTGCTGGGACGCGCCGACCACCTGCTGATCGGCGGCGGCATGGCCTTCACCTTCCTCAAGGCCCAGGGCTTTGAGGTTGGCGGCTCGCTGCTTGAAGAAGACCAGCTGGAAACCTGCCGCGGTTATCTGAAGCGCGCGAAGGAACTGGGTTGCGACATCGTGCTGCCCACCGACGTGGTGGTTGCCTCGAAGTTCGGTGCGGACGCCGAGCACGAGGTGCTTTCTGCCGAAAACATCGAAGGTGGCACCTTTGGCGCCACCGGCCTGGGCCTGGACATCGGACCGGCCTCCGGCGAAACCTTCGCCAGCTACATCCGCAGCGCCAACACGGTGTTCTGGAACGGCCCGATGGGCGTCTTCGAGATCCCTGCATTCGCCAATGGCACCCGTGCCGTGGCCGGCGCGTTGGCCGAATCCGAGGCGTTCAGCGTCGTCGGCGGCGGCGACTCCGCAGCCGCGGTGCGCACCCTGGGATTCCACGATGATGACTTCGGACATATTTCAACCGGCGGCGGCGCCTCCCTCGAGTACCTCGAGGGCAAGGAACTGCCCGGCCTGACGGCCTTGGAAGGAACCAAATGACCACGAAGACCAATGGCGTCTTTGACCGCAAGCCGCTGATCGCCGGCAACTGGAAGATGAATATGGACCACGTCCAGGGCATCACCTTGTTGCAGAAGCTGGCCTGGACGCTCGCGGATGCCGAACACGATTTCGACAAGGTCGAGGTGGCGGTATTCCCGCCATTCACCGACCTGCGCGGCGTGCAGACCCTGACCATGGGCGATGACCTGCCGGTGCGTTACGGCGCGCAGGACCTCTCCGCCCACGATTCGGGTGCGTACACCGGTGAAATCTCCGGGCAGTTCCTCTCCCGCCTGGGTTGCAGCTACGTGCTGGTGGGCCACAGCGAGCGCCGCGCCCTGCACGGCGAATCCGATGAACTGCTTTCCACCAAGGTGGCAGCTGCCTACCGTCACAACCTCACCCCGGTGTTGTGTGTCGGCGAAGGCCTGGAGATCCGCCAGGCAGGAACGCACGTGCAGTACACGCTTGAGCAGTTGCGTGGCTCCCTGGCCGGCGTGAGCGCCGAGCAGGCTGAAACCCTGGTGGTCGCCTATGAGCCTGTTTGGGCCATTGGTACCGGCGAGGTTGCGGGCCCGAAGGACGCACAGGAATTGTGTGCTGCCATCCGTGTGGAGCTGTCTACCCTGTTCGGCGACGAGGTCGCAGGCAAGGTCCGCGTTCTTTATGGCGGTTCTGTTAAGGCGAGCAATGTCGCGCAGATCCTTGCCGAAAAGGACGTTGACGGCGTGTTGGTTGGCGGTGCCAGCTTGGATGCCGGAGAGTTTGCTAGCATTGTTAGGTTCGAGCACCACCTGGTGACCGAGTAATCGCCACCAGCTGATTGAAGGGCAATGATGGAAGCCATCAAGATTGTTTTGCAGGTACTTCTGGGAATCACCAGCCTGCTGCTTACGTTGCTGATCCTTTTGCACAAGGGACGCGGCGGCGGCATGTCCGATATGTTCGGCGGCGGTATGACCAGCTCGCTGGGTTCCTCCGGCGTGGCCGAACGAAACTTGAACCGCGTCACCGTCATCCTGGGTCTCACCTGGGCTGTTGTGATCATCGGTCTTGGCTTGGTCATGCGTTTTAGCATTGAATCCTAGTTTTTAGAGCCCGCACGCGCGGGTAAACGAGTGAAGGACGGCTTTTCCCAAGGGGAGAAGCCGTCCTTCACTTGTTTCTCTGGTTTTTTCAGGCCGGATCCAGCGGATTCCCCGGGCCGGCAAACCGAGCGGCGAGGGCCGCCCCGAGCCGGTCTATGCAGCGGCGCAGGAACCGGATGAAGCCGGTGAAGTGGGCGATGGCCACGCCGCAGAGCATCGAGACCAACAAGCTCCATATTCCCGGAGGCGTCATCTCCAGATTTCCGTCGATTCCCACCAGTGCCAAAAGAGGGGTGGGATCCGGCAACCAGTCGATCTCGAAGATGCTGGTAATTCCCTGCCAGATGGCCATGAGCGCTACCAGCAAGGCCCCGAGCATGCGTTTGCTCAGCAGTGCCGCCAAGAAAATTGACACGTAGAGCGCGGCAAACACGCCGCCGGCGATGCCCGGAACAACCTGATCGAGCATGACGTGGTCCACGATATTTCTCTCCAGCATGTTTCGCTCCATCGGATCAATGAAAAATCGGGTAGCTGCAAAACAAAGCGGTCGGCGTGCCCGGTTCAGTTTAAGGGGGCACTCCGACCGCTTTGCTTGAACGGCCAGGTGTTGCTAGATCAGCGCCGCGGCCGCTTGGTCCATGAGCCACCAGGTGCCTTCGGTGCCCTGTACACCGGAAGCAGGAACGCGTTCGCGCGTGGCCTCCCCGCCCAGTGCGACGGCCGCTGCCGGTGCCTTATCGGCACCCGCCACCACCAGCCACACCGCGCGTGCGGTGTTGATGGTCTCAAAGGTCAGCGAGACGCGCAGCGGCGGCGGCTTGGGGGAGTCGTGCACGCCGATCACCGGGACGCCGGTGATCGTGGCGCCCACATGGTCAGGGAAGAGCGAGGCAACATGCGAATCCGGGCCCATGCCCAGCATCAAGACATCGAACACCGGCACGGCAACGGGTGTGCCCTCGTCGGTGGCCTCTGCGGCCAATGTTTCCGCATAGGAAGCAGCTGCCTCCTCGGGGGTGGCAAACTCGTCGGTGGAACCCATGGCGTGCACGCGCTGGCGGTCAAGTCCGTGGCCATCGAGCACCGAGAGCAGCACCTCGGCCTGCACGGCATTGCGGTCCGCGGAATCCGCTGCGACAAAACGCTCATCGCCCCAGTAGAAGTTCACCCGGGACCAATCAACTGACGTAAGTGCGGGGGAGTCGGCCACCGCCTGGAGCGAGGCAATGCCCAGCGTGCCGCCGGTGAGCACGATGCTTGCTTCCCCGCGGGCCGCCTGGGCATCCAGGATTGCGGTGATCAGCCGTGCTGCCACAGCTGCGGCGGTGGCGGGAAGATCCGGGTGGACCACGATGTGGGTATTGCCCACCTGCCGGTTAGCGTTCACTTGGACGGATGCTCCTCAGGTTTGTACGTTTCAGTCCCTCACGCACGACTTCACCGAAAATCTCATCCGGGTCGAGCCGGCGCATTTCCTCGGCCAGGCAATCGGCAACCGGACGCTGCGGCAACGAAATCAGTTGTGGCTTCTGGCCCGGCTGGTACAACTCGGCAACATCGCCGGTGGGACGCGAAAGCTCCACGTCCCCGCGGTCGCGGGTGAAACGCACCGAACGCACGCCGGTGCCTTCGGGGGCGGAGGCAATGGTCACCGGCACCTCAAGGCAGAGCGTCAGCCAGGCGGCCAGCAGCACCGTGGACGGGGAATCGACGGCGCCGGTGACTGTCACCGCAGTGACCTCGGTGGGATCAAGCTGGTCAAAGACCGCCGCCAGCTGGGCGCGCCACAGGGTCAACCGGGTCCAGGCCAGGTCGGTGTCCCCGGCCCGGTAGGAAGCGGCGAGCGTGAACAGCGCGGCCCGCGGGTCCGCCTCGGCGCCCGAGTCGGTGATGCGGCGGTGCGCGATCTTGCCCAGCGGGGTCTGCGAGGCGTCCTGCGGAACCCCGTGCGGCCACCAGGCGACAATCGGGGCGTCGGGCAGCAACAGTCCGGAGACCAGGGCCTCATCAACGTGCGCGGCGGGGCCGTGGGTGTGCATCACGATGACCTCGGAGGCACCTGCATCACCGCCCACACGGATTTGCGCATCC
This sequence comes from Paeniglutamicibacter antarcticus, assembly GCF_900010755.1. Lineage (GTDB taxonomy): Bacteria > Actinomycetota > Actinomycetes > Actinomycetales > Micrococcaceae > Paeniglutamicibacter > Paeniglutamicibacter antarcticus_B. Next base: position 31,468 of record NZ_CZJT01000103.1, on the reverse strand, counting down.
AGGCTGGTTTCCCCGTCGACAGGTCCCTTGACGACCACCAGGATGCGGCATGGGTGTTCGCGGCTTGCAAGGTTGGCCGCGGCTATCGCGTCCTCCTCGAAGCCGGCACGGGTGATGACCAGCAGCGTGAGCACCCGGGACAGGGCAACGACGCCCTGTGCCTGGCGCATCAGGACCAGCTCCTTGGAGATCTTGGAGGTGGTGGTGTTTTGAAGATCAACAATCATGGCCGGCGCCATGTCCTTCCGTCGCGGGCCAACAGTTCATCGGCGGATGCCGGACCCCAGGAACCCGGGGCGTAGGGTTCTGGCTGTTCGGGCAACGAGGCCCAGTGCTCCTCGAACGGGTCAAGGATGCGCCAGGACTGCTCGACTTCCTCGTGGCGCGGGAACAGCGGCGGCTCGCCAAGCAACACGTCAAGGATCAACCGCTCGTAGGCCTCCGGGGAGGACTCGGTGAACGCGTGGCCGTAGCCGAAGTCCATGGTCACATCGCGCACCTCCATCTGGGTGCCCGGGACCTTGGAACCGAAGCGGATGGTAGCGCCTTCGTCCGGCTGGACGCGGATCACGATGGCATTCTGCCCGAACTCGTCGTCCGAGTGGTCCTGGAAGAGCATGTTCGGTGCGCGCTTGAAGACCACCGCGATCTCGGTGACGCGGCGGCCCAGTCGCTTGCCGGCCCGCAGGTAGAACGGCGCCCCGGCCCAGCGGCGCGTGTTGATCTCCAGCTTGATGGCGGCATAGGTTTCGGTCTTGGAGGCCGGGTTGAAGCCCTCCTCGTCCAGGAAGCCGGTGACCTTTTCCCCGCCCTGCCAGCCCGAGGTGTACTGGCCGCGGGCGCTGGAGGTCGAAAGGTCCGCCGGCAGCCGCACCGCGGTGAGCACCTTTTCCTTTTCGCTGCGCAGGTGGTCCGCGTCGAAGCTGATGGGCTCCTCCATGGCGGTCAACGCCAGCAGCTGCAGCAGGTGGTTCTGGATGACGTCACGCGCGGCGCCCACGCCGTCGTAGTAGCCGGCACGGCCCCCGATGCCGATGTCCTCGGCCATGGTGATCTGCACGTGGTCCACGTACTTGGAGTTCCACAGCGGCTCAAAGAGCTGGTTGGCGAAGCGCAGCGCCAACAGGTTCTGCACCGTCTCCTTGCCCAGGTAGTGGTCGATGCGGAAGACAGCGTCCGGCGGGAAGACAGATTCGACGATCTCGTTCAGTTCGCGCGCCGAGGCCAGGTCGTGGCCGAACGGCTTTTCGATGACCACGCGGGACCAGCCGGCATCCGCGGAATCGTCGTTGGCCAACCCGTGCTTGGAGAGCTGTTCGCAGACCTGCTCAAAGGAGTTCGGCGGGATGGACAGGTAGAAGGCGTGGTTGTGCCCGGTGCCGCGCGTGGTGGCCAGCTCGTTGAGGGTCTCCCGGAGCTTGATGAAGGCGGCATCGTCATTGAAGCCGCCGGTGATGAAGCGGAAGCCGCTGGCCAGCTGCTCCCAGACCGTCTCGTTGAACGGGGTCCGGGCGTGGTCGATGACCCAGGCGCGTGCCTGGGCCGCGAAGTCCACACGGCTCCAGTCGCGGCGGCCAAAGCCCACCAGGGCAAAGTTCGGGGGGAGCAGGCCGCGGTTTGCCAGGTCGTAGACGGCCGGCATGAGCTTCTTGCGGGCCAGGTCCCCGGTGATGCCGAAGAAGATCAATGCCGAGGGTCCGGCAATGCGGTTCAGCCGCCGGTCCCGTCGGTCGCGAAGCGGATTGGAATGCTGGCCGCTGGGGCCGGGGGAGGAATCAAGCATGCTGTTCAAGCGCCTTCAACTGTGGTGGTGCCGGTGAAGAGTGAGGTGGGTGTTGCCCCAACCGGGTGTGTGCCGCGGGGGGTGGATCCCCGTGGCACACACCCGGTTGGTGTGCGGATCAGGCCGAGGCCAGTTCCGAAATGATCTTATCCAATTGTGCGATGCCGGCTTCCTTGTCGCGCAGGTGAAGGCGCAATACCGGGCGTCCCAGGTTGGCCAACACGTTGGCGTCCCCCGAAGCCTGGGCGGAAATCAGCTCACCGAAGGTGAACGGACGGTCCGGGATGCTCAGGTCCATCGTCGACTCCGCAGTGACCTGCAGGAAAGCACCGACGCGCGGGCCGCCCTTGTGGAACTGGCCGGTGGAGTGCAGGAACCGCGGGCCCCAGCCGAAGGTGACAGGGCGTCCGGTGGCCGCGGCAAGCCGTGGGCGGACCGATTCGAGCTTCGCGTCCCCGTGGCGGTCAAGGTAGGCCTGGACCGAAAGGTAGCCGTCGTCGGGCAGGGCCGCCAGCAATGCGGCAACCGCGCCCTTCAGGTCGGTGACTCCCTCGAGCAGGCCCGCCGAGGCGCGCACCTCGATGGCGTCCTCCACCAGGGTGGCAGCAACCGGCTCCGGGGTGGCATCCAGCAGCGCGCGGGCGGCGACCTTGGCCGCCTCCACGTCCGGCTGGTCGAACGGGTCGATGCCCAGCAGGCGCCCGGCAACCACGGTTGCGTATTCCCAGAGCAGCAGCTGCGCCCCGAGCGAACCGGAGATGCACACCGAGGCGGAGTCCGCATCGACATCATCATCGGTCAGCAGGCCCGTATCGGCCACCAGGCGGATCTGCAACAGGTCGGCAGCCTTGCTGGTGGTCTCCGGCGCACGGTCCTCGACCACCACCGGCAACACGCCGGTTTGGGACTTGCCGGTGGATTCGGCGATGAGCTGTTCGGCCCAGTCGGCGAAGCCCACCAGTCCGGATCCCTCGTCGGCGAAGATCAGCTTGTTGCGCAGCGGGTCGGTGCCGGCCATTGCCGCACCCAGGGCCAGGGCGATGTTGTCCTCGTCGTCCTCGGCCAGGAATTCGGCGGCCGCGGCTGCCTCTTCCAGCAAATCCTCGATGTCAACCCCGGCCAGGCCGGTGGGGACCAGGCCGAAGGCTGTCAGCGCCGAGTAGCGCCCGCCGACGTTCGGGTCCGCGTTGAACACAGCACGGTAGCCGGCGGCACGCGAGGCACCGTCCATCGGGGAACCCGGGTCGGTGACCACGATGATGCGGCGCGCGGCATCGAGCCCCGCGTCGGAAAACGCCTGCTCGAAGACCCGGCGCTGCGAATCGGTTTCAACCGTCGATCCCGACTTGGAGGAAACCACCAGGGCCGTGGTGGCCAGGCGGTCGGCCAGGATGCCGGCGATCATTTCAGGTTCGGTGGAATCGCAGACCACCAGCTCCACGTCGTTGGTCGCCGCGATGACCTCCGGGGCCAACGAGGAGCCGCCCATGCCGGCAAGCACAATGCGGTTCACTCCCTCGGCACGCAGCTCATCGCGCAGGGCGATGATCTGCGGAACCAAGGCAGCCGAGGTTTCCGCTGCATCAACCCAGCCAAGCCTGATGCTTGCCTCGGGCTGTGCGGCCTGGCCCCACAGTGTTGCGTCCTTGGAAGCAATGCGGCTGGCCACCGCGTCGGCCACGAGCACCGGCACGTGCTTTTCGATGGCCGCCTGCGCGGCGCCGGTGGCTATGAAGCCCAGCGAACTCATTTTCCGGCGGCCTTGGCCAGCGAGGCGTCAAGATCGGTGAGCAGCTCGTTCCAGGCATCCTCGAACTTGGACAGGCCTTCAACCTCGAGTTTGGCCACCACGTCGTTGTAGTCAACGCCGATGGCTGCCAGCGCGTCGAGCACCGCGTTGGAGGCAGCGTATTCGCCGGTGACTGCATCGCCGGTGATCACGCCGTGGTCGGCGGTGGCCAACAGGGTCTTTTCCGGCATGGTGTTCACGGTGTCAGGTGCGCACAGGCCGGTGACGTACAAGGTGTCCGGCAGTGCCGGGTCCTTCACGCCGGTGGAGGCCCACAGCGGGCGCTGCTTGTTGGCGCCCGCGGCGGCCAGGACATTCCAGCGCTCGGATGAGAAGGACTCCTCGAACACCTGGTAGGCGAGCACCGCGTTGGCGACGCCTGCCTTGCCGCGCAGGGCCAGGGCCTCATCGGTGCCGATGGTGTTCAACCGGGCATCGATCTCGGTGTCCACGCGGGAGACGAAGAAGGAAGCGACCGAGTGCAGCTTGGACAGGTCCTGTCCGTTGGCCTTGGCCTTTTCCAAACCTGTCATGTACGCGTTGATGACCGCGCGGTAGCGCTCCAGCGAGAAGATCAGCGTGACGTTCACCGAGATGCCGGCGGCGATGGTTTCGGCGATGGCCTCCAGGCCCTCGAGCGTTGCCGGGATCTTGATGAGCACGTTCTCGCGGTTGACCAAGGCGTAGAGCTCCTTGGCTTCGGCGATGGTCTCCGCGGTCTTGCGGGCCAGGCGGGGATCGACCTCGATGGAGACGCGGCCGTCGGCGCCGCCGGTGGCGGCGGCGATCGGTGCGAACAGGTCGCAGGCGTTGGCGACGTCTTCGCCGGTGATCTTGAAGACGGCCTGCTCGGCGTTCAGGCCCGCTGCTGCCAGCTCGGCGACCTGGGCCGCGTAGGATTCGCCGTCCTGCAGGGCGGCGTGGAAGATCGACGGGTTGGTGGTGACACCGACGACGTTCTTCTCTTCGATCAGCGCTGCGAGGGAGCCTGAGGAAAGGCGTTCGCGGGAGAGGTCATCGAGCCAGATGGAAACGCCGGCCGCGGAAAGGGCCTGGGTATTAGGGTTGCTCACGATTATTCGTCCTTAAATCTGTTGTATTACTTGGCGGCAGTGTTGGTTGACTGCGTTGTTGCTTGGCGGCGCTGTTACTTGGCAGCGGAGATGGAATCAAGTGCCGCTGCCGTGATGGCCTCGGCGGTGATCCCGAACTCGGAGAACAGGCGCTTGTAATCGGCCGATGCGCCGTAGTGGTCAAGTGAGATGATGCGTCCTGCGTCGCCGACCAGTTCGCGCCAGCCCATGGCCACGCCGGCTTCAACCGAAACGCGGGCCTTGATGGCTGCCGGGAGCACCGATTCGCGGTAGGCGGCATCCTGCTGGTTGAACCATTCCAGGCACGGGATGGAAACCACGCGGGCACCCACGCCCTGGGCCTGGAGTGCTTCACGGGCCTCAATGGCCAGGGAAACCTCGGAGCCGGTGGCCAGCAGCAGCACCTGCGGGGTGATGACCTCGCCGTTGGCGGTGGCATCTGCCAGCACGTAGGCGCCCTTTTCGGTGCCCGATGCCGCGCCGAAACCAAGAGCGCTGCGGTCGTAGACCGGCAGGTTCTGGCGTGAAAGCACGATGCCTGCCGGGTTGGAGGTGGTTTCCAGGATCTTCTTCCACGCGTAGGAGACCTCATTGGCATCCGCCGGGCGGACGACGTCGAGGTTCGGGATGGCGCGCAATGAAGCGAGCTGCTCAACCGGCTGGTGAGTCGGTCCGTCCTCGCCCAGGCCGATGGAGTCGTGGGTCCATACGTAGATCGACGGAACGCCCATCAGCGCCGAGAGGCGGATGGCCGGGCGCTGGTAGTCGGAGAAGATCAGGAAAGTGCCCGAGTAGGCGCGCGTCGGGGAGGCCAGGGTGATGCCGTTGACGATCGAGGCCGCAGCGTGCTCGCGGATGCCGAAGTGCAGGACACGGCCGTACGGGTTGCCCTTCCAGGTATCGGTGGAGCGTGATTCCGGGATGAAGGAGGCAGCGCCCTCGATGGTGGTGTTGTTCGAGCCGGCGAGGTCGGCGGAGCCGCCCCACAGCTCCGGCAGCACGCCGGCAACAGCGTTGATGACCTTGCCGGAGGCCGAGCGGGTGGCAACGTCCTTGCCTGCCTCGAAGACCGGGAGGTTCTCATCCCAGCCGGCCGGCAGTTCGCCGGATTCCAGGCGGGTCAGCAGCGCCGCGTTCTCCGGGTTGGCCGCTGACCATGCGTCGAAGCCGACCTGCCAGGCGGCGCGGTCCTCGGTGCCGCGGTCTTGGACGGAGCGTGCGTGATCGAGTACCTCGGCGTCGATGACGAAGGATTCCTCGGGGTTGAAGCCCAGGACCTTCTTCAGGCCTGCGACTTCCTCGGCACCGAGCTTGGAACCGTGGATTCCGCCGGTGTCGGCCTTGGTCGGGGACGGCCAGCCGATGATGGTGCGCAAGGAAATGATCGAGGGGCGGTTGGTTTCGGCCTTGGCCGCGCGCAATGCCGCATCCAGTTCGGCGAGGTCCTCGACGTAGTTACCGGTCTTGGTCCAGTCAACGCGCTGGGTGTGCCAGCCGTAGGACTCGTAGCGGCCCAGCACGTTCTCGGTGAACGCGACATCGGTGTCGTCCTCGATGGAGATGTGGTTCTCATCGTAGACAACTACAAGGTTGCCGAGTTCCTGGTGGCCCGCCAGTGAGGAAGCCTCGGAGGTGACGCCCTCCTGCAGGTCGCCGTCGGAGGCGATGACCCAGACGGTGTGGTCGAACGGGGAGGTGCCGGCCGGGGCGTCGGCATCCATCATGCCGCGCATGCGGCGCTGGCCGTAGGCGAAGCCAACTGCCGAAGCCAGGCCCTGGCCCAACGGGCCGGTGGTGATTTCCACGCCCGCGGTGTGGCCGTGTTCCGGGTGGCCGGGGGTCTTGGCACCCCAGGTGCGCAGGGACTCGAGGTCTTTCATTTCCAGGCCGTAGCCGGAGAGGAAGAGCTGGGTGTAAAGGGTCAGCGACGTGTGGCCGGGGGAGAGTACAAAACGGTCACGGCCGATCCAGGCCGGATCGCTCGGATCGTGGCGCAGGTGCTGCTGGAAGATCAAATAGGCTGCCGGGGCCAATGACATGGCCGTTCCGGGGTGTCCGTTTCCTACCTTTTCGACCGCGTCTGCGGCCAGCACGCGGGCGGTATCGACGGCTCGCTGATCAAGGCCGGTCCATGCGAAATCGCTGTTGTCTGCTAGTGGCGCCACGATGTGGGTCCTCCCTATAAGGTTCTGCATCTAAATCACACTTGGCGGTGTTTCCCGCCGTGAAGCACAATGCCGCCGGACCGACCCGAGTATCACTGGGTGGTTTCGGCGGCGTCGCAACCCTCCAACCCTATCGCGATCCGGCGCCGGAATGCCCGATTGAGACCACAATTTGACGTTGCGGGAAGTCGGGTCGTTGGTGATGGAGACAAAGAACACTCGATGCGGGGTCGAATGGGCACCGCCGCGGCCGAGTTCTACGTCATGTAAAAGGGTATGATGGGCGTGTCTGTCTTATTTCCCCGTAGAACTGAGTGCATGTCTGTGAAGACCGTTTCCGTTGAATCCGCAACGACTGCCCGTGCAGCTCGTCAGCCGAATGAATCGGTGGGCGACTTCGTATCACGCAAGGCCAAGGCGTATGTTGCGCTGACGAAGCCGCGCGTGGTCGAACTCCTGCTCGTCACCACGTTGCCGACCATGATTTTCGCCGAGCGAGGATTCCCGTCGATTTCCCTGGTGCTGGCCACCCTCTTCGGCGGCGCCATGGCAGCCGGCGCATCGGGCGCCTTCAACTGCTACATCGACCGCGACATGGACAAGATCATGAAGCGCACCAAGGGCCGCCCGCTGGTCACCGGCGAGGTCACTCCGCGTGAAGCGCTGATCTTTGCTTGGGTGCTGGGCATCGCCTCGCTGGTGGTGCTCTGGGTTGGAACAAACCCGCTGACCACGGCACTGGGCCTGGCCGCGATCCTGTTCTACGTGGTCCTTTACACGTTGATCCTTAAGCGCCGCACCGCGCAGAATATCGTCTGGGGCGGCATTGCCGGCTGCATGCCGGTGCTCATCGCCTGGGCGGCAGTCACCAACAAGATTGAATGGCCGGCCATCATCTTGTTCCTGATCATCTTCCTGTGGACCCCGCCGCACTACTGGCCGCTGTCCATGAAGTACGCCGATGACTACAACGCGGCCCACGTGCCGATGCTCGGCGCCATCTCCAGTGCCCGCAAGGTGTCGGTCCAGGTGGTGCTCTACGCTTGGGCAACCATCGTCTGCTCCCTGTTGATTGTCCCCATGGGTTATGCAGGCATCGTCTACACGGTGGTTGCCGCCGGATCCGGCGCCTGGTTCATCTACGAGTGCCACGTGCTCTACCGCGAGGCGCAGCGCGACCACGCCCCGGCCGACATGAACAAGAAGGCCATGAAGGTCTTCCACATCTCCATCACGTACCTCACGCTCGTGTTCATCGCCCTGGCGATCGACCCGTTCGTGGGCAGCCCGCTTTTCGGCTAAATACGTACCAACTTCAAGGCGGCCCTTCTGTCATCACGACGGAGGGGCCGCCTTTTGCTGTCTTTAGACCAAGACCTTCCTTATGCTCAGGGCAGGGAATAGCGGGGCAAACGGGAGGAACTACGTGTGGGACGCAGGGGACTGGCGGCCGGGTTCATGGCCGTAGCGTTGCTGCTCGGCGGCTGCTCGGCCAGTTCCGGGCCCAGCGGGGATTCGTGGCCGGCGACCTGCGACGACGGCCCGAGCATGGGGGACCGGGAACGGGTCCTGAGGGCCTTGCTTGATGCCGCGGGCCGTGCGGATGCGGACCTTGCCTGCACGGTGGTCACCGGCACCCCGCCGGACATGGATCTGGGGCGCGAATTGGAGCTGCTCAAAGGCGAGCTGTACACGCGCGGCATTACCCCGGGGAACGCACTGCTGGAGGACCTCAGCGAGGCGGGCCCCTCGCACCGATACCTGGTTACCGGACCCACGGAAACGGGGCTTGAGCCGATCGAACTGGTGCTCGTGCAGCAGCAGGATACCGGCTACCGGGTCCTCTTCCCGGTGCCCGAGCACGGTTACCTCTGATGGGCAGGAGCCCCGAGCGGCCCCTCTTGCATGGCGGGCCGATCCCCGTCGAACCGATCGGGGCAAGAAATCTCTGGTGCACCAAAGATCCCCACTACGGGATTGAACTGATCGAGCCCGCTGGCCATCTCCCGCGCCTCATTCGGTACCAGTAAGCGGTCCTTCAGCCTTGTCAGGAACCCTAATTCATGCACCGTTTCTTTGTTGTTGAGTACTAGTGTGAGCGTGGCACCGGCGTGTCACGGCTCGTTTCATGGGAGCCAGCCGACGAAAGTTCGCCGGCGGCCAAGGGCGACTACTTCCGGCAATGAGCCCGTGACGGGAAGCGCAGGGCCAAGAATTGTCCGAACGCAAAAGTACCCGCAACGTCGATCCCTTGGGGAAGCGTTGCGGGTACTTGAGGTGAATCGTTTAGAAGGGGAACTTCTGGGTTGCACGGTCCCACACGTTGATCGCGGCGGCCGCGAGCAGTGAAGCGCCGAGCATGTGGAAGAGCACCAACAGGATCGGCAGGCCGGTGAAGTGTTGGGTATAGCCGATGACGCCCTGCAAGATGACCACGCCGGCCATGAGCAGCAACGGTGTGCGCAGCTGCTTGCTCTCGGCATGGCGCATCGCCAGGAAAAGCGAAATCAAGGTGGCGGCCACCAGCAGGTAGACCGGGACCACGTGCAAGCGTGTCACGAAATACGGGTCGAACATGTGGCGCGGTGATTCAGCATCACCTGCGTGCGGGCCGGTGCCCGTCACGATGGTGCCCAGCACGATGGCCAGTGCCGAGGTGGCCAGGATGGTCCAGGCTAGGAACTGCTGGGTGGTGCCAGCCGGGGTGCCCAGCGAGGTTTCCCCGCGGCGCAGCGCGCCGGTCCGGTTCACCAACAGTGCAGCGGCAGTGACCATGGCCGCGGAGACGATGAAGTGCAAGGACACCACCCACGGGTTCAGCTTGGTCAACACGGTGATGCCGCCGATGATTGCCTGGGCGGGGATGCCGGCAAGAAGTGCGATGGACAGGCCGAAGAGCGTCTTGTGGGTTTTGCGCATGCGCCAGATCGAGAGCAGGAAGGCAACGGCGATGACCACCAGCACAAAGGTCAGCATGCGGTTGCCGAACTCGATCAGGCCGTGGATGCCCTGTTCGGGGACCGGGGTCATGGAACCCGGGACACAGTTGGGCCACTGTGAGCAGCCCAGGCCGGACTTGGTCAGGCGGACGGCGCCGCCGGTGACGATGATGCCGATCTGCGAGACCAGCGAGGCGATCGCCAAGCGGTGGACCAGCTTGTTGACGGAGGCCGGCAACCTGTCCGTCCAGTGGTTGGTCACGGGGGAGTCGGTAGTCATGATCTTGTGCTCCATGTTTCTAGTTCCACTTGAACCAGCGTGTTGCGGCGAAACCGGCGATGAGTGTCCATGCCAGAAGAATCAGGATCCCGGAACCGGATGCGGTCCCGGAGATCAGGGCGGTGCGCAGTGAATCACCCAGTGCTGCGGAGGGAAGCAGTCCGATGATTGGCTGCAGGATGGCCGGGGCACTGGTCGAGGGGAACAGAAGTCCGCCGACGCCGGCCAGCAGTACCCACGCAAGGTTGGTGATGGCCAGGGTTGCCTCCGGGCGCACGGTTCCGGCGATCCACAGGCCCAGGGCCGTGAAGGCGGCGGCGCCGAGCGCCAGCAACAAGATGGCCCACGGGATTCCACCCGGGGACGGCTGCCAGCCCATCAGCAAGCCGGTGCCGCCGATGACGATGACCTGCATGGCCAGTACCGCCAGGACGGCCATGACCTTGCCGTAGATCAGGCCGGCGCGGCCCAGGGGCGTTGTCGAAAGGAAACGCATGACACCGTAGCGGCGGTCGAATCCGGTGGCGATTCCCTGGCCGGTGAAGGCGGTTGAGACCACGCACAGCGCCAACACACCCGGCACCGCGGCATCGATCGGGCGGGCGGCAACGTTACCCAGCAGGTTGGTAAAGACCAGGCCGAAGAGTGCCATCAGCGGCAACACCACGGCGATGACCAGCTGTTCTCCGTTGCGGATCATGGCCAGGGTCTCGTAGCGTCCCTGCAGCATGATGCGTTTGAGCGTTCCGACGGCATTCGAGGTGCCTGGCGCTGCTTGAGTACTAGTTGACATCGTTTCCCTTGTCGGCAATTTCCAAGAACACGTCTTCGAGGGTTCGCGGCTGCATGAGCAGCGACTCGGGCAGGATGCTTTCCTTGGCCCACCAGGTGGTCAGGCTTGCCAGGTCGTGGGCATCGCGAACGCCCTCGAGCCGGTATTGACCTGGGGCTGGTTCGACCAGCAGCAGGTGCGCCGGTAATTCGGGCAGCAGGAGCGCGGGGGCCGCGGTGAAGGTCACTGCCTGGGCGGTGGCCTCGTGGGCTGCGCGCGCTGTCAGCTCGGCAACCGTGCCTTCGGCAACGTTGATTCCGTCGTCAATGATGTACACGTAGTCGGAGAGGCGCTGGGCGTCCTCCATGAGGTGGGTCGTGAGCACGATGCACAGCCCGGCGCTGCGCAGCTCGTTGATCAGGTCGAAGACCACCTGGCGCGACTGCGGATCCAGTCCGGCGCTCGGTTCATCAAGGAAGATCACTTCGGGGTTTCCCGCGAGTGCCGCGGCCAGCGCCACACGCTGCTTCTGCCCGCCCGAAAGCCGGCGGATGGAAGTGTTGGCAAATTCGTTGATGCCCAGGCGTTCGATCAACGCGTTGATGTCGGCTGGCCGCTGGTAGAGCGAAGCGACATGGCGCAACAGGGGGATGGGGCGCAATGACGGAGGGAGTCCGCCGTCTTGCAGCATGACCCCGACGCGGGAGCGCAGTGCGGGGCTGGCCCCGTAGGGGTCTTCGCCGAGCAGGGTTACTTTGCCGCCGTCGGGACGCAACAGGCCCTGCGCGCAGGCGAGGGTCGTTGACTTTCCGGCGCCATTGGAACCAAGCAGGGTGGTGACTGCGCCGGCATTTGCCTTGAGGCTAATGCCGTTCAGTACACGCACCATGCGGCCATCAAGGGCGGGAACGGGGCCGAAATCTTTGAGCAAGCCCTCGATGACGAGGCTTGGAGACACATTGGACACCCGGTTATTCTATGTCAGGTAGAAGTTGCCCGCCCTTCGACTGTGTTGCACGTCGCATCCGAGGGCTCCTGGACCCTGCGGTGCCTTCGGGGCTTGGGCCGTCAGGCAACAATCGAATCCTGAAATGGCCATTGAGGAAGACTCTGGTGCTCGCAGTCGTTAAGCGTGCGGTGAGAAGAGGCGTAAATGCCAGCAGAATCGTCAGTGCAGGCCGCCGTCCTATGCTGGTGGCGCCTGAAAAACCCTATACGGCAGTGAGGGATTCCTCGGCCTGACTTGCTGCGGGAAAGGGTCGATCCTGCGGATCAATAGGATGGCGTTTCCGGCGATGGTGAAGCCATCGGACACGTCCGCGCAATCCGCACCGCGTTCGAGTTGGGGGTTCCTCCGGTGTTCGGGTTGTGCGCCGCATTCCACCGGCCGCGAAGTAAGCGGTGCCTTACTAGACTGGCGTGCTGTATTAGCGCATGCTTGTGTTGTGTATTCATCGAATAAGCTTGCGCCGGTCGACGAACCGGTGCGCACCATTCCCGCGTCAGGGGAAGCCGAAGAACGCACCCGTGACCGAGTCCTCTATGCAGTTCTTGAAGACGGCCCGGTCAGCGCCGCCGAATTGGGCGAGCGTCTTGGGTTCACACCTGCCGCAGTCCGCCGCCACCTCGATGCCCTGTCCAAGGACGGGTTGGTCGAGGTCAAACTCGTGGCCAACCAGCGCACCGGTGCTGGCCGCCCCTCACGCCGTTATGTGCTCTCGCACCGCGGCCAATCCGAGATGGGCAACGACTACCTTGACATCGCCACCGATGCGTTGACCGAATTGGGCCGCGCAGCCGGCCCGGCGGCCATCGAAGCATTCGCAGCCCGCCGCTTTGCCGCCATGGAACGCCGATTCCGGCCTGTGGTTGCAGACATTGAAGGGCTCGAAGATCGTGCCGAAGCGCTGAGCGAGGCACTCAATGGCGAAGGCTTTGTCGCTTCGACCCGGAAGGTCGGCGCAAACTCGCCGACCGCCACCATGCTCAGTGTCCAGCTGTGCCAGGGGCACTGCCCCATCCAAGATTTGGCCAGGGAATTTCCAGTCTTTTGCGAGATGGAAACCCAGGCTTTTTCCCGCCTACTGGGTGTCGATGTGCGAAGGCTCTCGACACTTGCCAGTGGCGGGCATGTGTGTACGACCCACATTCCCGTGGGCCGGAACCAAACTCCTCAGCGTGCTGAGAAGAGAACTCGAATCAAGATCACGAAGCAGGAGAGGCCGCGATGACGGATCAGATTGCACAGGAGTCCGCAGACCCCGGCGTGATTACCGAGATCCTGGAGAAGAATCCCGAACTCCACGGAATCGGTAATTACGAATATGGGTGGAGCGACAAGAACGACGCGGGTGCAAATGCACGACGCGGCGTCAACGAAGAAGTCGTTCGCAACATTTCAGAGCTCAAGAGCGAGCCCCAGTGGATGCTGGACATGCGCCTCAAGGGCCTGAAGTACTTCGATCGCAAGCCCATGCCTACCTGGGGTGCTGACCTCTCCGGCATTGACTTCGATAACATCAAGTACTTTGTGCGTTCCACCGAGAAGCAGGCGACCAGCTGGGAAGACCTGCCCGAGGACATCAAGAACACGTACGACAAGCTCGGTATCCCCGAAGCCGAAAAGCAGCGCCTGGTTTCCGGCGTCGCTGCCCAGTACGAGTCCGAGGTTGTCTACCACCAGCTGCGTGAAGACCTTGAAAAGCAGGGTGTGATCTTCCTCGACACGGATACCGCGTTGAAGGAACACGAAGACATCTTCAAGGAATACTTCGGCACCATCATTCCGGTGGGCGACAACAAGTTCGCCTCGCTGAACACCGCGACCTGGTCCGGCGGATCCTTCGTGTACGTCCCCAAGGGCGTCCACGTGGAAATCCCGCTGCAGGCATACTTCCGTATCAACACGGAAAACATGGGCCAGTTTGAACGCACCCTGATCATCGCCGATGAGGATTCGTACGTTCACTACATCGAGGGTTGCACCGCACCGATCTACACCTCGGATTCGCTGCACTCGGCAGTTGTGGAAATCATCGTGAAGAAGGGCGCCCGCGTCCGTTACACCACGATCCAGAACTGGTCGACCAACGTGTACAACCTGGTGACCAAGCGTGCCGTCTGTGAAGAGGGCGCAACCATGGAATGGGTCGATGGCAACATCGGTTCCAAGGTCACCATGAAGTACCCGGCTGTTTACCTGGTCGGCGAATACGCCAAGGGCGAGACCCTGTCCATCGCCTTCGCCGGCGAAGGCCAGCACCAGGACACCGGATCCAAGATGGTGCACATCGCACCGAACACCTCCTCGAAGATCGTTTCGAAGTCGGTGGCCCGCAACGGCGGCCGCGCTTCGTACCGCGGCCTGGTCCAGGTGCGCGAAGGCGCCCATGGCGCTCGCAACTCGGTAGAGTGCGACGCGTTGCTGGTTGACCAGATCTCGCGTTCGGACACCTACCCGTACATCGACGTCCGCGAGGACGACGTGACCATGGGCCACGAGGCAACCGTCTCGCGCGTATCCGAAGAGCAGCTCTTCTACCTGATGAGCCGCGGCATGACCGAAGAGGAAGCCATGGGCATGATCGTCCGCGGCTTCGTCGAACCGATTGCCCGCGAACTCCCGATGGAGTACGCCATGGAATTGAACCGCCTCATTGAACTGCAGATGGAAGGGTCCGTCGGTTAATTATGACTGATACCGCAACTCACGTATCGGGCGAAAAGGCCCGGATCGGCGCACCCAGCATTTCGGGGTTCACCGAGGAGGGCGAAAACCTTTCGCCACTGAACGAAGCAGCAGCCACGCTTGGCGGCGCCGCGTCCAAGGCCCACAGCCACGGTGCTGGTGCCGGCGTGCCGGATTCCTCGCGTGCAGGTCGAATGACCAGCTACAAGCTCGAGGACTTCCCGGTGCTGACCGGTCGTGAAGAGGACTTCCGCTTCACCCCGCTCAAGCGCATGGGCGGCTTGCACAAGAACGTGCTTTCCGGTGTAGCGCCGGCACTGACCATCGCCGGTGCCGAGGCCGTAACCCTGGAAACCGTTGCCATGACCGACGCACGCGTCGGCTCGGCAGGTATCCCGGAGGACCGTCTCTCCGCCAACGCCTGGGCAAATGCTGCCGAGGCCAAGGTGCTGACGATTCCTTCGGGCACCGCCGGCGAACAGGTCACCTTGACCTTCACCGGTACCTCCGCCGAAGCTGCCGCAAGCCACCTGGTGGTCATCGCCGAAGCACACTCGGAATCCGTCGTGGTCATTGACCACGTGGGTTCCGCTGTGGTGGCACAGAACATCGAAATCGATGTCCGCGAAGGCGCCAAGCTGACGGTTATCTCCCTGCAGGCCTGGGAAGACGACGCCATTCACGCCTCGGCCCAGCTGGCCAAGATCGGCAAAGACGCGCACCTGAAGCACATCACCGTGACCTACGGTGGCGACATGGTTCGCATGACCCCTTCGGCACGCTTCGATGGGGAGGGCGGAGAAGTCGAACTCTTCGGCCTCTACTTTGCAGATGCCGGTCAGCACCTTGAACACCGCCTGTTCGTTGACCACGCAACCCCGAACTGCACCTCAAACGTGCTGTACAAGGGCGCGTTGCAGGGCAAGGATGCACACACCGTCTGGGTGGGTGACGTCTTGATCCGCAAGGAAGCGCGCGGCACCAACTCGTACGAGGCCAACCGCAACCTGGTGTTGACCGAAGGCGCCCGCGCCGACTCGGTTCCGAACCTGGAAATCGAAACCGGTCTCATTGACGGTGCAGGCCACGCGTCGACCACCGGCCGTTTCGACGACAACCACCTCTTCTACCTGATGAGTCGTGGCATTGACGAGAAGACCGCACGCCGCCTGGTGGTACGTGGCTTCCTGAACGAAATCGTTCAGCAGATCCAAGTTCCGGAAATCGAAGAGCGTCTGACCGAGACCATCGAGCGCGAGCTCGCCGCCACGGACAACTAGTCCACGCGCGAATCACCGACAGCAAATTTTAGCCGACACGTTTTGGCATCAAAGAAAGAGAACGGACTTACGTATGTCTACTCTGGAAATCAAAGACCTGCACGTCTCCATCGAGACCGAGCAGGGCGAAAAAGAAATCCTCAAGGGCGTTTCGCTGACCATCAAGACCGGTGAAACCCACGCAATCATGGGCCCCAACGGTTCGGGCAAGTCGACCCTCGCGTCGACCATCGCCGGTCACCCGCGATACACCGTGACCTCCGGCTCGATCACCCTGGACGGCGACGACGTCCTGGAGATGAGCGTGGACGAGCGCGCACGCGCCGGCCTGTTCCTGGCCATGCAGTACCCGGTAGAGGTTCCCGGCGTTTCGATGACCAACTTCCTGCGCACCGCCAAGACCGCAATCGACGGCGAAGCCCCGAAGCTGCGTACCTGGACCAAGGACGTCAAGGCAGCCATGGCCGCCTTGAAGATCGATCCGGAATTCGCATCCCGTAACGTCAACGAGGGCTTCTCCGGCGGCGAGAAGAAGCGTGTTGAAATCCTTCAGCTCGAACTCTTCAAGCCGAAGTTCGCCATCCTCGACGAGACCGACTCGGGCCTCGACGTTGACGCACTGAAGGTCGTTTCCGAGGGCGTCAACCGCGCGCAGGACGACAACGACATGGGCACCTTGCTCATCACCCACTACACCCGCATCCTGCGCTACATCAAGCCGGACTTCGTGCACGTGTTCGTTGATGGCAAGATCGCCGAACAGGGTGGCGCCGAATTGGCAGACCGCCTTGAAGAAGAGGGTTACGACCGCTTCCTGAACGTTCCGGCCTAGCCATGAGCGTATCCAATGAAACGGCCAGCGGGTCGGCTCACACGGATCTGGAAGACGTCGAAGAGGCGTTGAAGGACGTTATCGACCCGGAACTGGGTGTCAATATTGTTGACCTCGGCCTGCTGTACGGGCTGAAGTACGCAGACGACGGCGCACTGCTGATCGATATGACCCTCACGACCGCTGCTTGCCCGTTGACAGACGTCATCGAGGAGCAGGTTTCCTCGGCACTGGAGTCGGTTGTCGATGCCTACCGACTGAATTGGGTCTGGATGCCGCCATGGGGTCCGGAGCGGATCACCGATGACGGCCGTGACCAGATGCGGGCCCTCGGGTTCAATATCTAGTCGATGGCTTGAAACTCGTTTGAGGCGAGGCGCCCACCCCCCTAAGGGGGATGGGAGTGCCTCGCCTCAAGCATTTAACCTGCACTACCCAGCGCGCCGCGGGGCGATCTCAGGCGTTTGGCTTGTTGAGGTCTTTCGCCGAAAGCGCGTCGCATTTCAGGATGTCCCCGGTCGCATAACCCTGAAGGAACCAGGCCTCACGCTGGGCCGCCGAGCCATGGGTCCAGCCTTCCGGGTTCACCCGGCCCGTGGCTGCCTGCTGGATCCTGTCATCGCCCACTGCCGCTGCGGCCGAGAGCGCCGAGCGCAGGTCCTTCTGGGTCAGCGGCTTCATGAAGGTATTGCCGTTGGCGTCCTTGGTCTGGGAAGCGTACGCGGCCCAGAGGCCTGCATAACAGTCGGCCTGCAACTCCACGCGAACCGACCCGGAGTTCGCCCCGGTGCCGCCCTTTTGCGAGGCCGCCAGGGTTCCAAGAGTGTTTTGGATATGGTGCCCGTATTCGTGGGCCACGACGTACTCCTCGGCCAACGCGCCGCCGTCGGCACCGAAGTCGGTACGTAGGTCGGCAAAGAACCCGGTGTCGAAGTAGGCGACCCGGTCGCCCGGGCAGTAGAACGGCCCCATGGCGCTGGTCGCCGGGCCGCAAGCGGTATTGACCTGGCTTGCGAAGATCTCGACGCCGGGCTTGGCGATCTTCACGTTGTACTGGGGCAGGTATGAGAGCCAGAAGCTGTCAAGTGACTGCGTGGTCGCCAAGATGCGGCAGTCGGGCCTGTTGTTGGCATCGGCGCCGGTCTTGCACTCGGCGATGCTCGGGCCGCCAGCTGCTGAGCCGGTTTGCTCGGTGGCCGGGGCGTTGCCGATTCCAAGGCCGGAGAGTATCTCCGGATTGAACCCGAAGATGGCGGCAAGCAACACCACCAGGATGCCGCCTCCGCCGGCGGCAACCTTGGTGGTGCGGGAGCGCCCCCGTGAATCCTTGACTCGGTTTGGGTCGAGCCGTGCATCGTCATTGAAACTCATGGTCAATACATTACGTGGCGTTCTTGCCGGCGGAACAGCACAATCCGATGACTTTGCGTTTGTGGCGCTTGGCGGCTGTGGGGACTTAGTTGCGGTCCATGATGCCGCGGGCAGCCAAGGCATCGGCGGTGCGCTGGGCGTAGGCGACAGTGTTGATGACCAGCGGGGCAGCAAGCACCGCTGGGTTCCGGGCCACACCGCGTGCCTTGGCTGCATCCGAGAGCCCCTGCACTGACGTGGCAATGGCCGGGATGCTGCGCAGCATCAATGCGACGGCCAAGGCAATGGTTTCCGGATTTCCCCCAAAGAAGCGCACCGGGGTAGCAGCCGTTTCGAGTCCGGCCAGCAGTGCCGCCTGGGTGGTTGTCAGTAGCACCAGCCTGCCGCACTGAATAGCGGCGAACATGCCACTGACCAGCGTCAGTGCAAAAACGGGGGAGTTGATCAGCGACTGGTGCACGGCAAGAATCGCAAACACCCACCATAATTGGCGCAGTGGTGCCGCCCAGGCGCGCAGCACACGTTTGCCGGCGACGGCAAACAGCAGCAGGCTCAGGAACAAGGCGCCGAGGCCGATGGCCGGGATCCGCCAGAGCAATACCGAGGTGCTCACCGCCAGCACCAGCAAGTACTTGGCCAAAAGCGGGGCCCGGTGGACGATGCTGTTGCCGGGCTGGTAATGCCCCAGCAGCATTCGGTGCGAGGCGCTCATGCGCTGATCGATCCGCTGCGTACCAGCCGCCGGTATTCTTCAACAGCTGCCGGAGCGGGACCGTCAAAGGCGATCCGACCGTCCTTGACCAGCAATCCACGGTCCGCACTGGCCGCGAAGTCCAGGTCGTGGGTCGCGTAAATGACCTGCTGCTCCAGTGCGTCGATGGTGCGTTGCAGGAGTTCGTTGTTGGCCAGGTCCAGCAGGGTGGTGGGTTCGTCCGCGACAAGGATGTTCTGTCCGGCCGCGAGCACGCTGCACAAGGCCACCAGTTGGCGTTCGCCTCCGGAAAGGTCGTAAATGCTGCGTTGGGCCAAGTGCCTGAGCCCCAGTGAGTCGAGCACACGCAGGGCTTCTTCGCGTCGCAGATCGTGGTTCTTGATGCTCGCCTTGAGTGAGAGCTCAACATCCTCGCTGACAATCGGCATCACCAGTTGGGAAAGTGGATCGGTGAAAAGAAAACCAACGTTTTGCCGCACCAGCTTGGCCTTGCTCCGGGTGTCGAAGCCCCTAACGTTCACCGAACCCGTGGAGGGAAGGACCAGGCCGTTGATCATGCGCAGCAAAGTCGATTTGCCTGACCCATTGGCGCCAATCACTGCAATGCGTGCCTCGCCCAGGGCCAAGGTGCAGGGCGCCAAGACCACACGTTCGGAGGCCTGCGGGTCATCGGCAGGTACGGATAGCCCGGCATTTTCAAAACGAATCACGCTTAACGGTATTCCTTGCAGCTCGAGTGGTTCTAATTACTGGTGCGTCGACTGAGGTGCAGGCCCAGGGTGCTCAGGCGCCGAAGTTCCTGCGTGCCATCTTCGGGAACGCCTTGAAAACGCTCAGGGCGATGCTTGCCGCGATGAAGTTTTTCACCAGGTCGCCGGGCCAGTAGGCCATGTCAATGATGAATGCCTGCTGCAGCGCGATTCCCGCGTTCAGCGACATGCCAAGGATTCCCATCGGGTGTATGACGAGGATGGAACCTCCCATGGCGGCCAGCCACAGCCAGAGCAGGCGGTGCTTGGTGGTCTTGCGCAACACCACGGTTGCCAGCGCGCCGGTGACAAGTGCCGCGATCGGGAAGGAGAGTAGGTAACCGGCGCTTGGTGCCGCCAGCGAGCCCAGGCCACCGGAGAACTTTGCAAAGATCGGCACGCCTGCAAGGCCCACGGCCAGGTACAGTGCCGCGGCCGATGCGCCGCGGATGGATCCGAGGACCAAGGCGGTGAGTGCAACGCCGAGGGTTTGCAGGGTGATCGGAACACCAAGTGCGCCAACAGGAACTGCAGGAACCAGCGTGAGCACGGCGATGAAGGCAGCGAACACTGCAATCAGCGCCAGGTCCCTGGGTCCAACACGCGGGGTCGAAAGTTCGTGGCCCGTGGCCGCGGCGGTTTTCGGTGTGGTTGTCATGGTCAATCCCTGCACGCTTCTCGAGTGATGTTGGGGCTACGCTTTTTCGCGCCCACTTAGACAATACTTGAACACCGTTCAAATGTCTTGATCACTGTTCAATTACTTTGCTATCACCCTCGGTTCCGCCGCGGAAAATCAGCGTTTTGCCTGCGCCGGCCTGACAACTTTATTGAGAATCAACAGGATGGCAGCACTTGTCGGGCAGGCAACCAGCGCGCCCAGCAACCCGGCCAGCGTGCCGCCGACCATTGCACCGATCAACACCATGGACCCCGGAATCTGGATTGCCTTTCCAACAATGCGTGGCGTGAGAACATAGGCCTCGATCTGCATGTACGCGACCATGATCAGCCCAACCACCAGGCCGGTGTACGGGGAAGCGATCAGCGAGACAGTCGTGACGATGACCGTGCTGATCACCGATCCAACCAGCGGGATCATCGTAATGGGAAGTGCAAGCACACCAAGCACCGCGGCGAAGGGGACATCCATGATTGTCAGCAGGATGAACGTGAACGTTGCATTCATTGCGGCCAAAATCGACATGCCGCTGAGGTAGCTGCCCACGGAAGCCGCGATCTCTTCGGAAATTTCGGTGACCCGCGCACGCTTCGAGGCGGGGACCAATGAGTAGAAGGCGTTCTTCATCTGTTCAAGGGAAGTGACGAAGTACATGGTCAGCACCGTGACAAAGAGTGTTCCGACCACCGCGTTGGCAACGCCGAAGCCGACCTTCAAGGCGCCGTTGCCCACGAATAGCCAGGTCGAGGGGTTTGCAATGGTTTTCTGGACCCATGCGAGGCCCGGAACCAGGGCGCCGTCGAAGCGTTCATTGAGCGAAAGGAACCAAACCTGTTCCTCGATCCGGTCCAGGTTGGCCGGTAGCGAAACTAAGAATTTGTGGCCCTCGGTGACCAACAGCGGTATGACCAGGCTGAACACCAGGGCGGCGAAGATCAGGAACCCTGCCAAGACGCACAGCACCGCCTTGACCCGGCTCAAGCCCCAACCCTCGAGTTTGCGGACCAGCGGATCGAGGCCCAGTGCAATGAAGAACGATGCGAAAACCAGTGTGATGGCATACGTCAGGGACAAGATGGCCGCACCCAGTGCCAGTGCAGTCAGTGCTCCCAGAGTGGCAACGAAGCCGCCTCGAAATGTGAGTTTCATATGGGGTTTCTATCCTCTGCTGAGACACCGGCCAAAATGTCGTGTACCTTTCTTGTGACTTTAGACGAAAAGCGCGTCCGCTGAAATGAGCCGCGCTCATGGGTGGGCTGGGAGAATGGGCAAATGAGCATGTCAGAAAACATTTCCCGGGATATGAGCGTGGGGCAGGTGGCGGCTCGCTCCGGTGTTGCCGTCTCAGCGTTGCACTTCTACGAGCGCCAAGGGTTGATCAAGTCGTGGCGCACCTCGGGGAACCAGCGCCGCTTTGACCGCAGTGTGTTGCGTCGGGTTGCGGTCATCCGGGCAGCCCAGCGCGCCGGTATCCCACTGCAGGCGATTGCTGGACTCTTTGCCGGTTTGCCTGACGACGGCGCGCCCACTCAGGGGGACTGGCAGGCGCTATCGCTGGCCTGGCGCGATGATTTGCAGGAACGAATCCACCAGCTCCAATCACTGCGCGACGGGCTGGGCGGGTGCATAGGCTGTGGCTGCCTGTCGCTGACTGAATGCGGTTTTGTAAACCCCGAAGACAGGCTCGCCGATGCCGATGGCGGCGCCCTGATGTTCCGTGAAAAGAAGCCCGATTTGACCTAAACCATAGTTGAGGTTCTAGCGTGAGTGCTTGAGGGTCGCAGTAAAGCGGCACATCACGAGAGGAATCAATCGCAGTGCAGAGGCAACTCGTCGAACCGACAATGGCTGAGCAGTTCCGCGCGGCCTTTGGAAACCACCCTGCCGGGGTGGCGATTGTGACGACCACCGGGGCGCTGGGCCCCGCTGGAATCACCGCGTCCTCGTTGATTTCCGTGGCTGTCGATCCGGCACTGGTTGCCTTCAACGTCACCAGCGACAGGGGCTCGGCAAGCGCCATCCTGAATGCAAAGTCCATCCTGATCCACCTGCTTACCGCGGAAAACACGCAGCTGGCTTCCCTCTTTGCCGCCCCGGGTGACAAACGCTTCGCCCAGATCGATAGCTGGGAACACCTGGACACTGGGGAACCGCTCATTCACGGTCTCGGCACCGTCTTGCGTTGCGAAATTCATTCAAAAACCCCTGCCGGGCAGGCCACACTGGTTATAGCATCGGTCGTGGAAGTCCTCGACAGCGAATCCACGGCCGCACCCCTGGTGTACCACCAGCGCGGTTACCACAGCATCGGTGAGCATTCCCGCCTCACCGTTTAGTCACTCCCGACCCCGGAAGCGACACAGCAGAACACTATTTGAGGAGTCATTTTGGCTATTTATACCTTGCCTGAGCTGCAGTATGATTACGCGGCGTTGGAGCCGAATATTTCGGCGCGGATCATGGAGTTGCACCATTCCAAGCACCATGCTGCGTATGTTGCCGGTGCGAATGCGGCGTTGGAGCAGTTGGCTGAGGCTCGTGAGAAGGGTGAGTTCGGGAATGTTCCGAAGTTGTCCAAGGATCTGGCGTTCCACTTGGGTGGTCACACGAACCACTCGATTTTCTGGAACAACCTTTCCCCGGAGGGTGGGGACAAGCCTGAGGGTGAGTTGGCTGCGGCGATTGATGACCAGTTTGGTTCGTTTGATGCTTTCCGTGCGCACTTCACGGCTGCTGCGATGAGTTTGCAGGGTTCGGGTTGGGCGTTGTTGGGCTTTGAGGGTTTGGGTTCGCAGTTGGTCATTGAGCAGTTGTATGACCAGCAGGGCAATGTTCCGGTGGCGACGACCCCGTTGTTGATGTTGGATATGTGGGAGCACGCGTTCTACCTGGATTACGTGAATGTGAAGGCCGATTACGTGAAGGCTTTCTGGAACATTGTGAATTGGGCGGATGTGTCGGCTCGTTTTGAGGCTGCGCGTGCGGGTGCGGCGACGTTGATCGTCCCGGGCAAGTAACAATTCCGGACGTTGGATCCGCCAGGTAGTGGCGGGTTGAAGTGTCGAAGGCCAGGTGCATGGAGAATCATGCACCTGGCCTTCGACGTTGGAGAAGCCCCGGCTTCCAGATTTTCCTTGGATTTAGGTCGAGTGCCCATGGGCGAAAACCTGAGCGGGAGTCATTGGGACACGGGTTAGAAACGGGACGATGAGCCCGAACCGCTGAAACTGCCCCCGCTGCTTCCGTACCCGGTGGAACTCCCGCTGGAGGAACTGGGGTTCCTGGCTTCCTGCACGCTGGACCTGCCGCTGTTGAACCCGGAGCTGAATCCAACGACCGACCAGAACTGGTTTGCTGGGTACACGGTGCCCAGGATGCTGTTGGTCGACGAATTGCGGAGGCTGCCAGCCTTCGGCGTGCGCATCGCGGCGCGCATGAGGGAGGCTTCGGTGTTGTTCTTGGCGTAGTTGGCGATCACTGTTTCCGAATGCTTACGTAGCAACCCGGTCAGTTCCTTGCGGGTTTCCAGGATCTTGTCCAGGGCGTCCTCCGGTTTCGACGGTCCTTCCGAAAGCTGTGCTCCCCAGGAATCGATATCCTTGAGGGTTTGCGCGGCGAAGGAGGTCAGCGCGAGGGCCGTGGCGGATTTGGGCACCGCATGTTTGACCGCGAGCAGCTGCGTGATCCCCGCGAGGTCTTCCTTGAGCGGTGCCAGTTGGCGGTCCCAGGCTGCTTCCCACCCCGAACCCATGTTCAGGAATGTGTTGGTGTCGGCGATGACATCATCGATCCCGTCGAGTCTCGCTGCCTCGGCTGCATAACGCTTGAGTGTCAGGGCACCTTGCTTGCGTTGCTTTTCCTTGGCGGTCAGGTCGTTGGCCTGGTTGGCCAGGGTCGTCAGCTCGCCATAGTGGTTCTGGAAATCCCTGTACTTCTCAAGGACCAGATGCCCATAGCGCGAGGAATCAGGAATGGTGCGGGCGTTGAGTTCGGTGACTTCAAGGTCCATGGTGACGTTTGCGTAGCTGGCGTTGCCATCTGCCAAAGAATGCTTCGAGCGGGTCCCGTAGAGACGGCGGATATAGAGGTTGCTGCCGATGGTGACGATCCCTGCAAAGCCGACGAGGGAGGAAACTCCCCACACCGCGGGGTTCTTGTACCAGGGGCGGTTCATAAGAGCGGCAGCGCGCTTGACCCCGGCAATGGTGCCGTCGGTCCACTGGGCCTCGCGGAACAAGTCCTTTGTAGCTTCCTGGATTGATTCTTGCTGGTCGAGGGACACCTTGCGGTTCTCGCCCATGTACGTTCCGACCTGCCGGCCCGTTGGATCCAAGGCGAAGACGAAGAGCGAATCGGCCCACTTTTGTCCATCGGCGCTAAGCCACTCAGGGTGCTTGGCCCGGGCGAACGCCAGCACTTCCTCGTTGAGGTTGTCCGAGTACTCGCCGTTGCGGGCGTAAATGGCAACCTTGGTTGGCTCGTTGAAATTGATGGCATCAATTCCGGGGAGCAAAGTGTTCTTGTCCAGTGCTCCTGCGGCGTCCTCGACGACAACGTCGGTGGCACCCGCCGCGTGTGCGGGGCCCGTCCCGCCGAGTACAACGAGGAGACCAAGAATCAATGCGGCCCAGAGCCTGCGCATGAAATATCCGTTCGATTGGGGAAATCATTCCCTATGAACCCTATCGGAATCGGTTGGCGGTCCCGGAGCTGTCAGTTGCCGGCGATGGAGAGCAGCGTCTGGAGAGATGCGAGCAATGAGGGGGCCTGCTCAATGACCAAGACGAGGCCGAGCCCGATCATGATCAACCCGCTGCTGAGAGTCACCGCGCGGGCCGCGGTCGGGCGGGATCGCAACAACACGCGTGCCCCGATGGCGACGCCGGAGTAGATGAAGACCGAAAGCAGCATGTGGGAGAGGCCGAAAACCGCTGTCTGGACGGGTACCGAAAGTTCCGCATCGGAACGGATGAACTGCGGGATCAGTGCCAGGTAAAGAAGCAGTGCTTTCGGATTGGTTCCACTGGTTCCCAGGCCACGGAAGAAGTCCGGGCCAAAAAGTCGTTCGGCGGGTTCGCTGGCGGCCTTCAGGGTTTGAGTGCGAACCTTCAATGTGGTGTTGCCGGAAACTGTGTGCATGGCTTCGGGCATTGAAGCATCGGAAGCAGCCGAAGTCCCGGTTTTCTTGCCGTCGCCCACGCTGAATCCTGCCCCGCGCCAGCTGCGTGCCGTCGAGATGCCGAGCCAGATGAGGTAGGCAGCACCGGCCAGGGTCAGCCAGGAAAGCAGCTTCGGTGAGCTGGCGATCAGGGCGGCCATGCCGGCCACCAACAAGATGGTGTGGAAAACATAGCCGGTGCACAACCCGGCGACAGCGGAAACCGCACGGTATCGTCCCAAGCCAGCGGCAATCGCGTACGCCCAGTCGGCACCCGGGGTCATGGCGAGTGAAAACGAGACGATCAAGAAGCCTAAAAATACCTGCGGATCCATGATGATCCCCTTCTGCTTGGAACTTACTGGAAAGCATAGGAAAGATCCGGCGAAATGTGCTTGCGAGTTCTTTCGCATTCTCGGCAAATTGCGCAAGAAACATTCTGCTAGTTTGTAGTTCGAGCAATAAACATGCGTCATGGATCGTGAAACTGAGAGAACTTCGTGAATGGAGGCCCCCAATGGATGGAATTGATCGCGCGATACTGCGCCACTTGCAGGACGACGGCAGGATGACAGCCACCGCGTTGGCCCAAGAGGTTGGTTTGACACTGGCACCGTGCCATCGCCGGTTGCGGGACCTCGAAACCACGGGTGTCATCCGCGGCTACCGGGCGGATGTTGACCCGGTGAAAATCAACCTTGGTTTCGAAGCATTGGTTTTTGTCACGCTCAAGGACCGGCAGAACATGAAGGCCTTTGAACAAGAAGTCACCCTGAACGAGCAGATCGTTGACGCCCAGCGGCTCTTTGGCGAACCTGACTTCCTGCTCCGGGTGATGGCCGTGGACCTGCCCGCCTACCAGCGCTTTTACGACGACGTCCTCATCGCACTGCCAGGGGTCGAGAAGCTCACAAGCACCATCGTGATGAAGAACCTGAAGTCCGGCGGCCGTCTACCGATATAGCCAGCGCCGGAAACGCCACGTGGTTCACCGACATATGTCTCCCCGAACCCCTTGGCTTGTTTCTGGTTGAACATCACCCGCTTTTTGTCGGCGCATGTCGGCGGCATCAACGGGTAATCCGTGCACGTCTGAAACAAAACTGCCCCCAGATTCCCCCCCAAGGTGACTGATCTTGGGCACGAAAAAGCGGCCCCAACTAGTTCAATAACGAGTCAGGACCGCTTTGCATGGGTGCCCCCGGCGCGACTCGAACGCGCGACCGACAGATTAGAAGGCTGTTGCTCTATCCACTGAGCTACGGAGGCTGGCACAAGAATCATAGCCTAATGAAGTGCTGAGCTCATATTTCGTTATCCCCGCTTCACGGCGGAACGACACGGGAGCAACCCCTCGGCAAGCGGATGCTGCTCTCGTATGATGAAAGGCAATCAGGTTGCGATACCAAAGTCCCAGTGCCTGCCAGTTTCCCCGCATCAACAATTCACTTCCGGAAGGTCCCCGTTGCCCAAGCTGCAATCCGCCGCTGAAAAACCTGCCACCACCAAGAACAACACGGCTTGGCGTAACTCAATCTTTGGGATCTTCTTCCTGTGCGGCTACGCGTTCGCAACCTGGGTTGCCAGGCTTCCCGCGGTGCGTGAACAGCTTCACCTATCCACCGCCGATGTCGGGGTCCTGCTTCTTGCCCTGGCCATCGGCTCGATTGGCGGCCTCGCGTTCGCCCCTGGCCTCCTGGCCAAGCTGGGCGTGCGTCGTGGGATCACCGTCGGACTGCTCTGCCTGGGCGTGGCACTGGCAGTCCTTGGAGCGGTGACCGACCTGATGGGCAACGTGCCCGCGGCCATCGCGGTGTTGGTGTTCTACGGTTTCGTCTTCAGCGCCACCGACGTGATGATGAACGTTGACGGGGCCGCGGTTGAACGTGCCATCGGCAAAACCCTGCTTCCGCTGATGCATGCATTCTTCAGTTTCGGCACGATCGTCGGTGCCGTCACCGGAGCCGCCGCCGCACGCGTCAACCTGGGCGTCATGTGGAACTTCGCCATCGTCGGGATACTGGTCATCGCCCTGGGCATGTTCTTCGTCCGCAACCTCACCGAACTCGAACCGGTGGGGGAGAAAAGCGTCGATGACGACACGGCCGGGCAGTCGTGGATCCAGCGGGTGCTCGGGGTCTTCCGCGACGGGCACCTGATGCTCATCGGCCTGATGGTTGCCGGCCTGGCGTTCGCCGAGGGCTCGGCCAACGACTGGCTGACCATCGCCTCGGTCGATGACCACGATTTCACGGAGGCCGGCGGCGCGCTGGTCTTCGGCGCGTTCGTCACGGCGATGACCGCGGGGCGGATCTTCGGCGGACCTGTCATCGACCGCTTCGGCCACAAGCGCGCACTGGTCGTGATGGGAATCATGGGCCTGGCCGGAATCGCCTTGTTCATCCTGGCTCCGGCACCCTGGGCCGTCTTCACCGGCGCGCTGCTCTGGGGACTGGGCGGATCGCTCGGCTTCCCCGTGGGCATGTCGGTGGCCGCTGCACATCCAACCGACGGAGCCCGCCGGGTGGGCATCGTGGCGATCTTCGGCTATTCCTCGATGCTGAACGGCCCGCCGGTCCTCGGATTCCTCGGTGAGCACTTCGGGGTGCTCAACGCCTTCATCGTGGTTGCGGTGATCCTGTTCCTGACCCTGCTGATCACTCCGCGGGCCACCCACCTAGCCCGCGCCCAGGGCGCCCACCTCGACAAGCAAAACATCACCTGACGGCCAGCATGGCGGTTTGTGGGATTCGAGCACTTCCGGAGAAGCGCTGCGGCGCGCAGTGCTCATAGACTGAAGGGCGAAACTTTCGCCCGCGAGACAGATTCACCCTGCAAACGATGGAGCAACGATGAGCACGCCCACCGGCACCCCGGCACCCACCACGCACACCGCCGACAGCCACGAGCTGATCCGCGTTCGCGGCGCACGGGTGAACAACCTCAAGGACATCAGCGTCGAGATCCCCAAACGCCGGCTCACGGTCTTCACCGGGGTGTCCGGCTCGGGCAAGAGCTCGCTGGTGTTCGGCACTATCGCCGCCGAATCCCAGCGCATGATCAACGAAACCTACAGCGCCTTCGTGCAGGGATTCATGCCGTCCCTGGCCCGCCCCGATGTTGACGTGCTCGAGGGGTTGACCACCGCGATCCTTGTTGACCAGGAACGCCTGGGTGCCAACCCGCGCTCCACCGTCGGCACCGTCACCGATGCCAACGCGATGCTGCGCATCGTCTACTCCCGGCTGGCGCAGCCACACATCGGTTCGCCACAGGCCTACTCCTTCAACGTGCCCTCGGTCTCCGGCGCCGGCGCCGTCACCATCGAAAAGGGCGGCAAGAAGGTCAAGGAGCGCCGCAGCTTCTCCGTCACCGGCGGCATGTGCGCCCGCTGCGAGGGCCGCGGCTCGGTCACTGACTTCGACCTCACGGCGCTTTTCGACGTCGAGAAGTCGCTCTCCGGGGGTGCCCTCACGGTCCCCGGCTATTCCATGGACGGCTGGTACGGCCGCATTTTCGCCGGAACCGGCTACTTCGACATGGACAAAAAGCTCGGTGACTTCTCCCCGCAGGAGCTCGAGAACCTGCTCTACCGTGAACCCACCAAGATCAAGGTCGAGGGCATCAACCTCACCTATGAGGGCATTATCCCGAAGATGCAGAAGTCGTTCCTGGCCAAGGACGTCGACGCCATGCAGCCGCACATCCGCGCCTTCGTGGAACGCGCCGTCACCTTCACCACCTGCCCCGAATGCGGCGGCACCCGGCTGGCCGAGCACGCCCGCAACTCGAGGATCGACGGGGTGAGCATCGCCGACGCCTGCTCCATGCAGATCAGCGACCTGGCCGTGTGGGTGCGGTCCCTGCACGAGCCCGCTGTGGCGCCGCTGCTCGAGTCGCTGGGGGAGACCCTAGACTCCTTCGTCGACATCGGCCTGGGCTACCTGTCCCTGGAGCGCCCCTCCGGCACGCTCTCCGGCGGCGAGGCACAGCGCACCAAGATGATCCGCCACCTGGGCTCATCGCTGACCGATGTCACCTACGTTTTTGACGAGCCGACGATCGGGCTGCACCCACACGACATCGCCCGGATGAATGAGCTGCTGCTGGCACTGCGCGACAAGGGAAACACCGTGTTGGTGGTCGAGCACAAGCCCGAGGCCATCGCGATCGCCGACCACGTGGTGGATTTGGGCCCGCGCGCCGGCTCGCTGGGCGGCCAGGTCATGTTCGAGGGCACCGTGGAAGGACTGCGCGCCTCCGACACGCTCACCGGCAAACACCTCGATGACCGTGCCAGGCTCAAGGACAACACCCGCAAGCCGTCCGGGACGCTGGAAATCCGGGGTGCCGACATGAACAACCTCAAGAACGTCGACGTCGATATTCCCCTGGGCGTGCTCACCGTGCTCACCGGCGTCGCGGGCTCAGGCAAGAGCTCGCTGATCCGCGGCTCGGTCTCCGGGCGCGAGGACGTGGTGAGTATTGACCAGGGCGCCATCAAGGGCTCGCGGCGTTCGAACCCGGCCACCTACACCGGCATGCTCGAACCGATCCGCAAGGCCTTCGCGAAGGCCAACGGAGTGAAGCCCGCGCTGTTCTCCGCGAACTCCGAGGGCGCCTGCCCCACCTGCAACGGCGCCGGGGTCATCTACACGGACCTGGGCATGATGGCGGGCGTTGCGAACCCGTGCGAGGAATGCGAGGGCAAGCGCTTCGACTCCCTGGTGCTCGAGTACAAGCTCGGCGGCAAGGACATTTCGCAGGTGCTTGCCATGTCCGTGGCGCAGGCCGAGGCGTTCTTCGCCGCCGGCGAGTCGCGCATCCCCGCCGCGCACAAGATACTCTCCCGCATGCTCGATGTCGGGCTCGGCTACCTGGCCATCGGCCAGCCGCTGACCACACTCTCCGGCGGCGAACGCCAGCGCCTGAAACTGGCCATCCACATGGGGGAGTCCGGCGGGATCTACGTGCTCGATGAGCCGACCACGGGCCTGCACCTGGCCGACGTGCAACAACTCATGGGCTTGCTGGA
Source organism: Paeniglutamicibacter antarcticus (assembly GCF_900010755.1). Classification (GTDB taxonomy): domain Bacteria; phylum Actinomycetota; class Actinomycetes; order Actinomycetales; family Micrococcaceae; genus Paeniglutamicibacter; species Paeniglutamicibacter antarcticus_B. Next base: position 1,139 of record NZ_CZJT01000103.1, on the reverse strand, counting down.
TAAGCTCGTGGACTCCGGCAAGTCGGTCATCGTGATCGAACACCACCAGGCGGTCATGGCGCACGCCGACTGGATCATCGACCTGGGCCCGGGAGCGGGACACGACGGCGGCAACATCGTGTTCCAGGGCACGCCCGCGGCGCTGGTGGCCGACCGCTCAACGCTGACCGGCCAGCACCTGGCCGCTTACATCGGCGCCTAAAACACGCGGATCACCGGTGCCCGGAAGGCGCCGGCGCGCCTAGTGCCCGAACTCCATCGGGGACACCGGCGCGCCGGCACTTCCGTTCAGCGAGTCGATCGCCGCCATCTCTGCCGGATCCAGGCCAAAGGAAAACACGTCAAGGTTCTGCGCCATGCGTTCGGGGTCGGCGCTCTTGGGGATCGGCACCACGCCGCGTTGCACGTGCCAGCGCAGCACCGCTTGGGCGGGGGTGACCTGGTGTGCGTGCGCGGCCGCAAGCACCGGTTCGGTCTCCAGCAGGTTGTGCTTGCCGCGTCCCAGCGGCCCCCAGGCCTCGGTCACGATCCCGTGCTCCGCATGGAAGGCCAGCCTTTTCTCATCAAGCCAGAACGGCGAGAACTGGATCTGGTTCACATCCGGCACCACGCCGGTGGCATCGATGAGCTCCTGCAGCTGGTCGATGGTGAAATTCGAGGTGCCGATCGCCCGCACCCTGCCGGCCTTGAGCAACTTGACCAGCCCCTTCCATGCCTCCACATAGTTCCCCGCATCCGGGTTCGGCCAGTGGATCAGGAACATGTCAAGGTATTCAAGTCCCAAGCGTGTGCAGCTGTTTTCCCAGGCGTCGCGCACCCCGGGGACCGAATGCCATTGCACGTTGAACTTCGAGGTGACGAAGAGCTCTTCGCGGGGCACCTGGAGCGGAAGGGTGCCGATGCCCTCGCCGATGCCCGTCTCATTGTTGTAGTTTTCCGCGGTGTCGATGAGGCGGTAGCCGGCCTCCAGCGCGTGGGCCACGGCGGCACCCGCCTGGATGTCGTCAAGCGGCCACGTGCCCAGGCCGATCGAGGGGATGAATGCGCCGTTGGCGAGTTCGCGCAGCGGGACCGAAGCGTAGTTATCTGGCATTTGGCCATGCTATGGCACGTGGCCGCGAACCGGTAGGGGGGGGGCG
>NZ_CZJT01000102.1 GCF_900010755.1 Paeniglutamicibacter antarcticus | reverse complement strand
CGCGATCCTGGTGATGTTCCTGCTCTTCGCCACGCGCGGGCTGCGCGCGGCCCTGGGCACCCGGGACGCGTTCGGCAAGCTGCTCGCGGCCGGGCTGTCCGCGCTCATGGTGCTGCAGCTGTTCATCGTGGTGGGCGGCGTGACCCGCCTGCTGCCGCTGACCGGTCTGACCACGCCGTTCATGTCCGCCGGCGGCTCGTCCCTGCTGTCCAACTGGATCATCGTGGCCATCCTGCTGGCCATCTCCCACAGCGCCCGCCGCCCGGTGGCCACCGGCCCCGCCACGGACGAGGACCTCGCCTCCTTCGAACGACGCCGCCGCGCCCGCGAGGAGCAGCGCGCCCAGGACCGCACCCCGGACCGGGACAACGGCCCCGCCGTGGCGGACGCCGCCGCTCCCACGGAGCTCACGCCAGCCACCTCTCTGACCTCCTCCGGCGTTCCCGAGCACGCCTCCCCGCTGGAGTCCACGGACACCGGCTCGGCCACCGAGGTGATGTCCCGCATCACCCACCGCTCCGGTGCACCGGGTGCGGGGGAACGCTCCGATGAGCGTTCCGCGGGCCGGTCCGGCGCTCGGGACGGCGCGCGTGGAGCGGGCACCGGGGCGGCGTCGTCGTCCGGGGACGAGTCCCGTGGGAGCAGCACGAAGCCGGCCGAGGGCGCGGCCGAGCAGGAAGGGGGGACCCCGTGAACAAGGCGATCCGCAGGATGTGGCTGATGGTCGCGGCCATCGTCATGGTGCTGCTGCTGACCCTGACCTACGTGCAGTTCTTCGCGGCGAACGCCCTGC
>NZ_CZJT01000101.1 GCF_900010755.1 Paeniglutamicibacter antarcticus | reverse complement strand
GACCATCTTGGCCTACCGGGTTCAAAAGAAGACTGGACATAAAGATGTGGTTTCCTGGTTCTCGCCCCACGCGATCAAACTGGACTTGCTATGTCACCGTGGTTCCGTTCAACCCTGACACGTAGGGTTACGCCGCCGGTTTCGTGAGACGAGTGGGTTCACGCAGGCACAAAGCATCCCACTGAGCGTTCCCTCAAACGGGACACGCTCATTGGAATAGCGACAATTCGAGGAGACACTTCCCGAGTTATCCTTCTGCGATTCGCCGTGTCTCTTCGGCTATCTTGATGACTCGGTCAATCACCGTGCGCGTACTCACTCGGGTTCGGGCTTCCGGCCTCGTCAGAATGTCGATGTGTCGGCCAAGGACGAGGCCCTCGATCGGGCGCAGAACCACCTGTTCTCGAAAGTATGGAATCAGCCCGGTGTAGCGAGGTAACAAACCTACGCTATGGGTCTCGGCGATAATGGCTGCCACCATATTGAATTCATTCACGCGATGCGTAATCTGGATCGGGGTTCCCGCGCTTGCAAAAAGCGCCTGTACGATCAGTGGTTCGAGAGCGAATCCCTCATGCGCTGCCACCCAGGTTTCCTCCGCCAGATCAGCAAGGCTCACCGTCGCTTGTTTCGCCAGTGGATGTTCACGGTGGATCGCCAAGTCGATCGGCTCTTGCAGCACCGGCGTGACATGCACTCTGCGTGTAGGCCAGGGATCTGATGTCAGCGGACGGTGAGCGATCACAACATCGTGGTCACTGACTAGATCGACGAACTCGTTGACCGATACGTCCTCGTCTCGGCAACGCACCAAGGGTCCATCGGGATCGTTGAGGCTGCTCGCAATGAGGGTCGGAAACCAGGCTAGGCCGGCACTGTGAAACGCAGTGACCGAAACCGGCTCTCGACGCGCCTGAAGATATTCAGTGACGGAGTTCTCCGCGCGAGCGAGGGATTCCAGTACTTCGCCGCCAGCATCTGCCAACCGCTCGCCCGCGGGAGTCAGCACCAGCACTCGGCCGCGTTGTTCCGTGAGAGGGATTGGTACTCCTCGCTGCAATGAGGCAAGCTGCTGGGACACTGCAGACGGAGAAAGATGCAGTGCCTGTGCCACTGCGGTGACCGACCCACGGTCCCGGAGCTCGCGTAGAGTTCGAAGGTGATGGACTTCCATGAAGCACAGCTTACGGGATATTGAAGATACTGCCCGTTGTTCTGAATCAAGTGCAGTCTTTACAGTCAAAGCATGTCCTTCGCTCCGCCTTCTGCTCGTCGTCTGCTCCCCGATCTACTGCTCCTGATCGTCGCCATCATCTGGGGAGGCAGTTATCTGGCAACGCAAGACCTGGCGGCCGCCTCGTCTGCCGCTGCGGTGATGTGTGCTCGGTTTGTCCCCGCAGCGCTGGTATTGCTGTGCGTGAATTTTGCCCGACCGAGGGTTCGACTCAGGGATTCCACCGTTCCCGGGATCGTGCTGGGCACCCTCCGCGCGGCGACCATCGCTCTGGAAACGATCGGCGTCACGCTCACGAGCGCCACGAACGCAGGACTCATCATCGCCCTGTCCATCCTTTTCACCCCAATGCTCGAATCCGCACTCACCAAAAGAAGGATGCCCCCTTCCTTGATCGCAAGCATCCTGCTTGCCCTTATCGGCATCACGCTGCTCGTGAGCGGGCAAGGTTTCGCAGGATTCAACCTCGGCGACGGACTCATGCTCGTCGCGGCGGCAACACGGGCCCTGCTCGGTGTCGCCGAGGCACGATTTACCGTCGGCAGAAACTCCGATGTACTCGGATTGACCACGGTCGAAATCCTGTTTGGGGCGGTCATATTCGCGATCTGGGGCGGAAACTCACTAATGGAGCATATCCCCGGCTTTAGCGCAGCGAACTGGCTCGCCATCGCTTACCTATGCCTGGGCTGTACCATCTTCGCGTTTCTTGGGCAGCTCTGGGCAACGAAACACACCTCGGCTTCACGCGCCGGAATGCTCCTCGGCACGGAGCCCGGGTGGGCACTCGTTGTGGGAGTGCTCCTTGGCGGAGATCGAATTGGAACGCTCGGATACGTGGGTGCCGCTGTGCTCCTCGTTGCAACGTGGTGGGGTGCACGTGCGGAACAGCGCTGGCGCGGGAGTGGCCTGGCCCGCCAGAACGTCACAGCAACCGTAGTGTGAGACCCGGCCGAGCGTTGAACCTTCGATTGGAGCGGGCTCGGGATGGTCAGGGGCTCCGGATCTGATCTGCAGACCGTAGGAGAACTCGTCAAGCAGTCTGGTTCGACCGATGAGCTGTGGCGGCTCGGCTCCTGCCGTGGGACGGAAAGGATTCCGAGTTACTCGTTGACTGGTCACGACCGCTCCTGTGAATAGCTGTGTACGCAGTGTACTTCTGTGTACTCGGTGAATAAGGGTGTACTGATCGATGCTATTGGTGAGCAGGATCTGTCGAAGCAGACTGCGATGCTGGATGATCCGGCACCTCAGGGTAGAGCTCTAGCGGCAGGCCAACCGTGAATCCATCGTCACGGACCCAGATGCCGTCTACCCGGAGCGCATGGGCAGCGTTCTGGCTGCCGTCTGTCAGATGGACAGTCACGCTGCTTCCAAACTGTTCACCAACCACCACACTCACATTCTCTGGGGTGATGCCCCGTTCGGCCAGGATCTCCCGCGTCTTGGCAACCATTGCATCGTCCAGAACCCCGCCCGGGAAAGGGTGGGTGACTCGGCATGCCCCGTCCCGATCGGCGGCATAGGCGGCAACCACCAGACCCTTGCCTGCTTGTTCAAAGGAGCCAACCGGCTTGCGCCCATCACAGGTATCGCCCGAGTAGTCCCGGAACACTGAACACCCTGTCAGCACTCCCACTGACAACATCAAACCGACGACACCCAATGCAGCAAACTGGTACTTATTCAGGAATCGCACGCTCCACCGTTCAAATTCGATCATGCAGACCATTATCGTCGACCCAATTCCAGGTGCTGTGCAATCACTCCATGTCACCAAGCCTCGATGGAAGACAATGCCAACGCACTTTGGCCTCCGTCAATGACTAACTGATCCTAGGCGTCCCGGTAACCCTTCCCTCGTGGAGCGCCATCAAGGCGCAAGCTCAACTCCACCACATTGGTTCTGACAGCCCCGTCGACCTCTGACCGTCAAATGGGACTTGGATGACCATAGGCGATGTCAGGGTCTTGATAGGCGTAAGAATTTCTGGTCTGTGACAATCCCACTTATCGAGAAGTTGGCTCGGGTTTAAGGCTTCGAGTCATGTAGTGGCTGTGAGGATCTTCAATGTAGGAGCCGAACGGCTGACATTGATCGAAACCATGTTTTTTGTACAGCGCCCGGGCTGGTGCGAAGAATTCCATAGATCCGGTCTCCAGGGATATGCGAGCTACCTTGCGCTCTCTTGCGTTGGACAGTGCATGGCGTAGCAACTGCGAAGCGACCCCTTTCCCGCGGAAGTCCGGGTTGGTTCGCATGCTCTTGAGCTCCTCGTGCCCCGGTGTCAGTACCGCCAACGCGCAGGTACCCGCTATCCGTTGCTCCTTCCACGCAACCCAGAGTTGAACGGTGGGCTGCCGCAGTGCAGACAGATCCAACGCGTGCTGTGATTCCAGTGGAGAGTGTGGCGCCATGTCGGCAAGGTGCTCTTCAAGGAAGATTCTCAAAGCGGGATCGTCGACGTCTGCGAGGTGAATATTCAGCGTCATAGCGACAAATTATCAACTCTATGTATCGAGGATGTTAAGCGCGGAAAGTTGCCCGTCGAGCCTCAACCCCATTGCGCAAGAATGCCCGATAACCCTTCGGCTGATCCACATGTCCGGTGTTGGAGTCTCTATCGAGACGCCTTCGGTGAGACGAGAACAGCAATCAACTTCTCGGCGTCGTCCCTCCAGTGGGGCCGGCCGTAGGTGGAGCCGATTCCGTGCAGGGCCGTCATGACCACGCCCGGAGTCACACCTGCATCCAGGGTTCCGTCAAGCACCGCTGCGTCGACGAGATCGGCGACAGCTGCCTGTAGTGTGCGACCCCCGTCAGCCTGCAGCTCCGATCGGTGTTGCATGTGGGATGCGAGCGTCCGCGCGAGCCCGGAGTGAGCGGCCAAACGGGAGATGAAGTCTCGCAAGAACGCGGTGAGTGCTTCGGCAGGCGGCAGGACCTCAAGAAGCTGGTAAGCGCGCTGGCAAACTGCGGTGATCTCCTCGCGGTAGACGGCCTCGGCCAGCGCGTCACGGGTCGGGAAATGGCGGTAGAGCGTCCCGACCCCGATACCTGAGAGAGCTGCGAAATCGTCGAAACGGCGGTCGAACTCGCCGCGCTCGAAAGCCGCTCGTGCCGCTGCAACGATGGCCTTGCGGTTACGCGCGACATCAGCGCGTACAGGTCGTGCAGGTCGTGCAGGTCGTGCATCCGGCATGCTACGCCCTTCTTGATAAGTGGAGATTGTCTCCACATTCTCTAAGTGGAGGCAATCTCCATATCGAGTCTATGTGACATGAGGTGCTGCTGCGTGAAAGTTCTGATGTTCGGCCGAGGAGTGATCGCGACGATCTACGGGTGGGCGCTCGAACAGGCGGGTCACGACGTTGAATTCCTTGTGCGACCAGGACGCGCGGCAGAGTACGGAGAAACCGTCGAGCTCGATCTGCTCGATGCTCGCCGTCGACCCTTGGGTGACCGGATCACTCGCTCCTGGTCGGTGCGCTTTCGCGAGGAACTCGCATCAGATCACGACTTCGACCTCATCATCCTCAGCGTCGGCCACCACCACCTGTCTGCAGCAGCGGAGTTCCTGGCACCCCGAGTCGGGACTGCGACCGTGCTCGTCTTCGGCAGCGTATGGGCCGAGCCAACCCAAGCAGTCGCGCCACTGCCGGCAGGGCAACTCGCGTGGGGATTCCCCCAAGCAGGCGGTGGGTTCGATGGCAATGGCGTCCTGAACGGAACGCTGATGCGGAAGATCATACTCGGCACGTTTGAGACGAAACCGACGGAACGGGAAAAGACAGTGCGCAAGCTTTTCACCGGAGCCGGCTTCAAAGTCACTGAGCAGCCGGAGTTTCGCGGATGGTTGTGGACGCACTTCATCGGCGACGCCGGCATGCACTCCCAAGGAGTTCAGCTTGGGTCGCTTTCCGACATGATCGGACACGCAGCGAGCTTTCGTCGGGCGCTCCTGACAAGCCGAGAGTTGTTGCCAGTTTTGCAGGCCCGCGGGGTTGATCTCAAACGTCACAGCGGCAGCGTGTCTGCGTTCCGCGCCCCCGCGATACTGATGGCTCCGATGATGTCGATACTGACCGCGCGCGTCCCGCTAGCCAGAACGAACCTGGCAGCGCACAGCGACCCGAGCGCGGAGGAGCCCCGCCGCATCGTTCGCGACGTACTGCGCGAAGCGCATCGGTTGGGAGTGCCCACGCCGCGACTGGATGCGGCGGGGGCTGCCATCAAGGCCTGACGACTGTCGACACCGGAGACAAGATCCTGGCTACTCGGCCCGTGTTGCCAGCAACGCGGCGCTAAATCTAGACGGCTTCCTTGTCGCCATATCACTGACCCGGCAATGGTTTCCTTGCCGCTGCTTTGATCATCGGCACCGTCAACATCGCTATGGCGATCAGGAACGCGATCCCGCTGGCCAGGTACAGGCGTGCCTCCAACGCGAATGCCGCCTCGGCATTCCAATCGAAATAGGTATCGCCTACTGAGTTCAGGTTGGCGAAAGAGGTGAAGAAGTATGCCGGCGCACCCATGACAACGATTCCAGCCCACAGCGACACGGTTGCCCATATTGGAAGTGAATTTCGGCTCAGAAGCGTCGTCACGCCCCAAGCAAGTGCGAGCAATATACCCATCGCAGCGAAGGCGAAACCCGGAATCGTGCTGTAGCTCTGACTTGCAGCATCCATGTCAGCAATCGTCGTTTCAAGCGGCTTCTCGCTCGCGGCGACCAAAGCCCAATCATTCATAAACGTTGCCCCGAGAAGGGAGTAGACGATGATCGCGACGATTCCGAGGAGAGTGAGCAGTACCCGCATCATGAAAGGCTAGCAGCAGCCTGCAATTGATTCCCCCGCGGGCGATGTCGAGCGACGCAGTGTTTGTGACACCGCAGCCCTCTGTTACAGACCGATATCCTTCCGCGAGGTGAGCACGAGCCGTTCGACGAGGTCGTCAGGGATGGGGTTGTTCGCGGGAAAGGTGATGCCGGTCTTGGTGGCCTTCAGCCCGGCGGCGACAATATCTTCGGCATGGGCGGTGATGGCGCCTGGGGAGAGATAGAGGCCGCATTGCTTACTGAAGGCGGCGTAACCGGCGACTACCGAGCGTCCGATCAGGAACCCCGGCATGTTGTATTTGATGACCTCCTCGGCGTCCGGCAGGGTACGCGCGAGCTGTGCGCGCAACGCGGCCAGCAACGGGCGGAACTGTTCCGGAGCCGCAGCGATGTAAGCGTCGTGGTCGGAGATCGTCATCCCATAAGTCTTCCACAGTGAGGCCTCGGCTCTTCAAAAGCAGGGCCTCGTCGCACGACTGCCGGTTCGGCGTTGGCCGCGCTAGGGTACGGCTCGACCGCAGATTCATTTGCGCTTTCTTGCGCATCCCGATCCACTGTTGCGTGCCAGAAGGTCGATCTGTTCTCGGGACGATCCCCCGTGTCCCGCTTTCCGCTTACGGGACGCGCACGGGGATGGCAGCCAATAGCGGAGGCCGGTGTGGCTAGGATGAAAACGTTCAGAAGCCAATCCAGCAGAGGAAACGCATGCCAAGCGCTGTCACCCTTATACGTTCGGACAAACTGTCCTCAGTTGCAGAATATGCATACGCTGCAACTGCTCCCAGCAATGCAAGACTCATCTTCCTGGCTGGCGCCTGCCCCTTGAATGAAGATGGCTCAACTGCTGGTAGTGGGGACTACGCAGCACAGGCCCAAAAGGCCGTTGACAACATGCGCGTCGCCTTGGAAGAAGCCGGTGCAGGCATTGACGATGTTATATCCACCCGCGTTCTCGTAGCGTCCACCGAGCAATCCGACCTTGTGACGGCGTGGAATGTTGTTCGCGAGGCCTTCGGCGAGCATGACGTGCCGAGCACACTGATGGGAGTCACGGTCCTCGGATACCCTGCCCAGCTGGTGGAGATAGAAGCGGTCGCCGCAGTCATCGACTGATGCAGCAGTGACCGCTCAGGGATCGGCGACCGGACGCACTATCACTACGCTGGCAACTGTGGATAGTCGGCGCAGCCGCCTTCACAAAAGGGCCGCAAGTCTACAATTGCCACATCCATTCGGGGAGCTTAAAGGGAACACCCTAAAGGGAACTCGGCCCATCCAAACAAAGGACAACTCGCTATGAGGCGCACGCTGGCCGGCATCACGATCTTCAGCGCATTAGCGCTCTCAGGCTGCGTGGACCTCAACGCAGTACCTCCCACCTCAGAATCATCGAATACGGCACCAGAGGTCCCGACGCTGCCCACTGCTAGAGACTCATTCATGCAAGGCCTGTGGAGCGAGCAGGTCGAAGGCCGAAACAAACCACTGGTCACTCCCAACCATGTCGTCGCCTTGGTCGGCGACAACATCTCCGCCTGGGGATCCAATAACGGGAAAAATTGGACACATCCGATACCCGTCTTCGATGATTCCACCGAAACCCGGCGGACCATTCGTTGGGCCCCTCCCTCCGTGGTAGGCGTCATCGTCCACGGCGTAGCGGAAGCCGAGGGCGATTCCTACCCTGATTACACAGAAAACTTCATCGCCTTCGACATCGAAACCGGCAACGTCATCGCTAGCTCCACGGTGCAGGGAAAACCTTTCAGCTCGGATCAATGAGTCCAGGGACAGCAGTATGGTTCTTGCATGCGAGATCGACAGAACGGATGTCCCGCAGACCGTTCCGCCTACGGATTTCCGGCTGGAGCTGCGTGCAATGCACAGACATATTGAAGCAACTGACTAGTTTCCGCTGAGGAACTTGTCCCGTAGCCATTCCACATTTTCCTGGGTCTGCCCGAGAAGCCAGAAAGCTTCGGATGAATCGAGGATGCATTGCGAGCGATTCCGCCTCGACAGCGCGAAGTACGTCTTCCACCTTCTGGCTGTGGTCCCAGTAATGCCGAATCTCCTCGTAGAGACGAATGTCGAGCAGGCTCGGGCTCGTCGCGCCGACCGTCGCGGCCACGAGCGCGTCGACGACGTCTGCGCTGGTGCGGGCGTTGCGCAGCGGGGCCGCGTAACGGGGTTCGAGTTCGCTGCGGGTCGTGTCCAGGGCGCTCACGATGAGGCCCTCGAGGCTGGGGAAATAGTTAGGTCACCGACCCCAACGGCACCCCGGCGCGCAAGGCGATACGCGGATACCATGCCGCGTGCACCCCGTCGGCCCTGATCACCTCGAGCGTCGCCTGCAGAATGCGGGACCGGCGCCCCGGGTCGTTCGGTTTACCCTTCCGCGCCCGCTCCTCCCCAGCGTAGAAAAAGTATGTACCGCGGTCCACACACTAGGATGGCCTTGTTCATTCCAGACATGCTCGTACCAGTCATTTCAGGAGGCCACCGTGGACGGTGACACGCTCCAGCAGCACGCCCGCGACCGCGTGGCCGAGCTTCCCGCGGCTGAACTCCAGTACCCTTTTGGGCCCGACTGGGAGGTATTCAAGGTCCGCGGCAAGGTCTTCATGTTGATGACGGAGGTGACCGGCGATCCGATCGTGATCGTCAAGACCCACCCGGAAGACGGCAAGACCCTGCGCGAGCAGCACCAGGACATCACGCCGGGCTACCACATGAACAAGCAGCACTGGATCACCATGAATCCGGGCGGGGACTTGGAACAGGTATTGGTCGATGACCTCGTCACCGAGTCCTACCTGCTTGTGGTCGAGAACCTTCCTCGCGCGAAACGCCCCGTCGATCCCGAGACCTTCGGCCAGCGGAGGGGCCTGTGACACTTTCGGGCGAGCAGTTGCAGCGACATGCCCGCGATACCGCGCTATCCCTCCGCGACGCCACCCGTGGATACCCGTTCACTGTGCATCTTGAAGTCTGGAAAGTGCATGGGAAGGTATTCCTGATTGTCACCGAGGATGACCCGAACTTGCAGATCATCACCGTGAAGGTCGACCCGCACCACGGTGACGCGCTCCGCTGTGACATCGACGCGGTCACCAATGGCCGGTACTTTAACAAGCAGCATTGGATCTCCGTCGGGGCCGGCGACGGGATCACCACGCAGCTGATCGCAGACCTGGTGCACGATTCCTATCACCTCGCCAACGAGAACCCGCGGAAGCGGCAATCGTGAGCCAGACACCATCGCTGTTCGAGGTGGATGACGCCTCGAGACCGCTGGCCGACCGGCTCCGACCACGCACCCTTCACGAGGTCCTCGGGCAGGACCATGTTCTCGGGGACCAAGCGCCAATTGGGCGCATGGTCGACGCCCAAAGACTTGTATCGATGGTGCTGTGGGGACCTCCCGGGTGCGGGAAGACCACTATCGCCAGGCTCCTGGCCCAGGCTACCAACCTCGCGTTCGAACAGCTCTCTGCCACCTTCTCCGGCATCGCGGACCTTCGCAAGGTGTTCGCGCTCGCGCAGCGTCGGCGTGAGGTCGGTCAGGGCACGCTGCTGTTCGTCGACGAGATCCACCGTTTCAACCGCGCCCAGCAAGACTCGTTCTTGCCCTATGTCGAAGACGGCACCGTCGTCCTCGTCGGCGCGACCACGGAGAACCCCAGCTTCGAACTCAACGGCGCACTGCTCTCCCGCTGCCAGGTTTTCGTGCTGCGGCGCCTGGACGACGCGGCGATGAGTGCCTCATCACCCGCGCCGAGGCACTCATCGCCCGGCCGCTGCCACTGACCGCTGAGGCACGCGAGGCGCTGATTGCGATGGCCGACGGCGATGGCCGGTACCTGCTGAACATGATCGAACAGGTGCACGCCCTGCCCGCCCCCGTGGACCCGACAGCCCTGGCCGCCGCCGTGCAAAAACGTGCTCCGCTGTACGACAAATCGCAGGAAGGCCACTACAACCACATTTCCGCGCTCCACAAATCGATGCGCGGTTCGGACCCCGACGCGGCCCTGTACTGGTTGGCGCGGATGCTCGACGGCGGCGAAGACCCCTTCTTCATCGCCCGCCGCATCACCCGGTTTGCCACCGAAGACATCGGCATGGCGGACCCGCACGCCGTCCAACAGGCCCTGGCGGCCTGGGATGTCTATGAACGCCTGGGCTCACCCGAGGGAGAACTCGCCATCGCCCAAGCCGTCATCTACCTGGCCACCGCACCCAAGTCCATCGGCGTCTACCGTGGGTTCACCAAGGCGTCGGCTGCCGCGAGACGCACCGGATCCCTGATGCCACCTGCGCATATCCTCAACGCGCCGACCCGCCTGATGAAGGACCTCGGCTACGGCAAGGACTACCAATACGACCCCGACACCGACACCGGGTTCTCCGGCGCCAACTACTTCCCCGACGGCTTGGCCCGGGAGACGTTCTACGAACCCACCACGCTCGGGTACGAGAGAACCATCAGAGAACGCCTCCGCTATTGGGAACAATTGCGCAATGGCCAACCCGGTGCGGCGACGCCACCGCCAGAAGAAAAATGAACAACGCTGGAAAGGCCCAGCATCTGTCCACGGCACACCCCCGTTCGATCCTGGCGCGGGATCCCCGACGCCAGCGCGGAACGCTTCCGCCGCCGAAGGCAACGCCAACCCACTTTGGGACGTAGGCACTGCTTTCGCGCTCGCACAACTTTTTTGATGCACTATTAGTGCAGTATGATGCATTCATGGATGTAGACACGGAATTGCTGGCGCGCACCATTGGCGCGCGGGTCAAACAAGAGCGGCAGTCGCGCCAGTGGACGCTGGACCAACTCGCAACCCATGCCGGGGTGAGCCGGCGCATGGTGGTCAACGTCGAGCAGGGCACAGCCAACCCGAGCGTGGGGACGCTCCTGCGGCTCAGCGATGCTCTCGGTGTTGGTCTTCCCGCACTGGTGGAGCCCCCGACGGCCAAGCCAGTGAAACTGACCCGCAGCGGCGAGGGTGCTGCGTTGTGGACCGGCGAGCGTGGCGGCCGTGGCCTGCTGGTGGCGGGAACCCGCTCCCCCGACGTTGTTGAGCTGTGGGATTGGACGCTGATGCCGGGCGAAGAACACTCGAGCGACGCACACACCGAAGGTACCCAAGAGCTACTCCAAATCCTCGCCGGTGAAGTCACCATCAAAGTCGGCACCCAAACATTTCTGCTCGCCCAGGGAGACGCAATCTCATTCCCCGGCGATGAACCCCACGCCTACCTCAACCCAACAACGCAGCCGGCGCGTTTCACCCTCACGGTCTTTGAACCCGCGGTCGGCACGGCACACCGAACGGAGACCCCACATGCCTAACAACGATTCACACGAACACTTCCTGAGCTCCGCAAGCATCGAACCTGCGGTGTTTGAGCTGCGCCCCGATTACCGGGCACTGCTGCTGGTCATCGACGGATTCGAAGCCGCACCGAGCAACCCTGCCAGCAACGAATTGGTCGACGCCGCCGAAGCGCACGCACGCAAACTCCTGGCCGGCTGCGCCGCGGAAGAACTGCCGCACATCGTGGCCTGGCGCGAAGCCTACCGGGCGTTTGGTGCCAAGCCACAACGCACGAGAAACAGCCTCGAAGCGCTGACCCGACGAGCAGCAGAACAGCTCCCCCGCGTGAACGCACTCACCGACATCTACAACGCCATCTCCGTGTTGCACCAGGTGCCGATCGGAGGGGAAGACCTCGCCTTGTACCAGGGTCCTGCCCGGCTCATGCGGGCCACCGGCGACGAGGATTTTGAGGCATTCGCCAACCACGCACCGGTCGTTGAACACCCCAGCGCTGGGGAAATCATCTGGCGCGATGACCACTCGGTGACCTGCCGCCGCTGGAACTGGCGACAGGGACCCCGCACGGGGCTTACCGACCAGACCAAAACCGCTTTCTTCATTTTCGACGCCTTGCACCCGATGACAAATGAGGCCTTGGACGCGGCAGCCGCCCAACTGGCCGCTGCCCTGACGCTCACCCGCCCAGGCATCACGGTGTCCCAGCGGCTGGTTGCCGCACCCGGAGACAGGACACCCTGACCGAACACTGCCCTGCACCGCTGCCGCCGCGGACGCTTGCGAACGCAGGTACGGGGAATCACTTGAAAAATTCCGTGTTGTCATGGCAGGGGGGTGCACTCCGTTGGCGCGGTGCCCTCATTCAATTTCGAACGCGTACCAACGAAGGAGTAATTCGCATGTTCACAGGACTTAGTTCATTCCCCCTGACCCCCATGGCACACGATGCCGTGGACGAGCCATCGTTCATCCGGATCATGGCACGGCTCGCCGCCTCGGGCACCGACTCGATCACCGCCCTCGGCTCCACGGGTTCCTACGCGTACCTCACGGGTGCGGAACGGGCAAGGGTGACCCGCCTTGCGGTCGAGCATGCCGATGACACCCCGGTGTTCATTGGGGTCAGTGCGCTGCGCACCTCCCAGGTGCTGGTGAACATCAAAGAGGCTGAACGGGCCGGTGCTGCAGCCGTGCTGGTGGCACCCATGACTTACCAAGCACTCACCCCGGATGATGTATTCGAGCTCTATCGAACGGTCACGGAACACACGGAGCTTCCGGTCATCGTCTACGACAACCCTGGGACCACGCACTTCACCTTCACCGGCGAGCTATACGAGCGCATCGCACAGCTGCGCGGCATCGCCTCGATCAAGATCCCCGGCGTCCCCGCGGATCCGGCCAAAGCCCAGGAGCATGTTCAGGCAATCCGTGCGGTGGTACCCGAACATGTCACCATCGGGGTCTCGGGCGACGCCTTCGCCGCAATCGGGCTGAACGCTGGATGCGACGCCTGGTACTCGGTGGTCGGCGGCACGCTGCCGCGTCTGGCCCTGGGCATTGCGCGTCCCGCGCAAGAAGGGCGCGCGGATGCAGCGACTGCCGAGTCCCAACGGCTGGCACCACTATGGAATTTGTTCACAGAGTTCGGAGGCAGCCTGCGCGTCGTGGCAGCCATCGCGGAACACCTCGGCCTCGCGCAGCACAAGAGCCTTCCCTTGCCGATCCAAGGGCTGACCGGAAGCCAGCGAGCTCGCGTTGCTGAAGTGGTACACGCCTTGGACCTGGCCGAATAGCGTCAGGGACCGCCGAACCTTCACCGCCGACTTGTTATACCGGCGCAACGGACGCCGCTGGCATTTTTCCCAGTGGCTTCGCCAAGGGAACCGCCACTGAGTGGTGACGGGTGGAGCTACTTGTCTTGCGAGTGCTGAGACAGGAACGAATACACCTCGGTCTCATCCACGCCCGGGAAGGCGCCCTGCGGCATGGCCGCAAGCAAGTGCGTTTGCGCCCTGGCGCTCGGCCAGGCATAGCCGGCCCACTCTTTCTGCAGGTCCAACGGCGGACGCCGGCAGCATGATTCATCCGGGCACGTCGAGGTCGAACGTTCGGTGGTGTCCCGCCCGCGGAACCATTTCACATGGACGTAGGGAACCCCGATGCTCAGTGAGAACTTTCCGGTCGTCGAGCGCTCGGTGCGCGCGGTGCACCAGAAGGTGCCGGCGGTGGTATCCGTGTACTGGTTGTAGGCGCTGAACTGGTCGGCTACGTCAAAGACCTCGCGACTGGTCCAATACCGGCACACTGACTGTCCCTCGATGGCACCGATATGGTCCATGGGAAAATTGACGCCATCATTTTCGTAGGCCTTGTGGATGATGCCCGATTCGTGGACCTTCTGGAAGTGCACCGAAATGCCCAGGTGTTCGGTGGCCAGGTTGGTGAAGCGGTGCGCTGCGGTTTCATAGGAAACGGCAAAGGCATCACGAATGTCCTCAACCGCCAGCTCACGGGCGTTCTTTGCCTTGTGCAGGAAATCGACAGTTGCCTTTTCCGGCATCATCAGTGACGCCGCGAAGTAGTTGGTTGCCACGCGCTGGCGCAGGAAATCGGAGTAATCCTGCGGCGGCGCATGGCCCAGGATGTGGTGGCCAAAGGCCTGCAGCAGCACCGAACGCGTTGAATGTTCCGAGCGCTGGGACTGGGTCAGGTAGACGCGCATATTCTTGAGGTCTGTCACCGACCGCGTGGAGTGCGGCAGGTCCGCGACGTTGTGCAGCGAGAAGCCCAAGTGCGTGGCGATATCGGCGATCTGGTGGTGCGACAGCGGGCCGGACGTGTGGCCGATGGCCTTGAGCACCTTGGCCGCTTCCTTTTCGATCTCCGGGTAGTAGTTGTTGCGCTCGCGCATTTCCCCGCGCAGTTCAACATTGGCCCGGCGCGCTTCCTCGGGCGTTGCCGATTGCTCGTTGAGCCGTCGCTCAAGTTCCCCCTGCAGCCCGACCAAGGACTCGAGCACGTCCATGGGCAGCCGCGAGGAAATGCGTACCTTGGGCAGTCCGAGCGACTGGTAAAGGGGCCCGCGCTGGGCGCGTTCAAGTTCGATCTCCAGCGCTGCGCGCTTGGTTGGCGGTTCGGACCCAAGCAGTTCATCGAGTCCGACCCCGAAGATGCCGGCCAGCGCCTTGAGCATGCTGAGCTTGGGTTCGCGCTTGCCGTTCTCCATCAAGGACAGCTGGCTGGGTGCCGTTCCGACAGCCTCGGAAAGGTCGTCCAGGGTCATGGATTTGGCCTTGCGCAGGTGGCGAATCCGGCGCCCTAGGGAAATGACGTCCAGTTCTTCGGCGTCCTCGACCGACAGGACGGCTTTCTGCGACCCTGCGGGGCGGTTCCATGTGGGGGTGATCACTTTTTCAGAGTACGTGAAGAAGTGAATTACTTTCCACGATGTGACACCACTTTTTGTAGTTGGAAGTGCACTATATGCGTTTTTCGGGAAAGATGTCGCGTACCGCCGACTCCGGCCCAAAACTTCCAGCCGGATTCAACGCTCCGTTTCCGCCCGTAAGTCCAGCATTGAGGTACCGCATGAAGGGCCGGTGCCGACCATGAAGAACATTCTCTCCAACACGGAAAAACCTTGGGAAACACCTCCAGGATGGACCCAGCTACCCTTCATGGATCGGCGCCCGGATCCCTGGCCCGGGAACCGGGCATTTGCTTTACCGCGAGGATGGCCGGGTAACCGATGCCGCGGCGGATCCGCGGGAGCCAGAAGGCCACGTTGGCCCCGCCGCACCATTCGACGTTTC
This sequence comes from Paeniglutamicibacter antarcticus, assembly GCF_900010755.1. Lineage (GTDB taxonomy): Bacteria > Actinomycetota > Actinomycetes > Actinomycetales > Micrococcaceae > Paeniglutamicibacter > Paeniglutamicibacter antarcticus_B. The sequence continues at coordinate 199,474 of NZ_CZJT01000101.1, read as the reverse complement.
CCGGGCCGATTCTCTGGGCCTTGAGTGGCCAGCAATTTTGCCAGCCCGCTGGCCGGCCCGCCGTTCAACCAGAAACGCGGCGCTGGTAGCCATGGGCATGGCTTCCAGCGCCGCGTTCCGCCTGGAGGGCGTCAGTCGCTATTTATAGTTTTCCTGAGGGAGCTTCGACTCTTCAACGCGGTGGCCGGCGTTGAACAACGCAGCGTTCTTGTGCTCCTCGATGATTTTTGCCTCGTGCACGGCACGCAGCGCGGCGTGCTGCGGGTTGCGGCGAAGCAGCAGGTAACCGATGCCCAGTGCGACGAACCAGATCGGGGTGAAGACCAGGGCCATCAAGGTGTCGGCCTGGGTGGTCAGTGCCCAGATGATGAAGCCGAAGAATGCCAGCACCACATAAGGCATGAACGTTCCGCCGGGCATCTTGAACTTGCTGTCCGCGTGCAGCTGCGGGCGGCGGCGGCGGTAGACGATGTAGCTGATCATGATGATGGACCACACGAACATGAAGCACAGCGCGGAGACCGTGGTGACCAAGGTGAAGGCCTCTGCCACCGAACCTTCTGCGTAGAGCAGGGCGACGCCGGCCAGCAGGAACATGCAGGAGAACAGCAGCGCGTTGCGCGGAACCTTGGTCCGGGAGAGCTTGGCGAAGGCCTTGGGGGCGTCGCCGTCCTCGGCCAGCCCGTGGACCATGCGGGACGTCGAGTAGATTCCGGAGTTTGCACTGGAAGTGGCTGAGGTGAGCACCACGAAATTCACGATCCCGGCGGCGCCCGCCAGGCCGGCCAGGGCGAACATGGCCACGAACGGCGATTCCTCTGCGCTGAACAGGTTCCATGGCTGGACCGCCATGAGGATGACCAATGCGCCGACGTAGAAGAACAGGATGCGGATCGGGATGGAGTTGATCGCGCGCGGCAATGTCTTTTCAGGGTCCTTCGTCTCGGCGGCGGTGGTGCCAACCAGCTCGATGCCGACGAACGCGAACACCGCGATCTGGAAGCCGGCAACAAAGCCCATAAAGCCCGTCGGGAACATCCCGCCATCGTTCCAGAGGTTCGAGAAGGAGGCAGTGACGCCGTTGTGTTCGAAGCCCGTGATGACCATGACCAGGCCAATGACAATCAGTGCGCCGATAGCGACGATCTTGACCAACGCGAACCAGAACTCGGTTTCGCCGAAGTTCTTCACGCTCGGCAGGTTAAGCGCCACCAGCAACAGGATGCAGGCCACGGCAGGGATCCACAGCGGCATGTCCTTCCACCAGTACGCCACATAGTGGGAAATCGCCACGACGTCGGCAATACCGGTAACCACCCAACAGAACCAGTAGGTCCAGCCCGTGAAGAATGCCGCCCATGGGCCAAGAATGTCCCCGGCGAAGTCGGAGAAGTTCTTGTAGTTGGTGTTGCTCAGCAGCAACTCGCCCATCGCCCGCATCACGAAGAAGAGCATGAAGCCGATGATCATGTACACGAAGATCACTGATGGTCCGGCGACCGAGATGGTCTTGCCAGAGCCCATGAACAGGCCGGTGCCAATGGCCCCGCCGATCGCGATCAGTTGGATGTGGCGGTTGGAGAGCCCTCGCTCGAGGTGGGGCGTGGAACTGTTATTGCTCATGCTGCTGCCTTCCAAGTGGGTGCTGGTGCTTCGGTGGCGTGCCATGGACGATTCCCTAGCGGTGATCGCCGACGGGGGCTGGGCACAGAGTCGAGCCCGCCGCATTGTTCTCCGAGTCAACCCGTCCCAAGTTGTTGCGCTTGCAGGAGAGGCCAGGGGCGCGGTGCGCGGCGAACCACGGATCCAGCAGGGCTGGATCGTGGAGCAGGCCCGCTGACGCGCCGATGGACAACCGGGCAGTGGCTTGGGTGGGTGGCATATGGAGGAACTCCCGAATCGCGCGCGGCCGATGCCGCGCTGTTCTTGGACCCTCCCCAATCTGTTTACGTACCTGAGAGTTTCCATCCCGACCCGGCAGGGGTGGGACTTGCTCCTTCGGTGAGCACGGATTCAACCGCACTGCTTTCCAGATTCGCCTGTTCGTGGCGGTGCGGGGGCCTGAGAGTTTCCTGGGGAGGAATTGCTCCTACGGCGCCCGTCCATGGCTCGGACGGGACTCTCCCGCCACGTGTCAACGGCGATAAGTTTGTGATGGCAGTCACAATTTATGCGCGACGCTGGCATGATGCAAATCGGAACCCACCCCATGGTGCGCCGGGGCATATAAAAAGTCCGCTGACATGGAGTGGAATGTAAAATTACGTCAAGTCACATTTCCCCTCAGAACGGGATGCGAAACCGCAAGCGGCCGATCAAATTCCCGGCCGCTCGCCGAAGAATGCCGGCACAACACAACACTCCCCGAAGGATCCACCGCCTTCCTCAACGCAGTCCAGGCATCACGGCCATTCATCAGTGGTCGGGATGCAGGAACTGCCTCCGCGCGGCAGGCCGGCACGACGGTACTGCCCATTGATTCACCGCAAACCCACAGGGAAGAACCTGTATCAAATTGGTCCGGTCATGCGTTGTACCAGGTAGATAACCCAATTCCTCAATCAACGGAGCCATTTGCTTTCTTCCCATTCGGAACCCACCGCGGGCGTCACCCAGACCCCGCATCCCGAGCACGTGGAATCCAGGCCGGGCATTCCGTTGCGCCGCAGGACCATTGTCTTGTTGGGTATCGACGGGGCGGGCAAGACCACAATTGGAACCGCGCTCGTTGTCGGGGTCCGGGCAGCGGGCCTGCGAGCCCAGTTACTGCGCAACCCGGCCGGCCGCCGATGGATGTCTCGCGTTACCGCAAGATTCGGGACCGCATTGCCGCCGGTCTGGGCCAATCGGCTGGAGTCGGTGGTGCGGTGCGTGAATGTTCTCCTCGCCCACGCCAGGGCGGCCACGTTTCCCGGCACTACCGTCATGGACCGGCACGTGGCATGCCAACTGGTCTTGCGATCGGTTCGCGGCCTGCCACGCGGCCGGCTCCTGCCATGGCTCCTGACCCGTCTTCCGCGCCCCGAGGCCATCATCCTGATCGATGTCCCCGCCGCAGTCGCGCATGCCCGGATCGTTGCACGCGGAGAAGACAGTGAAACACTGTCCTACTTGACCTCGGCACGGGAGTCCTACCTGGAAATTGCCACCGCAAAAGGCTGGCACGTCATCGACGGCGTCGACACTCCGGCAAATGTCGCCCGCAACGCCATGCGGGCAGCATCGCACAACGCCTGATTCGCAAGACCCCCTCTTGCTCGTTCTCAGGATCCGCTCGCGGCGCCTGCGCAAAGCCCGGGTATCGCCTGCCCTGGGAAACCCCGGTTGCCGCACCGAGCGGGAAATCTGCAGATCAGGGATTCTTCAGCGCAGAGAAATATCTCCCTCTTCTTCGGTGGTTTCCGGAGTCGACTTGCTCATTTTCCGTTTCGTCAAGCAAAACCATGGATGAGTGGCCGCATTTTTCGATAATGCGAAGAAATGCAAATCTTTCCATCAAAACCCTCTATCCGGGTCTATCAAAGTGCGGAAATGTAAGTCCTACGCAGAAAGAACGCCGGAACAACCCACCAGGTTCATCGAAGAAGATGACCCCGGACCGGCAACCGGCAATCACGCAAGGAGAAGGCAATGACCGAGCAAAACTCGACCGAGAACCGTATCGCAGCAATCGAACAGGATTGGGCAACCAACCCCCGCTGGAACGGCGTCACTCGTGATTACTCGGCAGCCGATGTTGTGAAGCTCCAAGGTTCGGTGCAGGAAGAGCACACCCTGGCACGCCGCGGTTCCGAAAAGCTCTGGGAGCAGCTCACCACCGAGGCGCCGACCGGCGGCTACACCAACGCATTGGGCGCCCTGACCGGCAACCAGGCAGTGCAGCAGGTCAAGGCCGGCCTCCGTGCCATCTACCTTTCCGGCTGGCAGGTAGCTGCCGATGCAAACCTTTCCGGCCAGACCTACCCGGACCAGTCGCTGTACCCGGCAAACTCGGTTCCGCTGGTTGTCCGCCGCATCAACAATGCGCTGCTTCGTGCCGACCAGATCGAGCACGCAGAAGGCATCAAGTCGGTTGAGGATTGGCTCGTGCCGATCATTGCCGATGCAGAAGCCGGATTCGGCGGCCCGCTGAATGCCTACGAACTGATGAAGTCAATGATTTCCTCCGGCGCCTCGGGCGTTCACTGGGAAGACCAGCTCGCTTCGGAAAAGAAGTGCGGCCATCTCGGCGGCAAGGTCTTGATCCCGACCCAGCAACACGTTCGCACCCTGAACGCAGCCCGCTTGGCAGCAGACGTCGCCGGCACCCCGTCGGTAGTCATTGCCCGCACCGACGCCGAGGCAGCAACCCTGATCACCTCGGATGTCGATGACCGCGACAAGCCGTTCGTCACCGGTGAGCGCACCGCCGAAGGCTTCTACAAGGTACGCAACGGAATCGAACCCTGCATCGCCCGCGCCAAGGCCTACGCTCCGTACTCCGATCTCATCTGGATGGAAACCGGAACCCCGGACCTGGAACTTGCCCGCAAGTTCGCCGAGGCAGTCAAGGCCGACTTCCCGGACCAGATGCTCTCCTACAACTGCTCCCCTTCCTTCAACTGGAAGAAGCACCTGGACGATGCAACCATCGCCAAGTTCCAGCGCGAACTCGGCGCCATGGGCTTCACCTTCCAGTTCATCACCCTCGCCGGCTTCCACGCCCTGAACCACTCGATGTTCGATCTTGCCCACGGTTACGCCCGTGACGGCATGAGCGCCTACGTCGAGCTCCAGGAAGCGGAATTCGCCTCCGAGTCACGCGGCTACACCGCAACCAAGCACCAGCGCGAAGTCGGCACCGGCTACTTCGATGAAATTGCGACCGTTCTGAACCCGAACGCGTCCACCTTGGCTTTGGCGGGATCCACCGAAGCCGGCCAGTTCCACTAAGCAATACGGCGAACTTTCGTTCACGTGTCCAGTGGGGCCGGCGCAACACCGCCGGCCCCACTGGGTTACCCGCTTTCCCCCGTAGTACCCAGGCAATCAGCCACCCACAATTTTTCATTTTCGAAGGAGTCCAGCCATGAACGATCCCATCACCCTGAACGGTATTACTTTGGTCGCTTCGCCGGTTCGCCGGCAGGAAGAGATCCTCACTCCGCAGGCGTTGGACTTCTTGGCCCAGCTTCACAAGGCATTCGATTCACGCCGTGCCGAACTGATGCAGACCCGCCAGTTGAACCGCGCCCGGATCGCCAATGGCGCCGATCCGAAGTTCCGCCCCGAAACCAAGCACATCCGCGAGGACAGCACCTGGCAGGTAGCTCCGATCGCACCGGGTCTGGAAGACCGCCGCGTGGAGATCACCGGCCCAACCGACCGCAAGATGGCCATCAACGCCCTGAACTCCGGCGCCAAAGTCTGGCTCGCAGATATGGAAGATTCCTCCACGCCTAGCTGGTCAAACGTCATCAACGGGCAGCTGAACATGCGTGCCATCCTTGACCGCAAGATCGATTTCACCTCCCCTGAGGGCAAGGAATACAAGCTCACCGGCGAGAAGCTCACCGATATGCCAACCATTGTTGTTCGCCCCCGCGGCTGGCACCTGCCGGAAAAGAACCTGTTGGTTGCCGGCAAACCGATGTCAGGTGCCTTGGTCGACTTCGGCCTGTACTTCTACCACAACGCCCAGCGCCTCATCTCGCAGGGCCGCGGCCCGTACTTTTACCTGCCGAAGATCGAAAACCACCTCGAGGCCCGCCTCTGGAACGATGTCTTCGTTTTGGCACAGGACCTGGTTGGCGTTCCGCAGGGCACCATCCGCGCCACCGTGCTGATCGAAACCATCACCGCCGCCTTCGAAATGGAAGAGATCCTCTACGAACTGCGCAACCACGCCTCGGGGCTGAACGCCGGACGCTGGGACTACATCTTCTCCATCATCAAGAACTTCCGTTCCCGTGGACCGCGCTTTGTCCTTCCGGACCGTGGCATGGTCACCATGACCGCACCGTTCATGCGTTCCTACACCGAGCAGCTGGTCCGTGCCTGCCACCGCCGCGGGGCCATGGCCATCGGCGGCATGGCTGCATTCATCCCCAACCGCAAGGACGAGGCCATCAACACCGTGGCCTTCGAGAAGGTCCGCGCAGATAAGACCCGCGAAGCCAACGACGGCTTCGACGGTTCATGGGTTGCCCACCCGGACCTGGTTCCGGTGGCCCGCGAGGTCTTCGACGCAGTTTTGGGCGAGAACCCGAACCAGCGCGAACGCACCCGTGAAGATGTCACCCCGGATGACAAGGAATTGTTGAACATTGCCGGCACCGAAGGCAAGATCACCGAGGCCGGCATCCGCAACAACATCGAGGTCGGCATCCGCTACATGGAAGCCTGGCTGCGCGGCAACGGTGCAGTGGCCATCCACAACCTCATGGAGGATGCGGCTACCGCCGAGATCTCGCGTTCGCAGATCTGGCAGTGGATCCAGCAGGCAGCCATCACCGACGAGGGCGAATTGATCTCCCGTGCTTGGGTTGAAGACCTGACCGAGGAAGAATTCGAGAAGCTCTCCCGCTTTGAGGGTGACCGTTTCGAAGATGCACGTGAAATCTTCGAGGCATGCGCCCTGCGTGAGGATTTCCCGACCTTCCTCACCGTGCAGGCCTACAACCGCTACCTGCGCGAGGCCAAGGCACCCGAGCGCGTAGGCGTCTAGGGAAAAATCTTGGTGGGGGAGCAATGGCGCTCCCCCACCAAAAAAATCAATAAACTTCGATGGTCCCCACTGGCAGAGCTGCTTGGCGGGGACTTTCGTTGTTACCCCTCGCTTTCGCCCTCGAAAGCGAGGGGTTTTTATGTTCCGGCGGGCGCTGCATCCCTTGTGTAATCCCTTGAGGTGGGCACTGTCCGCATGTGTTGTCCGAATGGTGTGTGCCGATCTGCACGCATGGTGCAAGATCAGGGCTTCACCACACTGCTTGTGCATCTTCGGAAGAATCCACTGGACGAGAGACTGAGGGTTCCGTGGGCCGGGATCCGTCTGGGCATCAATCAATCTTTCTTTCTCGGCCACGGTGCGGGAAACAACACCACAATTCCGGCTGAACCGAGTCGAACCAAGCCACCCGTGCGGTGCAGCAACGCTACGCACACACAGAGGCAGGGACCGGGATTGCTGGCTTGCAACCCCGGTCCCTGCCTTAGGTGTTGGTTAGAGCGTCCCCGTCCGGAAGGTCCAGGTCACTGCCGCCAAGGAGTTTCCAGTGGAATCCTTGATGGCGTTGGAGAGCCTCACCGTGTAGGTGGTGTTTGCAGCAAGGGTTGCCGACGGGTTGATCGTCGCCCTCCGGGTGGTAGCGCTGTAGCTCAGCGCAGCTGCCACGGTGGCGCCGGTCGGGCTGGTCAACCGCACCGAGGTGCCGTTGACTCCCGTGACTGCTTCACTGAACGTCACCGTGACGTTGCCGCCCCGGGCAACGCCGGTGGCACTTGCTGCCGGCGTCCTTCCCGAGACAACCGGTACCGGATCGGTGGTGAAGTTCCACGTGGTGGCGGTAATCCGGTTGCCCGTGGAATCCATGATCCCGTTGGCAACCCGGACCGTATACCGAGTACCCGCAGCCAGGGTGGCCGTCGGGTTCAGCGTTGCCGTGCGCGTGCTGGCGTTGTAGCTAACAGCAGCCGCAACGTTGGCACCGGTAGGAGTGGTCAACCGCAGGTTCGTGGTGTTCACTCCCGTCATGGCTTCACTGAACGTCACCGTGACGTTGCCGCCCCGGGCGACGTTGGTGGCGTTGACCGCCGGCGTCCTCCCGGTAATGGTTGGCAGAACATCGGTGGTGAAGTTCCACGTGGTGGCGGTAATCCGGTTGCCCGTGGAATCCATGATCCCGTTGGCAACCCGGACCGTATACCGAGTACCCGCAGCCAGGGTGGCCGTCGGGTTCAGCGTTGCCGTGCGCGTGCTGGCGTTGTAGCTAACAGCAGCCGCAACGTTGGCACCGGTAGGAGTGGTCAACCGCAGGTTCGTGGTGTTCACTCCCGTCATGGCTTCACTGAACGTCACCGTGACGTTGCCGCCCCGGGCGACGTTGGTGGCGTTGACCGCCGGCGTCCTCCCGGTAATGGTTGGCAAAACATCGGTGGTGAAGGACCATGAGGTGGCAGCCAGCGCATTGCCTCCGGTGTCCCGGATGCCGCTTGTCAGCGACGCCGTGTACCGAGTACCCGCAGCCAAGTTGGCCGTCGGGTTCAGCGTCGCCACTCGCGTGGTGCCGTTGTAGGTGACCGCCGCGGGGATGACTGCTCCGCTCGGGGACCTCAGCTGCACCGTGGCGCCGGTGACGCCGGTGACGGCTTCACTGAATGTCGCTGTCACGTTGGATCCAACAACCACGTTGGTGGCATTGGCTAGCGGCGAACGGTTGGTGACCGTCGGTGCCACATCGGTGGTGAAGGACCATGCGGTGTTGGCCAGCGCATTGCCTCCGGTGTCCAGGATGCCGCTTGTCAACGTCACCGTGTAACGGGTGCCGACAACCAGGTTGGCATTCGGGTTCAGCGTTGCCAAACGGGTGGCGGCGTTGTAGGTGACCACCGCGGGGATGACTGCGCCCGCCGGGTTGGTCAACCGCACCGTGGCTCCGTTGACGCCGGTGACTGCCTCACTGAAGGTCGCCGTCATGTTGGCCGAGAGCGCCACGTTGGTGGCATTGGCCAGCGGTGAACGGTTGGTGACCGTCGGTGCCGCATCGGTGGTGAATGACCACACGGTGTTGGCCAGCGCGCTGCCTCCCGCATCCTTGATGCCCGGGCCGAACGTCACCGTGTAACGGGTGCCGACAGCCAAGTTGGCGTTCGGGTTCACCGTCGCCAAGCGGGTGCTGCTGTTGTAAGTGATGCTCGAAGGCATCACGGCACCCGCCGGGTTGGTCACCTTGACGTTGGTCGCGTTGACACCGGTGACAGCTTCACTGAACGTCGCGGTGATATTGCTAGCCACCTGGACGCCCACTGCGTTTTCCAACGGGCTGCGGGCCGTGATGGCCGGTGCAGCATCCGTGGTGAAGGACCAGCCGTTTGCCGACAGCGAGTTTCCGCTGGGGTCGGCGATGCCATCTGTCAGCTCCACCGTGTACATGGTGTTGTTGGCCAGGTTGGCCGTCGGGTCCAGCGTTGCGGTGCGCGATGCTGCATCGTAGCTGACCGTGGCCGCCACCAAGGTGCCTGCCGGGTTGGCCAGCATCACGGTGTTCGGGCCGACACCCACCACGGGTTCACTGAAGGTTGCCGTGACGTTTACTGCCACTGGCACATTCACTGCGTCGGCATCCGGGGTATGGGCGGTCACCGTCGGGGCAGGGCCCGCGGTGGTGAACGTCCAGGTCAGCGGTGCGATCGGATTGCTGTCGCCGTCCTTGATGGCGTTGCTCAGCTCCACCTTGTAGGTGGTGTCGGCGGCCATGTCTGCCGTCGGGTTCAGCGTTGCGGTGCTGGTTGGCGCATCGTAGGTGATGGTCGCGGGAACCACTACATCAAGGGTTGTCATCAGCTTGAACGACGCCGGGTCCACGCCCGTGACGTCCTCACTGAATTTCACCGTGACGTTCTCGCCCACGTCGACGTTGGACGCGTCCGCAGCCGGAGTGTGCGTGACCACCGTCGGAATGGCTCCACCGGTGGTGAAGGTCCACGAGGTTGCCGTGAGCGCGAGGCCCGAGGCATCAGCAATGGTTCCGGCCAGCGAAACCGTGTAGGAGGTGTTCGGCAACAGGTTGGCCGCCGGATCCAGAACCGCGCTGCGCGTGGTCTGGTCGAAGGTCACCGTTGCCGTCACGGCTGCACCGGCGGTGGTGGTCAGCACCATGGAGGAGGTGTCGACGCCCAAAACAGGTTCGCTGAACGTTGCCGAGATGTTCCCTGCGAGGGGAGCATTGGTTGCGCCGGCCGCCGGGTTCTGCCCGGTGACCGTCGGGTTCAGTTCATCGTGCAGTTCCAAGGTGGTGTCGGTGAACTTCAGCCGTTCCACATTGGTGATGCGGTCGATTCCGTCGTCGCCGCTGCCGCCTGTGTGGGCAACCGTGGTGACCCCGAGGGCATCGGTGCTGATGGTGTATTCGGACATGGCACCGGAGAAGTTCGCGGTGTCGATGTCAGTCACCGTGGGCGAGGAAAGGATCTCCCGCACGATGACGACGTTGCCCGGGTTGATGGTCCCGGCCATGATCTCGGCCTGGATGTCCTTGAGCGATGTCACTGTCTTGGTTTCGGTGGCCGGATCGTTGGCATCGGTGCGGACGGACAGGCGGACGTTGAGCCACTTGTCGCCGTCGATGATGTCATCGGCGCCGTTGCCCCAGATCTGGTCGCTGCCGGAACCGCCGATGATGATGTTGCCTGCACCGAAGGTGGTGGCTCCCGGGGGCAGCAATTCGCTGAGCCCGGAGATTCGTGCAATGCCGGCAGCGTCAAGCACGTTGCTGGCGCCCGGGACTGCAACCTCGGTGTCGGGTTCGGACGGGATGACGTCGTTGCCGCGCAGGATATCGTCCTTGTCCCAGCCGGAGAGTGCTTCCACCAGCAGGAACCTGTCCTTGAGGGCGTTGGGGCCCTCGACGATGACCATGCGCATGTCCGAATCGCCGCGTTCCACGGACCGGGCGTGGGTGACCCAGTCAAATCCGTAGACGCCGTGGTTGCGTTCGATGCCGGGGCCGGCGACCATCACGTCGTCGCCGCCCTCTGCGTCGTAGTCGTCCTCGCCGCTATCGCCGATCAGGACGTCATGGCCCGGGTTGTTGATGTCGTCGAAGAACGGTGCACCCGAATCGCCCTGCAGCAGGTCGTTGGAGTTGCCTCCCTCTTCCCAGTCATCGCCGCCGCCGCCGAAGACCGTGTCAGGTCCGTCACCGGCAATCACCAGGTCGTTTCCTTCACCGGCGAACGTGGTATTTCCGTTCAGGCCGCCGTTGGAGAAATCATCCCCGTCGCCGGTCATGATCAGGTCCAGGCCAGGCCCGGCGTCGATGGCATCGTTGCCGGGACCGCCCTTGAGCACGTCGTCGCCGTGAGTGTCGGTGATGCGGTCGTTGCCTACGCCGCCGAGGATTGTATCCGCGCCGTCGCCGCCTTCGATCACGTCGTCGCCCTCGTTGCCCCAGACGGTGTCGGTGTCGTTGCCGCCGTAGATCCTGTCGGTGCCGGACGTGCCGTTGTAGGTCGACTGGGCGTTGAGGCCCGGGCGGTCAACGGTGTTTGTCAGGCGGTAACGGATGGTTCCGTCCGCCATGCGCATCAGCAGCTTGGACTCGTCACAGACGGAGGTCGTATCATCGGCAACATTGTTGCCGGTGGTTCCGTGGATGTTTGCCATTTCGAATTCGCAGTCGGCGGTGGCGAAGACATCTGCCTTCAAGGCCTTTGCGTCGGTGTTGCGCATGATCAGCTCGGCGAAGGAGTTTCCTTCAAGCTGGGTGCGCAGATTCAGGCCCGAGGTGCGGGAGAGGTGGTACAACCGGTCCCCGTCCTGCAGGTCGGTCATCTGGCGTTCAAAGATGTAGTTGAACGTGGATCCCAGCAGGCCCCCGAAGAGGTTCTGCATCTCTGCCAGGCCACCGACCCAGAGGTCGATGCCATCGACGCCGGTGGCGGAAGCGCCGTTGACGGTCGCCCACTCGCCGGAACTGTTGACGAAGTCGTAAGCGTCAACCGGTGTGGCTGCATCTCCCGGCTTCATGTCGAAGAGCAATTGCGCAGCTGCGCGCTTGGTCTCGATGGTTGCAGCGTTCTTGATGGATGGGTGGGTTCCGTAGGCTGTCATGAAGTTGACCACCGAGTCGGGGTGCTTCATGGCCTGGCCGAAATCAACCCAGCTGGTATACGGCTTCAGCGAAGAGTCAACGGTGATCTTGTAGAGCTGCTTGCGGAAGTTGTTCAACGACGGGGTTCCGGTGTCACGCCCGCGGGCGAGGTTCAGCGTTGCGAGGTCAAGCGGCAGGCCCAGCACGTTGTTGCGCAAGGTGTCGGTGACGAACTCGTCTAGTTCGGCACCCACCTGGTCGCTCATGCCCATGGCGATGGCGCCGGCTGCCTGGTCTGGAGTCATCGTCGCACCCGCCGCTGTTCCGGTGGTCGAGTAGTAGGACGCCGGATTCAGGAACGCGTCGAGCAACGGAAGCCCGATGTCGGCACCGCCGTTTGTCTGCCGGTCCACGGTGTCCGTCAGCATCGAGTGGCCGAAGCGGTAGGTTGCGTGGGCGAACTCGGCCATGATGGCCGGGTTGATGCCCGTGTCGGACTGGGTGAAGACGTTGAACGGGTTGATGCCCGGCTGGATCTTGCGGGCAAAGTCCTCGAATACGATGTGCTGGTATTCCATCTCAGTGACGAAACGTGCAGCCTGGAACATGCGCTCACCGTTCCACTCACCGCTTGGCAGCTTCCATTCGTTCAGGTCCAGGTTAAGCGAGGTGACCAGGTCTTCCATGTAGATGACGAGCCTGTTGTGCTCGGAGTGGAATACCTGGTGGATGGAGGTCAACCCGATGTTCTCGTTGACGCGTCCGTCACCTGCGATGAAGTGGATGCCAAGCATCTCGTCGTCGTAGGTTCCCGCCGGCTGGGCCGTGGTCGGGGTCCCTGCGGTGGTGTCGGTGTCCGCGGTCAGCGGTGCACCGGTTTGGCCGTTGAACGGTGCAGCGTTGTGGGCGATGTCGTCAAGGAACGAGATGCCGATGCGCTGGCTGTTCGCCGGAACTGCGACGGGGTTGGCAAGGTTGCCTTCAACGAGCGTGTTGGCTGTAGTCACGTACTGCGGCAGGCCGTTGGGACCGCGCAGGAAGCGTCCGTATTGGTCGGTCGCGAGCATCGGGACGGCGGTGATGTCATGATCCGAGAGCTGCAGTCCGAGCTTGGTTGCCGCCTGGTTCTTGATATCGGTCCAAGTGGCCATGCCTCCGACCGTGCCTTCAACCAAATGTCCGGTTGCGTGAGGCTTGCCCTCGATGAGCGCGTACTCGCGCAGGAATACCTGCTGCGAGGAGTGCGACCCGTAGGTCTGGCTCTGGTCGACCCATGGCGAGTCGGTGTTGGTGCCGTCTTGGACGTCATCGCCCGTGCCAAGCACGCCATCGGGGCCCGGCTGGTTCTCGGCCCGGTTAAGCAGCATGAACGGCGCATTTCCCGCGGCTCCGCTGACCCGTAGCGGGTCATCTGGAGCCAACGGGATCATCACTACGTTGTTTGTCTTCTTGGTGAAATCGACGCCATGGTCGAAGAACTGGCCAAACAAGGCGAACATGCCGTTGTACGGCGGCGAGAGGCCAAAGTCGGTGGTGATGTTCGGGATATCAAGGGTTTTACCCTTGGGAACACAGTTCAAGGGCAGGCCGTCGGCGCCACAGGGAACCGCGGTGGGTTCATCATTGACGGTGCGGTGCGCCTTGCCTGCGGCTGCAATCGCTGCCGGGTTCGTGTCAGTCTGGTCAACGATGACGTTACTGATGAATCGCGGTTCGGCGTCGGTCACGTTGGAATTGACTGACTTGTAGGACTGTCCGCCGGTGCCGGTCCGCCATTCGGGTTCGGCAAGACGTGGGAAGGGCAGGCTGCCGGCACCAAAATGGCCCTGATCGGGAATCAGGTTGTTTTCGGTTCCATCAACAGTGCGCAATCCGTAGGGCAGCAGCGCGTTGGCGATCTGGTTGGGACCGGATCCCACCAACGGCTGGCCGGCAACCGGGTTGCCCTGCGCATCTTCCTTGGTTGCGTGGTTCTCTGCGATCTTGATCTGTTTGAGAATGAACCGCATGTCCCCTGCGTTGAGCGTCAGCCCTTGGCCGACGGGTGCTGCTCCTGCGGCAGGAGCGCCCACGACCGGCAAGAAGCCGGCCCCCAACAATATTGCGGTCAATCCCGCGACAAGTTTGCGAGGCGGGGACGGACGTCCCTTCCTCACCTTCCCTGCCGCGTCTTGGCGGTTGCGATGTACAGCATGTGTAGACATGGCGTCTCCCCCATTAAATTGAAATGCGTAACTGCGTGAGTGCCCACAGCTTCTGCCAGACACCTTGGAAAAACCTTGTCGGTCTCCCAGTCACTCAACGTTTCCTTGTCCACGGCCCGATCCGGGGCCGCGAACGCATGCCAACGGGGGGCCCCGAGGCAAGGCACTCTCAGTGTTGTCGCCAATGCCACAGGCGATTTCGGCCTCTTTCCGGAGCGTGCTTCCTCGCTGCAGGTCAATAATGGAAGTCGGGGCTCCCAGCTGCGGGGTCCACGCATGTCCAAGAAACCACAAGGAGTCAGGTGAGTATTCACAACAACCCGCCAACAAAGCTGTTCAGCCGGGATTTTGTGCTTTCCGCCGTGGCAAACCTCTTCATCTCCATGGTGTTCTACTTGCTGATGACCTCCATGGCCCTCTATGCGATCGATAGGTTCCAGGCCTCCGACAGCGCGGCAGGGCTCGCCTCGAGTGCCTTCATCATCGGTTCGGTGGCTGCCCGCCTCATCGCCGGAAAGCTGTTGGCCCTGTGCGGCCGCAAGCCGTTGCTGCTCATCTCGCTGGTGGTCTTCGTACTTGTTTCCTTGCTGTACATTCCGGCCAACTCACTCTGGCTACTGTTGGTTCTTCGATTCATCCACGGCATGGCCTTTGGTGCCGGAAACACGGCGCTGGCAACAGCCGTCCAAGCCCTCATCCCACCGGCCAGGCGCAGCGAAGGCACCGGATACTTTGGCCTTTCCGCCACCCTGTCGACAGCTGTCGGTCCGTTGCTTGCAGTGGTTTTCGCTTCCAGCGGCAATTACACCGCCGTGTTTATCTTCTGCGCATTATGTTCGGTTGCGGCAATGCTGATCGGATTCATTCTGCGCTTGCCCGAACCTGCCAAAACCGTCAAGCACCCAACCGCCGGCAGGCGCAAGGGAAATTTCCTACGCTCAATCATTAGCCCTGCCGCACTGCCGATATCTCTGGTGATCTTTGTCTGCGGAACCGCTTATTCGGGCATTATCGCGTTCCTTGCACCCTTCCTGATTTCGCACTCAATGCCGGGAGCCGCCAGCTGGTTCTTCATTCTTTATGCAGTGACCGTGCTGATCTCCCGGCTTTTCGCCGGACGTATTCAGGACCGGCGCGGGGACAACGCCATCATGTACCCGGTGCTGTTGGTCTTCGCTGCGGGCATGGCCATGCTGGCCTTGGAACCGACTACCCTCACCATTGGCATCGCGGCGTTGCTGACGGGACTCGGCTTTGGTGCGCTGATGCCCTGTGCGCAGACCATCGCCGTCATGGCAGTTGCTCCTGCAGAGATGGGGGTTGCAACCTCGACCTTCTTCCTGATGCTGGATTTGGGCGTCGGTTTCGGTCCCATCGTTTTGGGGCTGGCGATTCCGTTGTTGGGATACACGGGGATGTTCGGGATTTTGGCCGCGGTTGCCGTACTTGGAATCGGCTTGTACTTCGTGGCGCATGGCCGCCGTGGAGCCGCTGCCACAACCGTTGGTGCTTGATTCCACCAGCACGCAGACGGCGCTGCCTCCAATGGGCCGGAAAAGCTGCTGCCCCGGCTGCCCCCGGCGCTGGAACACTGGGCACGGATTCATGCGGTTCAAACCCCTGCCCCGAAGGCGTGATCCCCGCCACCGGATAGGGGTCACGGAGGTCGGCAGTCTTACCATGGAAGAAGCCCCTTCCACCTAAGGTTTATTACCGTGCCCCAAATTGCCCAGGCGCTTTCGCGCGGCCTGAATGTCCGTCATGTCAGATTCATGGCCCTCGGTTCGGCCATCGGCACCGGCCTCTTCTACGGTTCGGCTTCCGCCATCCAATCCGCCGGACCAGCAGTACTCTTGGCCTACATGATCGGCGGCGCAGCCGTATTCATGGTGATGCGCGCCCTGGGCGAAATGGCTGTACGCCATCCGGTCTCCGGCTCCTTCGGGCAATACGCATCCAAGTACCTCGGCCCGTTCGCCGGGTTCATTACCGGCTGGACGTTCGCTTTCGAAATGGCGATCGTTGCCATTGCCGATGTCACCGCGTTCGGCATTTACATGGGCTTCTGGTTCCCGGATGTACCCAGGTGGATTTGGATCTTGGCCATCATTTTCATCATTGCGGCCTTGAACACCATGAAGGTGAAGGTCTTTGGTGAAACCGAATTCTGGCTTTCGCTGATCAAGGTTTCGGCGATCATCGCTATGATTGCCGGCGGTGTCCTGATCGTGGTCTTCGGATTCGGCCTGCCAGCCGAAGCAAATCCCGGCATCGGCACCATGCTTGCCGCCGGCGGATTCTTCCCCAACGGGTTCTGGGGCTTGCTTGCTTCCTTCTCGATCGTGATGTTTGCCTTTGGCGGCATCGAAACCATTGGCATCACCGCCGGTGAAGCAGAGAACCCGAAGAAGGTAGTGCCCGCGGCGATCAATACGGTTCCAATGCGCATCCTGCTCTTCTACGTATGCACGCTCGGCATCCTGATGATGATCTACCCATGGAACCAGATCGGAACCGAAGGAAGCCCCTTCGTGCAGATTTTCGACAATCTGGGCATTCCCGCAGCGGCGCATATCCTGAATGCGGTAGTCATCACCGCTGCCATCTCCGCGATCAACTCCGATATATTCGGTGCCGGGCGCATGATGTTTGGCCTGGCCCAGCAGGGCCACGCACCCGCATCCTTCGCGAAAATTTCGCGCAACGGGGTGCCGTGGATGACGGTGATGACCATGGGTTCCGTTCTGCTGATCGGCGTTGTCCTCAATGCCGTGATGCCCGAATCCTTGTTCCTGATCATCGCCTCGATTGCCACGTTTGCCACCGTATGGGTATGGGTCATGATCCTGCTTTCACACATTGCCATGAAGCGTTCAATTGCCCGCGAAGGATCGGCGCCTTCAGAGTTCCCCTCCCCTTGGTGGCCGGCCGCCTCCTATGCGGCACTCGCATTCATGGGCTTCGTGATCGTCTTGCTCGGCATCATGCCAAATACGCGGGTCGCCTTGGTTGTGGGTGTGGTGTGGATTGGCCTGCTCTACGTTGCCTACAAACTTTGGGTACGGGGCAAGGGCCATGAACGGGCGGAACTCGTCGATGAGACCGGCGTTGAATATGTTCCGGAAAAAGCACACTAGCCAGGCAATTAGCTTGAAGGTACTACCGCCGATGCCTTCGGGCAGCGGCGGCAGCACCTTTCATGGGATCACCATTACTTGACATGTAAATATGCATATTTCGGAATGTTTATTTCGAAGTAAACCACACGCCTTCAGCACAGAAATTGATGGCCCGGGGAATACGCCCGGTGCACGTTTCGTTGGAAAAAATATGACTGAAACACGCTTAGCCGTTGATATTTACTCCGACATTGCATGCCCATGGTGCTTCATCGGCAAACGCCGATTTGAAAAAGCCGTGCAGGCCCTGCCGTTCGGCGAGAAAGTTGATGTGAAGTGGCATGCGTTCCAGCTGGACCCTTCGCTTCCCGAACACTATGAAGGCAGCGAACTCGACTACCTGGTCAAAGCCAAAGGCATGCCGGAAGATCAGGTAGCAGGAATGCTTGAGCACGTGACGGGCCAGGCAGCAGCCGAGGGCCTGAACTATGACTTTGATGCACTGCGTCCCGCGAATTCCTTCACTGCACTGCGCCTGCTGGCACTAGCCAAGGAACGCGGTTTAGGCAACCAGATGAAGGAATCCCTGCTGTCGGCTCACTTCGAAAAGGGCCTGGACACCGGCAACAAGGAGACACTGCAAGCCATCGCCGAGCAGGTCGGCCTCGCGGCGGCCGAAGCCGCTGAGGTTCTGGCTGGAGACAAGTATGCCGACGAGGTGAAGGCCGATGGCACCCGCGCCCGTGAACTGGGCGTCAGCGGCGTTCCCTTCTTCATCCTTGAAAACAAGTACGGAATTTCCGGTGCCCAGCCTTCCGAGGTATTCGAGCAGGCACTCACCCAGGTGTGGAAGGAAATCGGCGGCGATGCGCTGCAGATGATGGAGACGTCGTCTA
Organism: Paeniglutamicibacter antarcticus; assembly: GCF_900010755.1. Lineage (GTDB taxonomy): Bacteria > Actinomycetota > Actinomycetes > Actinomycetales > Micrococcaceae > Paeniglutamicibacter > Paeniglutamicibacter antarcticus_B. The sequence continues at coordinate 181,466 of NZ_CZJT01000101.1, read as the reverse complement.
GTGACGGCGAGGTTTGCGGCCCAGAGGGCTGCAATTAGCCTTTACTGCTCCCCTGCGGCGTTTTAGACGGCTCCGGCTTGGCTGGGGCCGTCTTTGCTTTTGCCGGAGTGCAGCCGAGCTTGCCTGGCTTGCTGTTGATCTTCTTCTCGTTGACCAGATCTTTGTACTTTGTCCCAATGACAAGATCGACGGTGCTTCCCTGCCGCTTGGGATCGAAAACATAGGCAAGACCGGTAATGTTCCGTTGCAGCGTCATCGCTTGGGCGTACCCATCTGGACCGGAGGTCACAGCGCCAACAACGTCGACCTGAGACAACCTGGCGTTGCCAACGTCGCCCACCTTGAATCCCCGCTTTTTAAGCTTGGTGGCTGTTGCCCCTGCCAAGCCTGCGACTTCGGTTCCGTTCATGACGTTGATCTTCATTTTGGAGGGTTGAACGTACGCCAACTCGTCCATCGGACACGAGGCATTCGCTTCACTAGGTGCCGCAGCCACCGGCTTGGGTTCCAAGGCATCGATGACAATTGCCTTGGTATTCACCAGATAGGCAGTGACCAAGGCCGCGGCCAATAACATGACGACTAGTGTCAGGATAATTCCGTGGCGTACGGTCCTGCGTCGTTTGGCCTTGGCATCAACGGCAAACTCCGGACTGTCGAACTCATCTTCAGAGATGATGTGGTGCCCATGCCATTCATTCGGATCCGGGTTGCGCGCCATGTCAGGTCAGTCCTCGATCATCAATACGCGGGCATGGAGGATCGATCGTTGGTGCAGCGCTGTGCGCACCGCGCGGTGGAGACCATCTTCGAGGTATCGGGTTCCGCGCCATTGCACGACGTGCGGAAAGAGATCACCAAAGAACGTCGAGTCCTCGGCCAGCAGCGCCGCCAGGTCCAGGGTGCTCTTGGTCGTGACAAGTTCGTCCAGGCGCACCTGCATGGGCGGCACGGCCGACCAGTCCTTGGGGGTCACGTAGCCGTGGTCGGGGTACGGGCGAGATTCGCCAACAGATTTGAAGATCACCCCACCAGCTTAGGAAACTTCTGCGCGCAAATGACCCGTTTGAGCGATTATGTATTCGCGCCGCCAGATCTTCGGTTCATTTTCCAGCCCCCGTCAAGGGAATCGACACATGGATTCACATTGCGGAACGTGGGGTAATGCAAGCTGTCACATTTGGCTCAAACGGGTGCACCCTTGTGTCATGAATACTGTTCTTACCTCGGTCCCGGTCTTGGATATGACAACGGCGCGTCACGCAGATGGCAGCTTTGATGAAGAATTCATTGCCTCGTTGCTCGATGCTGCTCATCGCGTTGGATTCTTCCAAATCACCGGATTCGGGGCGGCCCCCGGTGCGGCGCGTCAATTGCTAGACACCCTGGCCGAGTTCTTTGCCCGCCCCGTTGAAGAGAAACTCGAACTAGACAACCGAACTTCAGCTCAGTTTCGCGGATACACACGCCTTGGCGCGGAAATCACCCGTGGCCGCGCAGATTCCCGGGAGCAAATCGACTTTGGTCCGGACCGGGAACCCTTGCAGAACGTTGATGCTGCCACCCCATACTTAAAGCTCCAAGGACGCAACCAATGGCCCGCGGCATTCCCCGCCCTTGAACAAACGGCAATGGAATGGGCCGCTCTGATGCAAGAGGTCGGTGCCGAACTCTTGGCAGCGCTCTCCGTTGGACTGGGATTGCCCGAAGATTACTTTGCGCAAGCTTTCTCACCGAATCCAGCATGGATGGGCAAACTCGTTCACTACGTCGGTGGCGGAGTGGTTCCGGCCGCCGGCAGCCAGGGCGTTGGCGCCCACGCAGACTACGGATTCATTACCTTACTGCTGCAGGATGCTGTCGGCGGCCTTGCAGTCCAGCCATATGGCCAAGATGAATGGCTTCCGGTGGAACCGCTCGAGGGTGCCCTGGTGGTGAACCTGGGCGAGATGCTCGAGGTCGCCACAAATGGCTACCTCATGGCCACCATCCACAGAGTCACGGCACCTCCTGCGGGGGTTGACCGCTATTCGGTTCCCTTCTTTTACTCACCGCGGTTGGATTCGGTTATCGACACGATCCCACTGCCTGCGCCATTGGCCGCGGCAGCACGCGGGGTATCTGACGATCCCAGCAACCCGATGCTGGCGTCCTACGGCGCGAACGTCTTGAAAGGTTGGCTGCGCGCGCACCCTGAGACCGCAAAGGTCCATTACCCGGAGCTCGTGAATTAACCAGCATGTCAATTGGGGGATTCAGACCGGGCAACCAAGCAATCTGTGGGCTGTCCGGCGAATTGCCCCACTTGTTTTCGCTAATGGGCTTCTGCGGTACAGCGACAGGTTTTGATCACTATGCTTTAGGGTATGACCGCTCCTCTCAGCACTGATCAGGCACATCAGGAACAACCCAGCATGATCAATAGGTTTAGCTCCCAGCTCAAGGGCGGCACATCGTTCTCCGATCTTCCGGTTCGGCGCAAGGTTCTGCTTTCACAGCTGCCGATGTTTCTTGCGGTCTTGATCACTTGCGTCATTGCGTTGTTCTCAAACCGCGAGCAGATCTACGGCGATAACCTCTTCGTCACGGGGATCGCCCTCGTATTGTTCAACACTATTGCCGCAGGGGTCGTGCCGTGGCAAAAATTCCGGAATGAGTTCACCTACCTCATCATCCCGGCCCTTGGCCTGATCGCGGCCGCACTCATGGCCTTGGGTGCCTACCAATGGCTGAGTGGGGTATCCCTGCTCATCGGCTTCCCCATTTTTTGGTTTGCATGGTCTGGTTTCATGCCGCGAACCACGCTGTTCTTGTCCTTCGCATTTCCCCTGGCTACCACCTGGTTGCAGCTGTGGAACCATGGCATCCCGCTGACTACGGTCAATGTTGTCCGCCCATTGCTCATACCCGTGGTGCTCCTGGCGCTGGCCGTCACCACTGTGATCGCTGAGTACAACACTTCGCTCAAGAACCAGCAACTGCGCGAGTCACTGGCCAATAGCCGCCGCCAAGCCGACCTGCTTAATGCAGTGCTCAACGCGGCAAATGTCGGCGTCGTGGTGATTGACGGTGATGGCAATGATGTTTTGATGAACGAAGTCCAGAAGTTCCAGCACCTTCACGCAATGCCAACGAACAACCCAGACCCCACCGAGGCGCAGCTTCTGGTGCGTGCGCTCTCCGCATCCTACGACCCACTGGTGGAAACCATGGCAGCTACGGATCGCCCGGTTTTCAGGGCTAGCCAACATGAAGAGTTCACTGATGAATTACTCGCGTTGGGACCCGTCGATAACCCCGTTTACCACTCAACATCTGCCCGCCAGCTATTCGATGAGGATGGCAATCCTGACGGTGCCGTCATCATGTTCAAGAATGTGACCCCGATGATTGAGGCGGCAAAGACGAAAGACCGGTTCCTGGCCAATGTGAGCCATGAATTAAGGACTCCGCTGACTTCCATTCTTGGATACCTGGAGTTGCTTGAGGAGGACCCTGCCAACAGCACAAGTACCGAAAAATCGTTGGCCATCATTTCCCGTAACACCAACAGATTGCTGTTCATGGTCAACGACCTGCTGGCCGCAGCCTCCGGTCGACAAAAAATCAACGCCGCGCCGATGGACCTAGGCGCCATGGTGGCCACTCGCCTGGAATTCCTGGCCCCGAGGGCGGTTGCAGCCGGAATCGATTTGAAACAGGGGGTACTGTGCCACGAGCCGATGCTCGGAGATTCCTTACGTCTGGGACAGGTCGTGGACAACCTTGTTTCTAACTCAATCAAGTACTCGAATCCCGGAGATTCAATAGTTGTTGAAGTTGAAAGCGATGAAGCCGAAGTTCGACTTCGTGTCATCGATACCGGGCTAGGCATTTCGGAAGAAGACTGCAAGCAGCTGTTCACCCGGTTCTTCAGGAGCGAAAACGCTCGCCTCTCGGGTTTACCTGGCGTTGGATTAGGTCTGGCGATCACCCATGAACTGGTGGTCGCGCATGGTGGAAGCATCAGCGCCGAAAGCGAACTTGGGCGCGGGACAACAATGACTGTGGCCCTTCCACGGAAGTGAACCCGCGGGACTGAGCCTGGTGCGTCCGATCGACTGGTAGTTAGAAGCTGGCCCAAGGCCCGGGCGTAACCCAGGAGTTAAAGACGAAGGGGTCAAAGACCCCCAAGATCCTTGACCCGCCTCGTGTCCCGATGCTCGCTCGCGCCCCCAAGACGCTAGCGTGCATAACAGCTGTTATTTGAAAATCCCTGGCTGCCTTTCCCGCCAGTGACCTGACGGGCTGCTGTATTTGCCACTATTCCGTGCGAGTATCAATTTCTCCGCAGGGGTGCAGGCAGGTTTTCCACAATGATGACGCAGATTCATTTACAAGAATCTTGCGCTTCCCTTGAGGGTTTCTGGTGGCAGATCATGAGCTTGGCGGTCGATGATATGAAAATGACATTGCCATTGAGTTCTCTAGATTCTGTGGTGTGTGCACAGACCCTGGACAAACTCATTGAGGATCTGGGGGCGGAGTACACATCGCGATTTATCGGGCAGTTCTGCTCGATGTGGCCCGGCCGGCTTGAACGCCTTGAATCTGCCATGCACAGCTTTAACAGCGCTGAAGGGCAAGATGCCGCGCTGTCGCTGAAATCGGGTGCGTTGATGGCAGGAGCCACCCAACTGGCCGAACTGGCCGATTGCCTTCACCGTGCGTTCAGTGAAATGCTTGTCGAGAAGCTAGGCGAGCTGATCGGGTTGGTCCGCGATGTAGGTTGCCACTCGGTTCAAATGCTTTCGACGCTGGGCATCTCTCAAAAGATACCCGCCTAAACTCGGGCTGGCGCAGTTAGCGCCTTGCCGCGGAGCGGTATCCAACCCCGCGGACGGTTTCGATCCACCGAGGTTCGGAGGCCGAATCGCCGAGCTTACGGCGCAGGTTACCTAGGTGGACTTCAACCGATCGCTCGTCGGACACCGAAACAAACGTTCCCGAATCATTGGTTTCGTCGCGCAACCGGCGCACAAGATCACTCTTGGTGCGAATATGGCCTTTGGAACCTAAAAGCGTGTCCAGCAAAATGAATTCCGTCGGAGTGACGGTCTTTGCCTGGCCATCAACTTCAACGGTGTACGTGGAACTGTTGAGCAGTAAACCGTTCAGCATGCGAACTGAATCCCCTGCGACAGGCACTCCCGGGTCGGATTCAACGACCTCTACTGCCGGGGCCTGCTTCTCTGATGCGCCCGGGCCTGTACGCCTGCGCATGATGGCATCAACCCGGGCCCGGAGCTCGCGCGGTCGGAACGGCTTGGTCACGTATTCATCGGCTCCTGCTTCAAGCCCCAGAACCGTGTCAATCTCATCGGTTCTGGCCGTCAGCATCACGATGTGGGCGTCGGAGATCATCCGGATCCTACGGGCAGTTTCAAATCCATCAATGTCAGGAAGCCCAAGGTCCAGGGTCACCAGATCTGGCCGGTGCGACTCGACAAGCACTACTCCGCTGACGCCCGAATCCGTTGAGTGGACATCGAAACCCGATTGCTGCAATACCGCTTCAAGCAGTCCACGGATGTCTTCGTCATCTTCCACAACGACAGCAACACGGCGATCACTCATCAAGCACAACCTTCTATGGGTTCAACGCACCGCTCATTGGGCGCTACACGTTCACGGTTAGTCTATGGACATTTTTTCGACGCTGCTCGTCACCACGCCAGTATTGCGCCATAGGGCCTATGCCATGAAACAAAAAATGAACGCTACCTTGAGGCCCGTAGACCTCAAGGGCTGCGGCATAAGTGCCGGTCCGACATCAAGCAAAAAGTAGGCCGCTGAGGTTAAACGAAATCGGCCTTGACCTGATTTCTCAAGTCAAGACCGATACCGTATCCGCGGAGGATAGGGGATTTGAACCCCTGAGGGCGTTAACCCAACACGCGTTCCAGGCGTGCGCCATAGGCCGCTAGGCGAATCCTCCAGCTTGCTTCTAAAAGCAGGTTCCAGCATAGCGGACATTTTCGGAGACAACGAATCGAGAATTCAGGCATGGGACGCACGACCGGACTTGGACCCCGCACGCAACCGCCTACTGCGCCCAATAAGGCCACCAAAAGTTCTCCACAAGCCCGCCACCCGCCACCTCCGGCGAGCGCATCCGTGATGCACTGAAACATGGGAAAACTCGCCGCTCGCCAGATGAATACGGGGCCAGAGGGTTCGGGGGTGCCCCCGGCAGGGTCGCGTCAATACTGCGGCGGCGACGGAACATGGATTTCCGGGATCGAAAGATTCCTCGCCACCCAACCCCTCCAAAAAGCAGTTACCAAGGTCACATCATCGCGGTGCCCAAACACGCCCGCAGCAGGGCTTGAACAGCTGAGGGAGATCGGCAAGATCCGTTCAATGCTCGATGGGCTTGAGGCCATGGTGCTGGCAGACTCCAGCGAAATGGTCCAACGAGGACTCACCACTCCCCTCTCGGAAGAAAATCCGACGCTCTTCGATTACAAACGGGAGATCGAGGAGCACGGATACCCGCTGTCACGGATGGATCAAGATTTGAATCGATCATCATTCGTGGCCGAGGCGGCAATGGCCACTCGAACTTCCGAACGATCAACCTTCAACAGGCTCGCCACCGCCGAAGGATTGCGCTACGTCCACGAAGATTCACTCTTTGAGCTGTGTGGAGGCCGCATCACAGGGCGAACGGCGGGAGCCCTGGTGAAACAAACCCAAGACATCCCGTTGCAAACGGCCCGGCAGATCGAATCTTCGCTGCTTGCCACGGCGCTTACAGCCTCGGATGCGTCGATGGCGCTACGCATCAAACGCCAACGCGAACGCCTCCATCCCGAGCCAGCGTCCCACCGACGGTCTCGGGCCGAGGGCGGCCGCTCGCTCATGTGGTGGCCGGAAGCCGATGGAATGGCAGTCCTACAGGCATATTTGCCGGCCGAAGATGTGCTGGCGATCTACAACACCGTCAACACCCATGCGGGCAGGCTCCTGGTCGGGGAGGAAGACAGGCATGTGGGCCAGCTGCGCGCCGATGTATTCCGCGACAGCCTGATCGACGGATGGCCGGGGGCCAAGCACAAGAAATCCGCGCTGTTCGTTGGCCTGACGATTCCTGCCCTTGAACTTCTGACGAATCCCGAACGGGGCATCGCCAACCTTGAGGGCTACGGCCCCATCCCGCTGGGTGCCGCATTGAGGCTCGCGGCCAAAGCCCCTTCACTCAAGCCCATCCTGACCGACCCATGGACCGGCGCCATCCTGGATTTGGGCCGAAAACGATACAAGCCTTCCAAGGCACTGAGGGATTTCCTGCGGGTTCGCGACGAACACTGCCGTTTTCCTGGCTGCCGCCGTGCACCCATGGCCTCGGAGATCGACCACATTGACGCGTGGGCCACGGGAGGCGCCACCTCAGAAAAGAACGCCCAATACCTATGCAAACGGCACCAGGTCTACAAGCATGTGCTCGGCTGGGAAGTAGTGCACATGGGCAACGGCTCCATCCAGTGGCGCACCCCGCATGGGATGACGCAGCTTGAACTGCCAGACGGGCTGATCTACCCGCACCCGTTGAACCCGGAACCCGAACCCCGGCAATTGATGCTTCCCGGTGGGCACCTTGACCAGCAAACCCGGCGCCTGCTGGGCTGGGACGAGCACGAGCAGGTCCCCGGATACCCGGAAAATGAGCCAGACGCTTCCGGTGCCTAGCTCGATTTACGGACGTGGGCATTCCTCGGGTAGACTGTTTGACGGCCCCTCATGTGGTGTCATCCTGTTGAACTCCCCCAGGACCGGAAGGTAGCAAGGGTAGATGGGCTCTGGCAGGTGCATGAGGGGCCTTTACTGTCTGCCCATGATGCTGAGCGATTGAAATTAGGAGTGGTCATGGGTGCCGGACGATTCGCCCCCAGCCCCTCCGGCGAACTTCACCTGGGCAACCTGCGCACCGCGATCCTTGCCTGGCTGTTCGCCCGTTCCACCCAACGCGACTTCCTGATGCGCGTTGAAGACCTCGACCGGGCCCGGGCTGGCGCCGAAGAAACCCAGCTTGCCGACCTGCGCGCCATTGGCCTGAACTGGGATGGCCCCACGGTAAGGCAGTCCGAACGCGCACCGCTATACGCCGCAGCAATCAACGAGCTACGCCAGCGCAACCTGGTCTTCGAATGTTTCTGCACCCGGCGGGACATTGCCGAGGCGTCCAGCGCACCGCATGCGGCACCCGGAACCTACCCCGGAACATGCCGTGACCTCACCGAATCTGAACGCGCCAGCAAGCGCGAGTCCCGCCCCGCTGCCCTGCGCTTGCGCAGCGCCACCGGAGAATTCACCATCACCGACCTGCTGCACGGGCCATTCACCGGGGTCGTCGACGATTTTGTGGTGTTGCGCAACGACGGGGTTCCCGCCTACAACCTGGCCGTCGTGGTTGACGACGGTGTCCAGGGAATCGACCAGGTGGTCCGCGGGGATGATCTACTCTCCTCCGCACCCCGCCAGGCGTACCTGGCACAGTTGCTCGGTTACCCGGCGCCCACCTATGCACATGTCCCGTTGGCGCTGAACGCCGAGGGCAAGCGGCTGGCCAAGCGCGACGGGTCGGTGACCCTTGTCCAGCTTGCCGCACACGGCATCGACGCCACCGAAGCCCGGGCCATGATGCTCGCCTCACTGGGTCTACCAGTCGAGTCTTTGGAAGCGGCCTTGTCCGCCTTTGATCCAGCACTTCTGCCCACGGATCCGTGGGTCTTCACAACAGATCCGGGAAGCGGGCGCGGGATGCGCACGACCCCGGAAAACCGATAGGGTGGCCCTCGTGAGTACAGCTCTTTACCGTCGCTACCGTCCCGACAATTTCGGGGACGTGATTGGGCAGGAACATGTCACCACGCCGCTGATGACTGCCCTGGAAAAAAACCGGGTCAATCATGCCTACCTCTTCTCCGGTCCGCGCGGTTGTGGCAAGACCACGTCCGCCCGCATCCTGGCCCGCTGCCTGAATTGCGCCCAGGGTCCAACACCGACCCCGTGCGGCACCTGCCCCAGCTGCATCGAGCTGGCCAGCGGCGGCCCGGGTTCCCTCGACGTCATCGAAATTGACGCGGCATCCCACGGTGGCGTTGATGACGCCCGAGACCTGCGCGAACGCGCAACATTCGCCCCGGTGCGCGACCGCTACAAGATCTTCATCATCGACGAGGCCCACATGGTCACGTCGGCGGGCTTCAACGCCCTGCTGAAGATCGTTGAAGAGCCGCCGGAGCACATCAAGTTCATCTTTGCCACGACCGAACCTGACAAGGTCATCGGCACCATCCGTTCGCGCACCCACCACTACCCGTTCCGGCTGGTTCCCCCCGAACCGCTGATCAAGTACCTCGAGTACCTGTGCACCGCGGAGGGCGTTGCCGTGGCACCGGGCGTACTGTCCCTGGTCATCCGTGCCGGAGGCGGCTCGGTCCGCGACTCGCTGTCAGTGCTTGACCAGCTGATTGCCGGCGCCGGGCCCGACGGACTGGACTACGAACTTGCGGTGTCGTTGCTCGGCTACACCCACGCCTCACTGCTTGACGACGTGGTCGACGCCCTGGGCTCCGGGGACGCGGCAACCGTGTTTGGCGCCGTGGACCGAGTGGTGCAGACAGGGCATGACCCGCGACGCTTCGTCGAAGACCTGCTGGAACGCTTCCGCGATTTGATCATCGTGCGTGCGGTCCCCGAGAACGCCTCGCAGATCATCCGCGGGTTGCCCGAGGACCAGCTGCACCGTATGCAGACCCAGGCCGCGGGACTCGGCCAGTCCGAGCTCAGCCGCTGGGCAGATGTCACCAATGCAGGGCTGACCGAGATGTCCGGCGCCACCTCGCCGCGACTGCACCTTGAGCTGCTCTGCGCACGCCTGCTGTTGCCGGCCTCCGATGCCACAGAGCGCGGATTCAACGCGCGCATGGACCGCATCGAACGCCGCCTTGCCTACGCCGGGGATGAGATTCCGCCGGCGTCCGCAGACGCTGCAGGTTTCGCCGGACAGTCTTCCGAGGCGTCCTCCGGCTACGAATCGGAGAACCAGGGACAAGGCGCCGCCGCCGTGCGCGAAGCACTCCGTGCTGCCCGCGCGCAGAAGGAAGGCGGCCCGGCCTCCGCTCCGGCACCGAGCATGCCGGCTACCCCGGAACCGGTTGTTGAAGCGGCCCCTGCTGAACCAGCAGCTCCGGTTGTCCAGGCGCCTGCGGCTCCAGAGCAGGTCTCCCCGGTCGCAACAGAACCGGCGTCCGCAGCACCTGCGGCCCCGGCTCCTGCCAACGACGCAGAAAATTCCGCCGATTGGGGAGGCACCTGGGGGCCTGTCCCGGATGCACCTGCTAACCCAATCACCCAGCCGGTAACCCCCGCACAGGGCACACCGGTGAATCCGCCGGCAGACGTGCCCCCGTTCAGCATCCTTCCGGATCGCGCGCCGGAGTCCGGGGACGATGCCCAGGCTTCAGCGCCAGCGCCGATCCAGCAAAACCAGGCAATGGCCGATTTCACCAAACGCGCCATGGAAGAAAAAGCGATCCGGGAACGCGAAGCCCAGGAACGCGCAGTTCAGGAACAGGCTGCCCGCGAAAAGGCAGAGACCGAACAGCGCGCCGCCCGGGAACGCCAGGCACAGGAAGAAGCCGCTGCCCAGCAGCGAGCTGCCCAAGAGGCTGCCGCAAAGGCACAGGCTTCCCAACAGCGTGCCGCACAACAGCAACAGGCTCCTGAGCAACAGCAACCCCAAGGCCAGAACCAGCAGGCATCAGCCCAGCAAGGACCGGGCCAGCAGCACGGTTCGGCCCAGCAGCAGAGCCAGTCGCAGCAGTACCCCCGCCAAGGCCAGCAGCCAGTCCAGGGACAGCAGCCTCCTGCCTCGCAGGCACCCCAGGGACAAGCACCTCAGGGACAAACGGCTCAGGGACAGGGTGCGCCCGCGCGCCCGGGTGGTGCAGGATCGGTGGAGATGTTCCGCCGTGCATGGCCGGACATCCTCGAAGAACTCAAGAATGCCAAGCGCTTCCTCTGGATGACCGTGGCGCCCAACGCCTCGGTGACTGGGTTTGACGGTCGTACGCTGACCATCAGCTTCGCGAACCCCGGGGCATTGACGGCGTTCACGTCCCGCCATGAACATATTGCGATTCTGGGCCAGAGCATCCAAAAAGTCTTGGGTGTCCAGGTTGAATTGGCAATTGTCGCAGGAGGGTCCGCACCGGCGGGTGGTTCTGGCCCAAAAGTTGATCGCCGGCCCGAGCCGGCGGTGACCTCGAGTCCAGCTGAATCCGCACCACAGCAGCACACCGCCACCATCCCTGGTGCAACCGCACCTGTACCCACGGGATGGGGAACCCAGCAACCAGCAGCACCGGCACCAATCCAACCCGCCGTGGCCAACCCAACTCCATCCACGGTTGTTTCTCCCAGCGACCCCTCGTTCACACAGGAGCCCGTGGCTCCTGTACCTGCTGCAGCACAGGCTTCGGCGGCACCGGCGATGCCAGCTGCTCCGGCACCCCAAAGTGTTGCACCAGCAGCTCCGGCACCCCAAAGTGTTGCACCAGCAGCTCCGGTACCCGCAGCAGCAAGCTTTGGTGACGAGGATCCGGGCTACGGTCCGGAACCCATCTACGATTCCGAACCGTGGGACGACGCTGGCGGAGACTGGGATGCCACCTCCGTTCCGGTTCCCGAATGGGATTCGGAGATCGTCACCGCAATACCCGCGGCGGGCCCGGCTTGGGGTGCTGATGCAGCAGCACCGGCGCCACGACCGGTCTCAACCGAGCTGCCTCCGATTCCGCCTCCGGCAACGCCCAAGGGCTACGTGGCACCGGCGCCCTCTCTGGGCGCAGCCGACCGCCCGGTGGCACCGCCTCCGGGAGCTTCGGCGGCAACCTGGGGTGTCCCCATGCCCGCCCCGGCACCCACCGTTTCGGAACAAACCGATTCCCCCAGCATCCCCGGCAACAACGGGAAACTCAGCCGCTACCAGCGGCTGATGAACCGTGCAGCAGGCGTGCCTGACGCACCCATGCACAGCCCCGTACCTCCGATGCCAACGGATCCGGCGGCGGGCGCCTGGGGAAACCCGGACGATGCGCCAGATTTTGCGCGTCCGCGTCCGGCCGCGGAGCCATCAGCACAGGCCCCGGCAAAACCTGCAACGGTAGAATTGGATGACACGGAATTCGTTCCCAGTGAAGATGACATCGCCATCGAGGATTCGTCGTTGATCGGTATTCCGGCCATTGAACGTATCCTCAAGGGCCGCGTCATCGAAGAACGCGATCCGCAGGGCAACGTGATCGAACGCCCCAACAAGGGTCGCTAGTCCACAGGGATATTGAGCCAAAGCGTCGTGCCAGGGAGGTAGTCTCAGCTCTGGCCGATAACCGGGAACAGCAAGATTAGGCAGTGTGAACGCAAGTGTACGAAGGCGCAGTCCAAGAACTCATTGATGAGTTGGGCAGGCTTCCGGGTATCGGCCCGAAGTCGGCCCAGCGCATAGCCTTCCACATCCTCGAATCGGACCCGGAAGACATGAAGAAGCTTTCCGAAGCCATTCGCGTGGTCAAGGAACGTGTGAAGTTCTGCAGCATCTGCTTCAACGTCTCCGAATCCGAGACCTGTGGGATCTGCCGCGACGAGCGCCGCAATGACACGGTGATCTGCGTGGTCGAGGAGTCCAAGGACGTCATGGCGATCGAACGCACGCGCGCCTTCGGCGGGCGGTACCACGTCCTCGGCGGCGCCATCAATCCCATCAACGGGATCGGTCCGGAGCAGCTGCACATCCGCGAACTCATTGCACGCCTGGGTGACGAGCGCATTACCGAGATCATTCTGGCGACCGACCCGAACCTCGAAGGCGAAGCAACTGCAACGTTCCTGACCCGCACGCTGCGCCCGTTGGGCATCGAAATCACGCGCTTGGCTTCGGGCTTGCCGGTGGGTGGCGACTTGGAATACGCCGACGAAGTCACCCTGGCCCGCGCCATCGAAGGACGCCGTTCCACCGCAATCAGCGCGCCAGCGGCTCCGTTGGTTCGCTCATTGCCGGTAGCTGCGCCGACACCAGTCACGGCGCCGGCAATTGCCCAGCCGGAAACTGAACGCGCGGGCACCGCTACGGCTCCAGATATCGCGACCGAACCGCCGATGCCTTCAAACTAAAAATCCGGCCCGCTGCGGCAGAAACTTGGTGGTTTCGCGACAGCGGGCCAATCCCGGGGACCCTAGGCGATGCGGGTTCCGGAAGCCATCTTCCCGGCCGGAGTGTGAAGCTTGCGCCGCCCGGCAACCAGCAGGGAACCTGCCAAAAGCAACTGCAGGCCCAATCCCAACGGCCATAGCGGCGTCGCCTCCTCGGGCTTCACCTCGGTGTTTTTGATCCCGTTGATGCAAGGAGTGGATGCGAGTTGACCTGCCTGCGACAAACGCACGCCCTGGCTAATCGCACCCATGGGGCCCACAGTTGTGAATGAATCATCCCCGGGCTTTGGCAGGGGGCGTGGTGCTGCATCGGCAACAATCACAAACGGGTTCGCGGCCAGCAGCCAGGTGTTGCGTTCGGTGGCAAAAATCGTCTGCGGATACAGAGCCGTTCCGCAGCTGTAGGCATTGTCGTCCCATGCGACGCTGCTATCGCCGTTCAGGTTCTGCTCGGACCAAAATTGCTCCGACGCCTTGACCTCTACTTGAACCAATTTCATGCTCAGCCCAAAGCCGATCAACGTGCCCAGTCCCAGCAGTGCAACCAGCAGATATGAGATGAGGACCGCGAAGAGCGTCTTGTTTGCCAGCGCCGAAACACCGACGCCTATGGCGCAAACGATCGCCAATTCCAGGGCCAGCATGCCCACAAGCACCGGAACTCCGGGCAGGTACACATCTCCATAGGTCATGGCCCAGGCGATCAACGGGATTGTCACCACCAGGAACCCCAGCGAAGCAACCCATGCAGCGAGCCACTTGCCAATGAGCAACTGCCAGGGGGTGAGCAGCGTGTTTTGCAAAATCGCCAGGGTTCCGTTGGCCCGGTCCCCGGTGATCGAATTCGAGCTCAGTGCCGGGGCAATGAGCATGCCAAAGAGCAACACGAAGGCAACCACAAGTTCGAACATCATTTGGCCCGCGCCGAATCCGTCGACTCCAACGCTCAACGCGGCGAGCCCCACGACTGCGGCAATCACCACAAACCAGATGCCCAGCATGATGTACCAGCCACTGCTTCTGACGCGCTGGCGGATTTCCAGTGTGAAGATGGTTCCGATTCCGGCAGCGTAGCCAAGGGTCGGGGTTGACGACGGGTGCTGCATGACCGGGGCACTCATGATGCTCCTTCTTCAAGGCTCAGATAGGTTTCTTCAAGAAGCCCGGAGGACGGGGCGAAGGCAGTGACCGGGACGCCAGCGGCCACAAGCGCTGCCAGGAGCGCTGCTGCTTCGGCTTCCGTGGCAAGCCGGGTTTTGGCGCTGCCCCGTGCCGAGTCGAAATCCTGCACGTAGCTGGCTTCGATCCCCCTGGCCTGGAGGGTTTCGCGCAAGGCAGTGATATCCAGGGTGCCAATGGTGTAGCCGCGGGTTTGTTCTCCTGCCTCGGCCAGTGTTTGGCTGCGTACTGTGCGTCCCTTGGAAATAAACACCGCGGCGTCGGCCATTTCATCCAGTTCGGCCAGCACATGTGAGCTGATCACCACGGTTTTGCCGCTGTCGGCCAATTGCCTGACCATGGTCCGTAGCTGCACCCGGGCTCCGGGGTCCAGGCCGCTTGCCGGCTCATCGAGCAGCAGTACCGATGGATCGTTGATCAACGCGCGGGCCAACGAAAGCCGCTGTGCTTGGCCGCGTGAGAAAACCCTGGCCGGGGTGTCTGCAAGGTCTCCGAGGCTGACCAGCTTGAGCAGTTCAGCCGCACGCTGAGCGGCACTTTTCTTGTCCATGCCGTAGAGGGCTGCCATGGTGGTGAGGATTTCCCGACCGGTCAAGGATTCCCAAACGCCCAAGGTGTCGGGCATCCATCCCAAGACCGCACGGACTCCGGATGAATTGGCGACAGGATCCATGCCAGCCACCGTGATCGATCCACTGTCGGGGCGCAGCAACGAAGCAAGCATCAGCAAAAGTGTGGTCTTGCCCGAACCGTTGGGTCCAATCAGTGCCGTCACCTCGCCGGGAGCAGCCCTGAAGTCAATGTTTTCCACGGCATGCACGCGCCCAAATGAACGGGCCAGGCCCGTGGCACTGATCCCGCCCTGGCCGTGCTGATTGCGTCCAAGGGGCCCGGCGGGGCTTGGGACTTCGGATTTCATGATTTTTCCCCGTTTCAAGGCACCAACATTTCACCTCACGCTACGCACTGCCCCCAGTCAAGTCATCCTCCCAGGGGTTTCGTTATCGAATCGACGTATTGATTCCCCGCCGACATATGCCACGACACAAAAGGTGACCCGCGTGACACTCGACCGAGCAAAAAGACCAGCGAAAACCTTGAATATGACCACGAGCGGTCATCTAATGCCGAGGACGTACACCACAATGGCTAACATAAGAGCTGCACCACCGAATGGTGGCGCCCTTGAAGATTTAAGAATCCCACCCATGGAGTGTGCTGACGCATGAGCCTGATTGTCCAAAAATTCGGCGGATCATCCGTTTCCGATGCCGAAGGCATCAAACGCGTTGCCCGTCGAATTATTGACACCAAGTCCGCCGGCCACGAGGTAGTCGTTGTAGTTTCGGCCATGGGTGACACCACCGATGAGCTGCTCGACCTTGCCAACCAGTTGACCAATGAGGCACCCGCCCGCGAAATGGACATGCTCCTTTCCGCAGGCGAACGCATCTCCATGGCACTGCTGGCCATGGCCATCGACGGCCTGGGTGCCAAGGCCGCATCCTTCACCGGATCGCAGGCCGGCGTCATGACCGATGCCATCCACGGCAAGGCACGCGTCATCGAGGTTTCCCCGCAGCGCGTGCGCCGGGCCATCGACCGCGGCTATGTTGCGATCGTCGCCGGGTTCCAGGGCATGAGCAAGGAATCCAACGACATCACCACCATGGGCCGCGGCGGATCCGATACCACCGCAGTCGCACTTGCCGCCGCCCTGGGTGCGGACGTTTGCGAAATCTACACCGACGTCGACGGCATCTACACCGCCGATCCGCGCGTGGTTTCGGCCGCCCGCAAAATCGACAAGATTTCCAGCGAGGAAATGCTGGAAATGGCGGCCTCCGGCGCCAAGATCCTGCACCTGCGCTGCGTTGAATACGCACGCCGCTTCGGGGTTCCGTTGCACGTGCGTTCCTCGTTCAGCACCAATGAGGGAACCTGGGTTTTGCCCAGCCCCGATGACCAAATCAAGATTCAAGAGGGAGAACCCTTGGAACAGCCAATCATCTCCGGCGTTGCCCACGATCGCTCCGAAGCAAAGGTCACCATCGTTGGCGTTCCGGATATCCCGGGCAAGGCGGCACAGATCTTCGGTGTGATTGCCGGCGCCCACGCCAACATCGACATGATCGTGCAGAACATCTCGACCTCCGGGTCCGGACGCACCGACATTTCCTTCACGCTGCCGATGGTTGACGGCAAGGACGTGCTCGAAGCACTGCGCGGAGCCCAGGGCGATATCGGCTTCGAGGACATCTCCTACAACGAGAACGTCGGCAAGCTCTCGCTGATCGGCGCCGGCATGCGGTCGAACCCCGGCGTTTCCTACACCTTCTTCGAGGCGCTGCACCAGGCGGGCGTGAACGTGGACATGATCTCCACCTCCGAGATCCGCATCTCCATCGTGACCGACGCCAACAAACTGGACACCGCGGTTCGCGCCATCCACGCGGCGTTCGATCTGGATGCCGATGACGAAGCCACCGTGTACGGCGGCACCGGCCGCTAACACCGGCACTTTTTCACCGAGGTCGGAGGCCCGCGAACCGTTGGTTCGCAAGCCTCCGACCTCTGCCGTTTAAGGCTTGGCGCACTCTCCGGCGATAATGGGAGGATGCACTCCCCCACCGTGGTTTGGCTCTCCGAAGAGCAATGGCTTCCCTTGGCGAACGCCCACGCGGAACGGTCCAGGCGATTCGGGGAACCGTTCACGGCACGGCGGATGAAACGCGAAAAGCATCCAATTGAGGACTTCCTCTTCACCTACTACACGCAGAAACCGGGCCAACTCTACCGTTGGCATCCGGGGCCCGGTGTGGTGCTCAGCGGCCCCCAGGCAGGTGAACGCGCCGACTGGAAGTTCTACCGCGAGGTGACGCACGAGGAAACCGGTGAGCGCGGCTACACGGTTGACCTGGAAGATTTCGCCACGGCGCGGACCGAGGCGATCCGCTTTGCGCGGATCATCCTGGCCGGGACGGTGGCCCGCCCCGGGAACTTCGCCTGCTTCGGCCTGCACGAGTGGGCCATGGCCTACAAGTCGGAACAAAACGGCATCCGGCACGAATACCTGCCGCTGCGGCTGGGGGCCACGGGAACAGATGCGGTGGTGGAGGAACACAAGATCCGTTGCACGCACTTTGATGCTTTCAGGTTCTACACCCCCGAAGCCGTGCCACGCAACGAGCTGCAACCGACCCGTGAAACACAACGCGACCTGGAGCAGCCCGGCTGCCTGCACGCGAACATGGACCTTTACAAGTGGGCGTACAAGCTCACCCCGGCGGTGCCCAGCGAGCTGGTGATGGACTGCTTCGAGCTAGCCTGGGATATCCGGACCATGGACATGCAGGCCTCACCGTATGACCTTTCCGAGTGGGGCCACGAACCGATCCGCATCGAGACACCGGCGGGCAAGGCCGAGTACGTGCGCCAGCAAAAATCCTTCTCCGACAGGTCCCAGGAGCTGCGTGGCAGGTTGCTGGAGCTTGCCCAAGTCCTGCCGCTGCCGCAGACTTAGTCCGCAAGCACATCTCGCCTCACCAAGAGGCACCATGTGATGGGTCAAGGGAAGGCGGAGACATGGGCCACGCCCAGCGGTTCCCGGCTTTGGCAGTACTTTGCGTTGGCCTGTTGTTCCTCGCCGGTTGCGCGAATGCCAGCGGCGGTTCCGGCCCGTCATCCGCCCCCGCGGCAACCTCTCCGGCGCCCTCCCCGGGCAAACAGACGGTTGACCTGTCGATCTCCATCCGCGCCAATGGCCAAGATGAGAGTTCCAAGTACACCTTGCGGTGTGCCGGAGCCACGGTACTGGAACCCAGTGGGCACCCGCGGGCCGCGGAGGCCTGCGCATTGCTGGCTCGCAGCCCACAGATCATGGAGCCGGCACCCGCCCCTGAAAACCAGATGTGCACCGAACAATACGGCGGGCCGGCAACGGCAACCGTCAGCGGGACCATCGACGGCAAGGCCGCCAGCCGGAACTTCGACCTCACCAACGGGTGCGGCATCTCCGCATGGAACGACGCACTGCCGCTCTTGGTGGATCAGCCCACCGGAAACCTGCAGTAACCACGGGAGTCACGCCCGCGGCGCAGATCATTCCGCCGTGAGGTAACGGTGCTCGGGCCGGCCCCTGCTGCCGTAGGTAAGTTCAAGTCGCAACGACCCGGCCTGAACCAGGTTCGCGAGGTAGCGTTGGGCGGTTGCCCGCGATATCCCCACGGCGGTGGCCACCTGGAGCACCGTTGCCGGCTCCCCGGTGGCGGCAACCGCGGCAAGCACCGCATGTTCGGTGGGCGTGGCAACCACCGCTACTCCGGCGTCATCCCCGGCCAGCAGCGTGCGCTGTGCCCTGTCGATGGCGGCCTGATCCAAAACCGTTGCCGTCTCCAGTTGCCGGCGGTATCTGGCATAGGAACGCAGCTTGGCGGCCAGCACCTTGGGGTCAAAGGGCTTGACCAGGTAGCCCAGGGCACCGCGGCGGATGGCGGTGCGCACGGCATCAACCTCGGTGGCCGCCGAAAGCACAAACGCGTCGACGTCCAGGGTTGCCAGCAGGTCAAGACCGGATCCCTGGGGTAAATACACGTCCAGGAGCAGCAGGTCGGGCCGTTCTTCGGCCACCCTGCGCGGAACCATTCGGGCATCGTGGACCGGCGGCAGGGCGGTGAACCCCGGAACCTCGTCGACGTAGCTTGCATGCAGGGCGGCAACCCTGAAGTCATCATCAACCACCAGGACCCGCAGGTCGTTGGTTTGGTGCATGGGGATCATGGCCTTTCGGTGGTCGTGGATTCCGGAGTGAGCACCCCGGGGAGCCGTGCGGCAAACACCGCTCCGGTAGGTGGTTCGTGGTCTTCGCCGGTACCGCCGCCGGGGTCGGCGATCCACACCTCGCCGCCACGGGTCCTTGCCAGCCTGCGGATCAGCGGCAGCCCCACCCCGTGGCCGTGCTCTTGCGCCTGGCCCCCGGACCCGGTGCTCACACCCTCGGCAAAAGCATCGATGCCCGGTGGCAGCCCGCCGCCGGAGTCGGCCACGGCAAGATGCAGGGTGTTGCCCTCACCCAGCAGGTCAACCTCAACCCAGCGCGGGGCGGACCCCTCGACGGCGGCGGTCAGTGCGTTGTCAATCAGGTTCCCCAGTACCGCGGTGGTGTCTTGGGCGTCGTTGAGTTTGCCGTAGAGCGCGCTTTCCTCGCTGACGCGCAGCACCACCCCGCGTTCGTAGGCGCTGACTCCCTTGGCGCCCAGGAATGCCCGCAGGTAGGTGTCGTCGATGGCCTCAAGGTTTTGCACCGGTTCGCGGACGGGTCCGGATTCGATCACTTCGCCCAGGTAGTCCCGGGCTTCGGCGATATCCCCGTTGTGCAGAAGCCCGGAGATTGCATGCAGCCGGTTGGCGAATTCGTGGCGTTGGGCGCGCAGGGCACCAGCCATGGTTTCCACGGCATCCAGCCGGCTTCCGAGCGCCTCAAGGGTGGTGACATCGCGCAGCAGCACCACCTGGCCCAGGTCCCGGTTTTCGCGGGTCACCCGGTGCACGGTGGCCACCAGTGCCGAACTGTCTGTTTCCAGGCGCAGGGTGCCGGGAACCCCGGCCTCGATGGCGGCAACCAGTGCCGGAGGCAGGCCGGATTCGGCATAGGGAAGCCCGACGATGTCATCGGCGCCGTGCCGGTGCGGCAGGTTGAGCATTTGCCGGGCAGCCTTGTTGCGCACGCTGATGCGTCCGTCGGCGCCGATACCGATCACCCCGTCCTCCACCCCGTAGAGCACAGCGTCCTGGTCCCTGAGCAGCTGCGCCATTTCAGCGGGTTCCAGACCCAGGGTCTGGGACTTGAGCCGGCGCACCAGCCAGGCGGTGGCGATCGCGCTGATGCCCAGCGCCCCGGCACCGAAGAGCATCACCACCAGGACCGCATCCCATAGCCTGGCCGAAAGCACTTGGACGCCCACACCGACGCTGACCTCGCCGACCACTGCGTCGGATCCGGGCGCGCGGACCGGGACCTTGGCGCGCACCGATTCGCCCAGGGTTCCGTGTTCCCTGGCCACGGTTTCCTTGCCGGCCAGGGCCGTGGGATCCGTTGACACTTTCTGGCCCAGCAGTCCCGGGGTGGGGTGCGCCAGCCTGATTCCGCGGTCCTCGGTGACCACCACAAAGAGTGCCCCGGTGTTCTTCCGGACGGCTTCGGCACGTTCCTGGATGGGTCCGGCGGCCAGTTCGCGGGCATCGAGTTGGTCCCGGGAAGCGTACGCGGCGACCTCGGCAGTCAATTCCGGGTCCGAGGCCAGGGTCCTGGCGATGGCCAGGGCTTGGTCGGCCGCCTGGGTGTTGACCCGTTCGACGGTGAACCACAGGGCCGCCCCGGCGATCGCGACGATCATGGCGCCAACCACCACGAATTGCAGGCCCATGATGCGTTCGGCAAAACTGCGGCCGGGTGTGGTGGTTAAGTGCATGAACCCTAGTCTAAGACGGCATTGTGATCTTTATGAGCAAAAAGAGTTTTAGGGGAAGAACCCCGCTTTGTGCGCACAACAAGGCCAACGTGACGTGGCGCACGTAGCGTAGTGATCCACGGCCCACCGCGGAGGATTCCACGGCAACGGCCCCCCCGCGTTCCACACCTCACTTCCAAGGAGAATCCCCATGCTGGTTGCTCTCGGGTTCGCGATGATTGCCACATTCATGGCTCTCATCATGACCAAGCGCATGACCCCGTTGCTGGCCCTGATCATCGTGCCAACCATCTTCGGCCTCTTCGCCGGTGCCGGCCTGGGCATTGGCGACATGGTGATGGATTCGGTGAAGTCGATGTCCGGCACCGCCGCGATGCTGATGTTCGCCATCATGTACTTCGGCATCATGATCGATGTGGGGCTCTTCGACAAGCTCGTCGACGGCATCCTGCGCCTGGTCGGCAACGACCCCGCCAAGGTGGTCATGGGTACCGCCATCCTCACCGGATTGATCTCGCTGGATGGCGACGGCTCCACCACCTTCATTGTTGTCACCGCGGCGCTGCTGCCGATCTACCTGCGCCTGGGCATGAGCCCGGTGGTGTTGACCTGTGTGGCCGGCCTGACCAACGGCACCATGAACATCGTCCCGTGGGGTGGCCCGACGGCACGTGCCGCCGCCGCCCTGCACGTGGACGCCTCGGCCATCTTCGTTCCGATGATCCCGGCACTGGCCGCCGGCCTGA
This sequence comes from Paeniglutamicibacter antarcticus, assembly GCF_900010755.1. GTDB lineage: Bacteria > Actinomycetota > Actinomycetes > Actinomycetales > Micrococcaceae > Paeniglutamicibacter > Paeniglutamicibacter antarcticus_B. The sequence goes on along the minus strand of NZ_CZJT01000101.1, from coordinate 159,814 downwards.
TTGCCGTCTTCGCCTTCGCCTGGGCCATGGGCATTGGCGAGCGCAAGCGCCTGCAGCGCGAAGACCCGCTGCGTTGGGGCACCGGCTCCCGCATGAACGGCACCGGCACCGCCAACCCCACCAAGTCTCCCAAGGGCGGCCTGGCACTGGGTTCGGGCAACCGCGGCACCGCGCTGATGGAGCGTGTGGCAACCCCCGGGAATGGCACCGAAACTGCCACCATGGACGGCACCGTGCTGGACCCCACCCGCGAAACCCTGCGCCCCAAGCTCTTCATCTTCAACCTGGCCATGACCGTGGCCATCATGGTGCTGTTGGTAGTGGATCTCGTGCCGATGGCCTACCTGTTCATGGTCGGCACCGCGATCGCACTGCTGGTGAACTTCCCGAAGATTTCCGACCAGGCCAAGATGATCGCCTCCCATGCGTCCTCAGTGATCGCCGTGGTTTCCATGGTGCTGGCCGCAGCTGTGCTCACCGGCGTGCTTTCGGGCACCGGCATGGTCGAGGCCATGAGCGCCTGGCTGGTCGATGTCATCCCGAGCTCCATGGGCCCGCTGCTGGCAATCCTCACCGGACTGATCTCCATTCCGGCAACGTTCTTCATGAGCAATGACGCGTTCTACTTCGGGATCCTTCCGGTGCTCACCGAGGCCGGCGCCCACTACGGCATTCCAGCCGTTGACATGGCCCGCGCCTCCATCACCGGCCAACCGGTGCACATGCAGTCCCCACTGGTTCCGGCCATCCTGCTGCTGGTCTCGCTGTCCAAGGTTGATTTGGGCGACCACCACAAGAAGGTGCTGTGGCGTGCCGTCGTCGTCTCCTTCGTGATGCTCGCCGTGGGCGTGCTCACCGGGGCCATCGGCATCGGCTAACCAACAGGGCCAGCAACCACCGGCCGCGGGTCGGGATTCCTTCCACTGAAGGAGTCCCGGCCCGCGGCCGTATCCGGGCCCGGCGGGAATCGGGCACTGCAGAAATCGGGTTCGCCGGGGGTTCAGGCTCCGGGCACTGCCGGCTCCCCGTGTTTGGCCACATGGTGTTGGCCCCCAAGCATGGTCCCGGCAACACGGATCAGTCCCAAGGCTTCGGGTTCAACCGCGAAAGGATCTTCCTCAAGGATTGCCACGTCCGCGAATTTTCCGGCCTCCAACGAACCCACCTCATGGTCCATTTTCAGCATGAAGGCAGCACCAAGGGTCACCGCGTGCAGCGCCTCTTCCACGTTGAGGCATTCAAATTCGCCAAGTACCCGCCCGGACGGGGTCAGCCGGGTGATTGCATGCTTCATGCTCTGCAACGGGTTCAGTTCGGTGACCGGCACGTCGCTGTGCAGGGAGATGGGCACCCCTGCGCGCAGCGCCGACCTGGCGGCATCCATGCGCGCGGCCCGGTCCCAGCCCAAGATGATATCTGCGTGCTGGTCACCCCAGGTCCACACGTGGTTGGCGAAGATATTGGCGCAGGCCCCCAACGCTGCCGCCCTGCGGTATTGGGCCCGAGTGGTGAGCTGGGAATGCGTGATGGTGTGCCGGTGGTCGGGGCGCGGATACCTGGAGAGCACCGATTCGAGGGTGTCCAGGAACAGTTCACTGGCCTCATCCCCGTTGCAATGCACGTGGATGAGCAGCCCTGCCCGGTGGAAGGCAGCGAACGCAGCCTCGAACTCCTCGGGCGTGGTGTTCCACATGCCGTTGGGCCGGTTCCCCAGGTACCCGGGGGCCAACAACCGGGCGGTGAATCCCTGGATCGATCCATCGAGCATCAGTTTGACGTGTCCAAGGCGAAGCTTTGCGGTGTTGTGTTCACGTGCGGCTGCCAGTTGTGCCGCAAGTTGCCCGGCCGCGGGCCCGGTTCCCAACCCCATCCCGAATTGGAATACCGAAAGTCGGAGACCGAAGTCCTCGTCGACGGCATCCGCAAAGGGCGCGCGGCCCTCCGGTGTGGCCAGGCCCATGGCACCGAGATCGGTGGCCGTGGTGACGCCGTGGTTGATGGCATCCTGCGCAAACTGTCGTAGCGTTCTGGCGTTGATGGCCGAGGCGTGGTCATCAAAGAGGTGGGCAATCAGCCCGGTGGCCGCGAATTCACGCAATTCGCCGTTGGGCGTGCCGTCCGGATACCGCTGCACGCCAGCAGTTCTGCTGGAGGCAGCTATTCCCGCCGCGGCGAGCACCGCGGAATTCACGACGGCCACGTGCCCGTTCGCATGGTTCACCTTGATGAATCGCCGCTCCGAGATACCGTCGAGTTCGCGGGCCAATAGATTTTCATCGGGGAAATAGATGTTGTCCAGGCCCCACGCCAGCAGTGGCGCATCCGGATCTTCAAGTGCGGCATCGGCTTCGCGTAGCCGGTCAAGCACCACCTCGATATTTGCACAGCCGGGCCAGGTGTTTCCAGCCGGGTCGCTGCGGTCGAAATACCCCACATAGATTTGCCCGTCCCAGACGCTGGCCGAACCCGCATGCGAGTGCGCCTCGACGAATCCCGGCAGCAGGACCTTGTCCGCATAACGGTCATCGACCACAGTATGGGGGTATTGCTGCAATTCCTCGACCGACCCGACAGCACGGATCAGGGCACCCCGTACGGCGATCGCGGTGGCCACCGGCCTGGCCGGATCCATTGTCCTGACCATCCGGGCCGGGTAAATGACGGTTTCCGGGTTCATGTTTCGCTCCTGGTTGGCAGCCGGGGACCTGTTGTGTTGAACGCTACCCCTCAGGAGTCGTTCCGCGGGATGGCATCGCCGCGCACGTCGCCATCCAACGCGGTCCGCCAGCTGCCAGGTAGCGCATCCGCAGGCAGGTGCGCCCGTAGAGGACAACGACTCTTATTTACCGCGATGACATCTGGGTGTGAAAAAATCGGCTTACCGGAAAGAGGTTGAGACGTGGAATTCTTGTTGCTGTTGGTCGGATTGCTCTTTGGAACCGTGCTTGTGGTGGGACTGGGTGAGCGAATACGACTCCCCTATCCCATTCTGATGCTCGTGTTCTCGGCCGGGGCCGCTTTTCTGCCTTTCATCCCGGAAGTCCACATCAACCCGGAACTGATTCTTCCACTTTTCCTTCCACCACTGCTGTACGCGGCCGCCCAACGAAGTTCCTGGTCGATTTTCCGCCTGCGCTGGCGTTCATTGGTCCTGCTCGCCGTCCTGCTGGTGGTTGCGACCATCGTCGTGGTTGCGGGTGTGGCCTGGTACTTGACTCCCGTCTTGACGTTGCCCGTGGCCATTGCGCTGGGTGCGATTGTTGCCCCGCCGGACCCGGTGGCCGTTGAGGCCGTTGCCGGCAAGGTCAAGATGCGCCGCAGGCTGATCACCGTGCTGCAGACCGAGGGCCTGTTCAACGATGCCATGGCCATTGTGATCTTCCAGGCCGCGGTTTCCGCGGCAGTCAGCGGCGGCGAGGTCGGCTGGGAAGTAATACCGAAATTCCTCATTGGCGCCGCGGGCGCGGTGGTGCTGGGTCTGGCCATGGCCTGGGTCATCGGCACATTGAACCGCTTTGTCCCCAACCTGGTGGCCCGCTCGGCAGCCACCCTGGTGGCGCCCTATGCCGTCTACCTGTTGGCCGAAGAAGTCCACTTCTCCGGAGTGGTTGCGGTGGTAGTCACAGCGCTGGAACTGGGTCGCAGGGCGCGGCCGCAGGACTCCGAGGAACGCCTGACCCGCACCGCGTTCTGGGACGTCGTGGAGCTGCTGACCACAGGTGTTGCCTTCGGCCTGGTGGGCATCGAGATGCGTTACATCATCCAGGACGAGGGCAGCAACCTGTTGACGTTCATCCCCGGCATCGCCGCGATCTGCGTCGCCGTGGTCCTGGTGCGCTTCCTATGGATGATGGCGATGTTCAAGATGGGCGGGACCGAGCGCAAGAACCAAACCCCGGGTTCACTCAAGGAGGTCCTGGTGCTCACCTGGTGCGGCATGCGCGGGTTGGCGACCTTGGCTCTTGCGCTGGCACTGCCCACCACGATGGCCAACGGCGAACCCCTGGAAGGGCGCAACTTCGTGATCGCCACAGCCTGCGCCGTGCTGATCGTGACCCTGGTTCTGCCCGGGCTGACGCTTCCGGCGTTGATGCGTGCCCTCAAGTTGCCCAACGACCACGCCGCGGAGGAACGCGCCCAGCGCTCGCTGGCCCGCCGGGCGGAGAAAGTCGCCCTGGAAACCATGAAGCGCTCCCAGGCCGCCGCCGCATTGCCGCAAAAACGTCGCGAGGCCCTGGCCCGCCGCATGTCCTCGCTGCACACCATCCTGGAGGCCGACTTCGAGCAGGACCCGGAGAAGATGCTGCGCCTGAAGCAGATCCTGACCGTCATGGACGACGTGCAGCGCGAGGCGTTGGATGCGGCCCGCGAGGAGATGCTCAAGGCCCGCAACGAGCCGGGTAGCGACCCCGAACTGGTGGACCGCGTCCTGCGCCGGCTTGACCTGCGCACCGTCACACTGGACCACTAAGGCTGGACCGCTGGGACGAAGCGGCGGATCGCTGGAGGGAACCCCAACAAGGGCGGTAGTGTGGTGCGAACCACGCTACCGCCCCTCGTTTTTGGAGGATTTCCGTTGCAAAATCCCGGCAAGACTGACGAATCCGCAGCTCCGATCCTGGAGGACAGTGCCGTGGCGCTGGTTCGTCCGATGGTGGATGAGGCCCTGGCCCTCGAGTTGGCGCGGCAGCACTTCGGGCTGGAGGTCGGCGCGGTTGAGCTGGGCAGCAACCAAGACCGGAACTTCCTGCTCACCGGCGACGATGGCCGGCGCTGGGTTTTAAAGATCGACAATCCGGTCTTTGGCGAGGAAGAGCTGCTGTCCCAAAATGAGGCCACCGCGCTTTTCGCTTCGGATGATGGCGTGAGTGCTGCCACGGTGTTGCCAGGCCTTGACGGGAAACACTTGCAGCGGGTGATTGGAGCCGGGGACACCGTCAGGCATGTGCGGCTCTTCGAATTCGTTTCAGGCGGAACGCTGGTTGATGCCGGTTACCTCGGCAATGCGACGCTTGCGGGGCTGGGTAGCCTTGCCGCGTCAGTCTCTCGCACGCTGGAGGACTTCGATCACCCGGGGCTGGACCGCTTCCTGCAATGGGACCTGCGCCGCGGGTTCGAGGTGGTGCAACGGCTACTCCCGGCCATCACGGATGCCACCAAGGCCGAGGCCGTAGCCGCGGCAGCGGAGAGCGCCCAGCGGCTGCTGGCCCCACTCGCGGATTCCCTTCCCGTCCAGCCCATTCACGGGGACCTGACGGATGACAACATCGTCGATTTCCACATCGACCCCGCGACGGGGCAAGCCGCCGGAACCGTGATTGATTTCGGCGACCTGGGCCTGGGGTGGCGCGTCGCCGAACTTGCGGTCCTATGCTCGTCGCTGCTGCACCACCGGCCCGCCCGGCCACTGGCAGTACTGGCAACCATCGCGGCATTCCACCGCGAGAATCCACTGTCCGAAACCGAAGCCCGGGTGCTTTGGCCGCTGGTGGTGCTGCGGGCCGCGGTGCTTATCGCTTCCGGGTGGGAGCAGGTAGGGCTGGAGGAGGACAACGACTACGCCGCCGAACGCATGGACCACGAGTGGAAAATCTTCGAATCCGCTACCGCCATGCCGCTTGAAGTTGGCACAGCGGCGGTGCTCACCGCACTGGGCTTCCCCGCTTCGGGCGCCACGGACGTGGCAACACCGATCGTTGTCTTGGACGAACACTCAATCCTTGACCTGGGCGTGGAATCCCCGCTGCTCGACGCGGGCCGTTGGACCGAGGAAGGCATTGAAGAGGCACTGATCGCGGAGGCCTTGGAGCAGCATCGCGTGGTAATTCTGCCTTACGGGCAGGCCCGGCTCACCCGAACTGTGCGTAACCAGGCGGAACCCGCAGCCACGATCCCGCTGGCCACGCAGGTCTACACCCGCGAACCGCTCGGATTCACAGCGCCCTGGGACGGAGTTCTGCTGGCGGGCCCGAACGCAGTGGAGGTCATCTCGGCATCCGGTGAGCGCATGATCCTCACCGGCGTCCTGTCCGAGGGCGTTTCCCGAGCAGTTTCCCGCGGCGAGTTCATCGCCCGGGTTCCCGCGGAGTCCTTCGATTCAGAGGCGCTGCCTGACCCCTTGGGCGTTCAATGGGTCGGCGCGGAAGCACCGGAGGAAGTCCCGCTGTTCACCACCCCGGAGTTGGCCGAAGCGTGGCTGCGGCTGGGTTTTGACCCAGCACCGTTGCTTGGCTTGGAACCGCTGGCTAGCGCCCCGGCGCCCGAAGCCGAACAGGAGCGCCGAAACCACCTGCTCTCCCCCGCCCAAGAACGATTCTTTGACGCCCCGCCACAATTTGAACGCGGCTGGCGCCACCACCTCGTCGACACCAGGGGCCGTTCCTACGTGGATTTGGTCAACAACGTCACCTCCGTCGGACACGGGCACCCCGCCATTGCCAACGCCGCGGCCGCCCAGTTGCGGCTGCTTAACACCAACTCACGGTTCCTTTATCGGTTGCTTGCCGAGTATTCACAGCGGCTCATCGACCTCGCACCGAAAGGATCCGGGCTCGACACGGTCCTGTTGGTCAACAGCGGTTCCGAGGCAGTCGAATTGGGGCTGAAGCTAGCCCGTGCCACGACTGGACGCAACACCGTGGTTGCACTGCGCGAGGCATACCACGGGTGGACCATGGCCTCCGATGCCGTCACCACCAGCGCATTCGACAACCCGCACGCCGGAGACAGCCGCCCCGACTGGGTCAGGCTGCTGGAGGTCCCGCACCCGCTGCACGGCAGCCACGCAGGTCCGGATGCGGGTCCCGCGTATGCGGCCGATGCCGCTGAACAGATCGCCGAACTTGGCTCGGTTGGCATCCCCGTGGGGGCGTTCATCGCGGAGCCGGTGCTGGGCAATGCCGGCGGCGTGCTGCTGCCCGACGGCTATCTGGCCGGCGTCTACAAGGCCGTGCGCGCCGCGGGCGGGGTATGCATCGCAGACGAGGTGCAGGTCGGGTTCGGCCGCATGGGGCGCCAATGGGCATTCGAGCTGCAGGGCGTGGTGCCTGACATCGTCACCATCGCCAAGCCCATGGGCAACGGGTTCCCGATCGGCGGGGTGCTCACCACCCGCAAAATCGCCGAATCCCTGGTCGCCGAGGGCCAGTTCTTCTCCTCCACCGGCGGGTCCCCGGCCGCCTGCCGTGTCGGCATTGCGGTGCTGGATGCCATGCGCGATGAGCGATTGATGGAAAACGCGGCAGACATGGGCAATTACTTGCGTGGGCGCCTCACCGAACTCGCAGCGAAGCACCCTGTCATTGGCCACGTGCACGGCACCGGGCTGTTCCTGGGCGTCGAGCTCATCAAGCAAGGAACCGCGAACGAGCCGGCTGTGGAGGAAACCCTTCTCGCTTGCGAAGCATTGCTCGATTTGGGCATCATCACGCAGCCAACCTCGGAGCGCCGCAACGTCCTGAAGATCAAGCCCCCACTGTGTCTGGACCGAACGAGCGCGAACTTCGTCGTGAAAATGCTCGACCGAGCGCTTGACGAATTGCACCGGGATGCCTAGGTTCACGCAGGCAAACGGTCGGATGCCATCCCTCCACCCAATTTCCTATCGCCCAATATCCTAATTTCTCGTGCGAGCTCCGTTGATCAGCTTTGACGGCGTTCACGTTTGGGTCGGATCCGGGGCTCGATGCCCGATCAACGCTACCGTCTCCGTATTTCGCGACTCTTCAGTCGGCTGTCGCAAGTGCCTTCATGCCCGGGCATTGGCTGGTGATCACGCTGTGGATGGCGCCGCGCTCGGCTTTTGTCATCCATAGCCCATGTTTGGCTTTCACTGCGGTTTGACGGGCAACGTAATCGCAACGAAATCCTTTGTCGGGTGGCAACCAGGTCGCTGAGTCTCCGTCACCCTTGGACGCGTTAGTTGGCCCATCGGCCGCCAAAAGGTTGAGCGGATCGTTGGCAAAGACCAGACGTTCTTGGGCGCTCATTTGTTGGGCGCCTTTCTGCCATGCATCCGACAAAGCGACAATGTGGTCGATCTGGACCTTCGTGCTGGTCCCCTGCCCGCGGACGAAGTCGATCCGCTGTCCGGTGAAAGGGTCTTGGAGAATTCCACTGATAATTACACATCCACGTGTCCCGGGTTTCGCGGTTGCATTCTGAAGGTCGCGGCCTAGGACATCATTGCGGGCGTCGCATCCGTTCCCATCCGGGTCCTTCCACCCAGCCCCAAAGAGGCTCCGGTCGTACCCGGTCTTCGGTGCCCGACCCTTTACTTCGATAGTTTCAAGTTGCGCAAGCACAGTCCCGTTTTTGGGCGAAGACATCGGCGGCGCGGCACCAGGCACAGGCGTTCCGCCCGTGGCGCTCGGGGTTTCGATCCGTGGCTGAGCCACAGACTCGATGGCAGCCTCAACTATCGGCTCTTCAGACCACACGACGATCGGTTCGAGGGTCGCGGCCTCAGAGTGAATGGTCAGCGGTTCAGGTATCGAAGCCGCGTTGCTCTGCACGTCGCAGCCAGCCAGGCACAGCACCAAGATAGTACCCACAATGAACAGTCCAGATCCGCGCGGACGGTCCGTCATTCGCAGCCGACGCCGTCCCCATCGCGGTCGAGCTTTCGGCTGTACCCAGGATCGCCCGAGTAGATCGGGTCGGCGCCAGCTGCCTTTACCGCTGTGCAATTCGCGTAATAGGCGGAAGAGCCAGCGGTGTCTTCGACGAAGCTCTCCACCTCGGCTTGCCGATCAGCCAGTTCCTTGGCGGCCGCAGCTTCTCTCGCTGCTGCAGCTGCTTCTGCCTTCCGTTCGGCATCCTTTTTGGCCTTGACTTTGGCTTCGGCGGCGGCCTTCTCCTCTGTGGCTTTTTTCTCCGCATCCTTCTGCTTAGTCGCTTCTTCCTTGGCTTTGACTTCGGCGGCGGCCCTCTGTTCCGCCAGCTTTTCCGTCTTGGCTTTAGCTTCGGCGGCGGCCTTCTGTTCCGCCAGCTTTTCCGTCTTGGCTTTAACTTCGGCGGCGGCCTTCGCTTCCGTCTGGTCGTGGGCCGTTTGCCCGACCCACACGAAAGCCCCCAAGTCGTTCTTGTCGCAGTAGTTGCTTTCATTTCCCTGAGTCATCACGAGGTGGTCGGCGTCGCAGGCCTGGTCCACGAAACTGGCTAGCGTCGCCTCCTGTGCCGAAGCTGGAATCTCGGTGCCTGCCAACGGCCTAACCGTGCTGGTTTCGGTGGGCAAGCTAAGACCCACGATGACTGTAGAGACTACGAACGTGACAACCGCGCCACCCATGACGCCGGCCGCTGACTTGCGGTTGCCAATGCGCGCCCAACGAACGCGGCCGAAGGCCAGGGCAATTAGTCCCACCACAAAGGCAATCATGCTCAAGAAGAATGTCAGGATCGGCAGGAACACCAGCAAGAGGATAAACAGAACAGCTACAGCGGCGGCAACAAGCCACCACTTGAGCGTGCGTGAAGTTTTTTGGGCGGGCAAAGGCCCCCAGTTATTGCTCATGATGAAGTTCCCCCAGCAAAACAGAATTAGTCAGAACGGCCAAGCATAGGCTCTTCACCGGACTACAACGACTCCGTTCAGTCACACAAGTGCCACAAGGCCATCCGCAAGAATCCATCTACGCTGGTCTTTCCTCTGAAAATCCCGACTTCATGCAGCGTCAAGGTATGACATTCCAATCGGTTTTCCACTAGCCGCTTCGCCCAGCGGCAGGACCTTCCTGCATCATCCGGCGGCTGTTGAACGCCAGCTTTCCCTATGCCGCAGCCCAGGAGAAACCACTGTCGTTAGTTGGTGAACTCCGTCAGAACGATCTTGCCCGCGGTCTTGCCGGCCATGCTTTCGCCAAATGCTGCGGCAGCCTCCTGCATGGGGCGGGCGGAGACGACGTTGACCTTCAGCTTTCCGTTATCCACCAACGCGCTGAGCCGGTCAAGCTCCTTGGCCTCGGGCCGCACCCAGATGTAGTGCCCTCCGTGCGCGGCCACGGAACCGTCGGCCACCGAGGCATGGGTTTCCGATTCCTTCAGCACCGCCAGGGTGGTTTCAAGTGCCTCGCCGTGGAAATCGGCTACTGCATCAACGCCCTCCGGTGCCAGCTCGCGCACACGCTCAACGAGCCCCTCGCCGCGGGCCACGGGTGTCGCACCAAGGCCACGGAGCAGGTCGTGGTTCTGCGGGGAAGCGGTGGCGATGACATTGACCCCGGCATTGGTGGCGATCTGAATCGCAGCCTGCCCGGCACCGCCTGATCCGTTGTGGATCAACAGGGTTTGCCCGGACTTCAGCTCAAGCGCGTCGAGGGTCCGCTGGGCGGTGAGGCCTGTCAGCGGCAGTGCGGCCGCCTCTTCCCAAGACAGGGAGGCAGGCTTGTGCGCAACAGAGGAAGCGGGAAGCACCATGTATTCGGCGAAGGAACCGAAGTGCACGCTGTCGCGTCGGCCGTAGGCGTAGACCTCGTCGCCGACCTTGAACTCAGGGGTGTCAAAGCCGACTGCCTCGACGACGCCGGCAACGTCCCATCCGGGAATGACCGGGAAGGTGACATTCATGATCGCATCCAGGTAGCCGCCCATGATCTTCCAGTCCACAGGGTTCACGCCCGCGGCCTTCACGCGGATCAGCACGCTGCCGGGCCCGACCTTGGGGCGGGGCAGCTCGAGCTGCTCCAGCTTGTCGAGGCCCCCGTAGCCCTTGTAGGCCATGGCTTTCATCGTCTGTTCACTCATCGTGGCGACCTCTTTCGGTGGTGGAAGTTCTGGGCGGAACAATGACCGCTCCATTTGTACCAACCAGTACACAATCCATTTTATTCGCGAGCGAGTCCTAGTCCACAGCATCCAGGTAGTACCAGCGGCCGCCCTCGCGGACGAAGTCACTGACCTCGTGCTGGTATTCGCGCTGGCCCAGCAGCGCGTAGCGGGCCACGAACTCCACGACGCCCTCCTTATCGAAAGGCCCACCGGCCTCGGTGCTCACGATTTCCAGGTTCTTCCACACGATCGCCTCGTCAAGCTGGAGCACCTCGGGGCGGGTGCTCGGATGCCACGTGGCCAGCAGGTACTCCGGAAGCATCAATGCGAAGGCGCTGTAGCGCGAACGCATCAACTCAACCGCGCTTGCGGGCCATGCCGTGGCCAGCGGATCCACATAGCCGAGGTGATATCGACCACAGCAGGAACCGTAGATTTCACCCGTATTGCATGGGCAGCGTTCATCTTTATCCATCTAAACAGCTTAAGCGCACACTGATCCACAGATACTCGTCGGTAGCTATCACGGGGAAACACCACCGCGGTGACGGCCTGAATCAGCGGAACGAAGGCGAACCGGTAGACTTGGTGAGCAAGCTCGCGGAGCGCCGACACCTTGGCGTGAGACGGCACCTCCGCAAGCGTTTAACCACCCTTCGCGCACAGGAGAACCCGGATGCCCCGGATCGTTGTTGATGTTATGCCCAAGCCCGAGATTCTTGACCCGCAGGGTAAGGCCATCGTCGGAGCACTGCCCCGTCTCGGCTTCACCGCTTTTAGCCAGGTTCGTCAGGGCAAGCGTTTCGAATTGACCGTCGACGGCGAGGTGACCGAGGAAATCTTGGCACAGGCCCGCACGGCGGCCGAAACCCTCCTCTCCAACCCGGTTATTGAAGACGTTGTCAACGTCGAGGTTGTCGCAGACTAATGAGCGCAACCGAACTTCCATTGATCGGCGATTACTCGACGCCGAACACCGAGTTGAATGGCGCCCGCATCGGTGTCATCACGTTCCCCGGAACCCTGGACGACCGCGACGCAGCTCGCGCCGTGCGGATGACCGGGGCCGAGGCAGTGTCCCTGTGGCACGCCGATAACGACCTGCAGAACGTCGACGCAGTGATCATTCCCGGTGGCTTCTCCTATGGCGACTACCTGCGTGCAGGTGCCATCGCCCGCTTCGCACCGATGATGGACAAGATCATCGATGCAGCGAACTCCGACGCCAAGCTGCCGGTTTTGGGCATCTGCAACGGTTTCCAGATCCTGACCGAATCGCACTTGCTGCCGGGCTCGATGATCAAGAATGATCACCTGAAGTTCCTGTGCCGCGACCAGGTTTTGCGCGTGGAAAACAATTCAACCGCCTGGACCAACCAGTACGCACAGGGTGAGGAAATCACCATCGTGCTGAAGAACCAGGACGGCCAGTACGTGGCCGATGAAAAGACCCTCGACGCCCTTGAGGCCGAGGGCCGCGTGGCCTTCAGCTACGTCGGCTGGAACCCGAACGGTTCCCGCCGCAACATTGCAGGCATCACCAATGCCGCGGGCAACGTGGTGGGCCTCATGCCGCACCCGGAGCACGCAATCGAGGCCGGCTACGGCCCGGACCACACCGGAACCGACGGACTGGGGTTCTTCACCTCCGTCCTGACCCACCTTGTTGGAGGCCAGAAGTGAGCGCCGCGGAACAGACTGCAGAGCAGAAGAAGTTCAACATGGACACAGTGGCCAACGCCGCCGCGACCCCCGAGACCGAACTGCCCTGGGCCGAGCTTGGCCTGAAGCAGAACGAATTCGAAGAAGTAGTCAAGGTCCTGGGCCGCCGCCCCACCGCGGCGGAACTGGCCATGTACTCGGTCATGTGGTCCGAGCACTGCTCCTACAAGTCCTCGAAGAACCACCTGCGCCAGTTCGGCGACAAGGTCACCGAGGAAATGAAGAAGGACATGCTCGTTGGCATCGGCGAAAACGCCGGTGTGACCAACCTGGGCGACGGCTGGGCCGTGACCTTCAAGATCGAATCGCACAACTCCCCGACGATGATCGAGCCGTACCAGGGTGCGGCAACCGGCATCGGCGGCATCGTGCGTGACATCATCTCCATGGGCGCACGCCCGGTGGCCGTGATGGACCCGTTGCGCTTCGGCGCCATCGACCACCCGGACACCGCCCGCGTCATCCACGGTGCCGTTGCCGGCATCGGCGGCTACGGCAACTCGCTGGGCTTGCCGAACATCGGCGGCGAAATGGTCTTCGACTCCGTCTACCAGGGCAACCCGCTGGTGAACGCACTGGCAGTTGGCGTCATGCGCCACGAGGACATCCGCCTGGCCAACGCGTCGGGCAAGGGAAACAAGGTAGTGCTCTTCGGTGCACGCACCGGCGGCGACGGCATTGGCGGCGCCTCCATCCTGTCCTCGGAAACCTTCGACGACACCAAGCCGTCCAAGCGCCCGGCCGTGCAGGTAGGCGACCCGTTCGCCGAGAAGATCCTGATCGAATGCTGCCTGGAGCTGTTCAAGGGTTCCCTGGTTGAGGGCATCCAGGACCTCGGCGCCGCAGGCATCTCCTGCGCCACCTCCGAGCTTGCCTCCAACGGCGACGGTGGCATGGAGGTCGAACTGACCTCCGTCCTGCTGCGCGACCCGACCCTGACCCCGGGCGAAATCCTGATGTCCGAGTCCCAGGAACGCATGATGGCAGTGGTCTCCCCGGAGAACATCGAAGCCTTCGAAGCGACCATGGACAAGTGGGCAGTTGAGTACTCCTGGCTGGGCGAGGTCACCGACACCGGCCGCCTGATCATCAAGTGGGACGGCGAAGTCATTGTTGACGTCGATCCGCGCACCGTGGCACACGACGGCCCGGTCTACGACCGCCCGTACGCCCGCCCGGAATGGCAGGACGCCCTGCAAGCCGACACCTTCAAGTCCTCGGAAGCCGGCGCCAACCTGCCGGCCACCGGCGAGGAGCTGAAGGCGGCATTGGTTGAGCTGATGGCTTCACCGAACATGTGCGACAAGTCCTGGATCACCAACCAGTACGACCGTTACGTGGGCGGCAACACCGCGCTTGCAACCCCGGACGACGCCGGCGTGATCCGTGTTGACGAAGAGACCGGCCTGGGCGTGGCCCTGGCCACCGACGCCAACGGCCGCTACACCTTCCTTGACCCGTACCACGGCGCTCAGTTGGCTCTCTCCGAGTCCTACCGCAACGTGGCAACCTCCGGCGCCGTGCCGATGGCCGTCTCCGACTGCCTGAACTTCGGCTCCCCGGAAGATTCCGATGTCATGTGGCAGCTCGCCGAGGCCATCCGCGGCCTGTCCGACGGCTGCATGGAACTCGGCGTCCCGGTCACCGGCGGCAACGTGTCCCTGTACAACCAGACCGGCGACACCCCGATCCACCCGACCCCGGTGGTGGCAATGCTCGGCAAGTTCGACGACGTGGCACGCCGCACCCCGTCGGGCTGGCGCGCTGATGCCGACGGCCAGGCCATCTACCTGTTGGGCACCACGTTCGACGAGTTGGACGGTTCGGAATTCGCAAACATCCGCGGACACCTCGGCGGCTTGCCTCCGAAGGTGAACCTGGGTGCCGAGAAGGCCCTGGGCGCGATCCTGATCAACGCTTCGCGCGATGGCATGATCGACTCGGCCCACGACCTCTCCGAGGGCGGCTTGGGTGCCGCCCTGGGCGAAATGGCACTGCGTTACAACGTTGGCGCCCGTGTCTCCCTCGAAGACCTTTGCAACCGTGACGGCGTCGACGCCTTCACCGCACTGTTCTCCGAGTCCCAGGCCCGCGCACTCGTTGCGGTCCCACGCTCGGAAGAGGTCCGCTTCAACGACATGACCACAGCACGCAACTTCCCGGTGCTCCGCCTCGGTGTTGTTGATGCCGCGGCCACGTCGTTGGAAATCCAGGGTCAGTTCGACCTGGACCTTGCCGAGCTGCGCGAAGCGCACGAGGCAACCCTGCCGAAGCACTTCGGCTAAATCAGTCTCAGTCGGCGGGACGGTTGGAGGGATTTCCCTCCAACCGTCCCGTTTCCGTTTAACCTCGCTTACCGTTCAAGGTTTTGCCTACGAATAAAATCAGCCATTCCTGGAACCGTGAAAGCGATCTCTCCGTACTCGGGCGAGTAAACGAGACCCTTTGCAATCAATTGAGCGCGATGAGGCCCCAAGCTTGTCACTTTCGTTCCCAGGCGATCTGCAACCACACGCGTGCTGGACGGTTCATCCCCATCTACAGCCATGGCAAGCATGTATTCACGTTCCTTGGGCGTGGCACGATCCCACCGGGACGGAAAGAATCCCGAATCAAGCCGAAGCAATCCTGCCTGGATCGCCGCAATAGCATCGTCAGGCTGAAAGGGATGTGAAAGCGCCACGTTCCACATGGCGCTGCCGAACTCTTGAATGAAATATGGATACCCTCCGGATGCATTCACGAGCATTCCCAATGCTTCATCGGAGTATGAGGGGCCAACTGATTTCGCGGGTATCACAAACGAATCTTCTGTTTCCGCTTGAGTGAGCTTTCCGATGACTCGATAGTCAAAAAGCCGCTCGGCATAACTTCGGGCCTCGGCCAACCGCGCCGGAAGATTGGGCAGGCCAGCTCCGACCACGAAGAACGGCAACTCATTTTGTCCGGCATGGTGCTGCGCAGTAATGAGCGCCACCAAAAGTTCCTCGTCGAGATCTTGCATCTCATCGATGAATATTACGAAGCCTTGGCGGGCCGCTCGCATTGCGTACGCCACGTCTTCAATGACGTCCCTCAAGTCAATGTCCACCACGCCCGTACGTGCGCGAGAAGGGTCCAGCTCCACGCCGAGCGAAATCCCAGACACGCCAAAAGTTGCCCCGAAGGATGAAACCGTTTGAAGCATGGACTTGAACACAGCTTCACTCGATCGTGGCACATACCGGCGGGATGCGATTTGAAGTTCCCGAGCAAGGACGTTCCGAACGTCTCTGGCTGCGGACTCGCCAGTCTGCGCTTCAATCTTGATGGTCAGCCAGTCATGCGCTCGCGCAATTCCACGTAAACGATTAAGTAGTACAGTCTTTCCGACTCCACGTAACCCGCTGAGCATCATTGATCTACTGTGGCGCGACAGCTTTGTTCGCGCAACCAAGAGATCGAATGCATCGATTTCAGGCTGTCTACCTGCCAGAAACGGTGGCTGAACGCCAGATCCAGGGTTGTACGGGTTGAGTTCGGGTTCCATTCTAAGATTATGACAGGTTATTAGTAGTTATAAGAATAATTCTTACAACTACTTATAAGTTCTTACGTAGAGCGTCGCTACTCGCGCTCGAACTGTTCGAATGTTGCGCTCGTCGACGCCTTCACCGCGCTGTTCTCCGAATCCCTGGCCCGCGCACTCGTTGCGGTCCGCTTCAACGACATGACTACCGCACGCAACTTCCCGGTTGCACGCATCGGTGTTGTTGATGCCTCGGCCACCTCGCTGGAAATCCAGGGTCAGTTCGACCTGGACCTTGCCGAACTGCGCGAAGCGCACGAGGCAACCCTGCCGAAGTACTTCGGCTAAGCCTGTTTGAGACAGCAGGCCCCGGAGGGATTTTCCCTCCGGAGCCCGCTGTCGTTAACGGTGCAGGTGGTCGTGCGAAAGCGGTTCAACGGACGTCGGAGACTCCCGTGTATGTTGCGTAGCTGGCGTCCCCGGTGCGTTCATAAGTCAGCAGGGCGAGCCCGCCCGGGGTGGTGGTGCTGTCCGTCAGCCGCAGCCCGGCGGCGGATCCGCCCTCCGGGAAGAGCCTGCGCCCGTGGCCCAACACGACGGGTGCCACCACGAGTCGCATTTCATCGACCAGCCCCGCGGCCAACAACGAGCCAGCGAGCCTGGCGCTTCCGTGGATCTGCAATTCCCGGCCCGGGATCGCTTTGAGCCCGGCAACCTGCGCGGCAACGTCGCCGGAGAGGACCGTCGTCGGATTCCAACCGCCGTGCTCCAGCGTGTGCGAGGCGACGTACTTGGGAAGGCTGTTCATCAGCACGGTGAAGGGATCCTCGGCATCGGTGATCTGCGGCCAGTCCCGTGCGAAGGCCTCATAGGTACGCCGGCCCAGCAGGAGCGCATCGGCATGGTTCAACCACCGCGCGGCCTGGTCGATGAAAGCCTCATCCATGTGCGGAACCAGCCACCCACCCTGTGTGAAGCCCCCACTGGTGTCTTCCTCCGGGGAGCCAGGACCCTGGGATACCCCGTCAAGGCTCACGAACTCCGTCAATGTCAGCTTCATGGGTGTTCACTCTTCCTCGTTGGGTTCTCACATACTGCGGCAAAGCTACCCGAGACCGAATCCCCACTCAAGGGGAACGGCCCCGCTGGGCACGGAGAATGCGGCAGAATGTTTACTTGTGTAGGCAAAACGCCTGCCCAATGAGGGAGTGCGTATGTTCGAGGCCATGAAGAAGATCCCGCTGTGGGTGCGCCCTTTCTTGGGCCTGGGCCTGGTGGTTCTTGGCGTCGTCCTGGCACTGAACTCCTCGGCCTCGATCCAGGTGTTTGTCGCCTTGACCGGCCTGGGGCTGGTCACCGTCGGCGTGGTCCGTATCATTGACGCGTTCAATCCCGACCCGGACGACGAATACGGCCTCCAATGGGTCACCGGCATCAGCGGGGTCCTGCTGGCCGGAACCGGCATTGCCGCCTTGGTTTGGCGAGGTGCCACACTGCCAATGCTCGCCTTGTCGGTAGCGATACTCCTGCTGCTTTCCGGTGCTACTTCACTGGTTTCCCTCTTCAGGAAGGGCAACGCCAACCGAACCTCCTCACTTTTGGGTGGCCTTGCCGCCCTGGCCACCGGTGGACTGGTGTTCGCCTGGCCCAAACTTACATTGTGGGCCTTCGGCGTATTCTTCGGGGGCTGGCTGGTCTTCACAGGGTTGCAGCTGGTCATAGGATTCATGGCTCGCGGCAAGGACCACTCCCCCACGCCCGCCAAACTCAAGATGCGAAGCTTCGGCAAGATCGCCGGTTCGGCGCTCGCCTTGGTTTTGGCCGTTTCCATGGTGCTGGTGACCTCGTTTATCCACGCCGGGGATCCCAAGCTGGTTCCCGATGCTTTCTACACCCCGCCCACCGACCTACCGGCGGTCCCCGGGCAGCTGTTGCGGGTTGGCGAGCTGACCGAAGGCATCCCGGAAAACGCCAGCGCGTGGCGCTTCCTGTACACCACCACTAATCCCGACGGCACGCCGGCGGTGGCCTCCGGTTCGGTGGTGGTCCCGGAAAACCGTGGAGAGACGCCGCTTCCGGTGGTTTCCCTGGCCCACGGAACCAAGGGCATCATCCCTCGCTGCGCTCCGTCGCTGTCGCCGCTGCCTTATGCCGATGGTCCCGCCGCGGCACTGCGCGAGCTGGTCTCCCAGGGATGGGCAGGCGCCATGACCGACTACGTCGGGTTGGGCACCGAAGGCCCGCACCCCTACCTGGTGGGGCAGGCCGAAGCCAGGAACGTGCTCGATGCGTTCCGGGCGGCTCAACAGCTCGAAGAGTTCACCCTGCGTAACGACACCCTCATCTGGGGCCATTCCCAGGGAGGACACGGCGCACTCTGGAGCGCGGCGATCGCCAAGGAGTACGCCCCGGAGATCAAGATCCTGGGCGTCGCGGCCCTGGCGCCGGCCACCAACCTCGTGGAGTTGGCCCTCGGCGTGAAGGATGAAGCGGCGGGCAAGGTGGTTTCCTCCCATATCGCCAAATCATGGGATGAGCTCTTCCCCGAGCTAAACGTCAGCAGCCTGATCACCCCCGGCTACGCGAAGTCCGTCCAGCGCATCGGCGAGCTCTGCTTCGACGGACGCGATGCACTCGCAGCCGTCATCGGCAGCACCCAACTCCTGGACGCGGTGATTCCCGAATCGGCGCTGAACGGCCCGCTGGGCGAGGAACTACGTGAAAACTCGGTCAACGAAAACATCGACTACCCGCTCTTTGTTGCCCAGGGGACGGCCGACCAGCTGGTGCTGCCCGGGATGCAGCGCGACTGGGTCGCCGAGCGCTGTGCTGCCGGGCAGGCCATGGAGTATCGCGAATACGAGGGCCGGGACCACATGCCTCTGGTGGAGGATGATTCGCCGTTGATCCCGGACCTGGTTGCCTGGGCGAACGATCGACTTAACGGCAAAACACCGGTCGATACCTGTTCCCCTTAATCTTCTGCCGGGTTCATGAAGGGCTTGCCGCGGGGGTCCGCTGGCCCCCGTATCGAAAGGATCGAAGCATTCGTGAAACCGTTTCTCAGGATTCTGTGCTCCGCCGGGATGTTCCGCGCGGGGTTCTCCGGCAGCTGATGCTCAGGCGCGAGGTCGCGCCAACTCTCGGGCGGCTTCGACGTACCTTTGGGTGGCAAACCGCTGGGCGGCCTCGGCCACCGGCCAAACCAACCGGTAGAAGCGGTTGGCGTGCTTGGAGGCGGCCCTGATTTCCAGGTATACGGACCCGTCCGCTTCGAGCACCGCAGCAAAGGACTCTTCCCCCGTCTCGGGGTGCCCGGCCAGTGTTCCGTAGGCAAAGCCGGACCGGGTGGCCTCCTCGATCAAGCGCACCACGCGGCAAGGCGCACTGATGCGCGCCGGGCCGATGCCGAATCCCAATTCGACGCGGCTCCCGAGCTGGACGCGCGGGGTGTCCGGCCGTGTGCGCAGGCCCGAACGCTCATGCAGCGCCCAGGTCAGGATGCCCTCGGACAACGCGTCGAAGACGGGTTGTCCCTCCCCCACTCGCTCGCGAAGATGCAGGTGGCGGTAGCCGTCGGGTGTCTTCTCGAGTTCTGTCAGGCCAACCTCGGGATAGCTCAGGTCGCTGAGCATCCCCAGCCTGAACAACCGGCGCCGGGCGGCAAGTTCCGCCGGCCCCTTTTTTGCAAGCGTGATCCCGGCCAGCCCCAGGGCTGCTTTGCCGCCGAGGCGGCTGGGCAGCGGGATAGGTCCCAGTTTGGAGCGTTCGAGCCCGAGCATCTTGCGGTGGTTCTCCGACAGGGTGTCGACAACCGCGGCAAAGAGCAACTTGTAGCCGGGCAGGATCATCGGATCCAGCGGCGGGTTTTTCAGGAAGGAAACCACCTCGGCGACCCGGGGACCCCCGGATAACTCGCCACGTGATTCGTAACCGGCAATGGCGGCCGCGAGCTCGGCTTCGCTGCGCGGCGGGTTCTTCACGCCCATCAGTTCCCCGGCGGTTGCCCATTCGCGCACATAAGCATCAGCACCTTGCGGGACGGGGCCCGAAAAAGCCTGGTGGCTGCGCAGGAAGGCATCCGCGAAGGCAATGTGAACCCAGGCGGCAAGGTCAGCGTCATTGGCCGAATAGTCCCGCGTTTCACCGGTCCCGGCCGTGTAGTGCCCCGCCACCGGGACATGGCGTCGTTGAACCCAGCGGCAAGCGGCTTGGGCTGCGGCGGTATCGCCGTAGGTGAGCGTAAAGATCCAGCGGATGGTGCCGGCAAGCCTGGCCAACGGGTCCGCTTGGTAATTTGAATGTTCGGCCACTCCGGCCAAGGCACCTGGATGCAGCGCCTGGGTCAGCAGGGCACGGATGCCCGCCGCCATCGGGCTCATCCCACCGTGGACAACCCATACTGCCGAGTCGTGGGCGAAATAGCCTGCGTTATCGCCGCGGTCCAAATCGCGTTCCCAGGCCGGATCGTAGGATTCCTGGGCGGAAAAGGTTTGATGCAGCTTGTGCCGAAGTGGCTCGAACATGCCGGTGGTTAGCCGATCTGCAGTTCGCCCATGTCGCCCCAGGAGTCGCCTTCAACCTTGCGGGAGACGATCTTCGGGGTTGCCACGAGCGCCGGACGCATTGCTTCAAGGCCCGCCTTGAAGTGGTCGGAGTTCACGTGGGCTCCGGCTGCGTCGTCGTCCAGGAAGGCCTCGATCAGAACGTACTCGCTCGGGTCTTCGATGCTGCGGGACCAGTCGAACCAGAGGTTGCCTGCCTCTGCGCGGGTGGACTGGGTAAAGTCCGTCACCAGGTTCATGAATTGTTCAGTGTATTCGGGCTTGGTTTTGAATTTCACAACAATGAAGTACATGTCCACCAGCCTACCTATCCCGTCGATTACCCGCGAGCGATAAGGCCTTTCCAGTTAAGAACCTCACGTTCTGCGCGCGGCAGCGAGGCAACCACCAAATCATAGGAATCCTCGATGAGATTCCGCATCATTTCCTCGTCCAGACCCGGGGTAACGGTATTCCAATGTTGCTTGTTCATGTGGTAACCCGGTTTGATTTGTGAATTTGCGGATCTTAGCTGTTCAGCGAGCACTGGGTCGCATTTGAGGTTCAGTGACACGACACCTGAACGGATCATCAGCAAGGCAAACATCTTGGTCTTGCTCCGATCCCTGCCAGCTACCTTGTAAACGGCCGATTCTTCCCCGAAAGGAAAGTCCTCGTAAGCGCCGGGCATACTCAGGCACAGGCTTCGCCACAGTTCATAGTCCACGTTTCCCATCCTATCCATCAGGAAGTTCCCCGCTGGCAAAACCACCGGTTAAACCCACAACCGGCATGGACCTCGAAAGGGGAAGTCGAGGAGCATGCCGGTTGGGCGCGAGTCTGCGGCTGGTGCTCATGTGGGATGCACCAGCCGCAGACGGATCTATTTGCGGTTAGCTCTCGTCGGACTTGCGGCGACGGGAAGCAACCACGAGTCCTGCTCCGAGGAGCATGACCAGTGCGCCGCTTCCAAGAATCCACAAGGTGGCGTTGGAAGCGCCGGTATTGGCCAGCGGCACTACCGGCTTGCGCGGCGGAACTTGGCTTTCCACACCCGGAAGCTGCGGAATTTCAGTTGCCGTACCCGGGGTTTCCGGGATCTCGGTTTCCGTGCCCGGAAGTTCCGGAGTCGGATGCTCAACCACTGGCGGCTTCACGATCACCGGAGGTTCAACAACCACCGGCGGTTCCACGATCACTGGAGGATCAACGACCACCGGCGGTTCCGGCAGCTTGTGGTACTCCGGGGTCGGGTGCGTGGTGACCGACGGCGGAACGTCGCCGTTGCCGCTGGCCACGTTCACCAGGATCTGGTCCCACATCTCCGGGTCAACCGTGACCGTGTAGGTGAGGGTCTTGCTCTCACCCACGGCCAGGTCGCCAACGGTCCACACCAGCTTGCTTCCGTCGATGACCGATTCGCCGCCCGATAGCTTCAGGCTTCCTTCGTTGAAGGTCGCGGCCTGCTGCCAACCTGACATTTCATCGGTGATCACTGCCCCGGTGTAAACGAACTCTCCGGTGTTCTTCACCGTGATGGTGTAGGCGATTTCCTCGCCCGGCCATACGGTTTCGCCATTGGCCGGATCGGAAGTCTTCACCATCGAGTAGCTGCGCGGGTTCTTCACCGGGGTCACGCAATCGCGCGATGCGGTGGTTGAACCGTTGAAGCTCAGCGTTGCCTCGTTCAGGAATCCGCGGTCATGCGGGGCTTCCTCGGATTCGCAGGTGGCTGCCGCGGAACCGATGGAACCGGCTTCCGGGCTGACCTTCACGGTGACCGTGTAGGTTTCGCTGGAGCGTGCTTCCAGGATCCGTCCTTCGGCCATGGACTCGGACTTCTCGGTGCCGGGGGTTTCCCAAGCACCGGACACGTCCGTGTCATTCAGCGTCCAGGAGGCCTCAGTCACGTTCAATCCCTTGCCGAAGCGCAGGGTGTCGGTGAGGTTGTAGCGGGTTGCCACGTCCGAGTTGTTGTTCACCACGACGGTGTATCCAACAACCCAGCTGCCGTCCGCGTTCTCCGTGGCGCCGGTGGCCGTCTTGACGATATTGGCCTCCGGAGCCGGGATAACCAGGCAGTCGGTATCGGTGATGGATTCGTTGCCGCTGTTCAGGGTGCCCGAGTTCAACAGGCCCTTGCCGCCTTCAACGTCCTGGGTTGCGCATACGCGATCCCCCTGGGCGATGTCAGCACCAAGCGACACGTTGATTGTCACCGTGTAGAGGTGGGTTGCCCCGGCCTTCAGTGATACCTGGTTGGCAACGACATCAGTCGTGGATTCGTTTCCGTTCCAATCGGTGTTGGCTGTTCCAGCGTCGGAAACAACCTGGCGGTCGTTGATCGTCACACCGTCAGCGAACTGCGGGGTGTCGGTCAGCGAGTAATCCACGACCTGGCCCTCGGTGCCCGGGTTGGTCACCTTCAGTTCGTAGCTCGCATCAAAGGTGCCGTCCCAGTTACCGTCGGCGTCGTTGTGCTGGACCAATTCCTTGGCCGTCTTGGTGAAGGTCGGGGCCACCGGTGTGGCGCAGGCCTCGTCCTCGCCGATGGTGGTTCCATCGTTGCCGAGCGTGACGGTGTTCAGGAAACCGGTGTTTCCGTCTTCACCTTCACCCGGCTTGCAATCCATGGCCGGGGTTCCAATTGAACCTTCAGCAAGGCTTGCAACAACCGTCACCTTGTACGTGTCGGTGGCGCCGGCGGCAAGGACCTTGTCCGTGACAAGCACCGCAGTGCGGTCCTCATTAGGTGCAGTCCAGGCACCGCTCAGGTCTCCCGAAGCAGTCCATGAAGCGGAGTTGATGGTGGCACCCGCACCGAAACGCAGGGTGTCCTCCAACGAGTAACGGCTCGCCAGCGAATCATCGCCAGTGACGTTGATGTCATAGGTGACACTCCAGGTGCCATCAGCATTCTGGGTGGTACCGGTAACCGTCTTTTCAACGGTCGGGGTGCCGACCTCGATGCAGACCTTTACGGTTTCGGTGACCGATTTGCCGGCCGCCGGAATCGTGGCGATGTTCGGGTACTCGGTGCAGGTTCCATCTGCTGCACCAAGGTTGGTGTTCTTGAACGTCAGCCCGTAGGTGAAGTCCGTGGCAACCGAATCGGCATTCCATGTTGCAAGTCCCAAGGAAACCGGGGCTTCCTCGGTACCCGCCTTGTCGTCG
This sequence comes from Paeniglutamicibacter antarcticus, assembly GCF_900010755.1. Lineage (GTDB taxonomy): Bacteria > Actinomycetota > Actinomycetes > Actinomycetales > Micrococcaceae > Paeniglutamicibacter > Paeniglutamicibacter antarcticus_B. Next base: position 136,099 of record NZ_CZJT01000101.1, on the reverse strand, counting down.
AAGACCTCTACTTCTTTGTTCTTCGAACCAATCTGCTCGAATTCAACATCAGCAGTCGCAGAAGCCTTGGCAACATCGCCCGTGGCGTCGGCCCACGAGACATTCACCGTGTTGGTGCCCGTGTAACCGGCCTCGGTGAATTCACCGTTGCAGGTGTACGGAAGGACTACCGATTCGTTGGCCGGAACCAGAACCTGCAGGCCATCGGTTTCCGAATCGGTATCCGTGGCAGCGATTGTGCAAACCAAGCCGTCGATATCAATCACGTCTGAAACCGTTGCGGTGACCGCACCGGACTCGAACTGGTTTGGGTTACTCAGCGTGATGTTGCCACCCAGCTTGTGAGCGGAGTCCGTAAATCCATCCGGAGTTGCTGTGACCGTGTAGTCAAAGATTGCTTCGCCGTCCAGCCCAATTTCAACCGTGGTCGGGTCGTTTGCCTTCTTGTCCAGCTTCCACAGGTATTCGCGGTCGAAGGAAGCTTCGGCGCTCTTCTGAACACCCAGGCCGGCATTGGAGCAAACCTCAACATCGACATGTGCCGTGTTGTTGTCATCCGCGCCGGATTCTTCCTGGAGAACTGCGTTGTTCGTGTACGTGGTGCACTGGCCGGCAACACCGGAGAGATCCACCGAGTAGGTGAACTCCTGACCCGATTCGTCCAAGCCAACGGTGCCGAGTGTGTGTGTTTCACCCGGGACCGTCTTGTCATCGGTAACAGTTACGGTGCCGTCGATGCTCTTGGCCTGCTTGAACTCGATGTCGGTGGCGAACTCGGCAGTGCGCGGCTCGTTGTCGACACCGGTCCAGGTAATAAGGGCGGTGTTCTGGTGCCCGCTGTAGTCAGCTTCGGAGAGGTTTTCCGGAATAACACAGTCATAGGTGACGGTGGTTTTTCCGGAAACGGCATTGCCGTCCACGAGGGTGGCAGCCGGAACGCTCACGTCCTGCCCGTCGCCTTCAACGGTGCATACGGCTCCGGTGATGCCGGCAACGTCTGACACGTTGACCTTCATCTCGCCCTGCTGGTTCGGGTTGAACACATCGATCGAACCGGACATCTTCCAGTCCTGATCGGTGTGCCCATCCAGGGAAGCTGTCACCGTGTAGTTGGCGGTGGCCTTACCGTCGCCGTCGACTTTGAAGGAAGTCTTGTCAGCCTGCTTGGCGATCTTCCAGTCGTAGTCGCGGTCGAACGAGGCGTTGACGGTCTTGACGACGGTCAGTCCTTGTTCAACGCAAACCTCGACAGCCTCGGTGGCGGTGTTGTCCGTGTTAGAGCCGGCTTCTTCCTCAAGCACCGCGGTGTTTGTGAAGGTGGAGCATTTGCCGGCGGTACCCTTAAGCGGCAATTCGTAGCTGAAGGACTTGGGTGATGCAGCCACCGTGGCGGTGAACAATTCGACCGGAGCGGCGTCCGGGTTGGTCTTGTCATCGAACACTTTCACCTCGGTGTCGGTGGCCTGGTCCAGGGCGAAATCGATCCCGACTGCCTCGCTCGATGCGCTGCGTCCCTCTCCCCAGGTTGCCGTGGCAACGTTGGTGCGGCCCGTGTAATCGGATTCGGCAACACCGTTGGAAACATCGCAGGTGTAATCGAGCGTTACGGTATCCCCTGCGTCCAGTTTGACCTGGAAGCCGGGGGCCACGGAATCTGCATCCTTGCCCTTGATGGTGCACTGGACACCGCTAAGGCCCGGCTGATCCTGAACCGTTGCGGTGATCGACCCAAATTCATTCGGGTTCCCCACTGTGATCTTTCCACCGAGTGCCCAATTCGAATCCGTGTGGGAATTCTGGGTGGCGGTCACCGTGTACTTGGCAACAACATTTCCCTCACCATCGACCTTGAAGGAAGTCTTGTCGGCTTCCTTCTCGACCTTCCAGTCGTAGTCGCGGTCGTAGCTTGCTGCCACAACCTTGGAAACAGCCAACGGCTTCTCAACGCAGACCGTGACGGTCTCGCTTGCCGAGGCATCGGTTCCGGCAATGATCGCGGTGTTCGTGTAATCGGTGCACGTTCCAGGGGTTCCCGGGAAGCTCAACGAATACGCGTCGAAACCTGTAGGGGTCTTCTCGGCGTTCCAGGTAGCGGTGCCCAGGAGCTCCGGGTCCTCCGACTGGTTCACCTTGTCATCAAAGACCTGGACCTCATGGTTCTTCGAACCAACTTGCTTGAATTCAACAGCGGCAGTCGCCGAAGTCTTGGCAACATCGTCCTTGGCGTCGGTCCACGAGACATTCACCGTGTTGGTGCCCGTGTAACCTGCCTCGGAGAATTCACCGTCGCACGTGTACGGAAGCACTACCGAACTGTTGGCCGGAACCAGGACCTGCAGGCCCTCGGTTTCCGAATCAACGTCATCGGCAGTGATTTCGCAGGTCAAGCCCTTGATATCAACCGCATCCGAAACCGTTGCGGTGATCGCGCCGGAAGCGAACTGGTTTGGGTTGGCCAGCGTGATGTTGCCACCAAGCTTGTGGCCGGAGTCCTTGTAGCCGTTCGGGGTAGCGGTGACCGTGTACTTGAATTCTGCACTGCCCTTGTCGATATCAGCCTTGGTCCGGTCCGCCTGCTTGTCCAGCTTCCACAGGTATTCGCGGTCGAAGGACGCGTTTGCGGTCTTCGATACCGTCAGGCCGAGCTCGTTGCACACTGTGACGCTGGCGTCATCCGAGGGGTTTTTCCCGTCGCCTGCCAGCTCAACCCATGCGGTGTTCGTGAACGGGGTGCACTTTCCGGCAACGCCGGTGTGGGTCAACGTGTAAGGGAACGTCTTGAACTTGCCCTTCAGGTCTTTGACCTCATTCCACGAAACACTGCCGACCTTCACGCCCTGGCTAGCGGCCACGGCCTTGTTGTCAAGGACATCGACAGTTTCGTCGACCTTCTGTCCAACCTTGAAATCAATCTTGACCGGCTTGCTCGAGGCGGTGTTCTTGCCCTCGTTCCAGCTGATCGTTGCGATGTTTGTGTGTCCGGTGTAGTCCTTTTCAAGAACCGAAGAGGCATCGCAGCTGTAGCCAACTGCCTTGCTGCCGTCGACCCAGGTCTCGCCAACCTTGGAGGCTTGCGGGACGTTGGCCTGCACGCCGGCAAGGTTGCCGTTGGCATCCTGCGCAACATCGATCTCGCACACCAAGCCGTTGATGCTGGCCTCGTCCGCGACGGTGACCTGTGTGTCCCCGCCGAAGCGGTTTGTGTTCGTCACGGTGATTTCACCGGTGAGCGACTGGTTGGAGTCGGTGTAGCCCTTGCTGGTGACCTTGAGCTCGTAGTCAACATCGGCGGTTCCGCCGGAGCCGGCGTTCACTGTTGGGTCCTGGCCCTTGGCCAGGCTCTTCTCGATACCCCACAGGTAAGTGCGGTCGAAGCCCGCGTTGGCGGTCTTTTCCACGCTCAGGCCAGCGGTACGGCAGGCCTCGATGTTCGCGGTTGCCGAACCGGTGGCTCCGTCCTTTCCGGTGAATGTGGCAGTGTTGTCGAACTGCTGGCAGGTGCCGTCCTTAGTAACAGTCCACTCGGTCGTGTAGGTCTTGGTCTGCGGAGTCATTCCGGCTGACCAAGTGATTTCCCAAGCCGGATCGAACGTGTGGTTGCTGTCGGTGACAACGATCTTTTCGTTCAGCGGCTTCTGGACCCACTCGTCTTCCGAAACCTGGACGGTCTTGGCGGCCGAACCGTTAGGGGTGACTGCCGCCGTTGCATCCCAGGTAACAGTTGCGGTGTTGCTACCCGCGTAGTTTGGCTGCTCGGTGAAGCTGCAGTTGTAGGTGAACTCCACGGTCTTGTTCTTCGGGATGTCCGCCTGGAATCCGTCGGTCGCCAGATCGGCGTCGCCGGCTTCGCTTCCAACAATTCCTGTTACGGTGCAGACCGCTCCGGTCCCAACATCGACCGAGTCCGTGACGGTGGCCATCACGTCTTGCCACTTGTTGGGGTTTGCCACGCTGACGGTGCCAGACATGGCCCAGCGTGAGTCGGCGTAGTTCGGATCCTGCGGGGCAACGGTTACGTCGTATTCAACGGAAACCTTGCCGGTCTTTGGATCTGCCGTGTAGGGGGCTTCGCCCTTGGCGGTCTTGGTGATGTTCCACAGGTACGAACGATCAAAACTTGAGACAACGTTCTTGCTAACAGTGAGATCTGCGCCAATGCACAGTTCTACGGTTTCGCTGTCACTTCCGCCTCCGGCACCCGTGAAGCTTGCGGTGTTGGTGTACTTCTTGCATTCGCCGACGGTGCCTGGCCAAGTAAGTTCGTAGCCAAACGTCTTAGGCGACTGTGCAACAGTAACAACGTTGCCACCCGGCAGTGTCGAAAGGTTGAACTTGTCATCGGTGACGGTGATCTTGTCATCGGTGGTCTTCGGGGTCACCTTCGAGAAGTCGAAGGGCTGGGTTCCGGATGCGTTTCCGGAGGTACCGAAGTAGTTGGCCTTGTTCCACGCCGCGATGGCGGTGTTGGTTCCCGTTGTTGTTGCCGTGGTTCCGGCCGGCATGTCACATGAGTACTTGAACTTGGTTTCACCGGCAGGAATTGAAACCGGGCCGGTTACTGCCTTGTCATCAGTTGTCGTGATCTTGCAGGTTGCATTCGGCAGGGAATCGGCGACGGTGACCGATTCGAAAGCTACCTTGTTCGGGTTCGACACGGTGATCTCGCCCGCGAGCTTGAAGTTGCTGTCCTTTGGTGCGCTGGCGGCAACCTTAACTTCGTACTTGAACGGCACACCGGAGGTGGCTGAGGTGACCTTGTTCTGGCCACCGACAACCTTCTTGTCGATGGTCCAGTCGTAGTCGCGGGCGAAGCTACCCGTTACGGTCTTGGAAACCGTCAGGTCCTTGTATTCGATCTTGGTGTTGGTGAAGGTACAGGTGACGTTATCGCCCGTTTTCAAGGCAATGCTTGGATTCGTCTGGTCGACCCCCGAGACTGGTGTCTTTCCGTTAACACATGTGAGGTTGGTCAGCTTGTAGCCTGCCGGGCCGTTGGCCTCGGACAGTGCGTAAGTGCCAGCCGATACAGCCTTACTTGTTTCGGACACTACATCGACCATATTGCTGGTTCCGCCGGCTTGGATCGCCGAAAGGGCCCAGTCGGTCGGCGCTGCTCCGGTGCCGCCCTTGTTGTCAACAATCTTGACCAGTTTGAGCGTCGCGGACTGCTCTTGGTTGATGACGGTGCAGCTGACAGCAGCTCCACGGGTAACCGTGACATTGAATCCCGTTGCACCTTCGTTGCCTACGGTCAGGGTTTTCTCTGTTTTGTTATCGACGCAGACTGCGTTCTTGCCCAGCTGCTGTTCAAGTGCAAACCCTGGCTTTTGCTCTTCGGAGAACGAAACCAACCGGGAAGGTTCCTTGTCCAATCCACCAATTTCAAAGTTCGCCGTTCCATCGGCAGCGGTCGTTGCAGAAGCAGGGGAAACCGATCTGGTGGAAGAACTAAATTTCCAGCCAGCCGCGGTGAGCAGTTTGTCGTCCGTTCCACGAACCTGCTTGACGACCGTGAGGGTTCCCTCGCAGTTCGTGAGCGCAATTTCCTTGAGCTTGGCCGCCAGCTTTGAGTAGTCATCGATCTTGAAGTAATCAGTGTTCAACGTGTTGCCGGAAATCGCTTTGATGTTTCCGGTGTTGATACTCTCGCCAACGGCGAGACCCATAACAAAGGTCCCGGCCGCCTTGTGGTTGTTTGCCGCAGAGACGGCCGTATCGAGATCGATCGGATCGGCAACGAACCCAAAATCAGTGTTGTCCCCGCGATTTGCTGGGGTGCCGTACGCGGTGGGGTTGCCGTCGGTGACGAACAGGATCAGGTCGTAGGCTCCACTAGGCACCTGGGACAGGCCCTTATCCCAGTTCGTTCCACCGTGCTCGGATTTGGGGCGCTTGAGACCGCTGATCTTATCCTTGACGGTTTTGGCACCCGCTGAAGTGGAAACCGAAGTTGCCCCCAAAGAGCTGTTGGCCCCATCTGGGGCGAATGTTGCGAAGGTGTAAACGCCGACTGACGACGGGGTACCCTGCAATGCATCAACCAGGCCCCTGGCTGCTGTCTTGGAGCTCGCAACGTCCGAATCCTCTAGGGAGCCGGAGAGGTCAAGCACGATCGCGATGCGCAATCCGCATTTCTTGGGAAGTACCGGGTTTGGCCGGCTCGACGGGGCAGCCGCCAACGCCACCCTTGACTGGGAGGCAGTGGCGGGGGTGTCCGCGACAGGCCTGCCGGCAGGTTCTGCTACCTTTGCAGCGTCGGGCTCATTCGAAGGTGCCGCGCTCTTTGCGACAGCAGGCTTGTCCGCCTTGGGTACATCGACTTTAGGCTTGTCCGCCTTGGGTACATCGACTTTAGGCTTGTCCGTCTTGGGTGTGTCGACCTTAGGTGTAGCGTCTTTAGGCTCATCGGCCTTTGATGCTTTCGCCGGCGGCTCTACCTTGTTCTTATCGGTTGAGCCCGAACCCTCGACGGCGTCGCGCAGTTGCTGCTCAACGCCGGGAGTCTGTTTCTCGACTGGTGATGCTACGGCGGGATCGAATCCACCGCCGCTAAACATCATGGTTGCAACGAGTGCTGCCGTTGCGGAGGCACCAACAGTGGAACGAACGACGCCGTTCTTCCACATGGCACCCAAGAATGAATGGTGGCCAGCTGAGCGCCGGCCCCTTCGTTTACGTGTGGCTTGATCCCCAGATTTGGCGAACACGATTTATACCCCAATTACCCCAAGGGGTGCGGCAAACACTCGATTAGCACTGTTTTTAACGGCCTAGTCCCACCCAGTCCGTTAGTTCTTCTCAAACCCCAAGTTCGAGAGTCCCCCAGTATTCATTTGGTCCCCAGCACCCAATTAATGTTGCTTGTGCTGATGACACCCTAGCGGAGAAATTCCAATTCCTGCCACTGTTCTGTAAATATTTCGTTGGCTATCGGGAGGGGCCTATATGTTTCGTAACTCGATCAGTGGACACGTGTCCATGACGACTTCCAGGCCAGCTGACTTCGCACGACGTGCAGCAGCCTCGTCGACGACGCCTAGTTGCAGCCACACAGCGGATGCCCCGATAGCAATGGCCTGGTCCACGATTGCCCCGACTTTTTGTGAATTCACGAAACAATCGACGACGTCCACATGCCCCGGGATATCTTCGAGTGTGCGGTAACCGGTTTCTCCCAACACGTCGTCTCCCCGCAGGGAAACCGGGACGATCTGCATGCCGAGTTGTCCCTGCAGGGCCTGGCCCACGCGCGGCGCCACCCGCAGCGGGTTGTTGCTCAACCCCACCACGGCCCAACGTGCCGGTGTGGTCAACAAACGCCGGATGGTCTCTGGATCATTTACGTGGGGCTTGATTACCGAGCTGCTCATGGGATCAACGCTACTCTCGAATTCTGCGCCTGCCCCGGGGATTCGTCCGGTTCAAGGCAAAGTCCCCCACCCCGAAGTGCGAGAAGAGGGACTTTGCCTTGCTGCCGCGTGAAATCCCTAGCGCGCGTTTTCCAGTTGCGCCTCGGTGTTGGCAGCCGAGAACTCCGTGAAAGCGCCCCGGTACTGCGCCGCCGGGTGCGTCGATTCCAGGCGGGCACCACGGCCAAACACCTTTTCGCGCAGTGTTCCCGGTGCGTATTCGGTCTGCGCCAGGCCACGCTTGCGCAGCTCCGGCAGGACCCCGTCAATGAAATCGGTGTAGGAGCCGGGCAATATCTGGTTCATGATGTTCAGCCCGTCCATGCCGGCATCCTGCCAGCGTTCGATCTCGTCGACGATCTGCTCCGGGGTCCCCGAAATCTGCTGTGCCTTGGCACGGTAACGGGCAAGATCGCCAATGGTTGGCTTGCCGCCCGGTACCGAGGCAATCGCGGCCTCAAGCACTCCACGGGCGCCTTCGGTTTCGATATCGCCAAGCGGCGTATCAAGATCCAGTCCACCCAGGTCAACCCCGATGCCACCGCCAATGTGCGCAACGATTGCGTGCAGGTCCAAGTACTCGTCGTACTCGGCTTCCTTGCGCTTGGCTTCTTCCTCGGTGCTGCCCACCACAAAGGACAGGCCGGCAAATACCTTGACGTCTCCCGTGGCACGCCCGGCAGCCGCCTCAAGCTCGCGGATCTTGCCCACCTGCTTGGCCACGTACTCGGGGTGCGGCGCAAAGAGGAATGTTGCTTCCGCGTGTTCGGCGGCAAATTGGCGACCACGCGCGGAGGATCCTGCCTGGAAGAGGAACGGCGTGCGCTGCGGGCTTGGCAAGGCCAGATGGGGGCCCTCGATGGAGTAACGCTTGCCCTGGTGGTTGATCTTGTAGACCTTGGCGGGGTCGGCGTAAATTCCCGATTCCTTGTCCGCCAACACCGCGTCGTCTTCCCAGGAACCCTCCCACAACTTATAGGTGGCTTCCACATACTCATCGGCCCAGTCATAACGGTCATCGTGGGCCGTCAGCCCGGCTGCACCGAAGTTCTTGTGCGAGTTTTCCAGGACGCTGGTGACAATGTTCCATGCCACGCGGCCGTTTGAAATGTGGTCAAGGGTGGAGATCTGGCGGGCGAACTGGAAGGGCGCTGCCTGTACCACTGAGCTGGTCATGGCCAAGCCAATATCCTGGGTGGTTGCGGCCAATGCGGAAAGCAACACCATCGGGTCATGCGACGGGACCTGCATGCCCTTGCGCACGTGGGAAGCCCAGCCGCCCTCGTGGTCGCCGTAGAGACCCACGACGTCGGCGAAGAAGAGGTTGTCGAATTTCGCATCTTCGAGCTGCTTGGCGAGGTCGATCCAGAGCTGCAATTCGTTGAACCGGTGCTGCTGGGCGTCGGGGTGGCGCCATTGTCCGCCAAGAATATGGCTGGATGCGTTCATCAGGAAGGCGCTGAGCAGCAGGCGGGGACGCTCATTAAAGGTAGCCATTTACTTGTTCTCCGTCGTTGAATCCTTGGCTTCACCGATGGAGTGCAAGCCGGTGGGGATGGTGCCGTTGATGAAGTAATCGCCGACCGAGCGGGCCTTGAAGGCGACAGGGTTGTGGGTGGCAACGGTCCGGGCATTGCGCCAATGGCGGTCAAGGGACTTGCCGCGGGATACCGCCGAAGCACCTGCCACGTCGAAGAGCTCATTCGTGGCGTCAAGCACCAGCTTCGGCACGGCAACATGGGCAAGCTGCACCGCAAGTTCAGCGCGGACAAAGGCTGCTGTCGGATCCAGTGCCAGGGACTGGTCAACTGCCGCATCCAGGTCGCGGGCCGCGGCAAAGACTATCGATTCCGCCGCGTAGACGGAGGCAGCAATGCGCCCCACCTTTTCCTGGATCAATGGATCGTTGCGGAATAGGTCCCCGGAACCGGTGTTGAAGGTACGGGTGCGGTTGCGCACCAGGTCGGCTGCGTCATTCAGCGCTGCACGGCCAATGCCGGCCAGCACGCTGAGCAATGCCAGTTGGAAGAATGCCGGTTCAAGTGTCGAGGAAATCTTGCGCTGGATGATGTCTTCAAAGGGGACCACCACGTCCTCGAAGATCGCGGTTCCGGTGCCGGTTAGCGGCTGGCCGAAGCCATCCCAGTCATCAATGATCCTGACACCCGCAGCATCCGCGCGAATAATCGCGTATTGGCGGCCTTCGAGTCCGTCGGTGCTGGCCATGACAACCACCCAGTCGGCGAAGATCGAACCTGTGGTGTAGTACTTTTCGCCGTTGAGCAGCCATTGGCCGCCCTCTTCACGAAGTTTGGTGTTTGTGGTGCCCAGTGCGTTTCCGCCCTTTTCCGTGGCGGCGTTTCCGAAGATTTCTCCGGCCAGCACCCGCGGGAACCAGCGGAGCTGGAATTCTTCGGGCTGCAGGGCGATGGTTTCAACGAAGGAGAAGTGTGAACGCAACAGGTGACCCACGTTTGAGTCGGCGGCGGAGAGTTCGGCGAGAAGCCGGAACAGGTGTTCGTGGCTGACCGGTGACCCTCCATGCGCGGCGGGCACTCGCAGGGTGGTGAAACCCGCATCCTTGAGCCATTTGACCTGCTCGAAGGGAAGCACTCGATTGTTTTCGCGCTCTACTGTGCCTTCGGCAATCCGTTCAAAGACGGGGGCGAAACGTTCGGCCAACTCCGTATAGCGCGACTCTGCTGAACGTTCCTGCAACTGCGTGGTGCTCATTGTTCTTCCTTTGCTGCTACGGATTTCGAAGTTCTAGTGGTGCCGGGATTAGGCACGTGCCAATTCCCTGAGGAGGTGTCCGGGATTGGAGTCCAGGAGAAGTTGCGTGTATTCGCTCTGGGGTGCGCCAAAGACCTTGGCGGTCGGTCCAATCTCAACAAGTTCTCCCCGGCGCATGACCCCCACATCGTGGGAAATTCGTTCAACCACATGAAGATCGTGTGAGATAAACAGGTAGGACAACCCGTGGTTGATTTGGAGGTCTTCAAGCAGGGCAAGGATCTGGGCCTGGGTCAGCACATCAAGTGCAGACAGTGCCTCGTCCAGTACCAAGGTCTTGGCGCCCAGTGCCAAAGCACGGGCGATTGCCACCCGCTGGCGTTGGCCGCCGGAGAGTTCCCTGGTTGATAGCCCCGCCATGCGCGAGGGCAGGTTCACCGAGTCCAGAAGTTCGGAAACCCGCAGTGCACGCTCTGCTTTGGTCCCGAATTTGTAGTTGGCCAGGGGTTCGGAAACGATCTGCGAAACCGTGTGCCTCGGATCAAGCGCGGAATCGGGATTTTGGTAGACCATCTGCAGACCACGCCAGAGATCGCGTTTGCCGCTCCCCCTGACATTTGTCACGTCTTCGCCGTGGATTTTGACGGATCCTGCGGTTGGGTCCAGTAGCCGCATGACCATGCGTGCAGTGGTTGATTTTCCGGATCCAGATTCGCCAACCAGGGCGAACGTGGTTCCCGGACGCACGGCAAATGAGACACCTTGCACTGCCCTGTGTTCGGCCTTGCCGTGCCCGTAGACCTTGTGCAGGCCCTGGACTTCAATGGCCGGAACCGCCGGGGCTCCGCTGTGGCGTTTGGCATCCGGTGAGCGGTTGCCGTCGGGCGTTGCCTCGGCCAGCAGCATGGCCGTGTATGGGTGTTCGGGGGCTGTGAGGATCGCCCGCACCGGACGGTCCTCACGGATTCGTCCCTGCTGCATGACAACAATGCGGTCGGCGATGTCGGTGGCCACGGCCAGGTCGTGGGTCACGAAAACCACTGCGGTGCCATGTTCACGTGCCAGGTTGGTGAAAACCTCGAGGATTGTCTGTTGGACCGTCACGTCCAGGGCCGAGGTCGGTTCGTCGGCAATCAAAAGTTCAGGGCCCAAGGCAAAGGCAATGGCAATCAGGACGCGCTGTTTCAACCCGCCGGAGAGCTCGTGCGGATATTGGCCCAAACGGTATTCCGGGCGGTCGACGCCGACCATGGCTAGAAGCCGGATGGATTCACTGCGCAGCTCGGCCTTTGAACGTTTCGGGCCCTGGCGGTGGAGTCTAAAAACCTCGGAGACCTGGGACCCAATGGTCTTCACCGGGTCCAGGGACGCTCCCGGGTCCTGCGGGATCATGCCGATACGGCGCCCGCGGATACTTTCCAGCTGCTTCTGGGATAGCCCCAGCAAATTTTCTCCGGCCAGGGAAATGGTGCCACCGCTGACCCTCGCGGCTTCCGGAAGCAGGCCGATGATGGCCTTGGAAAGTGTTGACTTGCCGGATCCCGATTCCCCGACCAGGGCAACAATTTCACCCTTCTTGAGTTTCAGGTTCAGCTTGATGCCGGCAAACACCGTATTTTCACCGGAGCCATAGTGGACACTCAGGTCGCGGATATCCAGCAAGGTTGTTGCTTCATCGCCATTGCTCATGATGCTGCCTTTCTAGAATTTGAAGATCTTGTGGAGATGACGTCCTAAACCGGCCAACAGGATGACAACGGCGACGATGACAGCGCCGGGCAGGGTGGTCAGCCACCATGCAGAGGCCAGGTATTGGCGGCCTTCGGCAATGAGCAGGCCCCACTCGGGGGTGGGTGGCGGAGACCCGAAGCCAAGGAACCCAAGCCCCGAAATGGCAAGTATCGCAACCCCTAGGTCGACAGCCAGCAGCGCAAGTACAGGTCCGCAGGAGTTCGGCAGGATGTGTTTGAACACGACTGACCAGTATGTTCCGCCATTCATGAAGGCGGCTTCCACGTAGTCGAGGCTGCGAACCCGCAAGACCTCCGAGCGGACCACGCGTGCGAAGGAAGCAATGGAGGCAATACCCACGCCAATACCCAACGAAACCGGTCCGGGTTCAAACGCCGTGACGATAATCAGGGAAATCAAAAATCCTGGAACAGCCAAGAGGACATCGATCAGGCGCATGGTGACCGCGTCCGCGGCACGGCCGGCGGTTGCTGCCAGCAGCCCCAGCCCGGTTCCTGCGATCAAGCCAATGAGGACGGCAAGGCCGGCGGTGAGCAGTGTTTGGCTGGTTCCGTGGACCACGCGGGCAAAAACGTCGCGGCCCAGGTGGTCGGTGCCGAACCAGTGCTGTGCGCTGGGTTCCTGGAGTTTGTGCGCTGGCACTCCGGTGATCGGGTCGAATCCGCTGAACAAGGAAGGGAAAAGCGCCCAGCCGATGACAACGACAAGCGGTGCCACCGTCAGCCAAAGTGCTGGCGAGCGCAATGCGCCCTGTTTCGGTTCGGTGGCAGTGTTGGCTCCCGAAGTTTTTCCTGCGGTGTCAGGGGAATCTGGCTCCACGACGGATTCAAGCAGCGGTTCGTCGATTTTGATGCTCATGCTCTGGATCCTTTCGTTCTCAGGCCGCGAGGGCACGTGGTGCCCCGTGCGTTCCGGATTTGAGGATCCGCGGATCCAACAGCGGGTAGATCAGGTCAACGACCAGGTTCACCACAACAAATGCCGTTGCGGTCAACAGCACCAGCCCCTGCACGAGCGCCACGTCCTGGGCGGTTACCGACTGCAGGACCACTTGGCCCAAGCCGGCGCGGGCAAAGACAGTTTCGGTAATCACCGAACCGGCAAGCAATGTGCCAACGGTGATCCCGCTGATGGTCATGGCCGGCGCTGCTGCATTCTTCAATCCGTGGCGGAAGAAGATCCATGACGGTGAGGCGCCCTTGGCCCGCAATACGTCGATGAACGGTTGTGCATATACGGTTTCGGTGCTTTTGAGCAGTACCTGGGCGATCGGGGCCGACACGTGGATCGCCAGCACGAATACCGGCACTGCCACTGAGGCAAACGAGCCGTCCGGGAACAATGACATGACTCCGAGTTGGATCGAAAGCACTTGAAGCAGAACCAGTCCGAGCCAGAACACGGGAACGGCCGCAAATAATGGTGGAAGGTTGATGATCAGGCGCTTCAGCCACGTGATGCGGATCAGTGTGGCCGAAGCAACCACGATCAGTGCGAAAACCACTGCCGTGACAAAAGCACTGGAGGCCAGGATCAATGTTGAACCAACCACCGCCCCGATGCGGTCGGCAACCGGCTGGCCGGAGGCCAGCGAGTAGCCGAAGTCGCCGCGGAACAGGCCCGTGAGCTGGCTGAAGTACTGCACCAGCAGCGGCTGGTCGTAGCCGTATTGGGCCTTCATGGCGGCAATGGTTTCCGGGGAGGCCGCAGCATCCGCCGAAAGGAAGATCGTTACAGGGTCATTGGGGAGCAGCTGCACGGCCAGGAAGACCAGTGTGTAGGCAAGCCAAATGACCAGCAAAGCCTGTCCAATGCGGCGAGCGATGTATGCGGCCATCCCGGTTACTTTCCGCTCTTCCAGGCACCTTGGAAGATGGGTGCGGTGCCGGAGGTGAACTCGACGTGTGCCGCCGAGCTTCCGCCGTAAACCTGCACTTCATCCCACAGCACCAGGGACAGTGCCTTTTCGGTAACCAGTTGGCGCTGTTCCTCGGCGACGAGTTCCTTGTGCGCCGCGTCGGTGGTTGCCGCGCGTTCCTTGGCGAAGAGCGCGTTCAGCTCCGGATCCGCATTCAACGTTTGGGTGTTGTTTTCCGGACCGAAGACCGGTCCCAGTCCCCCGTAGGCGAATTGGCGGGTGCCAAAGAATTCGATGTTCGGGTCGATCATTGCAGTGGTCAGGAACGTGTTGTCGGCCGCGCGGTTGATGAGCTTGACGCCGATTTCACGCCACTGCTGTTCAATGAGTTCGAAGGCCGGCTTGATGACAACCGAGTTGTTTGAGCTTGTAATCGTCAGTTCGAGCTTTTGGCCGTCTTTTTCGCGGATGCCGTCGGCTCCGACCTTCCAACCGGCTTCATCCAGAAGGGCCTTGGCCTTTTCCGGATTGTAGGCAAGGTCCGCTGACAGGTCGATGAAGCCCGGGGCTGCATGGTTGAGCACCGAGTCGGCGATGACGTAGCTGTCGGACAGGACCGTGTCCTTGATGCTCTGGCGGTCGATGCCAACCTGAAGTGCCTGGCGTACCTTGGCATCGGCAAGCTTGCCGCTGGCAATACGGACAGCCGCCATGTTGGTGGTCAGGTCAACACCCTGGGCCGGCAGCACCTGGCCTCCGCCGGCAGCGACTGCTTGCTCGTCAATTGGCTGCAGTCCGCGGACCAGGTCGACCTGTCCGGTCTGCACGGCACCGGCGCGGTGGGCAACCTCGGGCAGGTACTTCACCACGAGCTTGTCCAGGTATGCGGCACCCTGGTTGGCGGCGGTCTGCGGGGCCCACTTGTATTCGGCGCGCTTGGCGAAGGTGACTTCTTCGTCGGTCTTTTCGGATTCGAAGACAAACGGGCCGGAGCCGACGATGTTGGCGATTGCGGATTGGCCTGCGTTGTCCAGCTTGAGCGTTGCCGGTGAGACAAGGCCCGAGGTCACGGACGAGGTGGCGCGCAGGAAGTTGGCGTCAGGGGTTTTGAGGGTGACCTTCACCTGGTTCTTGCCGAGAACCTCGGAAGACTTGTAAGCGGAGAAGTCAACGTTCGGGGCTACCTGTGCGTTCTTGATGCCCAGGCCCAGCGCGTCGAAGTTTTCCTTCACTGCTGCCGCATCAAGCGGGGTGCCATCGGAGAAGGTGACCCCGTCGCGGATGGTGAAGGTGAATTCGGTCTGCTTTTCGTTTGCCTTGAAATCGGAAGCGATCCAGCCGACGATCTTTCCGCTCTTTGCATCAAAGTAGGTCAGGCGGTCCAGCACACTGTTCAGGACGTTGGATTTTTCGTAGAAGCGTGCGGCCTGTGTCTGCCAGTTGTTGATCGGCGTGACCTCGGCGTAGACGAACGTTCCGCCCTGGACGGGTCCGGAGCTTTCGGAACCGGCTGCCGCAGCATTGCCTGGGGCGTGGGCTCCCGAGCCACACGCGCTCAGCGCCAGGGTTGCTACACCCAAGATGGTGAGAAATTTGATGCCCAGGCGGGCTTGGCTGCGGCGGTTCGCTGGCGGGGTGGGGTTTCCCATGGTTACTGTCCTTCTCGGTTGACCCGAGGAATGCCTGAGACACGACGCATCGCGCATCCACCCGCAGCGAAGCAGGTGGGATGTACGGACCGCGCAGAGTTTGGCTATCTCCATCGGTCCTGGCGGTAGCACCGGCCCCCAATGACGGGGGTGGTTGCTGCGGCGTCAACGAGCCAGGTCTCTCAGCCGCTCTGGATGGTGTGTTCATTCGCGGTCATTTACCGCTTGGGAACCGTTCAAGCTTCCCGCACATCCTTCGAAGGGGTCAATGTCAATGCGATGCCAGTGAAATAGAAGGACTTAGAGCAGCCGAATCATCGCCGATTTGAGTCGCAAAACGTCACAAGTCTGATTGTGTCCCGCTCATTCGCCGGCGACTTGCGTCGCTGCACCGTCATAGTGATAATCCCCTCCAGCCGTCCGGCAATTCGAAACACTGTTACGGCGATTGGCACCCGCCCGCGTTTCCCGTGCCCGGCGAAGGCACTGACAAGCGTCCATGGCTGCAAGACTCGGTTCCGTCATCACAAACCCGGTGCCCGCTATGGCTTTTACCCATCTTCGGGCAGCGATCATGGCATGATCACTTCATGAAAAGTACCCGCTCGAGGCGGTCAAGGCACCGCCGGCTTCGCCTTTTGGGAATGTTCATCGGAGGCGTGGCTGCCGCGGTGCTCACCGGGCTCCTGGGCCAATGGATATATGCGCCCGCCGTGGGCTGGACGGTCGCAGCGCTGGTCTACAACTTCTCGGTATGGGCCGCCATTGCACCGATGGACCACCTGCGCACCTCAACCCATGCCCAGGCCGAAGATCCGGGGCAGCGAATTTCAGACCTGTTGATTCTCTTGGCGGCCGTGGGGTCACTGGCTGCTGTCGTGCTGGTGATCGTGGGCAGCAAGGACTTGTCTGGAAGCGCACGGTTCTTGCTGGCAATGCTCGCCATGACCTGCACAGCCATGTCGTGGTTGATGGTCCACACGCTGTTCACCCTGCGATATGCGGAGGTCTACTACGAAGGTGAACCCGAAGGCATCAATTTCAATCAGGAAGAACCTCCCCAGTACACGGATATCGCCTACATGGCCTTCAGCATCGGGATGACCTACCAGGTTTCGGACACCAATATCACTACCCGCAAGATGCGTTCGGTGGCCCTGCGGCACAGCCTGCTTTCCTTTGTTTTCGGCACCGGGATCCTGGCCACCACCATCAACTTGGTGGTCAGCCTGGCGTCCTGAATACAGCGGGTGCGGGGGTTGCGCTACGCGCCGCCCCCGCACCCGAAGTGATGCCGCTATCTGCTATTTGGCTTCTGCGTTTGCAAAGCGGTAGTTGGCCGCGCGGTGCGAGTCCTGGACGCGGTCGCCCTTGCCGAAGAGCTTGTGGCGCAGCGTGCCATCGGCGTAATCGGTCGGGTAGGCGCCGCGGGCCTGCAACTCGGGAACGATGAACTCGACGATGTCCTCGAAGGTGCCCGGAGTGATGGCGTAGGCCAGGTTGAACCCGTCCACGTCGGTGTCTTCAACCCATTCAATAAGCTTGTCGGCAACCTCGGTCGGCGAGCCGACGGTGATCGGCCCGAAGCCGCCAACACCCACCCACTCGGCAAGCTGGCGGATCGTCCACGGCTTGCCCGAATCGCCGCTGGCCTGCTGGAACATCGCCACAGAGGACTGGATGGCGTTGGACTTCACGTTGTCGCCGATGACATCGTCCGGGCCGTAGGTGGACAGGTCGACGCCCATCCACCCGGAGATCAGCGCGAGGGCGCCGTCGATGTCGGCGTAGGACTTGTAGTCCTCGAACTTGGCCTGCGCGGCGGCGGAATCCACGTCCGTGATGATGGTCTGCATGGTGTAGATGCGCACGTCGTGGCGTCCACGGCCGGCTGCCTCGGCCGCGTCGCGGATCTTTGTGACCGTGGCCTTGAGCATGTCCTTGGTGGGGCAGGTGACGAAGACTGCCTCGGCATTTGCCGCGGCGAACTTCATGCCGCGCGAGGAGGTTCCGGCCTGGAAGATCACCGGGGTGCGCTGCGGGCTGGGCTCGGTGATCGCGATGCCCGGGACCTTGAAGTACTTGCCCTCGTGATTGATCTCGTGGACCTTGGACGGGTCGGTGAAGACGCCGCGCTCCGCGTCGCGCACCACCGCGTCTTCTTCCCAGGAACCCTCGAGCAGCTTGTATACGACCTCGAGGTATTCGTCGGCGTGGTTGTAGCGCTCGTCGTGTTCCAGCTGGTCTTCCTGGCCCATGTTCCGGGCAGCGGAGGGCAGGTAGCCGGTCACGACGTTCCAGCCGATGCGCCCCTTGGTCAAGTGGTCGAGGGTCGCCAGGCGGCGGGCGAACGGGTACGGGTGCTCGTAGGAGGTGCTGGCGGTGACACCGAAGCCGAGGTTCTCGGTCACGGCGGCCATCGCGGAGACAAGCATGAGCGGGTCGTTGACCGGGACCTGGGCTCCGGTGCGCAGCGGCACCTCGTTGGAACCACCGAAGACGTCGTAGGTGCCCAGCACGTCGGCGATGAAGATGCCGTCGAACTTGCCCTTTTCCAGGGTCTTAGCCAGGTTCGTCCAGTAGGACAGGTCCTTGTAGCTGGCGGACTGGTCCTTGGGGTGCTTCCACAGGCCCGGGGACTGGTGTCCCACGCAGTTCATGTCAAACGCATTGAAGCGAATGTGGCGTGGGGCTGGGTTATTGCTCATGGTGTTCCTTTGCGTGGGGGTGAGAAGATACGCCGGCCGGGTCGGCGATGGTTTGTTGCGGTTACCTTGAACCGAAAATCAGTGGCCCTGCAGACCGCCGGTGGACCCGAGGTCCCCGACGGCGTTGAGGCGTTGGGGTGCGGTTCCGTTGACCTCGTAGTCCCCAACGATCCGTGCCTTGTAGATGGCCGGGTTGTGGGTGGCAACGGTGCGTGCGTTGCGCCAGTGCCGGTCAAGATTGCAATCCTTGGCGGTTGCCGAGGCACCGAGTCCGTCGAAGAGTTTTGTCGTTGCGCCCAGCGCCAGCGGCTGGACAATGCTTTGGGCACGGTCGGCGGCAAGCTCACACACCGCGTAGCGTTCGGCAGGGGTAAGGGAATCATCGGCGAGGGCAACCTCGATTTCGCCAACTGCCGCCAACACTATGGAATCGACGGCGAATGCAGATGCGGAGATTTCCCCGACCAGCTGCAGGACCTGTGGTTCGTTGCGTACCGGGACGCCCGTTCCGGTGCTGAAGGTCCTGGTACGGGCCTGCACTGCGGAACGTACGTCGTTGAGGGCGGCGCGGGTGATCCCCGCCTGGACCGCTAGCAGCACGAGCTGGAAAATTGCGGATTCCGGGTCGTTGATTTGTTGTTCCTCGGGCAACAGCGTGTCAACGGGGACGTTATGGAACGTCGTTGATCCGGTCCCTGTTAGTTGCTGTCCGAACCCATCCCAGTCGTCGTAGATTTTGACGCCGGAATGTTGGGTGGAGGCCACTGCGATTTGGCGCCCGGCAAGCGTTGGGTGGGATGCCGCCACCGCTACCCAGTCCGCGTAGATGGTTCCGGTGCAATAATATTTTTCGCCAGTTACGTACCAGCGCTCGCCACGCTTTTCGAGGCTGGTGTTCAAGGAACCCAGGCTGTTCCCGCCACGTTCGGTGTAGGCGTTGCCGATGATCTGGCCACCGGAAACGCGTTCCGTCCAGCGATTGCGGACTGCGGGGTCTTTGAGTGAAAGCACCGACTCGACAAAGGCGAAATGCGAGCGCCAAAGGTGGGCAACCTGCGAGTCGGCTTCGGCAAGTTCAATGAGCAAGCGGAAAAGGTCACTCAGGCTGGCCCCGTAGCCTCCTTCGTTTGCCGGGATCCGCAGGGCACCAAAACGAACACGGTTGAGCCACCCAACCTGCTCGAATGGAAGAACCCGTTTGGCGTCGCGTTCACTTGCGCCTTCGGCAATTTGCGCGAATACGGGCCGGAAGATCGCGGCAAGTTCGTCGTAGTGCCCATTCGAGGGGATCCCCGGGGTGAGCTTGAGCAGGTGCCGGGCGGGCGTGTTGTTTGCCAGCGCCTCGAGTGAAACGGCTCCGAAAATATTCGGGTCGGTTTCAATGTCAAAGGTGTGCAGAGGTGACTCGACAGCCATGATTCGTTCTCCATCGGTTCTGGCGTGAGCACCTACCGCCCAATTAAGGGGAGGGGTTGCTGCGGCGTCATAGAGCCAGATCTCTCGGCCGCTCTGGATGGTTGTTGGTCATATTTCTACACGGCAACGTCGCCTGCCACCAACCCGGAATGTCACAAAGAACATCAACAAGGAGCCGTTTTATCTTGTTTTCCAGGTATTGGAGACTCCGGATCAAACGGTGGAATCCGCGATTGACCGGGCAAAAGTTCGATCAACATGCACCGATCGCGTTTACTTGTTTTGCAACGTTTCTCGTCGCTCCAAGCGCCTGACTTTCTGCGGAAAGACAAGAGTTTCCCACGGTCTGCGCAGAACAACTACGTGGCCCTTCGCTGCCCAGAGCTGCCGATAAGCAAAAATTGAAAACACTGTATCTATCGAACATTCTTCGATGCCATCGGGAAAAAAACCGGGCTATCGAACAATTCGTCACATTACGGGCCATTTGCTTATGAGTAGCCCGATCGCCTTTCATTAAGTCACACCCATCCCGAGCGGCCGAGAGATCTGGCTCTATGACGCCGCAGCAACCACCTCATTCGAGGACGGTGCTACCGCCAGGACCGATGGAGAGAACATGACTTCGACGCTAGACCGACCAGCCTTCACTGCGTCAACAAAACCAGCAAACTCTTCCCTGAGCGTGACGTTCTTCGGCGTCGGACGCAGTTTCGGCACCGGCAAGGAAAATCGCCAGGTCCTCCGGGACGTTGACCTTGTGGTGAACCCCGGCGAGGTTCTTGTCATCCTGGGCCCAAGCGGCTGTGGCAAATCCACCTTGCTGCGGGCAGTTTCCGGACTTGATGCCCCGAGCACCGGTCGGGTCCTGATTGACGGAACGGCCGTTGACGGCGTTGATCCACGCTGTGCCGTGGCCTTCCAGGAACCTCGGTTGCTACCGTGGCAGTCCGTTGAGAGGAACGTTGCACTAGGCTTGCCACAGGGAACCAGTGTCAAGGAAGGCTCGGCGCGAGTTGCCGAGCTCCTGCGTTTGGTCGAATTGGACGGCCACAGCGGACTGCGTCCACGGGAAATATCCGGTGGCATGGCCCAACGCACTTCCCTAGCCCGGGCTCTGGCCCGCCGCCCCGGCGTCCTGCTGCTGGATGAGCCGTTTGGAGCGCTTGATGCCCTGACACGTCTCAAGATGCAGGACCTGCTGCTCGATATCCACAGCGCCTACCCCACCACCGTGCTTCTGGTAACCCACGATGTCGATGAGGCCCTGCAGTTGGCCGACCGCATCCTCGTCCTGGGTCGAGAATCCGGCGAAGAAGCGGCGACGGTTTCCCGGATCCTCGCGGTTCCCGGCACCCGTCCGCGCAACCGGAATTCCGAGGAGCTAGGCCAAATGCGCAGCTCCCTGCTGGCTTCGCTAGGCGTCGATTCAGGCCGCCACTAGCCCTGCAGCTGTTAGCCCTCCCCCGCCGCAACAAGCGGCCATCCAAGCTCGCGCTTTTCATCCCCCTTAAAGGAATACATCCATGTCAAAAATCCCTGTTTCCCGCCGTTTCCTGCTCGCCGCAACCGCATTGACCGCGGCGACAACGTTGCTGTCAGGCTGCGCCGGCGAGGGCTCCGGTACTGCAAGTGCGAACGATACGAAGACGCTGAACATCGACTTCGCCACCTACAACCCACTGAGCCTCGTGCTCAAGGAACAGGGTTGGCTCGAGGCCTCGCTCAAAGAGCAGGGGGTCACCGTCAACTGGGTGCAGTCGGCAGGTTCCAACAAGGCAAACGAAGCCCTCCGCGCGGGTGCCATCGATGTTGGATCCACCGCAGGTTCGGCAGCGCTGCTTGCCCGTTCCAACGGTTCCAATATCAAGACCATCGGCCTCTTCTCCCAGCCGGAATGGGCGGCATTGGTGGTTCCCAAGGATTCGCAGGTCACCTCCGTGGAACAGCTCAAGGGCAAGCAAGTCGCCGCAACCAAGGGCACCGACCCCTACTTCTTCCTGCTGCAGTCACTCGAACAGGCAGGCCTCAAGGCATCCGACATCACCGTCCAGAACCTTCAACACGCCGACGGGCGCACGGCAATGGAAAACGGTTCGGTGGACGCCTGGAGCGGACTGGATCCGATCATGGCAGGCGCCGAGCAAAACGGTGCCAAGCTGATTTACCGCAATCTTGATTTCAACACCTACGGCGCCCTGAACGCGACCGAGGATTTCCTGAAGAAGTCCCCGGAAATCGCCCAGACGGTCGTGGACGCGTACGCGAAGGCCCGCGAATGGTCAGCGTCGAATGAGAAGGAAACCGCAGCGATCCTGGCCGACGTTGCAGGTCTCGATATCGCAGTGGCAGAAAAGGTGATCACTGAAAGGTCAAACCTTGACGTTGACGCAGTTCCGGGCGAAGCCTTCGTCGAGGTCCTCACCAAGGTCGGGCCGATCTTCGTCGAGTCCAAAGACGTGGTGTCACAGGCCAACGTTGACAGCGCGCTGGGCACCCTGGTCGATGACAGCTTCGCGAAGAAGGCAGACGCCTCCAAAGTCAGGGGCTCGTAATGTCCAGTCTCACTGACCTTGCAAACATCCTTCCTGGGAATGCGGTCCAACCCCGGAACCACCCGCTGGAAACCCGCTGGGGCCGAGGCCTGCTGGGCGCCCTGGTCCCGCTGGTTCTTCTCGTACTCTGGCAGGCAGCCACGGCATTCGGTTGGGTCAGTACCTCGCAGCTGCCGACACCGGAATCCGTCTTTTCCGCGGCCGTGCAATTGCTGGAGGGGGGAACGCTCGCCCAGCACATAGCGATCTCAACCCAACGCGTGCTGATCGGTTTCGCCATCGGTGCGATTTTGGGCCTGGTAGTGGGGGCCCTGGTAGGACTCTCGGAGCTGGCAGATGCCCTGCTTGGCCCATTCATCGGTGCCATCCGGGCGGTTCCCTCACTGGCATGGGTTCCGCTGCTGATTCTGTGGTTGAAGATCGGCGAGGACTCCAAAGTGACATTGATAGTCATCGGCGCCTTCTTCCCGGTATTCACCACCGTCTATCTGGCGCTGCGCCACGTCGACAAGAACCTGATCGAGGCGGCTCGGGCCTTTGGCCTCAAGGGGACCAGGTTGCTGACCACTATTCAGCTGCCTGCCGTGGTTCCTGCGGTCTTCTCCGGCCTGCGTCTCGCACTGGCCCAGTCATGGCTATTCCTGGTTGCCGCGGAACTGATTGCGTCCTCCATGGGGCTCGGGTTCTTGCTAATGGATTCGCAGAACAACGGCCGCATCGACCGGCTCTTCCTTGCCATCATTCTGCTTGCGCTCCTTGGGAAGATCACTGATGCGCTCTTGGGCTTTGCGGAACGCAAGGCCATCAAACGTTGGGCCTAGCCGCCCTGCTCACCACCCATTTGGAGCGGCCGAGAGATCTGGCTCTATGACGCCGCAGCAACCACCCCCCTCTGGGGGCCGGTGCTACAGCCAGGACCGATGGAGAAGAAAATGACTGCAACCGCATCCGCCGCAAATCCGGCCCTGCTCAACGAAACAGACTGGACCGAAGAGGAACGCCTGGCGTTCTGGGACACAGCGGCCCGCCGGTTGGACTGGTCCGAGGACTGGCACACCACCCACAGCAGCACCGGCGTGGATGCCGCAGCACGGCGCGGCCCCGAGCTGCGTTGGTTTGAGGGCGGCAAGCTCAACGCAGCCTACAACTGCGTGGACCGCCACGTTGAAGCAGGCCGCGGGAACAAGGTGGCACTGTACTTCGAGGGCGAGCCTGGCGACCGGACGATCATCACCTACAAGGACCTGCAAGACAGGGTCTCGCAGGCTGCCAACGCACTACTCGCCCTGGGCATCGGCAAGGGCGACCGCGTGGTGATTTACCTGCCGGTGCTGGTGGAAACCATTGTCATCACGCTTGCGTGCGCGCGCATCGGGGCGGTCCATTCGCTGGTCTTTGGCGGCTTCTCCTCCGAGGCCTTGCGGTTCCGCGTCGAGGATACCGGGGCGAAACTCCTGGTCACCACGGATGGGCAGTTCCGCCGTGGAACCGCGGTCCCGGTCAAGGACAACGCTGACGCAGCGGTGTCCGGGGACAACAGCATCGAGCACGTACTGGTGCTGCGGCGCACCGGCTGCGAGATCGCCTGGACCGAGGGCCGCGACGTGTGGTGGCACGAGACAGTCGAAACGGCCAGCACCAAGCACGTCCCCGAGGCCTTCGACGCCGAAACCCCGCTGTTCATCATGTACACCTCCGGCACCACCGGCCAGCCCAAGGGCTTGGTCCACACCACCGGCGGTTACCTGACACAGGCTTCATGGAGCCACGAATTCCTCTTCTCGAATCCCGACCTGGAACAGCGCGAAAACGATGTCCACTGGTGCACGGCGGACCTGGCTTGGGTCACCGCGCACACCTATGAAATCTATGGGCCACTGTCCAACGGCGTCACCCAGGTGATCTACGAGGGCGTTCCCAACGCACCGCACCCGGGACGCCACTTCGAAATCATCCAGCGCTACGGGGTGACCAGCTACTACACCGCGCCCACGCTGGTGCGCTCGCTGATGGGTTGGTTCCCGGACGGGATCCCTGCCGAATACGACCTTTCCTCGATCCGTCTCTCCGGCACCGTGGGAGAGGCAGTGAACCCGGAGGCGTGGCGCTGGCTGCGCGGACAGATCGGACGCGACACCCCGGCCGGCATCCCGATGGTCGATACCTGGTGGCAATCGGAAACCGGTGCAACGATCCTTTCCCCGCGGCAGGACGCCACCGGCTTCAAGCCAGGTTGCGGCACCCGCGCGCTGCCCGGGGTCGGCGTGGACATCGTCGACGAGCAGGCGGCAACCGTAGAAAAGAACGTTCAGGGTTACATTGTGTTGACCAAGACTGGTCCCTCGATGGCCCGCACCGTGTGGGGAAACCCGGAGCGTTACTACACCTCTTATTGGGAGAAGTACGCAAAGCAGGGTTGGTTCCTGGCCGGCGACGGCGCGCGCTTCGATGAGGACGGGGACATCTGGATCCTGGGCCGCACCGATGACGTGATCAACATTTCCGGGCACCGGCTTTCAACCATTGAGATTGAATCCGCGCTCGTCACCCACCCGGCGGTCGTCGAGGCCGGCGTCTGCCCGACCAACGACGCAAAAACCGGGCACGCCGCCACGGCGTTTGTGGTGCCACGGGACCACAGCATTGTCGGTGCCAACCTGCACGGCGATGCCTTGGCCCGCCAGCAGGCGCTGGTTCTCGAATTGCGCAACCACGTTGCCGTCCAGATCGGCCCGATCGCCAAGCCACGCGACATCGTCTTCGTGCCCGATGTCCCCAAGACCCGTTCGGGGAAGATCATGCGGCGGTTGCTGACCCAGCTCTTTGAGCACAGCACGCTGGGGGACACCACGAGCCTGCAAAACGAGCCGTGCATCTCGCAGATCAAGGAAATCTGCGAGGGTTAGGAACGCTCCCCGGGGCCGGGCGGCATTCCGCACCGTCCGGGGCCTCCCCCGCGGGCATCAACGATGCGTATACTGTCCTTGCGACAGTATGTTGATTTCGAGGAGAATGGTCCCATGACTTTTGAAAACCACGTTGCCCTGGGGACCGCCGCCGGAGCCGGAATCGGTAGCGCCACCGGATTCCTGCTTTCGAACCAGGCAAGTTTCATCACCGGCGCCATCCTGCCGGTCGACGCCGGAACCGAGGCCTAAACCGTGGAAAACCACTTCGAAAATTCCGCGCTGATCAGCACCCTGCAAAGCATCCTGGCCCAATGGACGTCCCCGGACTTCATGACTGCTGTTGCCGCCCGCGAGGGAATCATCCTGGATCCCGCCTCAATCGTCGCAGTGACCATCCTGGGTACCCACGGGCCACAACGCCCCTCCACCCTGGCCACGCGCATGGCCACCGGAGCGTCGAATATCTCCAAGATCGCCGCGCGCCTGCAGGATGCCGGAATCGCGGAGAAACTGGCCGACCCTGAAGACTCCAGGGCATCGCTGCTGGCATTGACCGCCGCTGGAGCCGACATAGCCGCCACATTGGTGCATTCGGGAAATACCCTGGTCACCGAATTGATTGGCACCTGGACGTCCGGCGAGCGCAATGACCTGCTGAACCTGCTGACCCGCTTTGAGGTTGAGACCAAGCGTGTGGCAGCCGGCTTCAAACAGGAAAATTCCTAGCGCGAAATAACCAGGTACGCCATGGCGCCCTCATGGGTCACGGAAACGGTGCCGATCCCGGCGTCCAGCGCTAATTCATAAAGCTCGCCCGGCGTGCGGATTTCGGCAATATCCCCGTGGGATTTGAGCAATTTCAGGTAGGCGTTGGAGCGGGCCGAGCCCCGGATGAGGGATGCCAGGTAAAGCGTCCCGCGATCCTCCAGCTGGGCGCCAAGCCCGGCAAAAACCGGGCCAAGATCCGGAATCAAGTGCAAGAGGCCCAGTCCCAGAATGGTTCCATAACGTTGTCCGCCGTCCTGGGCGAGCATGTCGCGGCACTCAAGGGTGATCCTGGTGGGAATTTGCCCGCCTGAGGCCTTGCGAATGGACTCGCTGGCCATCTCTAGCATCGGCCCACTCATGTCCACGAGTGTTGTCGGCCTCCGACTGGCAACATGTAGGAGCGCCGTGGCTTGGGCGGTTCCGACGGCGACCTCAAGCAGCGGGTCGGCACTCGAACCGATGGCCCGCGCGGCAAATCCCGCATAGCTTCGGGGGTGGGTTCCCCAGAAAATTTTGTTGTATGCAGGGGACCCGAGCATTGCGTCATAGGTCTTCGCCCGCCGGGCATAAAAACCCGGGTTTCCGAAGAAAGTTTCGCTCATGCCCCATGGTGCGCCAGGGCATGCCCTGCACGCTAGACCGCAGCGGTTCTCATGAACTCATGCAACAAGGCGATATCAACCTCGACGACCTGGCCATTGCGCAGGATCGGGGTCTTCGCTCCGCCATTGATCGCGTCAAGGGTCAGCCGGATCAGGGTCCCATGCGCCACGGCAACGATGTTCTTGCCCTCATGGCGAAGCACCAGCTCGTGGAGCGCCGCGATTCCGCGCTGCGCCACTTTCTCCTCGGGCTCGGCCGAACGCAATAGGATATCGATTTCCACGCGCGGCAGCGCATGGACTTCACGGCCTTCGGCGTTTCCGTAGTGCCGTTCCTGCAGCCCCTCCATGATTTCGCCCAGGGGCAGGCCCAGGTTTTCGCCAATGAGTTCGGCGGTTTCCATGGCGCGACCCAGCGTGGAAGAGACCAAGACGTCCCATGTGGACCCGGCCAATTCACGTCCGGCGGCGCGGGCCTGTTCGCGTCCAACCTCATTCAGGGGAATATCCGTTTGACCCTGCAGGCGGCCCTCGGCGTTCCAGTCCGTTTCACCATGTCGGACCAAAACCAATGTTGCACTCATGTATTCCAGCGTAACCCGGCAAAAGCGGCGCCCGGATTTGTCGCAGATCCTTCGATTACGACCCCCTGGTGGCGCAACCTAAGCTCACAATCTTTGGTGTCCGGGCATTTTCTTGCCACAATGGATCAAAACCCCATCCCGAGCGGCCGAGAGATCTGGTTCCATGACGCCGCAGCAACCTTCCACACGCCGGTGGACAAGGTGCTACCGCCAGAAACGATGGAGAGCGCGTAAGCAATCTTTGGTGTTGAACCCCCGCAAGGGGGACGGCCCGCCACCACATTGACCCGGGAGACGCAGCACCCCAGCCCCACGGGCTAGGACGATCCGCATCACGGATTGCCCTCGCCACCTACGCAAGGAGTCAGCCACCCTCATGGCCGAACACCAATTTGGATTCCGCACGCGTGCACTGCACGCCGGCGGCACACCGGACGCCGAGCATGGCTCGCGTGCCGTCCCCATCTACCAGACCACCTCGTTTGTCTTCAAGGATTCCGACGACGCGGCAAACCTCTTCGCCCTGCAAAAGTACGGGAACATCTACTCCCGCATTGGCAACCCAACGGTTGCCGCCTTTGAGGAGCGCATCGCCTCGCTCGAGGGCGGCATTGGCGCAGTGGCCACAGGTTCGGGCATGGCAGCCGAATTCATCACCTTCGCGGCTCTGGCCGGCGCCGGCGACCACATTGTTGCTTCCTCCAAGCTCTACGGCGGAACCATCACCCAGCTGGATGTGACCCTGCGTCGCTTCGGCGTCGAGACCACGTTCGTCGACTCCACTGACCCGGCCGAATTCGCCGCTGCCATCCGTGAAAACACCAAGGCCGTCTACACCGAGGTCGTCACCAACCCGTCCGGCGATATCGCGGACCTCAAGGGGCTGGCCGAGGTCGCCCACGCCGCGGGCCTGCCGCTGGTAGTGGACTCCACGCTGACTCCCCCGTACCTGTTGCGCCCCATTGAACACGGTGCCGACATCGTGATCCACTCCGCCACCAAGTTCCTCGGCGGGCACGGCACCACCTTGGGCGGCGTCGTCGTGGAGGCCGGCACCTTCAACTGGGGCAACGGCAAGTTCCCCGCGATGACCGAGCCGGTTGCCTCCTACGGCAATGTCTCCTGGTGGGAGAACTTCGGCGAGTACGGTTTCCTGACCAAGCTGCGCAGCGAGCAGTTGCGCGACATCGGCCCGGCGCTTCCCGCACAATCCGCCTTCCAGCTGCTGCAGGGCGTCGAAACCCTGCCGCAGCGCATGGATTCGCACTTGGCCAACGCCAAGGCCGTTGCCGCATGGCTGGAAGAGGATCCGCGCATTTCCTATGTGAACTACGCAGGGTTGCCCTCCCACCCGCACCACGAGCGCGCCAAGGAACTGCTGCCGCTGGGTGTCGGTTCGGTCTTCAGCTTCGGCGTCAACGGCGGCCGCGCCGCGGGCACCGCCTTCATCGAGGCGTTGCAGCTTGCCAGCCACCTGGCAAATATCGGGGACGTGCGCACCCTGGTGCTGCACCCCGCTTCCACCACCCACCAGCAGCTCAGCGCCGAACAGCTGGTTGCCGCCGGCGTCCCGGAGGACCTGATCCGTTTCTCCGTGGGACTCGAAGACATCGAAGACATCCTCTGGGACCTGGACCAGGCGCTGACCGCTTCGCAGCAGGTGCTCGACGCACCGGCCGTGGAAGCCTACGACGGGGCAGCGTGCTCCATTGATGCCGCCCGCGCCGCAGCCACGACGGGAGCCTCGGCATGAGCAACACAGTGGAAACCCGTACCTGGGACGGCCCGAACGCGGCCGAACGCCTGGAGATCCTGCGCAAGACCACGTCGATTGCGATCGTGGGCGCCTCCAACAAGCCCTCGCGCGCCAGCTACTTCGTGGCGACGTACCTGTTGTCTTCCTCGAAGTACAAGGTCTACTTCGTGAACCCGGTGCTCGATGAGATCCTGGGCCAGCCGGTCTACAAGTCGCTCGCGGACCTTCCCGAGGTTCCGGATCTGGTGGAGGTGTTCCGCAAGCACGACGATTTGCCCGGAGTGCTTGACGAGGCAATTGCCGTCGGGGCCA
Source organism: Paeniglutamicibacter antarcticus (assembly GCF_900010755.1). Taxonomy (GTDB): domain Bacteria; phylum Actinomycetota; class Actinomycetes; order Actinomycetales; family Micrococcaceae; genus Paeniglutamicibacter; species Paeniglutamicibacter antarcticus_B. Next base: position 107,088 of record NZ_CZJT01000101.1, on the reverse strand, counting down.
AGACCCTGTGGCTGCAACTCGGTTCCTGGCACGAGGAGGTCGCGGCCAAGGCCGAGGCCAACGGGCTGGATATTGTCATGGACCGCTGCGTGAAGATCGAGCACGCACGCTTCCACGGCGGGCTGCGCCTGGCCGGCTTCAACACCGGCGTCATTTCCTCAAAGCGCCAGCTGCTGGCGTTGGCCTGACAACGCCCGGACGGCACGCCAGAAGGCCGTGGTCGCACCACCTTTTGGTGGGGGACCACGGCCTTCGACGGTTCTGCGATGATTCCCTAGCGCGCTGCGGCGGCCCGTGGTGCCGCGGAGAGAGCCCCGGTTCCCAATTCCCGAGCGGTTGGCGGGTTGGGGCCAGGCCGCCCGACGGTGATTGCGGCTGCCCGTGAGGCAGTCTCACCCAACTGGCGCAGGGCCGTTTCATTCAGGTCCTGACGGCCGTGGCGCAACAGCCCATAGATCAGGGCGGACATGTAGGAGTCCCCCGCCCCGATGGTGTCAGCCACCGCGGTTTTCACAGCTGGTACGTCAACGGTTACGGCGGCGGTGGCCAGCACGGACCCCTCCCCTCCGTGGGTGATGACCACCAGTTCCGCCCCGAGTTCCAGCACGTGGGACACCACCCCGGCGTCCGGCAGCTCGGGGTACAACCAACCGGCGTCCTCGTCGCTGAGCTTGACCACGTCGGCCATGGCAGCCATGGCTTCGAACACTTCTTTTGCCTTGCTCGCCTCGCCCAGGAGTGCCGGTCGAATGTTGGGATCGAAGGTGACTAGGCACCCCTCGGGCCGGGATCCAATGATTTCGCGCACCCGGGTTGCCCCGGGTTCAAGAAAGGCAGCGATCGAGCCCGTGTGCATGACCTGCGCCTCGGGCACGGACACCTTGGACTCCAAGGCCCACGAAATGTCGAAAGCGTAGTGGGCGCTGCCGTCCTCCTGGATACTGGCAATGGAGGTCGCGGTCCGCGCCTCGCGCCCCGATCCGTCCAGGAGTTCCACCGCGGAGTTCTCGAGGTGCCTGGAAATCATCCGTCCGTGCCGATCCTGTCCAATGGATGTCAGGAGGCCGGTTCGCACGCCGAGCCGGCCCAGCCCGTACGCCACGTTGGCCGGGGATCCCCCGGCGAATTCAGTGGTCCCCAGGGGGGTGCTCACCACGTCAACGAGAGATTCGCCGATCACCAAGACCTCGAGGCCGAAAGCTCCCGGGTTGCCCAGGCTGTTGATACTCATGTGTGTTTTCCTTTGACAACGTTATGGCGCTGGCTGCGAGAGTTGCGTGGCCCGCATCGAGGATGCCGCAACCGGCCGCTTCAGAGCGTGGCGGCACCGGTCATGATTGCCACGGCATCGGTCATCGAGTGGGATTGCGGCGTGATGGTTCCCGCGCATTTTCCCAGTCGCTGAACGTGTATCCGGTCAGCCACATCAAAGACATGTGGCATGTTGTGGCTGATTAAAATCACCGGCAACCCGCGGTCACGCAGGTCGCGCACCAGCTGCAAAACCTGGTTGGATTCGCGTACGCCCAATGCCGCCGTTGGTTCATCTAGCACCACAACCTTTGAACCGAATGCCGCGGCACGGGCCACGGCAACGGCCTGGCGCTGGCCGCCGGAGAGGTTTTCCACCGGGACCGTCACATCCTGCAACGTGGAGATACCCAGTCGGTGCAGCTCGGCCTTGGCCTTCTGACGCATTCCCTTGGTATCAAGCATCCGGAACAGTGAACCCAACGGGCCCGGGACGCGTTCTTCACGGCCCAAGAATAGGTTTGAGGCCACATCGAGAGCCGGGGAAACGGCAAGGTTTTGGTAAACGGTTTCGATGCCATGGGTGCGGGCATCCTGTGGCCCCTTGAAGCTGACGCTTTGGCCCGAAACATGCAATTCACCCGAATCGGGGATCTCGGCGCCGGTCAGGCATTTAATCAACGTCGACTTGCCGGCGCCGTTGTCGCCAATGATGGCAAGCACCTCGCCCGGGTAGAGCTCCAGGCTGACGCCGTCAAGACCGACAACCTTGCCGAAGGTTTTGACCAGGTTCTTGGCCTGCAGGATGGGTTTGCGGCTTTCGGCCACGAGTGTGCCGCTGCTTGAGTGTTGTGTGTCGATCATGACTTAACCTTTCGGATCCATTGGTCGATGGAGACGGCAATGATAATCAGAATGCCTACGGCAAGGGTTTGGTACAGGACGTCAAGTCCCGCGAGGGAAAGACCATTGCGGAACACCCCCACGATGAGCGCTCCGAGCAGTGTTCCCCAAACCGATCCGCGGCCGCCGAACAGGCTGGTGCCGCCGATGACCACCGCGGTGATGGAATCAAGGTTCATATCCACGCCACCGTTGGGGCTCGCCGCATTGGAACGGCCAATCTGGATCCATGCGGCAACGGCCATGATTGCACCTGCGGACAGGTACACACTCATCAGCACCCTGTTTACCGGGATGCCGGCCAGACGCGCGGCTTCCTTGTCATCACCGACGGCGTAGAGGTGGCGACCCCAAGCCGTTTTGCCCAGCACGTAGGCCACGAAGAGGTAGAGGAGGAGCATGGTGACCACACCCGTGGAAATACGTACCGGACCCACCGGGAAGGTCGTTCCCATCCATGTCAGCAGGCCAGGCATTGCCGAGCCGCGTACCGTTGCACCATTGGAGTAGAGCAGAGTCAGCGCCACGAAGATGTTCAGGGTACCGAGGGTGACGATGAACGGGGGCAGTCTGAACTTGGTGACAAGAAATCCGTTCAGGGCTCCGGCAGCAAGACCTGTGAGCAGGCCGGCTGCCAAGGCAAGAATTCCCGGCGCACCCTCATTTGCGGCAAATTGCGCCATGACCATCGAGGAAAGGATCATGACGGCGCCCACGGAAAGATCAATGCCAGCGGTTAGGATGATCAACGTTTGCGCAATAGCCAAGGTGCCCACCACGGCAACTTGCTGGGTGATCAACGAGAGGTTTTCAACCCGCAAGAAGCGGTCGTTTAGAAGTCCGAAAACTACGATCGAGACCAGCAAAACCACAGCGGGTGAGAGTGCCGGGTACTTATGTAATACATTGCGGATTCGAGTCATCGGGGTCTGGCGGTCTTGGAACTCCCCGGCCAAATCCTTCTGCTCTGCGGGCGGTCCCGCGGTTTCTAACGTGGTCACGATTCGTTCCTACGCCTTCCATAAGTGGTTTCGGCTGCACCCCGCACTCGGGAGCACCCATGCCCTTTGAATAAGTTGGCGGTGCATAGTCCTTGCCTTTATCCGGTCAGGACCGCGCACCTACGGTGCTCTAGCCCCAGCAAATATCCGCGGCGGCGGCGGTGTCGATTGACTTCACACCGTCCACTGGCTTGTCGGTGGCCAATTCAACGCCGGTGTTGAAGAAGTCCAGTCCTTGGGTGTTCTGTGGCTTGGTACCGTCCTTCGCGAGGTCGACGATGGCCTTCACGCCGAGTTCAGCCATCTTGACCGGGTACTGCTGGGCGGTGGCGCCAAGGATCCCGTCCTTGACGTTGGCGATGCCGGTGCAGCCGCCGTCGATGGAAACGACCAGGGTCCCCGTTTCCTTGCCTGCCGCTTTCAATGCTTCATAGGCGCCGGCGCCGGCAGGTTCGTTGATGGAATATACGACGTTGATGTCAGGGTTCTTCGCCAAAAGCATTTCCATGGCTGTACGCCCGCCGTCTTCGGCGCCCTGCGAGGCAGCGTTTCCGACGATTTCGTAGTCTCCGCCACCGGCAAACGAGTATTTGCCGCTCGGGGCTTCGTCGCCGTTCTTCTTGTTGTCGTTCAGTTCGATGCCCATGCCGTTGAGAAAGCCTTGGTCGCGGTTGTAGTCAACCGAGACGATCTTGTCGTCGAAAAGGTCGACGAGGGCGATGGTTGCCTTCTGGCCCTTGAGTTGGCTGGCTGTCCACTGGCCAATCAAGGTGCCTGCGGCAAAGTTGTCGGTTGCAAAGGTGATGTCAGCTGCGTCGACACTCGATGGCGCGGTGTCCAGTGCAATCACGAACAGGCCTGCTTCCTTGGCCTTGATCATTGCGTCTTCAACCGCCGGCCCATTTGGCGTAATGAGGATGCCTTTATCGCCCTTCGAGATAGCATTCTCAATAGCTTGAATCTGTGTGTCTTCGTCGCCGTCACTCTTGCCGGCTGCGAGCTTCAGGTCCACGCCATCGGCGTCGGCGGCCTTTTTTGCGCCGTCTTGCATTGCGACAAAGTACGGATTGGTGGTGGTTTTGACAATCAGCGACACACCGATTTTTTCCGAGCCGTTGCCGTTTGCTTCTCCGGCGGCCGCGTCGCCGGAAGAACTGCCGCATGCCGTAAATGCGAGTGCAGCAATTGAAAACAGCGCGCCGCCGGTCAAGATGCGCTGGGAAGTTTTGCGTGGTGCAGTGAAGCCGTTCATGGTCACTCCTGGGATTAGGGCGCTCACTGCGCCTGACAACGATGTCAGGTAACATGTAACCAAGCTCACGCTTCGCAGTCAAGGGGAAAATCGAAAGTAGGAGGAAAGTGTTGACAACGGTGTCTAACGAGATGCAGCCAAAAAACCCGAATTACCGCCCCACCATGCGCAATGTTGCGGATCTTGCGGGAGTGGGAATCAAGACGGTTTCGCGCGTCATGAACAACGAGCCCAACGTCTCCGAGGCCACCCGCGAGCGTGTCCTGAAGGCGACGCGACAGCTGAACTATCAACTGGACATGGCGGCAGGCAGCCTCAAACGCACGGATCGAAAGACCATGTCGATAGGCCTTTTGCTGCCGAACGTGGCAAACCCGTTCAGCAGCGAAATCAACCGCGCCATCGAAGATATCTTCAACGCGCGCGGAATCGCTGTCTTTGCAGCGTCGCTGGATGACGATGCAGCACGTGAGGCTTCTCTGATCACCGCGTTCCTAGGCCGTCGCGTCGACGGGCTGATCCTCACACCCATAGCGGCCAACCAGGCATATCTGATACCCGAGCATTCCCGCGACCTTCCCATGGTGTTTATCGACCGTGAACCCCGCGGAATCGAAGCCGACGCGGTGGTCACGGACAATGCCGAGGGCGCGCGGCGCGCGGCCGCACACCTACTTGCACGGGGCCACACCCGCTTTGCCTACCTGGGCGACCGATTCGATATCCAAACCGCGCAGCAACGCCAAAACGGATTCTTCACGGAACTCGAAAAGGCCGGCATCGACACCGGGCTGGTACCAACCTTCAACGGAGTGATAGACGAGGAGTCGGCACGCCAGATCGCTCTGGGACTCATCAATTCAGCCGAGCCACCCACCGCAATCTTTTCCGCTCAAAATATCGTGACCTTCGGGGTTTTACACGCACTGAAGGAAACCGGAAAAAACCATGAGATCGCGCTTGTCGGTTTCGATGATTTCCTCATGGCCGACATGCTCGAGCCCGGCGTAACCGTAATTGCCCAGCACCCCGGAGAAATCGGGCGAATTGCCGCCGAACGGCTCCTTGCCCGCATCGACGGGGATGAACAGCCTTCCAAGACCTACATCGTTCCCTCGGAGCTGATCGTTCGCGGTTCCGGCGAGATCCCGCCAGCGGCCTAAGCACGAGCATTCCCACATCAACCAAGGGGCATTCATTCAGATGAGCAAGACCCTCTATGCAGAGTTCACCGTACTGCCCGGAAGCGAAGAAATCGTTGCTTCACTAATGGCGGCCTTGACCGAACAGGTCAGAGCGGAACCTGGAAATCAGCTTTTCCTGCCGCATACCAAGGCAGCCGAGCCGAACAAGTACTTCGTTTTCGAGGTTTACGACGACGACGCGGCATTCGAGGCCCACATCAATGCCCACTACGGCAAAACCTTCAACGCAACCCTGGCCAAACACATCGCAGAGGACGGCTCTCAGCTCACCTGGCTGCAGTAGCTTCGGGCGCACACCGTCCACCAGTCACGACCCGGCCAGCCCCGGAAGGTCTTCGCGGGCCATCATGACAGTGATGTCCCAGCGCTTACGTTCGGTTCCGTCGCGGGCGGCGGCGAGGGACTTGAGTTTGATCTCCCGGAGCAACTCGAGCATCCGCTCCTCAAGCTCCTGAACTTCCTGCACGCTGAGCATCAGGTTGCTGATGTTCAAAGCACCAAGTTGTTCATGTTCGGCACCCGAAGCGTATTCCCGGCCCCAGGCGACAACCGCGCGAAGCTGGCGCGCCCGGTCTTGTTCCTGTTGGGTCAGATAGGCATCCATCGCCAGCTTGTCTTCAACCAAGGCAGGGTGTTCGGGTGATCCGATGGTCAGGCTCCCGGGCAGCACACGCCACACCCGATCCCTCCGGTCTTTCGCAAGCTCCGGGGCCTCCTCGATCATTCCGGCTTCGGCAAGCACCCGAAGGTGGAAACTGAGCGAGTTCGCGGGGACTTCCAGTCTTCCTGCAAGGTCCGCGGCTCTGGCCGCGTCCATGGCAGCGAGTGTCGCAAAAATCCGCCGGCGCAACGGGTTTGCCATGGCTTTAAGCATGGGTGATGTCATGGCGCGCGGTTCCTGGGCGACGTTCTTGACTGCTTTCTCACTCATGCGCCCAGTATATGCAATCCGCAAACTTAGTTGCGCAAATAATATTGCGCAACTAAGTTTGCGGATTTATTCTTGGGTGCATGACAACCAAGACAAGCACCAAACCAGCCGCCTCCACCCCGGCGCTGTGGCGCAACCGGAACTACCTGCTCTGGCTCGGCTCGGACACCGGCTCGGCGCTGGGCATCGCCTTGCATTCCTTCGCAATCCCCCTGATCGCCCTGATCGTCACCAATTCCCCGGCCCAGGCAGGCGTCATCGGTGCCTCCGGCATGTTCGGTCGCATGCTTTTCACCCTGCCCGGCGGCGTTTTGGCCGACCGGCACAACCGCCGTCGACTCATGCTGATCGGCGGCATGACCGGAACCGCGATCGGGCTGGGCCTGGTTGCCGCCGCGGCCACCGGATCCCTGACGTTTTGGACCCTACTCACCCTTCATTTGCTGATGTCGGTGCGCAATGGGCTGTTCGGCTCGGCCTCCGACGCTGTGCTCAAGGACCTGTTGCCCGAAACTCAGCTCGGCTCGGCACTTGCTGCAAACCAGGGCCGCGACGCCGTGGTTTCACTGGCAGGCGGCCCGCTCGGTGGAATCCTGCTCGCAATCTCGCAAACACTGGCCATGGCAGCCATCGCCATCATCCACACAGCAGCGACCGTGTTCGCCCGATTCATGGCCCTGCCCGCACCTACCTCCCCGGACAAGGATGCAGGTCCCATGGACCGGCAGGAATCAACCGGACGCACCAAATGGGCGCGCGGCTTCGCCAAGGAAAGCAGCGAGGGGCTGAAATGGTTGTGGCGTCGCAAGGACCTGCGGGCAATCCTGCTGGTTTCCATCATCGTCAACCTTGGAACCAACGCATCAATCACCTCGGTTATTTTCGCGCTTCAACAACGCGGCGAATCAACGGCAACCATTGGCATGGTGTCAGCATCGATCGGCATCGGCATGCTCCTGGGCAGCACGGTCGCACCGGCATTGATCAAACGGATTCCCAGCGGGGCACTGACCTGCTCCGGACTGTTGTTGGCGATTGCGGCCCTATGGATCTTGCCGTTCATTGAACCGGTGGGGGCCATCTGCGCGGTTCTGGCCGTTGTGTTGTTCGGGGCGCCGGCCATCAATGCAGGCATCGGCGGCTATTTCATGGCAGCGGTTCCCACCGCACTACTGGGCAGGGCCACCAGTGCCTCGTCCCTCATGAGCATGGCCGCACTGCCGCTGGCACCGCTGATCGCTGGATTCGGCTTCCCCCTCTGGGGCTGGACCGGGCTACTGGTGTTTTGCGCGGCCATCGCCACGGTGGCGGGAATCATCGCACTGACAAATAGGCCGCTGCGCACGCTTCCCGGCCCCGAGGGGTGGGCAGCGCGAGCAGCGGCCTATTAGCAAGGTGTCGGCCTAGCTAGATCGAGCGGATTGCTTTACCAGACGGGCTGTTCATCATCATCGGCCTCGGAAACCCCGAGAGCCGGCTGTTGGTTCTCATCAAATTGCTCCCAGGCCTCAGTGAATTCGAGGATGTCTTCAAGCGCTTCCTCTTGCTCGTCATCCAGCAGGTCAAGCGCTTCGCGCGAATCCAGAATGCTGGCAATGACGGCCGCCGGGTGTTCCTCGAAGTAGTCCACCGGCGAATATTCGGCGTTGAAGGTCATCGTCTTGCTTTGCCCATACAGGTCAATGAATGCCTCGACGGCCGCCGGAAGTCGGGAAAGATCCAACCCGGTGAGCGAGTCGTTGTAGGCACGACTTGTCACCTCGGCCCACTCCTCGATGATCTCTTCACTCATTTGCGTTGCGGAATTACTCACTGCTGTACCTTGCCTATTTGACGACGCTTCGGGCATCAATAATAGTGGCCGGGCCCCGCTGGGTACATCCCATAACCATGTGAAATTGCTTGGGATTCACTTCCGGGAGCCCGCCAGAGCCTGGGCCTGCTGTTGAGCCAAGAACACCGGCATTGCTGCACCAAGCAGCGCCAGCAATGCATACCGCAACCTGCCGGTTCCATTCGCCGCATCGACATGGCTAACGAAGGCGTTAATGACGAAGTACTCGTTGATACCCCCGAACAGGAAGATTCCCTGCGCGGGCGCCACAACACCGCTCTTGAAGCTGGCGCAGACCATCCCCTGAGGATCTCCCCAACACGGCATCCACCTGAGCGCTGCCGCAACGACTCCGGAGACCAGATGCAAGAACATCCCCACGGCAAGCCGCTGATGGTCAGGGGCCTGCCGGGCCTCCACTGGCCGCATTAACTCAGGCGTGACTTCACAGTAAGCATGAGGGGAGCAAATAACATGAGTGGCCTACGGGCAGAACCACTCGAACCGTGGGGCCCAACAGGGGCTAGAGCCGCTTGTTGGCAAGCACCGGCAGGAACTCACGGACCTCGTCAATGCGGCGGCGAGTAACATCAACGGTCACCAAGCCTTCGGCGTCGTCACCGAGGAATTCGATGGGGACACCCATCGGGTCAAGGATCGCTGAGTGGCCGATCGTATGGCTGGAACTTGTTCCTGCTGCCGCTACCCATACGGTGTTTTCGATGGCCCGGGCTTTAAGCAAGGTTTCCCAGTGGTCAATCTTGTGTTCACCCTTAAACCAGGCCGCTGCCACCAGTAAGACGTCTGCACCGCTGACTGCCAATCGACGCGACAACTCGGGGAAACGCAGGTCGTAGCAGGTCAAAACCCCGAACTTGAGTCCGTCGATTTCAAAGACCGGAGTTCCCTCCACGGGACCGGCCGTGATCGAATTCGACTCCTGGTACGAGAACGCATCATAGAGATGGATCTTGCGGTAAGTACCAAGTATCTTTCCGTCCGCTGACACAACGGCAAGGGTGTTGAAGGGGCGCGAATCCTCGGATTCCTCATACCCGCCGGCGACAATGGCAATGTTGTTTTCGGCAGCAATAAAGGAAAGTTTCTGCACGAATGTCGTCCAGTTTCCGGCAATGGCCTCTGCCAGCGACCCCTCGACCTTCAATACTGCAAGCATCGCTTCCTCAGGGAAAAGAACCAGCCCGGACCCGTCTGCCTTGGCCTGCGCGGCAAGGCGGTCGATGGTCTCAAGGTTATCCGTCACCGAACCGGTTGGGGCGAACTGACCGACACTGATCTTCATGGCGCTTCCCTTTCATTGCGTACGTTTAGGACAACCCTAGCGACTATCGTCCATTTGGTGGATTCTCCGGGTCGGTGTTCTCCGTACCCTCTGGAATATGACGGGAAAGCGCGAAAGCAAGTGGTTGGCCCTGGCGGCACTGGCCGGAGCGTTGGCAATGATAGTTGTCCGTTGCCTCGTGGCCGCGGTGGCGCCAAGTGCGGGCACCTTGATTGCCGCCCGTGCCCCGCAAGGAATCTGCCGGGCCGCGGTACTGCCTTCCACACTTTCGAGTGTGAACTCCATTTTCCGGGCAAGGAACGTGCCGCCGCCTTGGCGTCTGAGGAGCCGTCATGTCCGGTGCCGCAGCCATTGGCCCCCTGCTCCGCGGGGCATTCACTACCCACCTGGACCGGCGCTGGATCTTCTGGGGCAACGTGCCTCTGGGCCCATTGGTCCTTTCGGCATCTGGAAGGTGGTTCCGGAAACAACCACGGAGCACAAGGAACACGGAACCGATGTATTCCGTGTGCTGCTCAGTGCACTCGGCTTCGGCTTGCTGGTCTTCATCCTGATCGAGGGCCCAACTTGGGGCTGGCTCACTCCCAAGAGCGCCGCGGTAATCGGCCCGGTCACCTGGTCAGCCAATGCTGCTTTCTCACTCATCCCCGCCTTGGGGGGCGTATTAGTTATCTGGGGATTTCGTCGAGAAGTCTGGGATATCGATCGACGGCATACTCGGAATGCTCGGCATCTTGAAGTCGGGGGTCTGAGTCTGGATCGGATACACCGGCACGGGGCTGTTCTTACGTTCATTCGCAGGCGCACTTGGGGTGTCATACGCAGCGGTGCCCATGCTGAGGACCGAGACGCCCAAGCCGAGAATAATCATGGGGAAAAAGAAATGCATCCCGATGTAAAAGGCCCCCTGCAGGTTGCCCACAACACTGGCCGGACCCCGGCGTTGTGCCGGGGCTTTCAGCTTCCGTGAGATTGCCCAGGGATTGCTTCCGGGACCCAGCCGCAGGGTCCATATTGCCAACTGGGATCCGATCGCCATCAGCCAACCCGCCAGGATGATCATGATCATTCCCGGCGCATAGGATGATTCGGGAAGGCTTAGGACCAAGACCAGCAACCCGAACGCACCCGTCCAAAACCTGACCCGGTGGGCTCCAAGCACCAGTCCGATGCGCTGGTGCAGATAGCGATTTAGCATCCGTTGGCCGGCGCCCTTCGGGGGCGGGGAACACGCAGCCTTTTCAAGCAGTGAAGACCCGACGAAGCCGGCCACCACTCCTGCCCCCAACGCCAGCAACCCCGGACGCGGATCCACGGCCAAGCTCCCCCAGCCGGCCCCCAACGCCACGGTCAGCGCTGAAACTGCAAGCATTTTTACACCCGTTTGAGCGCCAGGTGTTTCGGCAATGACCTCACCTGCATATCCGGAGGGAAGTCCGGCCGCTGCGCGCTTGAACTTCATCCACCCGTAGCCACCAAACGCGGCGGTCAACAGCGTGATGGCCAGGATTCCCCAGAGGCCGCCCGTCCGCTGGACCAGAAGCGCCGCGAGCATTCCGTGCACCCACGGCAGTCTGCCCAGCGGCGCCAGCTTCTGCAAGAAGGTCTCGGAAAGTTCCTCCCTGGCTGTGGAATCCATCGGGTTCACCGCCAAGAGACCGCGAAGCACCGCGCTCTTGTCCCCGACCACTGCCTTCGCGCCGTCAATGACACCCGAGGCCAATAGAAGACCACTGTGGTTGGGGGCGATGTTGAGCCCCGAACTCAGGTATTCGAGTGCCGCAGGTGTGTTACCCGAGAAATCGGCTATCAGTGCCGCAATCCTGTAGTGGTCAGGGTTTTCAGGATCGATTTCGAGGGCCCGGGCCATTGCCCTGGCAGCCTCTTCAAGCTCCGTGCGGGAGTTCAGCTGGCTGACCAGCAGCAACCCCACCCAGTAATGCCCACGGGCCTCGTTGGGCGCAGCCTCCACCATGACCTGCGCCAGCGTGATGGCCCTGCCGTAGTCCTTGCCCTGATGCGCGCAGCCGATTAATAGGTCGACTGCTGATAACGAACCGGGTTCCAGGTTGAGCGCTTGGCGGCCCGCTTGTTCGGCTTCCTCGCTTCGCTTGCTGGCCAGCAGAAGGGTGCCATAGAGGACCCAGAACCGGGGTTCGCCGGCAAGCTGCTGCCGCTGTCCCTCGACCAGTTCGAGGGCCGCCTCCAATCGGGAAGCAGCGGCCAGCCCCTGGGCGCGGGCATAAAGCAGGTCAATGTCGATCGTCCCGGCCATGGAGCGGACCTAAAGCATTTTCCGGGATCGCAGGTAGCCGGCCAGTTCGTCGTATCGTCCGTGTTCGTTGCTGAAGCGAACCACGTTGCGGGCGGATTCGAGCCACGGCAGCGTTGAAGCCTTGACTTCGGCAAGCGCCTGTTCCATGTGTCCCATGTTCAGCGGGATGATTTCCCCGGCCTCGATGGATTCCATCATGGCCTTCTCCGCCGCGGTGACGCACAGGTGTTCGAGGTCGGCTCCGGAAAGGTTCTCTGTGCGGCGGGTCAACACCGCGAGGTCGATCCCGGCGATCGGGCGTTTTTTGAGGTGGTAGTGCAAGATTGCCGTGCGGGCGGCGGCATCCGGTGGCGTCACCAATACCGTGCGGTCTAGCCTGCCCGGGCGCAGCAACGCCTCGTCCAGATCCCATGGGTGGTTGGTGGCGGCAAGAATATACAGTCCGTCGTTGTTCCCGGCCATGGAGTCCATTTCCAGCAACAGCTGGTTGACCATTTGGCGCAGCCAGGAGGCTGAACCCGTCAGGGAGCCGCGGCGCATGCCCAACGCGTCGACCTCATCAAGGAAGAGCACCGTCGGAGTTTCGGCGCGGGCGGAATCAAAGACCGCCTTAAGGTTTTTTTCGGTCTGGCCGATATATGACGAGAGCACATCGGTCATCACCACCGACATGAACCGGGCACCCAGTTCACCTGCCACGGCACGGGCAAGGAAGGTCTTGCCGCAGCCCGGCGGCCCGTAGAGCAGCAGCCCGCCGCGCAGGGATTTGCCGAAGGCCTTGGCGATTTCACTGTGCCGCATGGGCGCCAGGAAGGATTCGTTCAGGCGTTTTTTGACGTCTTCGAGTCCTCCGACATCGGCGAGGGTGACCACCGGGGCTTCTGGTTCGATGACGGCAACACCCGAGTCCTCCTCGCCCATGGCCAGCGGTTCGGAGCTCGCGAACGGAGCCGGCAGGTTCTCGTCCAATTGCTTGGAGGCTTGGTCCCAGTCGAACCCGTCGTCAGCATTCGTTTCGGAGCCGGCCTTTTCAGCGGGAACCTGTTCACACACCGGGTTCGGATTCTCCACAGGCAGCTCTGCCGGGCCGCTGACAACGTCGTTCTGGGCGGGCAATGCCGCGGCCGGAGCCGAGAGCCCTGCGATGATCTTGCCGAGCATTCCAAGCGCAGCGGCATTGGACGGGTCGGCCTGGATGACCAGGTTAACCTCTCCCAATGCCTCCGGGTTGCGGTGTGCCGCATGCAGCATTTCGGCCACGTGCAACCGCAGCGCGTGGTCGTCAGGAGACGCAGCAAGGGCGTGGCGCAGGCTGGTCAGGAGTTGTTCATTCATACTCTTCATCCAATCCGCACCACGCCCTCGCGTGTGCAGCTAATGCTAGTCGTTGATCAGGTCGTGACGAACGATGGTCTGTTCACGGTCCGGTCCTACGCCAATGGCGGAGATGCGGGTGCCGCTCATGCCTTCGAGGGCCAACACGTAGTTGCGTGCGTTCTCCGGAAGCTCTTCCATGGTGCGGGCCGTGGAGATGTCCTCGGTCCACCCCGGGAAGTACTCGAAGATCGGCTTTGCGTGGTGGAAGTCGGTCTGCGTCATCGGCATTTCGTCGTGGCGCACCCCGTCAACGTCGTAGGCAACGCACACCGGGATCTGCTCAATGTTGGTGAGCACGTCGAGCTTGGTGACGAAGTAATCGGTGAAGCCGTTCACGCGCGAGGCGTGGCGGGCCAGCACCGCGTCGTACCAACCGCAACGACGAGGTCGGCCGGTGTTGACACCGAATTCGCCGCCGGTCTTCTGCAGGTACATGCCCATGTCGTCGAACAGTTCGGTGGGGAACGGTCCGGCGCCAACACGGGTGGTGTAGGCCTTGATGATGCCCACCGAGCGGGTGATGCGCGTCGGGCCAATGCCCGAGCCCACCGACGCGCCACCGGCGGTCGGGTTCGACGAGGTGACGAACGGGTAGGTGCCGTGGTCGACGTCCAGGAACGTGGCCTGGCCGCCCTCCATGAGGACCACCTTGCCGGCGTCCAACGCGTTGTTCAGCTCCAGCGTGGCGTCGATGACCATCGGGCGCAGGCGCTCGGCGAAGGACAGGAAGTACTCCACGATCTCGTCGACCTCTACGCCGCGGCGGTTGTAGACCTTGACCAGCAGCTGGTTCTTCTGGAGCAGCGACCCTTCAACCTTCTGGCGCAGGATGGATTCGTCGAAGACGTCCTGCACGCGGATGCCCAGGCGCCCGATCTTGTCCATGTAGGCCGGGCCGATGCCGCGACCGGTGGTGCCAATGGCACGCTTGCCCAGGAAGCGTTCGGTGACCTTGTCCATGGTCTGGTGGTACGGGGCCACCAGGTGTGCGTTTGCGGAAACACGCAGCTTCGAGGTGTCCGCCCCGCGGGCCTCGAGTCCTTCAATTTCCTCGAAGAGCGCTTCGAGGTTTACTACACAGCCGTTTCCGATAATCGGAATGGCGTTTGGCGAAAGAATGCCGGCGGGCAGGAGCTTGAGCTCATACTTTTCACCGCCGACGACGACTGTATGACCTGCGTTGTTGCCACCGTTTGGCTTCACAACATAGTCAACCTGGCCACCCAAAAGGTCTGTGGCCTTACCCTTGCCTTCGTCGCCCCACTGGGCTCCGACGATCACGATTGCTGGCATGGGATCCTCCCCCTTGCTCGATTCAGCGCGGCCGGCACATGATGCCGGGTCCCGGCGGTGCCGGGCGCAGAAATGCCCCTCATTCTTCCAACGCCACGTGTGGATCAGAAAGAAAAGTAAGGGGCTCTTACGTCACGAGTTTACCCGATGAACCTACCTCGAGTGGATTTATGGCAGCTAAGAGTCTGAATCAGGGTCGCTTGCCGCAGATAGTGCGGCCTGCGCGAACCCCTCCCAGCGTTCGATCGAACTTTGTGGAACCGCTACCCAATCACGGAATGGACGTCCCTGCCCGGATGGGTCGTAGAGCGTTGCTCCGGGGCACTGCATGGCACGGTTCATGGGCTCGCTGTCCCGGCCAACCTTGAACGCCATACCCTCCTCGAAAAGGCATGCAATGGCCTTGGACTCGAACTTCAAGGCGTCCTTGCCGAACATTTTGCCGGCCACCACGCCCTCGCCGAGCAGTGCGCGGGTGATCCGTTGGTACTCGGCCATGGCCTCTGGCGTTGGAAATTGCATACTCATGACCCCATCAAACCCCGCTTCGGTCCATACGTCGAGGGATCGACCTCAGGTTTTCCCTCGACGTTGTTTTGCTTATGTTTTTAGGCACCGGTCGTAGCGGCCCGCGCCTTGCGTTTCTCCCGCAGCCACCACATCGGCAACAGGAAGGTCCCCAGGGCGCTGACAAGCCACACCAGCAGCGCACCAAGCACCCAGGTGCTCACACCCGAAATTTCCAAGCCCCCGGGGAAAAGCTGTGCAATGAAGAGCGCCAGCCCGGTGGCCAGCAGTCCCACCCCGCCCAGGAATGCCGAGGCGTATTTTCTGGCCATGGTGGCGACAAATGGGGTGATCACGGACTGGACCACAGTGAATACCAGAACCGCGACAATGAACCCCGAAGCGTGGATGTTAAATCCGTCAAGGATCCAGCTAGTGACCAACAGGCCAAGGGCAGAGGAAACTATGAAGATGGCAAGTCGAATCAGGAATCGGATCATAACCCTGAGTGTAAGGCCAGTATCGTGACTTGGGACAGCACGTCGGAAAGAACTTATTTCCAGCGCCGCCATACACTGGACTCCATGGCCTTGACGCGTGAACAACTCACTGACGCCGCAGTTGGCGTGCTCTCAGAATTCGGCTTGGCCGACCTCTCGATGCGCAGGCTGGCCCGCGAGCTCGATGTGCAGGTCGGGGCGTTGTACTGGCACGTGAAGTCCAAGCAAGAACTGCTGGTTGATGTTGCCGCGAAACTTCTTGGTTCGGTCCCTGAACCCGCGCTTCCGGCACCGGAAATGGCCCCGATGGCAATCGGGGCGTTGCTGCAACAGTTGCGCTCCGCATTGATCACGATTCCGGACTCGGCAGAAGTCATCCAGCTGGCACAAACCATGCGCCCGGAAGCACTGGCGCCACTTGGCTGGTTGCTGAGTTTCCTGGAGCACGCCGGGATTCCTGCCGAACAGGCATTTTATGCCAGGCACTTGCTGCTCAACCACCTGCTGGGGTCCATTGCCGCCCACCAGGAAGCCCGAGCGCTGGTCGGCGAACCCGAAGCCCAGGAACATGCCCAAGAGTCGGGGCAAGAAGCCTTCGAGTACGGGGTCCGGGTGATCTTGCTGGGGCTTTCGCTGGAACATCCCAAGAATGCTGTCTAATGCATCTCACGGGCTCCGGACCTAGCGCTTCGTGCCTCTTCTAGCTCCTCGGCCAACTCCTCGCCCAGAAGGATTCCGCGGGCACCTCAACGATCCCCATGATGTGGGCAAAAAGAACCCAACCATCCTCACGGTTTTCGATAATCTCAAGGCCAATTTCGTTCAGGGTCTCGCTCATTTGCAGAGCACATGCTTTTGCGGATTCCATGAATCCGCTGACTTGAGAAAAATTCTAAAAGGCAGGTTTTTCAGTCACGTTCTTCAGTCACCCAAGCGGCCTGCGGAAGCCTCCAGGTAACAGGATCCGCACAGCGACTCGTACCAAACTTCGTCCCCGTCGATCGCGACCTGGTCGCCGTCGAAGATGATTTTTTCGCCAACGCGCCGGGTGTTAAACACAGCCTTGCGTCCGCATCTACAGATGGTCTTGAGCTCTTCCAGTGAATGCGCGATTTCCAGCAAACGCCGGGAACCGGGGAACGCATGGGTTCGGAAGTCCGAGCGAATTCCGTAGGCAAGCACCGGGACGTTATCGAGCACAGCAATGCGGAACAGGTCATCAACTTGGCTGGCGGTCAGGAACTGCGCCTCATCAACCAGCAAACATGCCACCGGGGGCGAATCCATATGCTGCAAGAGCGCGTCCGGATCATCACCTGCGGCCTGGGCAGCGAAAAGTTCGCGGGCATTGGCCGTCGGCGGGATTAAGAAGTCGACGTTGCGGTTCATTCCCAGACGGGAAACAATGCTGGTTTCGCCTTTGGTATCAATACCGGGCTTGGCCAACAACACCCGCTGCCCGCGTTCTTCATAGTTGAACGCGGTCTGCAACAAGCCAGTGGACTTGCCCGAGTTCATTGCACCATAACGGAAATACAGCTTTGCCACATCGTTCCTCTCGAGTTGGGCACCGTGCATGATTCTATGCGCTGGAACCCCCTGCTCGATTCCGCACCAGTGCACTCAGACGGCAATGCCCGCAGCGCCCGTACGCAGTCATGCGTTTGGGTCGTTGCGGGCTTTGCCCCACTGGCCAACTTCTAAAGAGTGCGGTTGCTAGGCAGTTTCGTTGACAAGCGCTGCATCACCATCGAGTTCAGTACTCTCCTCGATATCGGCTGGAACCATCCGTTTGCGCAATACGAAGTACAAGATGGCCACCACCACTGCGAAGGGGACACCGAAGAGCAAAGTCATGGTGAATTCCTTGGTGAACAACGTGGTGATCAGCAGCGCCACCATCAACAGCGCACCGATCAGCGATCCCAACGGGTAGAACGGCAGCTTGTACTTAAGCTTTTCACCGCTGCGCTTGTGGGAACGGCGGAAGAACAGGTGGGTGACGAAGATCAGGCCCCACGTGGACATGGCGCCAAACATCGACAACGCCATCATGATCGTAAAACCGCTTTCCGGGTTGGCGGCATAGATCAGCGTCGCCACCGCGATTCCGCCTGCGGAAAGCAACAGCGCGTTCACCGGTGAGCCGTTCGGGCGGACCTTGCCGAAGATACGCGGGGCTTGACCGGCGCGGGAGAGCGAGAACATCATGCGGGTGGAGATGTAGAGCTGGGAGTTCATGGCCGAAAGCGCCGCGATGATGACCACGAAATTCAGGATGGAGTCGGCATACGGAATGCCGATGACCTGCATGACCGTGACAAACGGGCTGCCGCCCTCGAGGATCTTGCTCACCGGGGCGATCGCCAGGATCAGTGAGAGAGTCAGGATGTAGAAGAGGAAGAGGCGCACCAGGGTGACCTTGAAGGCCTTCTTGACAGCGACCTCGGGGTCCTTGGCCTCGCCGGCCGCCACCGCGATCATCTCGATGCTCAGGTAGGAGAAGATCGCCAGGATCACTGCGAACCAGACGCCCTTGGCGCCTCCCATGAAGAAGCCGCCCTCCGCTTGGTAGTTGTGGAAGCCGAAGTCGGGGTTGGAACCGCCGAAGACCAGCACCGCAGCGACGAGGATGAACGCAACGATGGCAAAGACCTTGGTGGCGGAGAACCAGTATTCGAGGGTGCCGAAGGCCTTGACGTTGAACATGTTCACGCCGATGAGCAGGGCGGAGAAGCCCAGCACCCAGACGATCGGTGGCACGCCCGGGAACCACATTTGCATGTAGTCTCCGACGGCGGTGACTTCCGTGCCGACGGCCAACACGATGCAGGACCAGTACAGGTACTTGAGCATGAAGCCGGCGAAAGGGTTGATGTAGTGCTCGGCAAAGGCGCCAAAGGAGCCGGTGGTCGAGTGGGCGACCGTCATTTCCGACAAGGCACCCATCAGCAGCACCGCAATGAGCCCGCCGATCGCGTAGCTGATGATGACGCTTGGGCCGGCAAAGGAGATGGCGAACTTGCTGCCCAGAAACAGGCCGGTGCCGATGGCCCCGCCCAGGGCGATCATACTCAACTGGGCGGATGTCAGCTGCCGGGAAAGGCCTGCTTCTCTTTTTTTGATGCTATCCAGTGACGAACTCATGGGAGACCTCGATCGGTGGGAGTGGGATGCTGCAGAGGGTGTTTTTGGGTATGGCAATTCCTTTGGTTGGCCTCGGAGTGTCCCGACGGCCAACCAACAATGTGTTTTCGAACGGTTTGGCGCTTCTTAGGTGACGGCGTTGCGGGCCTTGTAGGCGGGAACATCCCAGGACCCGGTTTCGAGGATGTCACGCAGGATTTCCACGGCGTCCCAGATGTCGGTGTAGGAAAGGTAGAGCGGGGTGATGCCGAAACGCAGGACCCCGGGTTCGCGGTAGTCGCCGATGACTCCACGGTCTGTGAGGGCCTGGATGATTGCATAGCCTTCGGGGTGGCTGAAGCTGACGTGGCTGCCACGTTCGGCGTGGTTTGCCGGGGTAATTAGTTCGAGCCCGAATTGGCCACAGCGTTCTTCGACCAAGGAGATGAAGAGGTCTGTCAGGGCCAGCGATTTGGCTCGCACCTGCCCCATGTCGGCCTCGAGCGAGACGTCAAGACCGCATTCGATCATCGCCATGGAGGTAATCGGCTGGGTTCCACACAGGAAGCGACGGACGTCGTTGGCTGCCGTGTAGCTATCTGCCATGGCGAAGGGCGCCGAGTGGGACCACCAGCCGGTCAGCGGCTGCCAGAAGCGTCCCTGGTGGCGGGCGTTGACCCAGATGAAGGCGGGCGAGCCCGGGCCGCCATTGAGGTACTTGTAGGTGCAGCCCACCGCATAGTCGGCATTGGCTCCGTTGAGGTCTACCGGAACTGCACCTGCTGCGTGCGCGAGGTCCCAGATCACCAAGGCCCCAGCTGCGTGTGCGGCCGCGGATACCCCGGCCATGTCCCACATGGCACCGGTGCGGTAGTTCACGTGGGAGAGCGCCACAACGGCTACTGAATCGTCGAGGGCATCGGCCAGGGACAGGTTTTCGTCGATCAGGCGGACCTCGTAGTGCTCGCCGGTTTCGGCTTTCACGGAGTTCAGGAAGTCACTGATACCCTCCGCGATGTAGATATCGGTGGGAAAGTTGTCACGTTCGGTCAGGATGACCCGACGCCCGGGCGCATCCTGCTGTTGGATGCGCACTGCCGAGGCAAGCGCTTTGAATAGGTTCAGGCTCGTGGTGTCGGTGACCACCGTTTCGCCGTCGTTGCCGCCAATAAGCTTGGCGAGCTTGTCACCCAAACGGGTTGGAAGTTCGAACCAGCCTGCCGTGTTCCATGAGCGAATCAGCCCATGGGCCCATTCGTTGTTAATGACCTCGGCAGCACGTTCAGCGGCTCCCAACGGGAGCGGCCCCAGCGAATTTCCATCAAGATAAATAACGCCCTCAGGCAACGAGAAACGCTCGCGAAAACCTGCCAAGACGTCGGTCCGGTCAGCTTCTTGTAACGTGGCACGATCGGTGCGAAGTGTGGGAGTGCTCATTGAGGGGTTACCTTTCTAAACCTATCGAGATACAGTGACGCTAGTCACAGGTTCTCGATGCCTGTTGGCTAATCATAGAATCATTTGCCAAGGTATTGGTAGCAGGGTGAACAAGTGCTCACATTCAAAGGAGATTTCCGTGCTGAATTCGGGTTCGATCAAGAATCATCATCCCCAGCAGAATACCGTTCGCCTCGATGAGGCAGACCTGGTCATCCTTCAAGAGCTGAGCAGGGACGCCAGGACTCCCAACAACTTGCTGGCTTCCCGGGCGGGCTTGGCGCCGTCGACTTGTTTGGGGCGCGTTCGAGCACTCCAGGATGCGGGTGTCATCCGGGGATTCCACGCAGATATCAACCCGCGGCTCTTGGGACTGCAGGTTTCGGCGATGGTTTCGATCATGGTGCGCCCAGATTTCAGGAACGAGATGCTGGAGTCCGCACGGAAACTACAGGCGCTGCCCGAGGTCCAGGATGTCTTCGTTTTAGGCGGAACACCGGACATCCTTGTCCACGTCCTCTGCCAGTCAGTTGAAGCACTCCGGGATTTTGTCGCCCGACACCTGGGCTCCAAGGCGGCATTTGCTTCAACACAAACCAACCTTGTATTTGAGCACCTCTCCCCGGAGGCGTGATCCACCGGTAAGCCCGAACCGGCAATAACGGCTAGGGCGCCGACTCCGCATAGGCTCGCAGCCCCTTCAATGTTGCCGACTCAGAAGTAGCGATTGCCGCAAGCAGCTCACCCACCTCGTCTTCAAGTTCCGCGACTGCTTCAACGCCTACCGTCAGGCGCACCAGTGTATGGCCGAACTCGTCCGAGAGCTCATAACTGTAGAGCACCCCGATGTCACCGCTTCCGGCAGACAAAGTAATGCTTTTGCCGTCTTCGAGACTCGAAATGACAAGCTGGCGCTCATGGGTTCCGGAGCGGTAATCAAGCACCGCCCCGAAACCCGTCAGCTGCTCAGCTTCCATGGAATCGACCCCGGGCATCCATTTCGGTGCCGCGGCCCAATCAGTGAGCAAATCCCAGACCCGCGTCACGGGAAGGTGAATAAGCTCTTGAATGTTCAAAGCTTCAAACCGTGTCATGGCCGAATCGTGTCACGGACTCGGCCGAAAAGAAACGGTTAGTGCGCGCGAGGCTTACGGCGCATACGTAGCGCAAACGCTCCTCCGATGACCAAGAGCATGCCGGCACCACCCATGAGCAGCACTCCATCGGAACCCGTCTCGGCCAGCTTCTGTGTCTTAGCCTGGACCACGGGCTTCACGACGGCTTCAGCCATCGGCTTCTTATCCACCACTGGCTTCACGTTGCCAGCCGGCTTGATTGCAGGCTTAACCTCAGGTTTTGGCTTTTCGGACGGCACTACCGGCGGAGTGCTTTCGGATGGCTTCTGCACTTTGGTCCAATCATCAACGTCGAATCCTTGGGCCCTTAGCTCCGCGGCCATTCCGTTGTAGGCCTCCATGGCCCATTCCTCGTTGCCGCCGAAGAGCTCAAGCAGGTACTCCTTCAATTCCTTGAGGTATCCGAGGTCTTCGGTCTCCACGAAATCGAGGACGATATCGAAAATGACGTTGAATTCCTCGGTTTCCGACATGGCGTCCAGAATGGTTTCGGTGAATTCCTGCCCCTCAGCGGTCAGCATGAAATCATTCCACTGTTCTTCAGTCCAGTCCTCGGAACCTGATGGCATTTCGATACCCTCGAGCAGCTCCTCAAAAGAGGCCAGTGCTTCGATATCGGTCTCGCTGGCCGATTCGGAAACTTCTTCCGTCGCCGCCTCAGAAGCGTCAGATTCTTCGGCGGTCTGTGAGGTTTCGGCAGTCGCTACTTCTGGGCTAGCTGGTGCGGTGGTTTCAGCATCATTGGTCGTGCCGCCGGCGGGCGCATCGGCATCCGCCGTTACCTGCTCGGTTTCGACTCCAGCGCTCTCATTGGAATCTTCGCCGGACGGCCCCCCGGTCGCTTCTTCGGAAGCATCGATTCCAGACGGGGTGTCGGTCGCCCCTTCATCGCCCATGGAAGACGATTCGCCTCCGCCCGTGGTGGGAGTGTTGCCCTCAACAGGACCAACCGGTGGCTCATCTTGAATCGCTGCGTCGTCAACAGGAACCGCCGAAACCAACTGTGATGGCTCCCTTGATGGATCCTGTGGAGCCACTGCACTGGCCGTGGATTCTAGCGCGGCGGAAATCTCGGCCACCTCCTGCACAGCCGCCGACGTGTCAATACCGGCGTCCTGCGAGGCGCTTTCTTCTACGAGTGGTGCGGCATATGCCGGCGCATTGGATAGCAGCAGCCCGGAAGCCATCGCCGAAGCAAGCAGTGCGGTGCGGATTTTTTGTGCCATGGTGGTCCTATCCCAAGGGTTGTGATTCGAGCTTGGGAAAGGAGCCACACTTGACCCCTTGCCCTCATGAACGCCACGGTGCGATGGAGGCGTTGCAAGTAAATCTAGGGCACCGTTCGGTTTTCTTCCAGTCACGTTATGGACACGGTTGATTCGGGACATCCAGTTAAGCCAAGAATGGTTCGTGTAATCCCTCGCAAGGGTTTACACGAACCATTCATAAGGCGAATATCTACGGAAAACTATTCAGCTTCGATTGCGGCTACAGCCAACGGATCGGAGTCGTTGAGGAAGCGGCCAATGCGGTCAACTTCCTCGGTTTCACCAATTGCCGATGCGGCACGCTGCAGTGCGTAGAGCGAGCGCAGGAACCCGCGGTTGGGTTCGTGACGCCAGGGCACCGGCCCTTGTCCGCGCCAGCCGGACTTGCGCAGCGCATCCAGGCCGCGGTGGTAGCCAACACGGGAGTAGGCGTAGGACTCAACAAAATGGCCCTCGGCGTGCGCCTCGTCGGCCAGCAGTGCCCAGCCAATCGATGATGACGGGAATGCGGCTGCAATGTCCACAGCTTCATCGCCGGCGGCCAAACGTGCGTTGACCTCCACTTCTTCGGGCAGCAGGGTTTCGGGAATTCCGAGCAGGTTTGCTCCAAGATCAGCCATGGTTACTTCAAGCTCTTTCCGGCCGAACCCAGCTGCACGGCAGCAGATGCGATGCGGGCCGCCATCGACTCTTCGGCCTTGGCACCCCAAACGCGCGGGTCGTAGGTCTTCTTGTTGCCGATTTCGCCATCGATCTTCAGCACACCGTCGTAGTTGGCGAGCATGTGGCCTGCCACCGGGCGGGTGAATGCGTACTGGGTGTCGGTGTCGATGTTCATCTTGATGACACCGTAGGCAACCGCGTCGGCGATTTCCTTGTCTGTGGAACCCGAGCCGCCGTGGAAGACCAGGTCGAACGGGTTGGCCTTACCGAGCTTGGCGCCGACCTGCTCCTGGATGTCCTTGAGGATCTCCGGACGCAGCTTCACGTTGCCCGGCTTGTACACGCCGTGCACGTTGCCGAAGGTCAGTGCGGTGATGTAGCGGCCGTTCTCGCCGGAGCCGAGGGCCGCGATGGTGGCCAGCGCGTCCTCAACGGTGGAGTACA
Source organism: Paeniglutamicibacter antarcticus (assembly GCF_900010755.1). GTDB lineage: Bacteria > Actinomycetota > Actinomycetes > Actinomycetales > Micrococcaceae > Paeniglutamicibacter > Paeniglutamicibacter antarcticus_B. Next base: position 83,382 of record NZ_CZJT01000101.1, on the reverse strand, counting down.
GCTTGTCGTTGATGGCGTTTTCCACACCGTCTTCTTCACCGCCGACAGCGCCGATTTCAACTTCGAGGATCTGCTTGGCGGCAGCGGTGCGTGGCAGCAACTCGGCCGCGATGCGCAGGTTTTCTTCGAGGGTTTCGGCCGAGCCGTCCCACATGTGCGAGTTGAAGAACGGGTTGCGGCCTGCGGCGACCTCTGCCTCGGAAGCGGCAAGCAGCGGGAGCACGAAGTCATCGAGCTTGTCTGCCGGGCAGTGGTCGGTGTGCAGGGCGATGTTCACGCCGTAGCTCTTGGCGGTTTCGCGCGCGAAAGCGGCGAAGGCCAGGGAACCGGTGACCATGTTCTTGATGGAGGCACCTGACCAGTAGGCTGCGCCACCGGTGGAGACCTGAATGATTCCGTCGGATTCTGCTTCCGCGAAGCCGCGGATAGCGGCATTCAGGGTCTGCGACGACGTCACGTTGACAGCCGGGAAGGCGTATCCGCCAGCCTTGGCGGAATCAATCATGGCGTTGTACTGTTCCGGGGTTGCGATGGGCATACTGACTCCTGTGTAGATAAGGAATTGCGGGGGAGTAGACCTCGTTGGCTTCCCCTATCCTATCGACAGGTGACGTGGATCGCTTACGACATGACGGGGCGCACCGCTGCCGTGTCCCCTGTCAGGGCTTCCATCCGACAATTTCAGCCATCAGCAGGCTCGTTGGGCTTGGCATGTGGCTTGGCGAGGGGCGCTGTCTTCCGGTCCAGTGGAAGACCGTTTTCCGTGCACGTCTTCGCCTGGTCTTGCGGGAGTGCCTCAGGATCCGCAGCATCCTCGCATAGCTTGGCAGTCGCACGGCCCTTGGCCGGCTTGTCCTTCACCGTGAGCACCCGCTTTTGATCCGCGGCAGTTTTTACCGGTGCAGACGGCTTCTTAGCAGGTACCGGCTTCCCGTTCGCTTCCTGGCTAACTGCTTCAGCGGGCTTCGGGGCCGGTGCAGCCTTGCCCGTTGAAGGCTCTTGGCTCGGCGGCGTCGGAACGGCTGGGCCCTTGCTTTCTGCTGTCTTGTCGGCCGGCGGAGCAGTGTTCAGGCTTGGCTCAGCGACCGCCGGATCCTTGGACTGCGGGACCTTGGGTGAGGCAGGTTTCGTTGGTGTAGCAGTCGGAGAAGTTTCAGCCGGGACAGCCACCGTGGGTTTCGTCGGCGACGGAGCAGGCTTAGATGGCTCCGGCTTTGCCGGCGACGGAGCGGTCGTAGGCGGTGTAGTCGTCGACGGAGAACCCGTGGGCTTTGTCGGCGACGGAATAGCCGTGGGCGGTGTAGTAGTCGGCGGAGCAGCCGTGGGCTTTGCCGGCGATTTCGTCGGCGTGGCGATTTTGGTCGGGACAGCCACCGGTGACTTTGTCGGCGATGGTGAAACCGTAGGCTTCGGCTGAACGGGTTTTGCCGGCTGGGTCGGGCTTGGTTTTGGTTTGGAAACTGGTTCTTGCGTTGGCTTTGGTTTTGGCTTTTCAGTGGGTTTGGCGCTCGGCTTTGGGGCAGGCACTGGATCATGCTTGGCCACAGGCTTTTCAGTGGGTTTCTTGCTTCCGGTCTTCTTGGTTTCAGGAACCCGCACCGGCTCCACGACTGAAACCTGCGACCTCCAGGGAATGTTCAGCTCCAAGTCCTGCATTGGCACTGATCCGGAACGGGGTGTGCCGTAATTGCGGATCGCCTCGGCAGTAATCGTCGTGTCCCGTGAATAGATCATCGGATTCGGCTGCCCTGGAATCGCCGGCAGGAAGTTACGCGGGTCGTTCCATTTGCCGTTGATGATGACTTCGAAGTGGACGTGACAACCTGTGGAATTCCCGGTGGTCCCGCTCAAGGCGATGAGTTGGCCCTGCTTGACCGCGTCCCCGACCCTGGCGATCAGTTTGGAATTGTGGCTATAACCGGTCCGCACGGAATACCCATGATCGATAGTCACTCGCATTCCCGAGTGCCCGGCCCAAGCAGACTGAATGACTGTCCCGTCTTCTGCTGCATAGACGGGAGAGCCGCAAGAAATCGCATAATCCTGGCCAATATGGATTTGGGAACCTGCACCCGTCGGATTGTGGCGCCATCCGTATGGGCTGGTGATGTGACGCGAGGTGATCGGGTGGATCAACTGGAGGTTTCCCGGCAATTCGCCCAAGCTACCCACGTTCTGTCCCACCAACATGGGGGAAGCCTGTCCTAGGGCAGTAGATCTTGCTTGTTCACCTGCAGCATTCGGTCCCAGTGCGATACCTGATGCCGACGCCGCGTTGGACCCTTCGGCAATTTCACGCTCCAAGTCTGAGCTGGTGAACTGCAACGCATCCCAACTGATCGCGTCAACGTCGCTGAGCAGTGACACATTGACGGGTTGGACGTAGACGACCTGCGCCGCCGTGACGTTGGGGGTGGCCACTGGTGCCAACTGCGCATTTGTTGCACCTACCCCGGGAGCACCCGAAAGCGCCACTGCTGCAGCGACGGCAATTCCAAGCGCTGAAGCACGCGAGAACGCGGTTTTTCGTTGGCTCTTGGTTCGAATACCAGGAGCCCGATTAACTCGGTGCTTCCTCACGGATGGTCCCCCTCATCACATACGACCACTTCGCTCAATCCAGGGCGAATAAATGGCGAGAGGTCTAAGGTTCAGGCCGAGCCATTAATTTCAGTTACCCCAATAACTGAACACTTAGGCAACACCGTAGCTGACGTGCGAGATTGAGAGAAGGGCTGGCAGAACACACTTCTACGATTTCTCCGAAGTGCAACCTTTTTCCAAGGTTTAACCGACTTTTTGGTTGAATACGTGGCGTCGAATCCAGGCGTGCATGGCGATGCCCGCGGCGGAAGCCGCGTTGATTGACCGGGTGGATCCGAACTGTTCAATGGACAGGGTTGCCTCGGCCGACTGGTGGACTTCCTCGCTGAGGCCGGGGCCTTCCTGCCCGAAAACGAGCACACAATTGCGCGGCAATTCATAGGTTTCGAGCTGCACGGAATCAGGGAAGATATCAATCCCGATGATCGCAAGGCCTTCACCCTTCGCCCACGCCACAAAGTCTTCAACGGTGGGGTGGTGGCGAACGTGCTGGTAGCGGTCGGTCACCATGGCGCCACGGCGGTTCCAACGACGGCGGCCAATGATGTGGACTTCCTTGGCCAGGAAGGCGTTGGCGGTACGCACCACGGTGCCGATATTCATGTCGTGCTGCCAGTTTTCAATGGCAATGTGGAAGTCGTGCCGGCGCTCGTCCAGGTCCGCAATGATTGCGTCCATACTCCAGTAACGGTATTTATCGGCAACATTGCGCCGGTCCCCCGCTTCAAGCAGCTCCGGGTCAAAGTGTTCGCCGCTTGGCCATTCGCCTTCCCACGGCCCAACGCCCACTTCGGGGCGCTCCTCAAATTCGGGAGCGGTATCGGCGGGTAGGGAGGCAGCGGGTTCAAGGGCAGAAGTCACTACTCAAGGGTAGTCGCTCCCCCGGAACGCATGGCATTGCCCATGTGAAGGGACTCTTGGCCGGATCGTGCTTCGATGGTCAGGGTGGCACACTTGCGTCAGCACCAACATTTCGGCCGGTGGCAAAACCGTCCGCCAACCCTGGAGGATCCATGCCGATCATCGACAACGCCATCTACGTGAACGGCGAGCGCCTGCCGAAGCCCGCGGATCTCGATGCGACCTTCGAGTCGATGAAGGAAACCGGCGGGATGGCCTGGCTTGGGCTCTACCGCCCGAACGCGCAAGAAATGCACGACGTCGCTGCCGAGCTGGGATTACACGAGCTCGCGATCGAAGACACGTTGACCGGCCACCAACGCCCGAAGCTCGACCACTACGGCGACCATCTTTTCGCGGTGCTGCGGCCGGCCAGGTACCTCGACGACGTTGAAAAGGTGGAATTCGGGGAATTGCACGTCTATGTAGGCGCTGATTTCGTCGTCACCGTCAGGCACGCCGAGTCCCCCAAACTTGGTGAGGTCCGCAAGCGTTTGGAAACCGAGAAAGAACTCTTGCGCATGGGCCCCGAAGCTGTCCTCTACGCAGTCATCGACCAGGTAATCGATGAATATGAACCGGTTGCCGATGGTCTTGGAAACGACATTGATGAAATCGAAGAACAGCTCTTTTCCGGCCAAAGCAACGTCTCACGGCGCATTTATGAGCTCTCCAGCGAAGTCATCGATTTCCAGCGAGCAGTGGTACCCCTAGATACTGTGATTGAGCGGCTCCGCAAGGATTTGAAGCTCACGGATTTGGCTCCTGATGATGCCCTTGAACTGGACAGGAAATTAATTGACGTCCAGGACCATGCAATCCGTCTTGCTGAACGGGTGGCATCCTTCCGTGCCATCCTGACAAACGCTTTGTCGCTTTCTTCTACGCTTGCCTCGCAACGAGCCACGGAAGCCGGGGTGACCCAGAATGAGCAGATGAAGAAGATCTCCTCGTGGGCGGCAATCCTCTTTGCCCCCAGCTTGATCGGAAGTATCTACGGCATGAACTTCACCCACATGCCCGAACTTCATTTCATGTGGGGGTATCCCGCGGCGCTGGGACTCATGGCTGCCCTGAGCGTGGGCTTGTATCTGGTTTTCAAGAAAAACAATTGGCTCTGACACATTAACTTCACCCCCACGGGTGGAACCTGAAAGAATGATCCCATCAGGTACTTCTCGAAAGGAACCACCACGTGCCCACGCATGAACCACGCACCGTGAACGACATCAACTGCTGGCTCACCGATATGGACGGGGTGTTGGTCCATGAGAACCAGGCAATTCCTGGAGCAGCTGAACTGATCGGCCATTGGGTCACCACCGGGAAACGGTTCTTGGTGCTAACCAACAACTCGATCTACACCCCCCGCGACCTGCGGGCGCGATTGCTGTCCTCGGGTTTGGACGTTCCGGAAGAAAACATTTGGACCTCTGCCATGGCAACCGCTGAGTTCCTGCGCCGCCAGCGCCCGGGCGGCCGCGCCTTCGTGATCGGTGAGGCGGGACTCACCACCGCGTTGCACGAGGCCGGTTTCATCCTGACCGACCAGGACCCCGATTATGTGGTGCTCGGCGAGACCCGCACCTACTCGTTCGAGGCAATCACCAAGGCCATCCGGCTAATTGCTGCCGGCGCCAGGTTCATCACCACTAACCCGGATGCCACCGGCCCCTCCCCCGAAGGGTTGCTTCCGGCCACTGGTTCCGTGGCCGCTTTGATCACCCAAGCCACCAGCCGGGCCCCCTACGTGGTTGGCAAGCCGAATCCAATGATGTTCCGTTCGGCCCTGAACCGGATTGATGCGCATTCGGAAACCACCGCCATGATCGGGGACCGCATGGATACCGACATCATTGCTGGCATGGAAGCTGGCCTGCTGACGGTTCTGGTGCATACCGGAATCACGGCCGCCAGCGACGTTGCCTTGTATCCGTTCCGCCCCGATTTGGAGTACCCATCCGTGGCCGACGTTCATGCGGAGCTGGTGAGCGAAACCAACGACGATGGATCCGCGATCGTTGCCGGATCCAGCGAAGACTAGGAATTCTCCCACCTAGGTGTGGGTTAAAAAATCGTGTGGGCCGGGGATCTCTCCCCGACCCACACGATTTTTTGGTTTAGCGCTTGGACGCGCGGTAACCGGCGGAACGTGCCGCAGATTCACTTGCAAAGCACTCTTCCGGCTTGGTGCGTTTATAGAATGCACCGCTCGGCTTGTGGTAGATCATGCTGCTGGCGTTGCCCTTGATCGGGTAACCGGAGGGGCAGTTGTAGCCTCCGTTGCCGTAAACCCAGCTTGGCTTTTTAACGGCGGCTTTCTTGACCACCAGGGTCTGGTTCAGGGTCTTGGTGCCCTTCTTGCCCGAGACCGTGTACTTCACAGTGGTAGTGACCTTGTAGGTGCCGGCCTTCAAGGCAACTGACTTCTTGTTTTTGGCAATGGTCTTTTTGCCTTGTTTGACAGTGAGTACCTGCGAATTGACCTTGACGTTCTTTCGCTTGGATACCAGCGGCTTGATGGTTGCCTTTGCGCTGCCCTTGACGGTCTTTGTCGGGATCTTGGTGATCGAGACCGGCGCCGGTGCCTTCTTCGCCGCGCTGAACGCTACGGTGCCAATTGAGGTTGCCTGTGGTGCAGCTGTTGCAGCGACGCTGCCTCCAAGCACCAGTGATGAAGCTGCGATTAGTGCGGCAAGGCCGCGCCCCCATGAAGTTTTCAATGCTCCCCTTTTTCAAAAACTGATAGCGAAATTTCAACCTATCATCGAAAACCGTCGAATTTGGGTCCAAGGCACCATCGGTTCGGCGTCGCACGACCGGACAATGGCAGACAGGGCCGGTCGCTTTCGGCGCCACGGCTTCAACTGGCCCTCCGACAGGCCTCGGGTTCGAGGTCCGTTTGGAAACAGGGTTATCCGGTTCATGTCACGAGCTGGAGTCCCTCGGCCACCACACGGCCATCGTGGATGACAGTCCTGTCATTCCCAAGGTCCATCACGGTGCTTGTCACGGTTTCACCGGCCAACAGCACCAGGTCGGCGCGGTCCCCCACCCGGAAACCTGGCCGGTCAGCCGTTGAAGCAAGCCGGCTCAACGACCGGTCCATGATGGTCGCGCCGCCCCACGTGGCGATGGCTGCCGCGTGTTCAATCAGTTCGTCTTGCCGCAACCCGTGGGTGAAGGCAAGCTGCCAGGTGCGTGAGAGCAAGTCGCAGTTCCCATACGGGCTCCAGTAATCGCGTTGCCCATCCTCACCGAGACCCACACGGATCCCGGCTTGCGTCATGGCCGCGAGATTGAATTGCTTGCCCGAGACGGCAGGGGCTACGGTCGCCCACGAAATATCCAGCGCGCTCATCGATTCCATGAGTCGCGAGGTGGCAGCGTCGGAGATATTTCCAAGTTCGTAGGCGTGGGAAAGCGTGACTCGCCCTTCCATGCCCAACGCGCGAGTGCGTTCCATGATGAGTTCGGCGCTAAATTGCGCCAGGTGTCCGGGTTCGTGCAGGTGGATATCAACATCGACTTGGTATTTTTCCGCAAGCCCAAAAACAATATCCAGGTGTTTGGCCGGGTCCCTGTCAAGTTGGCAGGGGTCGATGCCACCCATCACCGTGGCTCCCAGCTTGAGCGCCTCCTCCAGATAGTGCGCGGTGCCTGGCTCAATCAGCAGCCCTGCCTGCGGGAAGGCCATGATCTGCACCTCGGCGCTTGAAGCGAACTTTTCCTTGGCAGCCAGGACGGCCTCGAACTTTTCAAGTTTGCAGTCAACATCGATCTGCGCGTAGCTGCGCACCCGCGTGGTGCCGTGGGCGATCATCCGCTCCAGCGTCAACGCAACGGTTGTGGACAGTGGAACTTCGGGTTTACGCCAGTTGTTCCTGTCATTGAGCATCATCCCCCATACGCCTGGAGCCCCTGTATGTTCCCGGAAGGGCAGTCCCATGCGGGTTGAATCCAGGTGTACATGGACATCTGAGAACGCCGGCAATCCCAGCCGCCCGCGGCCGTCTACTTCCCCGCTGCCGGTGAGCACCGGGTCGTGCGGCGAAATACCGGTGATGCTGCCGTCTGCGATGTGAATATCAACCGGGGATTGACCCCAAGGACGCACATTGGTGATGAGCATTTAAGCAGATTCCCTTTCCGGATGGATGAATTGGTGATTGGTCGGACTGGATTGTTTTCAAATGTTCCATGCGGGACCGCAAGAAGAAAGTGCCATTTACGCTGTTTCATCCGCTGCCGCGGTGTCTCCGGCGCTGGCTATGTGGGTCATGGATTTCCAGACGAGCAACAAGATGACCATGGACCCCACGAAGCCGACATAGAACGGCGCCCGATAGCTGAAGGCCTGGCCCAGCACGCCGCCAAGTAGCGAACCAGCTGCAATGCCGCCCACGCTTCCAAGCATGTAGACCGAGTTCACTCGTCCGCGCAGCCGGTCCGGCACTGCCCGTTGGCGCACCGTGGAGGAGACGGAACTCCACACAACTGAGTGCATGCCGAAGAGGAAAAGTATCGCCATGGCGAGCCATGCCTGGTGGGTGAGCACCAAGCCAAGGTGCGTGAAGGTCTCCAGGACCAGTCCCGCACGCAATAGTGTGGCGTAGCTGAAACAGCGCTCCAACCACGGGAAAAGCAACGAACCAATGATGCCGCCCACCGCGCTTGCACTCATCAGCAGGCCGTACCCCACGCCGCTGAGCCCGAGCTGTCCAGTGCCGTAGAGCACCAGCATGGCAAAGGTGGCGCCGAAGGTGACATTGAAGCAGGTAATCAGGACGGCCAGAGTTCGCACTGCGAAGTGCCGACGCATCCACCCCAAGCCTTCACGCACCTCCCGCCAAAGCGACGGCGTGGCAACATTTCTTTCTCCAGGTGCCGGAAGCGGAACCACCACCCTGGAATAGAGCACCACCGCCGCCGCCAGCAGGACCGCAAATCCCGCATAGGGAAGCGCAAAGGAAACAGCAAAGAGCAAGGCTCCCAGCGGCGGGCCGGCGAGCTGGTTGGTCACCGTGATGGTTCCGAACAGCCGTGAATTGGCAAGCCCCAGTTGCCGGCTGGGCACGAGTGCCGGGATCAGCGAGGTGGAGGCGTTATCCGCGAAGGTCTCGGCGGTTCCCAACAGGAACAGGCCCGCGTAAAGCATTGGAAGATTCAGTGAACCGGTGAAGATGACGATCGAGAGACCCGCGAGGACCAGCAGGCGCAGCAGGTTCACGCCGATCATGAGCCGGCGGCGGTCCACCCGGTCAACGACGGCTCCAGCCAGCAATCCGAAGACCACCCAAGGGACCTGCTGCGCGAAGGGGGCAAGCGCCACGGCGAGGGGTTCGCGCGTAATCGAGGTGACAAGCAGCGGTCCCGCCGCCAGCAGCATCCCGTCACCGAGGTTGCTGACGCTGGCTCCGGCCCACAGCCAACGGAACGGTACGGGTAGCGCGTTACCTGCTTGCTTACTAGTCACGGGCAATAGCGTACGCGCCGCGCACATTTCCCTGGCGCTTCGGTTGGCCCGTTGAAGTGCACAAGGGTTTCGGGGAGGGGCGCTGCTTCGCGGCCGTGGGCTTCAACCGGATTCCACGCAATCAAAGGGCGATCGCCCCCGCCGGACGCATCGGCTGCGCGGGCACCCGGAAAACAAAAATCGGCCCGCGGTAACCGCTGAGTGCGGGTACCACGGGCCGATCCGGCGAAAGCTTGGGGGAACCCTGTTAGAGGCCCAGCTCTTCCTTGCCGAAGACGTAGAGGTAGGGAACGCCTGCTTCTGCTTCGATGCGTTCCTTGGAACCGGTGTCGCGGTCAACGATGACAGCAACGGCAACTACATTGCCACCGGCCTTGCGCACGCCCTCGACGGCCGTCAACGCCGAGCCGCCGGTGGTGGAAGTGTCCTCGAGGACAACCACGTTGCGGCCCGAGACCTCGGGGCCTTCGACCTGGCGGCCCATGCCGTAGGACTTCTGGGCCTTGCGCACCACGAAGGCGTCGATGGCACGGCCAGCCTGGCCCGCTGCATGCATCAGCGCGGTGCCCACCGGGTCGGCGCCCATGGTCAGGCCGCCGGCGTTGGTGAATTCGATTCCGGCCTCGTCAAGCATTTCCAGCATGACGGCGCCGACCAACGGTGCGGCTTCGTGGTGCAGGGTGATGCGGCGAAGGTCAATGTAGTAGTCGGCTTCCTTGCCGGAAGAAAGGATTACCTTGCCGTGGACCACGGCGAGTTCCTTAACTAGTTCGAGCAAGCGGGCGCGGGCGGCAGTGTTGGTCATGGCTTCAATTCTAGTTTGTCGCTAACGCTCCCTGCATCCCGCCCCGCGGAAAGCCGCGTTCGTACAAGTCATTAGGTTCTTCGTGGTCTCGCTCCGATCCGGAACCAGCTACTGACAGGGAGCGGTTGGCGGGCTAGGCTGAGGGCATGACCGATCATCGCCCCTTGGGTTACTGGCTCAAACTGGTTGACTCGCTCATTTCTGAGCAGTTTGCCAGCTCCCTCGAAGAGCACGGTGTCACGCGTCGACAGTGGCAGTTGCTCAACGTGCTTTCGCGCGGTCCGGCCACCGGCGGCGAACTCACCGCCGCGCTTGCACCATTCTTCGGGGAAGTCCAAGCAGAAGACGAGCCGAGCAGCCCGTCGGAGCATCTGGCCGAACTTGTTGAATCAGGGTGGATCGACGAAGAAGGACATACCTTTTCGTTGACCGAACGCGGCGCGGTGTCCCTTGACCGGTTGACCGAAATCGTTGACGCGATGCGCGAGGAATCAAGCTCCGGGATCAGCTCCGATGATTACACAATCACCGTGCGTTCCTTGCAGAAGATGGCCGCGAACCTTGGCTGGAATCCGGAGAATCCGCCTGCCGACGCCTGATCGCTGGTTTCCCGCGCTAGGCTAGGTGGATGCGCGAATTACAGGCTTTGGTCATCAAGGAAATGGGCGTCAAGCCCGTCATAGACGCGGCAGCGGAGGTTCGCGCCCGGGTCGATTTCCTCAAGGAATATTTGCTTGCCAGCGGCACCAAGGGGTTTGTCTTGGGCATATCCGGTGGCATTGACTCCACCCTGGCCGGACGTTTGGCACAGTCCGCCGCAGAAGAACTACGTGAGGCCGGCACCGACGCCAAGTTCGTTGCGGTTCGGTTGCCCTACGGCCAGCAGCTTGATGAAGCCGACGCACAGGCAGCCTTGGAATTCGTGGCGGCCGATGTTGAACGCACGCTGAATGTACAGGCCGGCGTTGACGGGCTCGAAGAAGCATTCCTTGCAGCAACCGGTGCCCCGGTCTCGGATTTCAACAAAGGCAATATCAAGGCGCGCATGCGCATGATTGCCCAGTATGCCCTGGCCGGCGAGGAAAATTTGCTGGTGATCGGGACCGACCACGGGGCCGAATCAGTCACCGGGTTCTTCACCAAGTTCGGGGACGGTGGGGCCGATATCCTTCCGCTCTTCGGGCTGAACAAGCGACAGAACCGTGAGTTGTTGCGCCACCTCGGGTCCCCGCGTGCACTATGGGAAAAGGTTCCGACGGCGGACCTGCTCGACGGCCAACCGCTTCGCACCGACGAGGACGAGCTCGGCATCACCTACGAGAACGTCGACGACTACCTCGAAGGCAAAAGCATCCCGGAGCACGCGGCCAAGAACCTTGAGGGCAAGTTCTTGCGCTCGCGCCACAAACGCACCACCCCGGTCACCATTTTCGATTCCTGGTGGAAGTCGTAGGCGGGTTTGATTCACGCCTAGGCTAGGAACGTGGAGAACATGGACAACGCAGCAGCCCCCGTCGCCGAAAACCCGGAGATCCCGGAACAAGAGTTCCCCGACCCTACCGGCGAATTGGTTCAGCCAATCATCTTGCTGGTTGACCGTGAGGATCCATGCGCCGAGGACCAGGGGATCGCGGTGGCCGCGCTCGCCTCGGTCGGTGCACTGCTGGCCAATCCACGCCACCCGTATTGGAAGCCTTGGGCACGGGGCGCCTTTGCCAAGAGCGTCCGACGGGCCGATGCCAAGATGTTCGCGAAGGTTGCCGGGGAATTCCCCGACCATGCCCTCGCCGAAATCGGGGAAGCCAAGGCCCTCGGCTTTGCCCCGATGCCAGCAGATGCACTGCCCAAGCGACTGGCCAAGCTCCAGGTTTCCGGGACAACACTTCCCGCCGGCGGCACCGGTGAACCCACACCGCTCCGAATCGTGATCAACGATTCGCTGGGCATGAGCACCGGGAAGGCAGCTGCCCAAGCAGCTCACGCATTGTTCGCCTGGGTTCTGGAGGGAGCCCCCGCCGAGCTGGACCGATGGCGCGCCGGAGGTTGCGCGCTGTCGATTGAACGCGTGGGCGCCAAGGAATTCAACACCCGGGCGCGCGGGGCGAACGCCCCGGTGATCCACGATGCGGGCCGAACTGAGATCACTCCCGGCTCGGCCACGGCGTTCGTGGACATCGTCTAAACGAAGGCCGACACCCCGGTCACGGCCCTGCCCACGATCAGCGAATTGATTTCGTAGGTCCCCTCATAGGTGTACAGGATTTCGGTATCACCGAAAAGCTTGGCCATTTCATGGTCGCTGGTCACGCCGTTGCCTCCCAGCAGGGCCCTGCCCCTGGCTGCCGATTCACGGGCCAGCCTGGTGGTGGTTGCCTTGGCCATGGCCGCCTGAACCATTTCCAGCTTGTCGAGTGACTGCAATCGAGCCACGCCAACCATCAGGGACAGGCTGGCCATGGCGTTTCCCAGGATTTCGGATAGCGGCAACTGCACCAGCTGGAACTTGGCGATTTGCTGGCCGAACTGCTCACGTGTGAGGGAGTAATCCCTGGCAATGTCGAAGATTCCCAGCTGGACCCCGGCTGCCTGCCAACCAACCCAAGCCCGCGAGTGCTTCAGCAATTCGTTGGCTTCCGCGAAGTTTGTAACCCCCGGAAGCCTGTTGGCCTCCGGGACTCGGACATGGTCAAGCTCAAGGTCGGCGTTCTGCATGATGCGCAGGCCGATCTTGTTGCCGATCTTGGTTGCACTGAATCCCTGACTACCGGCTTCAACAATGAAGGCCTTGATTTGGCCATCACCGGTGTCCCGGGCCCACACCAGTGCGAAGTCGGCGATGGTTCCGGAGCCGATCCAGCGTTTGGCACCGTTGATCACCCACTCATCCCCGGTGCGAGTGGCGGTGGTGGACAGGCCTCCGGCAATGTCCGACCCGTGCCCGGGTTCGGTGAGTGCGAAGGCGCCCAGCGCCGCGAAGTTTGTCAGGCGCGGGAGCCATGCGTCCTTCTGCGCCTGTGACCCAAGCTCGTGGATCATGCCGACTATCAGCTCGTTGTGGATGCCAACGAGGGCCGAAAGCGATACATCGGCGCGGGCGGCCTCGACATACACCAGCCCCTTGAACAGCGCACTGCTGCCATCGACTTGGATTCCGCCCAAGCCGTGCGCCGCCATCTCCTGCAGCAGGTGGTGCGGGAATTCCTCGCGGTTCCAGTACCCGATGCTCTCGGGGCGAACGCGATCTTGGAAAAACGCGCGGATGGCTTCAAGGCGCTCGCGTTCGGGTTCGTCCAGGAGTTCCCAGATATGCATCAGGTCGGCGCCGGGATACGGCAGGGCACCGGCTCGGGTTGTCGCGGGGTTGGCCCTTCTGCTTTCCAGGTCTTCACTCAGCGGCACGATGGGTGGCTCCCTTGCTTTGTCGTAGCGTTTGGGGTTCGATCCGAACCCTTCCAAATGCTTGGATATCCAAGTATATTTACAAGTGATCCAAATCACTAGGGCATCCTACTAATTAGGTTCGGCCGAAAGGCAGCAATGACGATTTCCGAAGAGTTCCGCGCCCCAGCGAGGCCGCCCGGAACTCCGGCGATGCACCCGCGGATTTTCCGGGGACCGAATTCAGCGAAGACGATTTTCCGTCACTAAAGCCCTAGCCGGGGCCCATTTCGGTAAACTTGGGCCACACTTTCACCTCGGAGGGAACATGAGCCAGCCGTTACCGCGCGACCCCATCCTGGACGCCCAACACAATTGGGAGCGTCGCGGATGGGGCGAGGTTGCCGAGCCCATGGCGGCCATCACCGCCCTGATGCGCACCCAGCAGATCATCTTGCAGCGCGCAGAAACCGTACTCAAGCCCTTTGGGCTAACCTTTGCCCGCTATGAAATGCTGGCGCTGCTCAGCTTCTCCAGGGACGGCGCGCTGGCCATGAACAAAGCCAGCGCGCTCCTCCAGGTCCACGCGACCTCGGTGACCAACGCCGTGGACCGGCTCGAAGGCGCCGGACTCGTGGCACGCACCAAGCACCCCACCGACAAGCGCACCACGCTGATTGCACTCTCGGACAGGGGCCGGGAGCTGGCCGCCGCGGCGACCGAGGAGCTCAACATCCGCGTCTTTGCCGACTCCGGGTTCTCCGATCGAGACATCGGGACATTGATCCGCATCTTTGCGAAATTCCGCCGCGACGCGGGCGACTTCGGGCGCCCCGGGGAAAAAGGGGAAACCTAGCCCCCGCGGCAACCAAGGCCTCCTCTTGACTTCCTTCACGAGCCGCCTTGACCTGCATTTATGCAACCCAATGGCCCAACCCGACGCGCCGAGGGATCGCACATCCACCCCGTTTCGTGATGATGCTCACATACTTTTACATAGGACATCCCACGTCGTATGTCCTGTTCGAATCAGCCCCAAGATGATTCTGTGTGAAAGGAATCCGCACACCATGACACATTCCACCCCTCGTTCGCGCTCGACCAGGAAAGTTGCCTGGCTCGGCTCGCTGGCCGCACTCAGCCTGGTCATCCCGGTGTCGACCGCGGGCGCCGCGTTCGCCTCGACAGCCATCCCCGGCACCGATCCCACCTCCGGACCGGGAAGCTTCACCGAGCAGAACCTCGCCGCCGACCGCACCGAAAACAACTGGTTCTACCGCATCCCGGCTCTCGCCCACCTGGGCGACGGCGTGGTTCTCTCGTCCTGGGACGCGCGTCCCGGCGGCGCGGGCGACGCCCCGAACCCCAACACCATCGTGCAGCGCCGCAGCACCGACAATGGCAAGACCTGGGGTCCGCTGACCACCATCGCCGCGGGCCACATCGCCGATGCCAGCGGACCCAAGTATGGATACTCCGACCCGAGCTACGTGGTCGACGCCGAGTCCGGAAAGGTCTTCAACTTCTTCGTCTACTCGAAGGACCAGGGTTTCCACGGCAGCGCCTGGGGCAACGACGACGCCAACCGCCAGGTCATCAGCGCCGCGGTCGTCGAATCCACCGACGGCGGCCTCACCTGGAGCGAACCTCGCCTGATCACCGATGTCGTGAAGCCGGGTTCCACGCCCGCCGCCGGCTCAGTGCGCAGCATGTTCGCGACCTCCGGCCAGGGCATCCAACTCACCCGCGGCGAATATGCGGGTCGGCTCATCCAGCAGTACGCGGGTGACGTGCAACTGGCCAACGGATCGCGCACCTACCAGTCCTACTCGGTGTACTCCGATGACCACGGTGCCACCTGGCAGCGCGGCCAGTTCACCGGCAGCGCAATGGACGAAAACAAGGTCGTGGAGCTCTCCGACGGCCGCGTCATGCTCAACTCCCGCGATTCGGGCAACGGCGGCTACCGCAAGGTCGCGATCTCCAGCAACGGCGGAGAAAGCTATTCCGAGGTCAAGCAGGATATGAACCTGCCCGATCCCACCAACAACGCCCACATCACCCAGTTGGTCCCGGGGGCCGCGGCAGGTAGCACGGACGCCAGGAAGCTGCTCTACACCGGCGCCAACTCGCAGACCGGACGCGAAAACCTCTCGGCCCGAGTCTCCTGCGACGACGGCGCCAGCTGGCCGGGCCTGCGCACCATCCGCCACGGCTTCTCCGCCTACTCCTCGTCCACGGCTCTGGCCGACGGCAAGTTCGGCGTGCTCTACGAGGGCAATTACACCGACTCCATGCCGTTCGCGTCATTCGACGAGAAATGGCTGAACTACGTCTGCGCCCCGCAGTCGGCCGCCAACTTCACCGCCGAGGCCGGGGACACGCACCAGCTGTCGGTGACCATCACCAACCAGGAAGACACCGCGCTGAACGGCGCACTTACGCTGGGCGCCAGCCAGAAATTCGCCTCCAACACCGTCGAGATCGCCAACCTGCTGGCCGGCGAATCGCGCACCGTCGAGCTCAACGTCAAGGTTCCCGTCACGGCCAACGGCAAGTACCTGCTGCAAACGATCTTCACCGCCGCCGACGGCACCACGGCCCAGGGCAACCTGCGCGCCACCATCGCCGGCAAGGAAGTCACGGGCGTCGAGGTCGCCGGAAACCGCACCGACACAGCCCGCGACCTCGCCGCCAACCCGTATGCCGCGGGCGACGCACTGCCGTACGCCTTCAAGGTCACCAGCGCATCGAACATCGCCCAGTGGGTCGTGCCCACCGAGGGCAACTTCGCACCGTTCGCGGCCAAGCCCGTTGGAGAGGCCAGCCCCGCCGGGAACTGCCGCTACGGAAACCTGGCCGCAGGCAACTCCTACACTTGCTCCACGCCGCGCCACACGGTGACCGCCGAGGAAGTGGCCAACGGCTTCTTTGTCCCCAGCACCAAGTGGACGGTCGGCCGCATCAACGCCAACCACGACGTGGTCAAAAGCTATGACATCGTCGGCGACGAGGTCGACGTGCTGGTCCGTGCACCCAGGCTCGAGGCAATGGCCGGCATGCCGGTTCTGCAGGATGCCGACGCCGACTCCTACGCCTCGGTCGGAGATACCGTGACCTACGTGGTCGGCCTGAAGAACGCCGGCAACGTGCGACTGACCGAAATTTCCGGCGCGGACCCCATCGCCGGCGAGCTGGCTGTGGGCGCGACCACCGACTACACGGTCAGGCACACGCTCACGGCGCAGGACCTGGCCGCAGGCACGCTTGCCGCACGTTCGCTCGCATTCAGCGCCACCAACGGCAACACCGCCGTCGAAGCATCGGCCGAGATCGGCGAATTCAAGCTCCCGGTCGCACCGGAAGACACGGCAACCGCCGCCCCTTCCAAGGCCGTGCTCTCGCACAACAACGGCCACGACACCGGCCTGGCGGACGGCGACTACGAAGTCGCCATGAACCTGTGGAACGGCAGCAACGCCAGCAGCTTCACCCTGTACGAGAACGACGTGAAGATCTCCACGCAGAAGCTCACGGCCAACACCCCGGCGGCCCAAAAGGCCACGGTCAAGGTCAGCGGCAAGACCAACGGCACCTATCGCTACCGCGGGGAACTGGCCAACGCGGCGGGAACCACCAAGACCGCCACGCTCGTGGTGAAGGTGCGGGACGCGAATCCCGCCGAGCCGGTCATCGGTGTCGCCGGCGCGAAGTTCGCCAAGAACTACACGCTCACCACCGACCTGTGGTGGGGCACCAACGCCACCGCGTACACGCTGTATGAAAACGGCACCGTCGTTGACGAGCAGACCCTGACCGCCGCGACCCCTGCGGCCCAGCGGGCCAGCACGTCCTTCGAAAACAAGGCCCCGGGCACCTACCGGTACACCGCGGTGCTGGGCAATGCTGCGGGCTCCACCGAAAGCAAGACCCTGGTGGTTCAGGTCAAATAGGCACACCCAGCGCAACAAGAAGAGGCCCGGCGCCGGGGATAATTCAACCTCCCCGGAGCCGGGCCTCACGCTTGGGAGCTTACCGGCGACTAGGCGGAGACGAGCTCGGAGGCTCCGAGTACGCCGTCGCGCATGGTGGCGACCGAATCGGTGAGCGAGATGAACTCGGTGTCGTGGGTGACCATCACGGTGGCCACGGAGAACTCGCGGGTGACCTCGGCCAGCAGGCGCACGATCGATTCGCTGCGTTCGTGGTCAAGGGCGGCCGTCGGCTCGTCGACCAGCAGCACCTTGGGCGAACCCATCAGCGCACGGGCGATGTTCACGCGCTGGCGCTGCCCGCCGGAGAGCTGGTGCGGGCGCTTCTTGGCGCTGTCGGCGAGCCCGACCACGTCCAGCAGTTCCAGGGCCCGGGTCTTGGCCGCCTTCAGCGGCTTGCCGCGCAGGTGGTCTGAGACCATGAGCTGCTCGGCGGAGGTGAGCGAGGCCAGCAGGTTGGGCTGCTGGAAAATGATGCCGACCTTGTCGCGGCGCAGCGTGGTCATTTCCTTGTCATTCAGGTCGCTGGCGGTGGTGCCGTCGATGATCACCAGGCCGTGGGTGGGGCGGATGAGCGTTGCGGCGGCCGCCAGCAGCGAGGACTTGCCGGAACCCGACGGGCCGATGAGCGAGAGCATTTCGCCCGCGCCGACGGCAAGGTTCACCGAGTCCAGGGCCTTGATGGTTTCCTGGCCGTCCGGGTACTCGAGTGTCACGTCGATCAATTGCAGGGCCTTGGTGCCGGCAGCGGTTTCGTTGGCGGCACGGTCACTGGTGTATGAGGTCATGGTGCGCTGTGTCCTTTCAGACGGGCAGAAATGGGGAGGGTCCTGGGGCCGGATTTTGGAGCGGAGATCAGTTTC
Source organism: Paeniglutamicibacter antarcticus (assembly GCF_900010755.1). Taxonomy (GTDB): domain Bacteria; phylum Actinomycetota; class Actinomycetes; order Actinomycetales; family Micrococcaceae; genus Paeniglutamicibacter; species Paeniglutamicibacter antarcticus_B. The sequence continues at coordinate 65,364 of NZ_CZJT01000101.1, read as the reverse complement.
CGCCGAGGGCGATGAGCGCATCGACCTTGGTCACGCGGGAGACTGCGAGCGCGGCACCGGCCAGGCCGAGCACCACGACGCCGATGATCGGCATCAGCGTGGTGGCGGGGCTGATCATGAACGGCGCGGCCTTGGCGGCGAAGCTGCCGACAATGAATCCGATGCCGCCGCCGACGCCCGCGCCCAGCAGCAGAACGATGCCGGCCTGGGTCATGGCGTCGCGGAGCACGTAGTTCCCGGAGGCGCCCAGGGCCTTGAGCACCGCAATGTCGCGGGTGCGCTGCACGGTCCAGACCGTCAGGAAGGCCACGATCACGAGGGCGGAAATGCCGTAGAGGAACCCCTGCATCATCAGCAGCGATCCGTTTTCGCTCTTGTAGGAGCCCAGTGCGGCGAAGGATCCGGTGCGGGTGGTGCTCACGGTGTTGGCTGCGGCGTTGGCCGCGTCCTGGTCAAGGGTTGCGCCCGGTTCGGTGGTCACGGCGATGACGGTGCCCACCTGCGTGGTTTCACCCAAGTGGGCGAGCTTGGCCCAGGAATCCAGGGAAGTGTAGACGACCGAGGTGTGCGAGTACCACGCATCCGGGGCGATCCCGCTGACCACCAGGTCAACCCCGGCCATGGACACGGTGTCGCCAATTTTCAGGGACAGGTCCTTGGCCACGGATTCGCCGATGACGGCGTCACCCTCGGTGACCGGAAGCGGCGCCAATGTGCTGCCCGCCGGGACACCGAAGACGGCCACGTTGGTGGTTCCGGTGCTGGTGTCGGAGCCGGCGGCACCACCCTGGAAACGGGTCTGGCTGATGCCCAGCGGCTCGGCCGAGGCCACGCCCGGCTGCTTTGCCCAGGCGTCGACCTGCGCGTCGGTCACCTGGCTTTCGGTGAAGGATGCCTTGGGGGCGTTTCCGGTGGCCGCGCCGAAGGCGACGTTGTCGACCAACTGGTTCGCCGAGCCCAGGTTTTTCAGCGCCGAGGTTGACTGGTCCCCAAGGCCCGCGGTTAGACCCGAGAGCATGACCAGCAGGAGGGAGATGAGGGCAACGACCCCGCCCATGAGGGCAAAGCGGCCCTTCGCGAAGCGGATGTCACGGATGGCAAGAAACACGGGGAGGGTTTCACTTTCGGTGGATGATCGGGGCTCCTGCCACAGGCACGACCCCCCTTCTTATCTCCCATCCTCCGTTTTGGGGCTCCCCCGCACATCAACCATTTGGTCGATTGGCCTCAACTATTCCGGTTGGTCCCGTGCGGCAGGCCTAGCCTTCGGAACGCCCCCTGATCTCGGTGATGATGCCTGAGAAGTCCCTCCCGGCACCGCCCTCGTCGGCGAACTTCCGGTATATCCGGGCGGCCAACGGGCCCAGTTGCGCGGCAACCCCAGCATGCTCAAGTGCGTTGAGCGCCAGCCCGAGATCCTTGGCCATCAGCGCCCCGGCGAATCCCGGGACATAATCGCGGTTGGCCGGGGATGTTGGCACCGGGCCGGGGACCGGGCAGTTGGTTGTCACCGCCCAGCATTGGCCCGACGACGTGGAGATCACGTCATAGAGCGCTTGGTTGCTCAGTCCGAGCTTCTCGCCGAGCACGAACGCTTCGGCGGCACCGATCATGGAAATGCCCAGCAGCATGTTGTTGCAGATCTTGGCCGCCTGCCCGGCCCCGTGGCCGCCGCAGTGGACGATTTTCTTGCCCATGACCTCCAGTAGCGGGGTGATGTGGGCAAGGTCGGTTTCCTCGGCGCCCATCATGAACGTCAAGGTCCCGGCTTCGGCGCCCACCACCCCGCCAGAGACCGGGGCATCTGCCGAGCGGTGCCCCGCCGCCAGGGCGATCTCCGCGGCCTCGCGGGCCTGGGCCACATCTATGGTCGAACAGTCCAGAAACAGGGTGTTTGGCGGGGCGCTTTCGAGCAGGCCCGGGCCGCCAACACCTCGGTAGGCATCAAGCAGGATGGCGCCCGAGGGGAACATCGTCAGCACGACCGCCGCACCGGCCACCGCCTCGAGTGCAGAATCCACGCACGGCACCCCGGCATCTCGCGCCGCGCCGACAGCTGCGGGAACCACGTCGAACCCAACAACGTCAAAGCCGGCTTTGATGAGGTTCACGGCCATCGGTTCGCCCATGTGTCCCAGGCCCAGGAAGGCGATGCGGCCGGAATCGGCAGGGCTTGTTTCTGTCATGGTATCCTCCACTTTCAATCGATCGCGTCGCTGAGCGCGCTTGGTTCTAGCTTCAGTTCGCGGGTGCCGAGCGGGGCGAAGAACCCTGAAACAAGCTCATCGGTGACATCTTGCAGATTCGCCGGTTGCCACGCGGGGGCATAGTCCTTGTCAATGACCTGGGCGCGGATTCCCTCCGGGAAATCGTTGGATTGAAGAAAACGCAGGCCCACCCGGTATTCCTGTTCAAGGGTTGTTTCCAGCGAATCCAGGTGCTTGGCGCGGTGCAGCGATTCAAGGGTAACGGCCAGGGCCGTCGGCGATTTTTTGGCGAGGATTCCAACCGTCCGCGCGGCATCGGCGTTGCCCTCTGCCGCCAGTTCCTGCAGCCTGACCACGATCTGCGTGACCCGCGGCCGGTCATAGGCATCATCCAGCCAGCCCCGCCAGGCTTCAAGTTCCGAGGCGGGAACCGGCTTGGCGAATTCAGGAAGCACTGCATCGATGCGTTGTGTCTGGAGGGCCAGGAAGAGCTCCGCCGAACGTGCCGAGTCGATCAGGTGGTCGGCCAGGCCCAGGTAGATGACCTCGGCGGCGTTCAGGTGCGCGCCGGTCAGCGCCGCGTGGACACCGCTGGTGCCCGGGGACCGGGAGAGCAAGTAGGTTCCGCCGACATCCGGGACAAAGCCGATGGTGGTTTCCGGCATGCCGCTACGGGTGCGCTCGGTGACGATCCGGTGACTGCCGTGGGCAGAAATCCCCACCCCTCCCCCGAGCACCAGCCCGTCCATGTAGGCAATGTAGGGCTTGGGGTAGGAATTGATCAGTGCGTTGAGCCGGTACTCGGTCTCCCAGAACGCTGCGGTTTGACTGCCGCCGGAGGCCATGTCGCGGTGGATCGCGACGATGTCCCCGCCGGCGCACAGCCCGCGGTCCCCCGAACCTCGCACCAGCACCTGGTCCACCGATGGATCGCTGGCCCAGGCGGTTAGTCTTTCGAGCATGGCAGCGGCCATCGAAGCGTTCAGCGCGTTGACGGCCCGGGGCCGGTTCAGCGTGATGATTCCGAGGGTGCCGCGGATTTCGAAGAGGACGTCGGCTTCGTCGGTGGCCACGGGGGGTCAGCTGCCGGCCGGCATGATGAAGCTTGCGCCCTCGCGGATCCCGGAGGGCCAGCGGGTGGTGACGGTCTTGGTCTTGGTGTAGAAACGGAACCCGTCGGCGCCGTGCTGGTTCAAATCGCCAAAACCCGAGGCCTTCCAGCCACCGAACGTGTAGTAGGCGATCGGCACGGGGATCGGGACGTTGACCCCGACCATTCCCACCTGCACCCTGGAGGTGAAGTTCCGCGCGGTATCCCCGTCGCGGGTGAAGATCGAGACGCCGTTGCCGAATTCGTGCTCGGAGGGCAGGCGAAGCGCCTCCTCGTAGTCCTTGGCACGGACCACGCAGAGCACCGGGCCGAAAATTTCCTCCTTGTAGATCTTCATGTCCTCGGTGACCCTGTCAAAGAGCGTCGGGCCAACCCAGAATCCGTCCTCGTGGCCTGGAACCACCAGGCCGCGGCCGTCAACCAGGAGCTCGGCACCCTCATCGAGGCCCGCCTGGATGTAGTTTTCGATGCGGTCCTTGGCGCTTTGGGCCACCACCGGGCCGAAGTCTGCGGTCTCGTCCATGCCGTCGCCGACCTTCAGGTGCCCGATCCGTTCAACCAGCTTGGCCACCAAGGCGTCGGCGGTTTGCTCTCCGACGGGGATCGCCACGGAAATCGCCATGCATCGTTCACCGGCCGAACCGTAGCCGGCGCCCATCAGCGCGTCGGCCACCATGTCCAGATCGGCGTCAGGCATGATCACCATGTGGTTCTTGGCACCGCCGAAGCACTGGGCGCGCTTGCCGTGGGCGGCTGCAGAAGCGTAGATGCTCTGGGCGATCGGCGTGGAACCGACAAAGCCGATGGCCTTGACCCGCGGGTCTTCAAGCAGCGCGTCGACGGCTTCCTTGTCGCCGTTGACCACGTTGAAAATGCCATCGGGCAGCCCGGCCTCGGTGAAGAGTTCGGCCAGCCGCAGCGGGACCGAGGGGTCACGCTCGGAGGGCTTGAGGATGAAGGCGTTGCCCGCGGCGATCGCCGGGCCGGCCTTCCACAGCGGGATCATGGCGGGGAAATTGAACGGGGTGATTCCGGCGACCACGCCGAGCGGCTGGCGCATCGAATGCACGTCGATGTCGGCTCCGGCGCTGTCGGAGAACTCGCCCTTGAGCATGTGCGGGGCTGCCACACAGAATTCGATGACCTCGAGTCCGCGCTGGATATCCCCCTTGGAATCGGGGAAGGTCTTGCCGTGTTCACTGGTCAGCAGGGCGGCAAGTTCGTCCATGTTCTCGTAAACGAGTCCCACGAACTTGTTCAGGATGCGCGCCCGACGCTGCGGGTTGGTGGCACCCCAGGCTTCCTGTGCGGCCTGGGCAACCGCGATTGCCTCGCGTACTTCCTGACTCGTTGCCAGCGGAAGCTTCGCCTGAACGGAACCTGTCGACGGGTTGTACACGTCGGAAAAACGTCCCGAGGCGCCGTTGATGTGGGTACCTCCGACGTAATGGGTGAGTTCACGGGTCATGGGTGGTCTGACTCCTTCACAAAACGATCATGCGCAACCGCATCACGTGATGCGCACCACTAGGTCATCCAAAATATACTCGGACTTCCTACTAAATTGCTAGGCCTTGGCCTCCTGTCCATGCCCGGCTCACCCGCAGCGGCCCGAGGTGGTGCCGCGGATCGACTCCCAAAACTTGAACCCTGAATCGGGCGGGCAAAACTGACCCGCGGAGCTGAAGTTGATAGGTTGGGGAGGTGAAGATTGCAACTTGGAACGTGAACTCCCTTCGTGCCCGCGCCGACCGCGTCGAGGACTGGCTCCGCCGCTCCGACGTCGATGTCCTGGCCATCCAGGAAACCAAATGCAAGGACGAGAATTTTCCGTGGGAATTGTTTGAAAACAACGACTACGAGGTTGCACATTACGGCTTCAGCCAGTGGAACGGCGTGGCCATCGCCTCGCGCGTGGGGCTCGAGGACGTCCAGCGCGGCTTTACCGGCCAACCCGCATTCGGCAAGGGCGGCAAAGACCCGGTCCAGGAAGCCCGCGCCATCGCCGCAACCTGCGGCGGCGTGCGCATCTGGAGCCTGTACGTGCCCAACGGCCGCGCCCTGGAAGACGAGCACATGCCCTACAAGCTGGAATGGCTCAAGAACCTGAACCAGCAGGCCGCGGGCTGGATCGCCGAGAACCCCGAGGCCCAGGTAGCCCTGATGGGCGACTGGAACATCGCCCCGCGCGACGAAGACGTCTGGGACATAGACCTGTTCCGCGACAACAACATGACCCACGTGTCGGCCCCCGAACGCGCGGCCTTCGAGGCATTCATCGAAACAGGGTTCAGCGACGTGGTCCGGCCCTACACCGATACGCCCAAGACCTACACGTACTGGGATTACACGCAGCTGCGCTTCCCCAAGAACGAGGGCATGCGCATCGACTTCACGCTTGCCTCCCCGGCGCTGGCCGCCCGTGTCACCGGTGCCAGCATTGACCGCGAGGAACGCAAGGGCAAGGGCGCTTCGGACCACACCCCGGTCATCGTGGAACTGGATTAGGAATGCAGCGGGCCAACGGAAGCAACAGGCGGGCACTTCCACCGACTTCCTACCTGCGCGTTTACGAACCGTTGAGCGCATTCACGGATGCCGACCAACTGCTGATTACCGGCGCCAAGACCATTGAGCGCGAAGTCCTCGAGGATTCGGTGGCCGCGGCCGCGCTGAAACGACTCACGCGCCCACTTTCGGACCCCTTTCCGCACCAGGGCGATGAAACGTTCCGCAAGGTGGTGATCACCAGTTGGGATGGCGCCACCCACACGCTGTATTGTCCTGACCAGTTGGCAACCCGCGCCATCCTGGCCGCGGAACAGCTCGATGGATCGATGCGCCCGCAACTGCTTGAATTGCTGGTTCCCGAGGCCGCCCGCACGGCGAATGTGCTGCGCGTTGATGAGGCGGAGTTCGCCCAGGATGCTGCGCATCTTCACACCCGGACCGCCACGTGGGGCGTTCCATTTGGCTGGTTCGTGCTGGTCCATGAGGACGACGAATTCGAGGTCGTCGAGGACGAAGACGAATTGCTGTCCTCCAGGATTTACGCCCCGCTCTCGCAGGCCTTGGACAGGGCCCGCTACGCTGCGGCAACCCTTGCCATTCACGCCCCCGAGATGGACCTGCTCGATGAACTCACGGCATTGAGTGAATGGTTGCTGCTCTTTGACAAGGATGCTGTGGTGGAGTTGGACTACGGCCGCCTCGCCGCCCTTGTTTGGCCGGATGATTCACCGCAAGACCTGCGCTTGGGCATTGAGTCGCTCTCCGAATCGGACATGACGGGGGCAGCTGCTTCCTATCGAAGGCTTTCAAGCCGTTGGCTGGCGGTGCGGCAGCTGGCCCGCGCCAACTAAGCACCCCAACCCGAGGTTGATACGCTTTAAAACATGTCCCTGATTCCGGCGCTTCTGCTCTTTGCCCTGTATTTTTACCTGCGCCGCAAGGATCGAAGGATGCTACGCAACGGGGTGGTGCTGGTCGCCGCATGCTACTTCCTCATGATCGAACTCAGTAACCTGCTTGCCGCATGGATTCCTGGCTTTTCGCTGATTTTCCTGGTGGTCCTGGCGCTGGTTCCCTTGGCGGTGCTAACACTTGCCGCAGCATTGATCCACAACGGGGTGGTGATGATGCGCCATGAGGGAAGATCCCTGGGAAACCTTCTGTCACTGGCTCTGGGTTTTCTGCTGATCGCGTTGCCGGGTTTCGCGCTGGTCTTGGTGCTCACAATGAACGCTTGGGCCATCGGACTGGCCGCCTTGCTCTTCTTCCTGTGCAGCTATTTTGGCGTCGTCTTTGTTGTGGTTCTTTCCTACGCGGTGGCCTATGGCCGAATGTCCGAGCAGGCAAAACCCGCCGGAATCGTGGTGTTGGGGTCCCGTTTGATCGACGGGGCCGTACCCCCGCTGCTGCGCAGCAGGTTGGATAAAGCCCTTGAAGTCTACGGGCGCACCTCGCCGCGACCATTGCTGATCCCCTCCGGCGGACAGGGACACGACGAATCCCGCGCCGAAGGTACTGCCATGGCCGAATACCTGCTGGAGGCAGGCGCTGAACCATCCGATGTCTTGGCAGAGGACCAGGCGGTGAACACCGAAGAGAACCTGCGACTATCTGCAAAAATTTTTGCGGATTCGGGGCGTTCCGGTGCGCTATTGACCGTGACAAACAACTACCACGTGCTGCGCGCCGCCCTTTTGGCACGCAGCCTGAAGATCAACTCGGAAGTCGTCGGCTCCCCCACTGCCAGGTATTACCTACCGAGCGCCTTCCTGCGCGAATACGTTGCGATATTGGTTGAACATAAGTGGCTGCATCTGGTGCTGTGCATTCCGTTTATTGCCTTCACCGCATTCTTTGTCCTGGCGATCTTGGCTCAGGGCTAAACGGCACATCTCACTGGACCCGTTCACTGCGGGCAAAGCGGGATCGTGCTCCGCCCGCAAGGTGGATGACCACAGGCCCGCCTGACCCCATCAATTCCTGCGCCGCCCTGGCAGCGTCCGCGATTTCGGCGCCCAGCTCACCGGGTGCAACCCCGGTGCGCGGCTGGACCTTGATGCGCAAGCCCGGGACAGGGGAGTTCTCCCACAGGGTGACATTCAGGGAAACCACGTCCGCCCGCCGGCCAAGCATTGCCCGCAGTGCCTGTTCAACAGCTTCGTCCGAGATTTCCACGCGGCCCGGCATGGGGTCGTCATCAAAATAGGCGCTGACATATGCGCTGGCGCGCCCTCTTCCTTGGACTGAGATCCACCACACCATCAGCAGGATAGCGACAATCAGTAGCAGGGCCAGCACTATCCACAACCACGATTCCTGTTGCCCCGGAAGGGTTGTGGCCAGCAGTACCCCATGGGCGATTTCCCCTAGTGCGCTGGCCGCCCCGCGCCACCAAGTGGCATAGTCCGGAACCCCTGCTACAAGTAGCAGATGGATGCCTACTGCCAGCAGGATCGCCCCGAAAAACGTTGACAGGGAACGGTTGAGTACTCGCGGAGTCAAGTTCATTGCCCAATCACCCCGCTTTCGGAAACCCGCACGTTGATCACCGGCATGGGCTCGACTGCATTGATACGCAGCTCTTCTTCGAGCCCGGAAAGCACAACCGCGGGAACGATGGGGGTACCCGAGGTCGGACGGATTTGCACATCAATGCGTTCGTGGCTGATGACTACCAAAACCTGGCCGGGGCCAACTGACGCCTCAATCCGTGCCCTGCGCGCCAGCGCCGCGGCAAGTACCTGGTCGTCAACGATCAGCACTGCGCCGTCGCATCCCATCGAGTGCCTGGCCAGCCGCCCTCGGCGGGTTCCATGGGTAAGGAACACCAGCCCAAGCAGCATGGCAGCCAGCCCCGTGGCTACTAATCCCAACGGGTTCAGATCCCCGGGCAACAGCGAAATCCATGTCCACCAGGTTTCAGGTGTTGCTATGAGCGGGTCTTGCCCCAACGCCTTGAGTGCCGCCTCAAAGAGCGCGTACCCGCACAGCAAGATGACCAGGGTGGCAATGACAATTGCGGCCGGGGAACGCCCGCTTGTCAGTTCCCGCTCCCTGATGGCCTCGTTTTGCCCGGTTCTCATGGAGTCTCCTTGGCGCGCCCCACCACCACGCCAGTGACGCGGATGTCCACCCTGCTCACAAGCGCACCGGTCAAAGCGGTGAAACGCTCACCCAGGAGCGGCCTCTGAGCACGTATCCGATCCAGCATCGAACCCGGGGCTCCAGTGATCGGTAGCGGCAAATTGATGCCGAGCACCAAAAACCCCGCATCATCGCGCAGGAACACGCGAACCAAGTACGGATCGACGGCAAAGAGATCCCCCGCGATGCCCCTGGCCGTGCTGTTCAACGACTGGGCGCTGATTCGGGTATATCCCGGAAATTCTGCGTGCAGCCAGTCAACATCCGGGTCGCGGGCCAGGGTGCTCATGACGAGGAACGCCTGCCGGTCAGTGCGTCACGTAACGCACGCATATCCACACGGCCTTCCACGACCCTCGCGACCAACGCGCCTGCAATCATGAAGAAGCCCATCAAGAGGAAGCCCCCGAGGCCAAAGGTGAGTGTGGACCAAGCCAAGATCGCGCCGATGAGTGCGCCGACAAATGTGGGTTTCATCCTTGTTCTCCCCGTCTGGATCCATCTTGTTTTGCCGCGGGCGCGTCTCGACCCGGAACATGCACGTCACCAATCTCGATGTTCACCTCGATGACTTGCAACCCGGTGAGTTCGTGCACTGCTGCGAAAACCGCCTCGCGGACATTCGATGCAAGGTCGTGCAAGGGAACACCGAAAGAAGCTGTGAGGACCATGTCTATGGCTACTTGGGTTGCGCCGACTTCGACGTTGATGCCGTGGGCTGGTTCGTATGCCGCTCCCACAGCTCCACGAATAGCACCAAGCGCACGCGAAGTGCCAAGCCCGAGGGAATGAACGCCCGGAACCGCTCGGGCCGCCCCGGCTGCGACCTTTGCAATGGCCAGATCCGCAAGTTTGGTTGTCCCGCTGGGTCCTGCCCTGTTTTCATCCTGCAGCGGTTCTCCGCGATCGAGTGGTTCAACCATGTTTACCCTCCTCAACGGTGACCCGGTTGCCTGTTCACAGCCTACAACCGAATGTGCGATACGTCTCAGGGGGGCGTTTCGGAACCCTTGGGTTTTCGTACCTATATATAGGGAGAAAAATGGACGTTTTCGAAGTCCTGGAACAAGCAGGCCCGGAGAAGCCCTAAGTGATGCTCGGGACCAAGGGAGGGGAAAATTGTTAAAGCAAAAACCCCCTTGTTTCCAAGAGGGTTTTAGATGGTGGCTCCGACCGGCGTCGATCCGGTGACCTTTCGATTTTCAGTCGAACGCTCTACCAACTGAGCTACAGAGCCTGGCATCATCAGGCTAGATGATCACCCGATCCTCCGGCGAACCAGAAAATCAAAGCGACCCTGACGGGACTTGAACCCGCGACCTCCGCCGTGACAGGGCGGCGCGCTAACCAACTGCGCTACAGGGCCTTACTTGCGAAGTTTCCCTCGCTCACAAGACAAGAACTCTACCAGAGCTTTTCGCTCTTGTAAAATCCGCATTTCATGCGTACCCCCAACGGGATTCGAACCCGTGCCGCTGCCGTGAAAGGGCAGTGTCCTAGGCCGCTAGACGATGGGGGCCAGGAACCTCTGCGTTGAATTTCTCCGCCGCAGTGGACTCCAATAACTATAGAGGTAAAAATCGGATCGCGCAAAACGAGAGGTGCATCCTGTCCAGAAATCATCAAAAACCCCGAAATTCCGGGATTTTTACTTTTCTGCAACGAAAAACTTCCACCCTTAAGCTCCGGATAGAGTTCAATTCATGGCATTTGAGATGACAGACGATGAATTTGAGCTGCTCGCAGAGCGGGCCCTGGACGAAATTCCGCACAATCTGCTGGCCCTTATGGATAACGTCGCCATCTTCATTGAAGATTCATACATACCTCGCCGGGGCGAGGATCCTGACACCAAGCTGCTGGGTCTCTACGAAGGCACCGCACTGACGGAACGGGACGGCGGATGGGATGCCGGCGCAATGCCCGACCGAATCACAATCTTCAAGGATGCAATTCTGGAAATTTGCTCCTCGGAGAAAGAAGTGATCGAAGAAGTCGGCATCACTGTCGTTCACGAAATTGCCCACCACTTCGGAATCGACGACCAACGCCTCCACGACCTCGGTTGGGGCTGAGCGGGCAAAAATCACAAAAAAGTTTCACGACCCCGAGCCCATATCGGTTCTTATCACAAAGTTCCTGCTCGGAGCGGTTTTTTTCGAAATGCTCAGGTTACAAAATGATCACAAAAATGTCACCGACCGTGACCATTTCGAGATCTTGGGGTCGACAGCACCCGATTTGTCCTGCATGCTCGTTATGCATTCGTTGCATTAGCCACCCCACCACTCCTACTACTTGGGGATGCAGCTCAACCCGTGACCAAGAACGATCGGTGATCCAGCAGGCCCATCCTGCAAGAAGGGTTCGCCCGGCCACGATTCCAAAACCTGGTTGGGTTGCAAGGCAGTGAGGAAAACCCATGTCCATTCTTCGACACTTGGTCATCGCGACCAGTACAGCTCTAGTTGCCAGCACGGTTCTGGCTTCCGGGGCAGTGGCGGCACCTGCCCTCTCAACTGCGGCAACGCCCGCGGAAACCACGATCAACACCACGCTCAACCCGGCGCTAATCGAAAGCATCAAGGCAAGCCTGGCAACGGCATCCATCTCACCAGCCAAGACCACAAAGTCCCTTGATTCCCAGATTTCCCAGGTAGAACTGGCGCTCCAGAACGCCGAGGCAGCCGCACTGGAAGCAGCAGAAAACCTTGTGGTTGCAGGTGAAGACGCGGCACGGAATAAGATCCTGCCTGCTTCACTGAGTGGCACCTCGCTCGCCAAATTCGCTGTGACAAACGCGGAGATCACGCGCCAGCAAAGTTCGGAGATCTCGACCACTGCGCAGGCCTTCTATGTAGAGGCCGACAAGAAGCTCAACGAGAAGCGCACAGAACTTATCGCAGCCTCGGCCAAGCTCCGCAACAGCACTGTCGCCGCAGAAGCCGCGCGCCTCAAGAAGGCGAACGAAGCCAGCGGTGAAGCCGAGCTCATGGCGGCGCTGAAAGACTCCGAGGCCAATGTCGCAGAACCTGTGAACGATCCGGCTCTCGACCCTGAAACCCTCGATGCCTCCTCAATGTCGACCGGCGGCCTGGGTGCAGCTTCAATTGCCGGTGCGAGCCTCAAGGTGCCGACAGCGGTTTCACGCGCCAAGCGTATTGACCTGTCGGTCAAGTGGGCCCAGAAGATTGCGTCCAACAACAAGTACAGGTACCGCTACGGTGCAACCGGGCCGACCTACTTCGATTGCTCGGGTTACACCGGCAAGGCATTCTCAACCGGTGGCAAGAAGCTTCAGCGCACCTCGGGCGCACAGTACAAGGCCGCACCCAAGAAGGTGAAACTCTCCAGCCTGCAAAAGGGCGACTTGGTCTTCTGGTCCTCAAATGGAGGTCGTTCCTTCTACCACGTGGCCCTCTACATTGGCGGCGGCAAGATCGCCCATGCGCGCAACCCCCAGGCCGGTATCTCGGTCACCAAATTGAACTACGCGGGCATGCGAAACATCTACAAGTACGCAGGCCGCTACTAAAAAGTTTCTTCCTATTTATTACCCGGGGTTTTAGCCCGCGTAAACGATGCCGCGTTGACGATGGATTGCCCACGTCAACGCGGCATTCGCATGACCGGAAGACACCAGGTGGGAGCATCCCTCAACCCCCGCTAATTACAAGCATGTAATTGCCGCTATTTTTGGGACGGATGTTGCCAGTGTGAATAGCTATCCCATATGGTGCTAAAGGTAGCAGTGATCAGGCCGGACTCCCGCGCCCTATTCCTTCGCGTAAAAGCTGGGATACATTCAACGGATCGCAGCGGTAAGGAACACGGCATGGTTTTCCGGGAAACTCTTGGTGTAGCAGCCTGCGCAATCGCTTTAACCATCACCTGCCTCGCGGGTGCGCTCCCCGCTAACGCCGCTCCGAATTCCCCGCAGTCCAGCATCTCCGTGTCGCTTGAACCAGCTGCAGCCCTGCCAACTCAAGACCAGCTAGAGGCCGCCAAGTCGGATCCGGCGCAGCTCCAGACCATGGTTCGCCAGCTCGAAGCTGCCATCGATTCCGGGCGCACGAAGATCCTCAACGCGGAAACAGCCGCACTCGAAGCACAAGACGGCCTGCTGGATGCGAACGAATTGCTGCAGGAACGTGCAGCCGCTGCCCAGGAAGCACGTGCGGAAGCCACCAAAGCCACCGAATACCTCCTCTCAAGCAAGAAAGAGGTTGGCGCACTTGCGTCGGATCTCTACCGCAACGGAGGAATCAACCCCGGCGTCGTCACCCTGCTGGACAGCAACGCCGAAAGCGATGTCCTCTACAAGGCATCCACCATGGGCGCACTAAGCGCCAACAGGGCACGAACGGTCAGCACCGCCGAGGAAGCAGCCGCACTGTGGAAGGCCTGGCAGGACTATGCCAGCTCCGCCGAGGCTGCGGCCAACGACGCCACCACGGCCCAACTCGAAGCCTCAAGCCAGGCTTCCACCACGCTCTCCTCCTACCAGGCGCAAATCAGCCCGCAGGAAAAGCTCCGTGGCGACATCATCAACCAACTGGCCTTCCTGCGCGATGTTGACGCAAAGGTGGAAGCCGAACGGATCGCAGCCAAGGAAGCCGCTGCTGAGGCCGCCCGGCTGCAAGAGCTCATCAACACGGCTCCGCCGGCTCTTCCCGTCAAGGACGAGTCAGCTAAACCAGCCGAAATCAAACCGGCAGCCGCACCGCCAAAGGTCCCCACCGAGCGACCGCAGGATAATTCGCTGGTGCCCAAACCTTCCAAACCAAAGCCGCAAGAGAGCATCGCGGTGGCACCTGAGCCGGTCAAGCCTTCCCCTGTTCCGGTGAAGCCCGAGCCAGTTCCAACGCAGGCTCCTGAAAAGCCAAAGCCGGAGGCTCCGAAGCCTACTCCGGAAGCGCCCAAGCCGACGCCAACCCCGGAGGCCCCCAAGCCGACGCCCAAGCCGACCACGGAAGCTCCAAAGCCAAAGCCGACCCCCACCCCGGAAGCGCCTAAGCCAAAGCCGAAGCCGACCCCGGAAGCGCCCAAGCCGAAGCCGACCCCGGAAGCGCCCAAGCCGAAGCCCAAGCCACCAGTCGAAAATGTTGGTTCGCCATCGTCGAACAGCTTCAACTCCGCGATTTCCTGGGCAACGACGATCGCCAACGATAATTCCAAGGGCTACATTTTCGGTGCCAACGGCCCGAGCAACTACGACTGCTCAAGCTATTCCAAGGCTGCATTCGCCAAGTCGGGCATTTCCCTTCCACGCAGCTCCTCGCAGCAGTACGCTGCGGCACCCCAGAAGGTGCCGCTGAGCCAACTGCGACGTGGCGATTTGGTGTTCTCCTCCAGCAACGGAGGCAGCTCGTTTTACCACGTCGCCATTTACCTGGGCAACGGGCAGGTCATTCACGCGAGGAACCCGAACTCCGGCATTTCGGTAACGCCCCTGAGCTACGTCAACAACCTCCACCCGTATGCAGGTCGCTACTAGGCACTCGGGCTGAACATGCGAAAAGCCGCCTTCACCAGACTGGTGAAGGCGGCTTTTCAATGCATACGGCGGGGGCCGGACGGCCCTTGCGTATCAGTTTCCGTTGGCCTTGTCTTCGAACTCCTTGCGGGTTTCCAGGCGCGGATCATCTCCATCCGGAACCACCATCACCGGGCCCTTGGAATGATGCAGCACGCCTTGGCTGGTGGACCCCAGCAACATGCCGGCGAAACCACCCCGGCCACGGGAACCCGTGACCAACAACCGTGAGGTCTGTGATTCACGGATCAAGACCTCTACCGGGGCTCCCTCGATGACGTCGGTATCGATTTCCAAGTCCGGGAAGTAGCTCTGCAACCAAGCCTTGCCGATGGACATTTGGTGGCGTACATCGGCCGTGACCGCTTCTTGGTCGACGGTTGCAGGCATCCAGGCCAGCGCCCCGCTGACCGGCGCCAGCGCGCACACGATCCGCATGGCCAGCCCCCGGGAGGAAGCCAGTTCCGCAGCGACCAAAACCGCCATGCGGGCCCGGTCCGAACCATCAACGCCCACAACAATCCTGTCCAGGACCTGCGGATCATCCTCCGATTGTTTGGCCAGGCAGAGTGGAATCACTACCGTCGGGCACTTGGCATGCGCCGGAAGCGCACTGGAAACCGAGCCAAGCAAACGCCCCACGAAGCCTCCGCGGCCACGCGTGCCCACCACAATGAGTTCAGCGTGGCGGCTCAAATCCAGCAGCACACCGGAGGGATCCCCCGACTCGATGTAGGTGCGGACGGTGAGGTCGGTGTCGGTGATGGTGGCACGCGCCTGTCGAACAACTTCTTCGGCGCCGTTGCGGATCAGCTGGTCATCAAGTGTGGCGTATCCGGCATCCATCGAGGAAGCTGCGAAGACGGGGATTGTGTAGGCGGTAACGATGTTCAAGATACTGCCGCGGCGCTTCGCTTCTTTTGCTGCCCACTTAAGGGCGCACAGCCCCTGCTCCGAGCCGTCAACGCCAACAACAATTCCCTGGATGACTTCGGTGTCCTCTGGGTTGAAATTCTTTTCGCTCATCGTATTCACTCCTACGCGTCACGGTCCGGTGCAATCCGGGCTTCCCAATACGGGCCCCGTGCTTCCATTGTTCACCACGGTGTGACGTGGGTCTATGAATCTGCCATGGCGGCACAAGACTCAAATGAAATTTCGCCTAATGGCTTAAAATCGAACTATAATTCCCCCATGCCCAAACAGGACCTCTCCCCCTCCGTCAAGACGGACGTTTCACGTCTTGACCGTTATTTCAAAGTCACCGAGCGTGGCTCCACCTACTCACGTGAGATTCGCGGCGGCTTCGCCACGTTCTTCGCCATGAGCTACATCGTTGTACTCAACCCGCTGATCCTGGCTGGCGCGGATGCCAACGGTGATGAGCTCGGATTCTCGCGGGTCGCTGCCGTCACCGCGCTCGTTGCAGGTCTGCTGACCATCCTGATGGGCGCTTGGGCCCGTCACCCCTTCGCCATGGCCACCGGCCTTGGCGTCAACGCCTTCGTGGCCATCACCGTCGCCACCAACCCCGGACTCACATGGCCCGATGTCATGGGCCTCGTGGTCATTTCCGGTGTCACCATGCTGGTCTTGGTCCTGACCGGCTTCCGAACAGCCGTGTTCAACGCAGTGCCGGAAAGCCTCAAGACCGCCATCGTGGTGGGCATCGGCATGTTCATTGCCCTGATCGGCCTGGTCAACTCCGGCTTCGTGCGGCGCATCCCGGATGCAGCGGGCACCACAGTCCCGGTGGGTCTTGGCTTTGACGGCACGCTGGCCGGCTGGCCGATCCTGGTCTTCATCTTCGGCCTGCTGCTCACCATTGCCTTGGTCGTCCGCAAGACCAAGGGTGCAATCCTCATCGGCATCGTGGCCTCGGCCATCCTCGCAAACATCCTTGAAACCATCTTCAAGATCGGCCCGTCCTTCGATGCCGCCACCGGCAACGTCAACCCCCAGGGCTGGTCGCTGGTGGTCCCATCGCTGCCCGAGTGGTCTGCACCGGACCTTTCCCTCATCGGCCAGGTCAACGTGTTCGGCGCCTTCCAGAACCTCGGCGTGACAGCTGCCCTGCTGCTGGCCTTCGTCATCCTGCTTTCGATCTTCTTCGACGCCATGGGCACCATGGTGGGCCTGGCCAACGAGGCAGGTTCCGTCGACAAGGACGGCAACATCCCGGACGTTGACAAGGTCCTGCTGATTGACGCCCTGGGCGCCATCGTCGGCGGCGGCGCTTCTGCCTCTTCCAACCAGATCTACGTTGAATCCGGCGCCGGCATTGGCGAGGGTGCACGCACCGGCCTGGCCTCCATCGTCACCGGCCTGCTGTTCATTGCCGCGATGTTCTTGACCCCGTTGATTTACCTGGTGCCGTTCGAGGCAGTCGCCCCGGCACTGGTGGTCGTCGGTTTCATGATGATTTCGCAGGTCAGCAAGATCGATTGGAACGACTGGGGCGTTGCCATTCCGGCGTTCCTGACCTTCGTGCTCATGCCGTTCACCTACTCGATTGCCAACGGCATCGGCGCCGGTTTCATCGCCTTCGTCTTCATCCGCGCCATCCAGGGCCGCGCCCGCGAGGTGCACCCGTTGATGTGGGCAGTTGCCGGGGCATTCTTGCTCTTCTTCGGCATCGGCGTCATCGAACAGGCCATGGGAATGTAGCCGTTCGATAACCAGCACGGGGCTGGCAACACCTTTCGGTGTTGCCAGCCCCGTGGCTTTTAACCTGGGCCCGGAGGCAGGGAAATCCGCTTAGCCGCGCACGTGCAGTTTCCACAGGGAGGTGACTTCCGCCGAACGTTCGGCGTGGAACGGATCGGTGGTGTCCATGCTGCGCCCGTGCGTGGGGACGGTGTCGGCGCGCCCGGTGACCTCGAGCCCCGCCGCATCGATCCAACCGAGCAGTTCCTCGCGCGAGCGCAAGCCCAGGCGTTCTGCCAAGTCGGAGATGACCAACCAGCCCTCGCCATCCGCAGTGAGGTGTTGCGGCAGCCCGGAGAGGAATTCGCGCAGCATTCGCGACTTGGGATCATAGACCGCGTAGTCAAGCAGCGTCTGCGGGGTGCCCGGAAGCCACGGAGGATTGCACACCACCAGCGAGGCGCGCCCCTCGGGGAACATGTCGCACACCATTGCGGTGGCAGTGTCGGTCAGGCCCAACTCGGCAAAAGTGGCAGTGGCACAGGCTATGGCGCGTTCCTGGGAATCGGTGCCGATCACCTTGGCCACCCCGCGCTTGGCGAGGATCGCCGCGAGCACTCCGGTGCCGGTGCCGATATCGAACGCAAGCTCGGTGCCGGGCAGTTCGGCCCGGGCCACGAGGTCCAGGTATTCCCCGCGCACCGGGGCAAAAGTTCCGTAGTGTGGGTGGATCTTGGCGTCCAGCGCCGGGACGTGCAGGCCGGCGGAGCGCCATTGCTGGGCCCCGATGGCGCCAAGCAGCTCCTGGAGGGTGACCAACGTCGGTTCGGTGATCTCGCCGAAGGCGTTGAGCCAAGCCTCGGCAACATCCGGTGGGCGGCGCAGCGCCACCGCGGGCCCGGGTTCGACGGGCACCAACAGCATGGAAAGCAACCGGGAGCGCTGGGTACGGGCCTGGCGGTACTTGTAGAAGCGTTCAGCGGTGCTTGCATCCTGCCCCTTGCGCTTGGGCTTTCCGGCATCCGGTGCGCGACGCCCCATGGCGCTGAGCAGCTGGCGGGCGTTGTGGTAATCGCCGGTCCACAGCATCCCCACACCCTGGGCCGCCATCTGGTGGGCGTCGTGCGCCGTGAGCGTGTCATCAACGGGGACTATTTTTGCCGGCGGCTTGGAGCCGTTCGAGGATGACCAGAGTGCGGTGCGGGCCTGCCCGTCCTGTTCCCAGGAAACATGTGTTGGTGCGCTCATGGGGTTTGGGGGTGCTCCTGCAATTGGTGGTTGCCCCTTGACATATTGCGCGTTGCTTGCCGCGGCAGCACCGGCAAGCTCCCGTGCCCAGCGGGGATCAAGGGCACCTACCAAGCTTAACTGTGCTCGGGGGATGCTGCGGATACTTGATACAGCGCAGCTCCTTGGACGGCGCTTAGATGGCAGTTGCGTGGCGGGCGAAGGCCCGTACCGTCGCGTCCTCCCAATGCTGGGCAGGAACCCCGCCGCCGAGCAGTTCCCGGGTGAAGTCCGGGCCCGTGGGAATCGGGGCATTCGAGCCGGCAATAATGATGTTTCCGTAGCGCCGCCCCTTGAGCATGGGTGGGTCGGCAATGATTGCCGTGTACTTGAAAACCGACCCAATGGTTGCAGCTTCTCGCTTGGCGTTATCAAGTGCCGGGGTATCCCCGCAATTGACCACGTAAAGGCCGCCCTCATCCAAGACACGGGCAGCATGCGCGGTGAATTCAAGGGTTGTCAGGTCCTTGGGTGTCTGGTCTCCGGCAAACACGTCACGGATCACCAGATCTCTGGTCGCATCCGTCAAACCGCGTAGGACTTCGCCGGCTTCGCCAACGCGCAGGCGCAGCAGCGGGGCGCGGGGCAGGTCGAACCAGCAGCGGACCAGTTCGGCAAGCTTGCCGTCGAGTTCCACGACTACCTGGCGGGCGTTCGGGTAAGTAGCCGAAGCCCAACGGGCCATGGAGCAGGCCCCGCCACCCAAATGCAGCACCCGGAGCTTGGCGTCGTTTCCGTCAAAGGCTGCCGGGGTGAAACGTGAGCGGATCAACGCGGCGATCCAGCGCATGTACTCGAAGTCGAGGCGCTCGGGTGCGGCGAGGTCCACATGGGAAGACGGAACCCCATTGACCTTGAGGATCCATCCCTCGGGCGAATAGTGGTCGCGTTCCAGCGTGGCCGTACCGGTGTCGATCGGGTAGCTTCCCTCGAGCGGTCCGGAATCCGTGGGATCTGCTGCCGCGGACTGTTCCCCGGCGTTCTTGCCCTTTTTACCGCGGCCCTTAGCCACGGTTGCCACCCCGGCGGACCATGCGGATTTCTTTCAGGCCTGCCCAATCATCGACAAGCGACTCGATACGCCCGTCGGCTACGAAGCCGTGCTTGGCATAGAACGCCTGGGCGCGCGGGTTGTTTTCAAGTACCCAGAGCAGTGCATCGCGTCCTGTCAGCACGGTTTCAAGTAGCTTGGCTGCAAGGCCGGTGCCGTAGTGTCCGGAGAGTACGTAGAGGACTTGCAGGTCGAGTTCCACCCCGGTGTCGGCGTCGTCATCGGCAGCGGGGCCGCCACCGGCAACGCCAACGATATTTGATTCGCTATCGGTGGCGATCCAAAGCTCGGCACCCTGCGCCAATCCGCGGGTCCACCAATCTGCTTCCATATCTCTGCGCCCTTCGGCGGCAGTGAAGAATGATTCGGGGCGCTGTTCCCCGTATGCTTCGCGCCAGGCCCGGAGTTTCATTTCCAGGGTGGCGTTGATGTCCTCGGGCGTGGCAAGGCGGATGGTGTAGGTCTCGGTAGTCACCCAGCAAGACTATGTGGTGTTGCGGTGCCTACCCAACGCCGCTTGTGGAGCCAGCCTTCCAGCTCAGCGAACCACGGCCAATGCGAAGCCGTCCCAGCCCTTGACCCCAACGGTTTGCATGGCGGTGGCGTCCAGCCGCGGGTTGCCGCCAAGCACATCAAGGCCCTCCCGGACGCCGCGCAGCATGGGGTCAGTTTCCGCAGTTGATTCCGGAGTGCGCAACACCCAGCCCTCGCGCACCACATTGTCCACGACAATCACGGTTCCGGGACGTCCCAGGCTGATTGCCGTTTGGATGTAGTGGGCGTTGTTTTCCTTGTCGGCGTCGATGAACACCAGGTCAAATGGTTCCCCGTCTTCGGCCAGCAAAGCATCGAGGGTGTCCAGTGCTGCCCCGATGCGGATATCCACCCGGTCTCCCACCCCGGCAGCAGCAAGGTTGTCGGCAGCAATGCTCGCATGCAACGGTTCGAACTCGCAGGTCACCACGTGTCCAGTGGACCCGACACCGCGGGCAAGCCAGGTGGTTGAGTAGCCGCCAAGGGTCCCAATTTCCAGGACCCGTTTGGCCGAAGCAATCTCTGCGAGCAACATCAGGAACTTTCCCTGGACTTCGCTGACTTCTATGTGTGGCAGTCCCGCCGCATGCGCACGCACGCGCCCGGCATCCAAGTCTGGCTCCGGAGCAAGGAGCTTTTCAACTAAATAGGCGTCTACTTCGGCTGGTGTGGCCGGCCCGGCGGAACTGTCCATGGGAACTACTCCTGCGCGTCGAGAGCCCTTTCCAAGCGCTCAATTTTTCCTGTCAATTCCCCGGTGAATCCGGGGCGGATATCCGCCTTGAGCACGAGCGAAACGCGTGACCCATAGGCGGCAACGGCTTCGGTTGCCCGTTTGATAACGTCCATGACTTCGTCCCATTCACCTTCGATTTCGGTGAACATCGAAGAGGTCGAGTTCGGCAGTCCCGAGTCGCGAACGACCTTGACGGCCGCCGCTACGGCGTTGTGGACCGAGCCATCGGTGTTGTCGGTACTAGGGGCAAGGGAGAAGGCAACAATCATGGTTCAACTGTGCCACTGCGCGCCGCCGGTGTCACGGCGAGTAGGCATGGCAACACGCTTTTTCCGTGAATGAGTGTCCATGTCATTGACCGACTGGTTCGCGGCCCCTGCGTAGGATGGCTGACATGAACCATGGATTCACCCGTTGGATGGTTGCCCCTGCATTGGTGCTCGCACTGAGTGCCTGCACCCCACTGACAAACGCGGACGGGTTGACCCCCACACCTGTGTCGACGCCAAGTCCCACGGAATTGAGCGCCTGGGAACAGGAACAACTGGGCTCCTATGGTGCCATTCTCGAACCTCCTGCGCTCCCGTTCACCAAGGAAACACTTCCCAATCCCAAGAACATGATTCCCTTGGAAGCCACCAACGCGGTTTCACAGGGTGATATTGATGCCACCGAGACACAGCGGACCTTGCGTTTGCCCAAACCCGTTAAGAGCGGATCGTTGTCCTTGGATTTTGCATGTGTCGACGGGACCATGGAGATCATCAATGACAGCATCGGAACTTCGAGTATCACCTGCGACGGTTCGACACAAGGATACGTCTTTGAAACCGTGCCAGAAATCAAGTCATTGAAGATGACTGTCACTCCCGGCACGTCGTATTCAGTGGCGGCGTATGAGACACCCGGCTACGAGGTAATCGTCGATTAGCCACGCGCAAAGCCTAAAGCAACGCGCCTATCCCCAACCGATCCAACGCAGCAGGGCCGCGGCGCCAGCCCCCGCAATCACGACCACCAAGAACGGCGCCCGCAAAAGCAGCGCAATGGCAGCTGCAACCAACGCGCCGATCCGCGCATCAAACGACACACTGGTTCCGTTTGCCACGGTGTTCACCATCGTGAGCGAAGCCAGCAAACCAATGGTCAACGCGCCGGCGGCACGCGTCACCTTTTCGTTTTCCAATATCTTTTCGGGAACCAAAAAGCCGAGCATCTTAATCGCATACGCCGCGGCGCAACCGGCAAGAATCCAGAACCACAGCTGGCTCATGGTTTCCCCCTTTCCCCTGCATGTGGTTCGATGTCGGGTTCGAGGCCTTCCTGCGCGGGCCCCCTGCCCAAATACCCCCAAACTCCCGATACCACTGCGGCAACAAGGATGGGGACCCCCGGTGGCACCAAGGGAATCACGAGAATCGTTGCCAGTGCACAGACGGTTGCAATCGCGACGGGTTCAGCCGACTTAAGCCTTGGCCACAACAATCCGAGGAAAGCCGCGACTGCCGCACCGTCAAGCCCCCAAGCCTTCGGATCGCCCAACGCGTCTCCAAGCAGAGCGCCCACCACGGTAAATATATTCCAGAACACGTATATGCCAAGTCCGGCAACCCAAAAACCGCGCTTCTGTTCTGCGGGATCAACTTGCCCCGAGGCGGTGGCCACCGATTCATCAATCGTCACGTGGGCGGCAGCAAGCTTGCGCCAACCCTTTGGCCTGATCATTGACTTGATCTGCATACCGTAAACGGCATTGCGGACTCCGAGCAGCGTGGCAGCACCAAATGCCGCACCGGGACCGCCGCCACCGGCAATGACTCCGATAAAGGCGAACTGCGAACCCCCGGTGAACATCAACAGGCTCAGGGCCGAGACTTGGAATACGTTTAGTCCCGCGGCAACCCCCAAAGCTCCGTAGGAAATTGCGTAAAGTCCCGTGGCCACGGCAATAGACAAGCCGATCTTGGTTGCGGGGGTCATCTTGGGAAACACAACCCCAGCTTAGCCTCGCCAAACGGAGTTTCATCAGGCCACAGCGGCTATGTGACGGCCCGGTGGCCATAGACTGAAAATCCCAAAGCACGCGTCCGGGAAGTCCGAAAGAAAAGGTAATCCAATGCTTGAAGGAACGATCGTGGTCATCCCCGCCAAACCCACGGGGTGGTCCCTCATCCTGCGTGGTGCTCTCGCCGTGATTTTCGCCCTGGTGATTCTCGTATGGTCAAACATCACTGTCGCCACAGTGGTCGTCATCTTCGGCCTCTTCACCCTGGTGGACGGGGCCTTGAGCCTGGGGCTTTGGTTTAACTCCAGCAAGAGCACCAAGAATCCATGGTTGCTGGTCTTGGGAATCGTTTCGGTGCTTGCCGGACTATTTGCCATGATCTGGCCCAACAAGACCGCGATCATCGTGGTGTTGATGATCGGCTGGTGGGCTTTGATCCTTGGCGTTGTGCAGCTAATTTCGGCATTGGCCGCCCGCAAGGTCTTTCCATTTTGGTGGATCGGACTTGTCAGCGGCGCCATCACCCTAGCACTGGGCTTGTGGCTGGTGCTCGCACCCGGTTCTGGCATTCTGACAATGCTCATAGTCATTGCCACGTTCTTGATCCTTGCGGGCCTTGTGATGATCTTCGAAGGCTTCAAGACGCTTCGTTCGGTTTCCACCTAGGACCTTGACCCGCAGATCGTCTTGACGCCACTGCCAGGGCGATCTGCTTTAAGTGCGAACTTCCTGCCTGCCGGAGGCCCAGCAGCGCTCACGTGGGTGCCGTCGGGGGTAAAGGATGATCCCGCCAATGAAAACATGGCCATTCCCATGGCGTGCGAGCACCGTATTTGTGCCGGGCCGAAGCATCAAGCCCCTAGGTGGGACTTGATGAGTGCCGGGACGTTGCTCGTTAGCTGCGCGACGCCCAAGCCCACCAAGTACGTCGCATCTTTTGGATCATCCACCGTCCAGACCCTGAAAGTTGCTCCGCGGGCCAGCCAGCCGGCGATGGTCGAAGGGTGCTCACGCACATAGGCAACCCCAGGCCCGGCAAGCTGTGGAACACCCGAGTCCAAGAGTTCAACACCGTGGGTCATGGCCTGGGCCAGCACCGCGGCGACACCGGCACGGTCAGCGTCCCCGGCCAGCAACAGCTCGTCAATCCATTCTTCGTCGACTTCGGTCACCAGCTGGCACACGTGTGTCGCGGGGATCCGTTCGAGCAGGTAACGCACAGACCCGGGGTCAAAGCTCATGAACGTGATGTAGATGTTGCCGATTCGGGAGTCTCCCGCTTCCCATCCCAGAAACGCAAGCTCGGCAAGCATTGCTTCTTCGAGCTTCCGCCCGAACGGGCTAGGGTGTTTGATTTCCACGGCCAGCCCAATTTCCCGTCCCGCGTTCTGCATGAGTTGCACCAATTCACGCAGGGTGACCAGCTGCTCGTTCAATGCCCCGAATTCCTCAGGGATTGACGGATTCTTCCACGATGCAAAGTCCAGGCCCTTCAATTCTTCAAGGGTTTTTTCTCCGACCCTGCCCGTGGAATCCGATGTCCTGTCGACGGTGGGGTCGTGGTGGCAGACAACGAATCCATCCGAGCTCAAGTGGATGTCGCATTCAATGCCATCTGCGCCGTCAGCCAGTGCCTGCAGGTAAGCGGCACGGGTATTTTCGGCGTAGGCCTTGGAAGAACCGCGGTGTGCATAGACAAGGGTTTTCATGCGTTTCACGCTACAACCTCGGGCCGTCTGGCGCGTATCCGGCCACACCGGACAACCTGTGAACTATCGTGGAACCCTGTTCCATCAATCTTTCAGGCGCGGGAGCAACTTCCAATGTCAACACCCCCATCTTCTTCACTCGCTGCGGAAAACAACGCAGCCAAGGCTTCCGCGCTGCGCCATATGAAACGAGTTGCCACCGGGCTGCTCATCGTCATGGCGGTCGTCTTTGCCGTGGCATTCGCGCTGCAGGGCCGCTATCCCTGGCTGGAATATGTGCGCGCCGCGGCAGAGGGCGGCATGGTTGGCGCACTGGCCGATTGGTTTGCGGTCACCGCGCTTTTCCGCCATCCCATGGGTTTGAAAATTCCGCATACGGCAATCATTGAACGCAAGAAAGACCAGATCGGCGAGAGCCTTGGTGAGTTCGTTCAGGAAAACTTCCTCTCCAGGGAAGTCGTCGACACCAAACTCCGGCAACTCGATGTCGCCGGCAGCACCGGCCGGTGGCTGGCCAAGGAAGAATCCGCCGAACGCGTCGCCCAGGAGGCGACCACCGTCATTGCAGCGGTTCTCGAGGTGCTTGACGACAGGGATGTGCTGGCGCTTATCGAAACGCTGGCCAAGAAACACATGCTTGCCCCGGAATGGTCTTCCACCCTGGGACGGATCGTGCAGCGTGTCATTGAGGACGGGCACCATAAGCCAGCCGTGGACCTGTTGGCCGAACGCGCGGAAAAGTGGGTGGCAGCCAACCGCCAGATGATCGTCTCCACGGTGGCCCAGCACTCTCCGTCGTGGGTTCCCTCGCTGGTGGACACCTTGCTGGGCGAAAAAATCCACAGGGAACTGAGCAAGTTTGTTGCTGGGGTCCGCGCTAATCCTGACCACCCCATGCGCTTGAGTATCGACGAGTGGCTTAAGACATTTGCCACGGACATGCAGAACGATCCGGTGATGGTCGAAAAGGTCGAATCGCTCAAGCACTCCCTTCTGGGCGATCCGCAATTGCGTGAGTTAGCCGCCACAAGCTGGTCTTCAATCAAGGCAGCTCTACTGGATGCCATGGGCAACCCCCAGTCCGAGCTGCGTCGATCAATGGTCGCCGGAATCAGCGACTTTGGCCGCCGACTCAGTGAAGACGCGCAGCTTGCCACCAAGGTGAACAACTGGGTATCCAATGCGGCCGGGTACGTCATTGAAAATTACCGGGGACAAATCACCTCGCTGATTACCGACACCGTTGCCCGCTGGGACGGCAAGGAAACGAGCGACAAGATCGAGCTCCAAGTGGGCCGTGACCTACAGTTCATCCGCATCAACGGCACCGTCGTCGGGTCGTTGGCAGGGCTCATCATCTTCACGGTCGCCAACGCACTGCTGCGTTAGACGCGCCTACCCTAAAGTGTTCTTGCGGCGGAGCCGTTCCGCTTCGATCTCCGTCTCGACCGCCGTGGCGGCATCCATGCCGACGGTCTCCGCTTGCCGCACGACAACACCATGGCCGGCATGACGTTCGTTGTCAGTGAGCAGTTGTCCGGGAATCGAGGCGGGAATCGTCCCGAACGCGAGTCCGGCAGCCTCGATAACTCGTTTACCCAGGTACCTGTTTCCGATGCCGCCAATCGCAGCACCAATACCGAAGGGCACAACCCTGCCCAGCATGGAGGCTCCCTGAGTGGCGAGCATCTTCTTCATGAAGGTTTTTTGCATGGTCCCCTGCATGGTGCTCCACAGGCTGGCCGGCTTGTTGGCTCCAAACATTGCTGCCCATCCCTTGATGGGACCACTCCCACGGCCCGCGACTTGGTGCGTCAATGACGAGATCATCGAGCTTCCCTCATCGCCAAGCAGGATCGCCATGACCAGCAGGCGCGCCTTGTCAGGGTTTTCGGTGGTGATGCCGTGGAGTTCGGCAAGCGATTGACCGTAAAGCGCACTGGCTTCAAGGAAGCCGACAGTTGCCGCGGCGGAAAACCCCAGGGCCGCGACCGTTCCAACCACCGGCAACGCTGCCGTGGCACCGACTGCCGCACCGGAGCCGGTAATGGCCAGCAGATAGTCACGCTCGACCAGCTTTGCGAGTTCCGCCGCCGTGTAGTCAGGATGTTTGCGTCGCAGCCTGCGCAAATAAGCAAGAACGAGCGGCCGCTGAACTCCCACGGCCTTCATGATGGCGCCTTGGATTCCTGCCACTGGTTTACCGTCGGGGCCAATAACGCTGGAGGTAATCGGGTTCTTTTTCATTCTGTTCTCAACTCTAAGTGCAGCCATGGCGTTAGGGCACCGGTGTTACTCGCAGGGCGAAAGGGCACTGCATTAAGTTGGTCGGCCCGTTGATGCACAATGCGGCAGGGATCCGCCGCCCGCCGCCTTGTAAATTGCCTTGTTTCTTTTCGTGAATGCCCTTCATAAATTTCGGTGGTACAAAAAATCGTAATATGTGGCGTGGCAAAGCAAACACAGCAGGTGGGATCCTTGATATATAGGCAATCCTTGGGTCTCAACAATCAGTAAAATCGGCGCAACGACCCTCCACTGAAGCTATGATAAAAATATTCTGGGTGCGGAATGACAAATGCCACACCCATCTTCTATGAATGGAATTGTCGTGAGTTTCGTTGAAACACTTTGGTCTCTGGTCATAGTTTTCTTGTTCTTGTCATACCTGGTTGTGCTTTTCCAGATCATCACGGACCTCTTCCGTGACAGCAACCTCGACGGGTGGTTCAAGGCACTCTGGACACTGCTTCTCATCGTGCTTCCGGTGGTCACCTCGCTGATCTATCTAATCGTTCGAGGTCGCGGCATGGCGATACGCCAGCAGCAGCGTTCTGCCGAAGCCGTGGACAGCACCGAAGCGCACCTTCGCTCGCTCGTATTGGCCCCGTCCGCAGGCCAACAGATTGCAGACGCCAAGGCACTTCTCGATAACGGAACCATCACCGCCGAGGAATTCGCTACGCTGAAGGCCAAGGCGCTGGCCTAGGCTTTCCGGCAAATAGCACTACGCCAATTCCCGCAGGATCCATGAGGACTGGTTTCAAGCATCGGATCGATACTCGAAACCAGCCCTCATTTTCAAACCCTAAGCGTTTTCGACGGCCGGCCGTCCACGGTTAGCCATTGAACCGTCTTCCTTGACCGCGGAACGCAACGCAACTAAAAGCAGCACCACCGCCACGGTCAGGGCAATGTGCCCCAGCCCGGCAATTCCAGCCAATGCCGCCGAGCTCGCGTCGGCACCGAGCACCACCAGGGTTCCCGTAACCAGCATCATGCCGCCGGTTATCGCAACGCCTGCGGTCCAGAACCAGTAGAACCAGCTAAAGGCACGTGGGGCGGCTGCTGAGATGTTGAAGATTCGTTCAAGCGCCATCACGATCAACAGGAAAACAAACCCGAGAACCAGCAGGTGGGTATGTACCAGCGGAAGCTGAGAGGCCGAACGGTCAAAGAAACCGTGGGTCTTGGTCAGTTCCCTGTAGTAGAGGCCGGAGAGCACCCCGGTAATTCCGAAAGCAAAAGCCGTATACAACAACCGCATCATCTTGGTGACACTCCCAATCGGTGAAATCCGAACCGTGAATACAACCGGTTGGGTCAATCGGATACAAAACCACAACCGCTGCTCCCCTCAGTCTGCCGAGGGTCTCCGCGATACGGATCCACCATCCGGTTGATTGGCGATACCTCCACGCCCGAGCCTCTTACCTCAGATAGTGCTTCAAGAAGGCTGTGACGTCGCGCTTTTCCTCTGGCCCGAACCCGTGCCCCATTCCCGGATAGCGGCGCGAGGTCAACGAAGCGTGGGACTCCAGCCAAGCTCCCGTGTACTCCACGGCATCTGGGTTGATCACCACATCCTGGGGGTCTCGCCCCCAGAAGAACGGGACGCCACGACCCGGTGCCGGCTCCACATCAGTGAGATTCAACAGCTCATTGGACAGCACAAATCCACTGAGTCCAACTACCGCCCTGTAGTGTTCCGGGCGCAAGCGATGCAATGTGGTTGCCATGGCCATTCCCTGCGAATGACCCAACAAACTGATCGACCGATAGCCAATCGCATACCTGTCCTGCCAGTCGAAAACTCGCTGTGCCGCGGCCACCACTTCGGCGAAATCATTGGCCAGGAAGTAGTCGAGCAGGAACCAGCCACGGTCGCCCCCGACATCCAACGGGCCACTGAGGGCCGCACCGGTGACCCCCGCGGGTAGCGCGTCGAACCACTGAAGCATGCGTTCGGGATTTGAACCGTACCCGTGAAGCACTATCACCAGGTCGGTATTGCCGCGTTGAGCAGCTTCTTTGGAATAGATTGCCTCGTCCATGCACCAAGCGTAACCAGTTTGCCCACCTCGTCCTTTTTGGGCCCGGCTAAGTGATAAGTTGAGCTCAACCCAAGGTGACGGGGATCACTCGCAATGGTTGAAACGAGGAGACGGTCGGTGCTTTACGCAAACCCAACAGGTAGTCGGGCGGAAGACCTGGCTGCCGCTGTCCGCTTCGAGTCATACGACGAAGCCCTCGAAGCAGCAAATCTTGTTTCGCGCCCGGTGGGGTTGTTGGATCTTGAACATTTTGAGGCAAACGCGCGGGATTTGGTGAAGCGCGCGTGCGGGAAGCCGATCCGTGTTGCCTCTAAATCCTTGCGCGTCCGCCGCGCCTTGGAACACACCCTGGGCATGCCCGGCTATGCGGGGGTTCTGGCATTTACAGTTCAAGAGGCGGTCTGGCTTGCCGAATCCGGGATCAAGGACGTGGTGGTCGGTTATCCGTGCACGGATCCCTCGGCGCTGAGGGACCTGGCTGCCAGCGATGTTGCACGTGAAACCGTCACGCTCATGGTTGACGACATCGAACAGATCGACCTACTGGACCGCGCAGCCCCGGGGCACCAAGTTATCAGGGTCGCCATCGACATGGACGCGGCGTACCGCCCCGTCCGCGGCATCAGCATTGGTGCCGCACGTTCACCGCTTCGAACCTCCGCCGATGTCACCCGGCTTGCCGTTTCGCTCCTGCGCCGCAGCAACATTCGCCTCGTGGGCTTGATGGCTTACGAGGGGCAGATCGCAGGAGTCGGAAATGCGGCTTCAGGCCTCAAGGGAGCGGCCGTTCGTGCCATGCAGGGTGCTTCTGCAGCCGATATCCGCGCGCGCCGTGCGGAGGCAGTCGCCGCCCTCAATACCCTGGTGGACCTGGAATTTGTGAACGGGGGCGGCACGGGTTCACTCGAATCCACTGCCCGGGAACCCGCAGTCACCGAGGTGGCGGCCGGTTCGGGACTTTTTGGCCCGGGACTCTTCGATGGATATCGGCATTTTCAACCCAAGCATGCACTGTTCTTTGGCCTGAACGTGGTCCGCCGGCCGGGCCCATCTACCGTCACAGTTTTGGGCGGCGGCTGGGCGGCCTCGGGCCCGGCAGGGCAAGACAGGCTGCCTACCGTGGCTTGGCCCCCTGGCTTGAAGTACCACGCCACGGAGGGCCCTGGCGAGGTCCAGACTCCACTGAGCGGGGATGCTGCACGGCACCTTGCCCTTGGCGACACCGTGTTTTTCAGGCATGCCAAGGCAGGGGAGCCCGCCGAGCGGTTGCTGCAAATCGCCGTATATTCCCACGGAAGCATCATTGATTCGTGGCCAACGTACAGGGCGGAAGGGAAAGCGTTCCTGTGAAAGGCCCACACATACCAGGCCTATCGAAGACCGGAACGTGGCGAAACTGGGCAGCCAGCGCCGTATCCACGCCGAATGCGGTTGCCGCGCCCCGGGATGAAAGCGAAATCAGCGCCCTGCTTGTCTCCGCATCCGAAACCGCTTCCAGCTTGAAAGTTGTCGGCGGCGCGCACTCGTTTACGCCTATCGCCGCAACCGACGGCATGTTGATTTCCCTTGATTATTTCAGCGGGATTATCCATGTCGATACATTGACCAACCGGGTTCGGTTTCGAGCGGGAACCAGGCTGCGTGACATTGGACGTTTGTTGGAACCATACGGCCTGGCATTGGCCAACATGGGAGACATCGACCACCAGTCGTTGGCCGGGGCCATCAATACCTCGACCCACGGGACAGGGCTGGCTTTCACTGGTTTTTCCGGAGCCGTCACGGCCTTGCGCATCATCCTTCCCAGTGGTGAGGTCCGTGAGTGCTCAGCGGAGCAGAACCCCGGGCTGTTCCAGTCCGCGCGAGTGGGCCTTGGCGCACTAGGCGTGCTGACAGAAATCACGATCCAGTGCGTGCCGAGGTTCAAGCTTCTGGCCCGCGAAGAACCAGAACCGCTTGCCGGAATGCTTGAATCGTTCGTTGACCGCGTGGTTCTCGCCGATCACTTGGAGTTCTACTGGTTCCCCTACACGGAAACGGCACTGGCCAAGACCAACACACGCCTACCGGACGAAGCTCGACTGGACCCGGTACCGTGGCACTCCCGTTTGGTTAACGATGAGCTGATGGGCAACACCGCCTTTGCCGCGCTATGCCAGGTGGGTGCGAAAATCCCCGCCACCGTTGCGCCGATCAACAAGCTTGCCGCCAGGACCCTGGCTGTGCGCACCTACACGGACCAGTCGGAGCGCGTCTTTGTGGCTCCACGCCGAGTCCGTTTTCGGGAAATGGAATACTCGGTCGAGTTGGCCGCCTTGCCGCTGGTGTTCGCCGAGGTGCGCACGGTCCTGGAAGCCTACCCGCAGAAGATCACATTCCCGCTGGAGGTTCGCGCCACCGCCGCCGATGACACCTGGCTGGGGACCGCATCCGGACGACAGAGCGCTTACATTGCGGTGCACAGGTATGCGGGCGAACCGGCAAGGGAATTCTTTGAGGCTATCGAAAAGGTCTTTATCCACCACGGCGGCCGCCCTCATTGGGGGAAGCTGCATACGCGAGGCTCCGATTACCTGGCCGGGGTCTACCCACACTTCAATGACTTCCTGGCTCAACGCGACAAAGCGGATCCCGATGGGATCATGCTCAACGAGCATCTGCGGTATCTCCTGGGACGCTAGGGCCGAACGGTTTCCTGGAAGTGCGCAAATTCGCGCCCGAGACACCAAACAACAGATACTTGGCGCATGAGAATCGATTCGCTGGATGTGTCTTTGATCGAACTGCTCACCGATGAGCCCGGTCTTGGAGTCATGGAGTGCTCCAAGCGGCTCGGTGTTGCCCGGGGAACGGCCCAGAACCGGCTGAATCGACTCCACGAATCCGGAGTGATCACACGCATCGCCCCGCACATCGATCCTTCGGCCATGGGCTACCCGGTGATCACCTTTTGTTCACTGCAGATCCAGCAGAATTTCGGGCAAACCGGGGTCGCCGCGGAATTGGCCAAGATTCCCGAGATCTTGGAAATGCACACGGTTTCAGGTTCCAGCGACATGCTCGTAAAGATTGTGGCCCGCTCCACCAAGGATCTTCAACGGGTTCTTGACGCCATTTCGGCAACCGAGGGAATGGGGCGTTCTTCTTCCTCCATCGTGCTGGAAACGCATTTTGAGAACCGCGTCCTCCCTTTGGCTTGGGAGGCGGTGAAGCAGAGCGCCTCCCAAGCAGATGAGCCCCTGCCTGCCCCGCATGAGGCTTCACTGCGCAATGGCGGTAGGCTAGGGGCGGCTACGAACAACGCTGGACACAATGCCTAGCCTTTGAACGCCATCACTACTCTTCGTGTACATCTTGTATGGTTTTTCGCTGGGCAGTTGACCGGCGGACACCCGCTTCGTAGTTTATGTGAGGCGTGTCACCGATGATGCGTCACCGGTTTATTCCACGGAGGCATGATGACAATCGCCCAGCGCAATTCTTTGCAAGCGATCCCGGCATACAAGCAGGGCGCGACCCCCGGCAAGCACGAACAAGCGTTTAAGCTCTCCTCAAACGAGAACCCTTTCCCGCCGTTGGCCGCCGTCACCGCGTCCCTGGCCTCCGAGCTCGGCGCCATCAACGAGTACCCCAACGCAGCAGCCCCCGAACTGGTCGGCATGCTGGCCGAACGTTTCAACGTCGCCCCGGAAACCATTGCGCTGGGCGCAGGTTCCGTTGAGGTCGCCGGGCAGCTGATCCATGCGACAACGAACCCCGGCGACGAGGTCATGTTCGCCTGGCGCTCCTTCGAGGCCTACCCGATCCTCACCCACGTCGCCGGCGCCACTCCCGTCAAGGTCCCGTTGGACGCCTCCGGCGCCCACGATCTTGAGGCCATGGCTGCCGCGATCACCGATCGCACGGCACTGATCTTCATTTGCAACCCGAACAACCCGACAGGCACCGTGGTTGACGCCGCGGCTGTCGACGCTTTCATGGCCAAGGTCCCGGCACATGTGCTGGTTGTCATCGACGAGGCCTACGTGCACTTCAACGTTCACGGCGATTCCGCGATCGGCCTGGATTTCTTCCACCGTTATCCAAATGTTGCGGTGCTGCATACCTTCTCAAAGGCCTACGGCTTGGCCGGCCTGCGCATCGGGTACGCCATAGCGCCACCGGCCGTTGCCCAAAACCTGCGCAAGACAGCCATCCCGTTCGGCGTGACCGCCATTGCGCAGCGCGCCGCCGTGTTGAGCCTGGAAAACGAACCAGAATTGCAGGTGCGGATCGACGAACTCATCGAGGAACGCACCACACTGGTTGCCGCCCTGCGTGGCGCCGGCGTCGAACTCGAGGATTCCCACGCGAACTTCATCTGGCTCAACACCGGTGAGCGGACTTCCGCGGTTGACGCGTCGCTGCGCGCCGCCGGCATTTGGGGCCGCGCGTTCCCGGGCGAGGGCATTCGGATTTCCATTGGCTCGGCCGAAGCCAACAAGCTGGTGGCGAGCGCCGTCATCGAGGCACTATTGGAGTCCCCTGCACATGTCTAGCAACCCCGCCAAGGGTTCACCGAGCAACCTGACCACCCGCCAAATCACCATGATGGGCATTGGCGGAGCCATTGGCGCCGGTCTGTTCATCGGTTCGGGCCAAGCGGTTGCCGTGGCCGGCCCCAGCGTGATCCTGGCTTTCGCGCTTGCAGGATTCCTGGTCATTTTGATCATGAACATGCTCGGTGAGATGGCAGCGGCTAATCCGTCCTCGGGTTCGTTCTCCGTCTACGCCACCAAGGCCCTTGGCCCGAACGCAGGTGCCGTCATTGGCTGGCTCTACTGGATCCAGGCTGTCATCGTCATTTCGGCGGAGGCCACGGGTGCAGCGGCGATCATCGGCAGCTGGATACCCGGCGTTTCGCAAGGAACCTGGTCGCTGATCTTCGTGGGGCTGCTCACCGCCGTCAACCTGGCTCATGTGGCCAAGTTCGGCCAATTCGAGTTCTGGTTCTCTTTCATGAAGGTCGCTGCGATCGTGGTGTTCCTCATCATCGGCGCGGCCTTGGTCTTCGGGCTGGTTCCAGGTGTCGAAGCCAAGGGGCTCAGCAACCTGGTGGAGCACGGCGGCTTCATGCCAAACGGCGTGGTGGGCCTGTGTGCTGGCTTGCTGATGGTTGTCTTTGCCTTTGGCGGCATTGAAATTGTTGCCATTGCCGCAGCCGAAAGCGACGATCCGCGCACGAGCATTCGCAAGGCTGTTCGGGGCGTGCTTTTCCGCGTGTTGGTCTTCTACATCGGTTCGGCCCTGATCATGGTGGCGGTCCTCCCCTGGGATACCGCGGAGCTGGCCGAGGGCCCGTTCGTGGCGGTTCTTGGAGTGGCGAACATTCCGTGGATTGACTCGATCATGGCCCTGGTGGTTGTCATTGCATTGCTTTCGGCGATGAACGCAAATATATATGCTGCTTCACGCATGTTACTTTCACTCTCCGAACGCAAGATCGCCCCGCGCGTGGTGATGGTTCGGAACAAGAACAACACCCCTTACATCGCGGTGCTTGGATCGGTCATCTTGTGTGCGGTTGCGGTTGTGATGAACTACCTGGCGCCCGATTTGGTGATGCCGATGCTGCTCAATGCGGTGGGCTCCACACTGCTGGTCACCTGGGGATTCATCGCGGTGTCCCAACTGGTGCTGCGGCTGCGCGCCGACAAAGACCCGAGCGTCGTCCTTCCGGTACGTATGCCCGGATTCCCATATCTATCAGTCCTGGCCCTGCTCATGCTCTCCGGCATTGTTGTCTTGGCGCTCTTTGACCCGGCCAGCCGCACCCAGCTGATGGCAACCACCGGGTTGATCATTGCCATAGCAGCGCTCAATGCGCTGGCCCAGCGCAGGAGCCGTCGGATCGAAGCCACCACGGCTCACGGCAGCAAACCGGGTGACGCAGCGGCAGCTTCCTTCAAGGAAGACCAGAACGCCTAACGTCCTGTTCACCCGCGGATGACTGAAGGGTGCGGCCATTTTGCCGCCCCCTTCAGGCATCCGTGGAACGCTTGAAGTTGCGGGAACCCGCTTCCCCTCTAGACGGGAACATCCAGGTTGACCCAGACAAGTCGGTGGTCGCTGCTGGACGGAGGCCAGCCGCCTACCAGGTCGAACCCGCTCTGCCCGGGGGCCGGCCAGTAAACACCAGCGTCACGGATCGGCAAGGTGGCTGAGGGAAGCACGTAGTCAACACGCAGCACTCCCTGGGCCCCACGGCCGAAATCGGCGGTGCCCAGGGTATTGAGGTCAACTCCGCCGCGGCCGATACCCGCACTATCTGCCGCTCCCCGCCACTCGCTGGCGGGAGCCGGATCGGTCAGCAACGGGTTGCCGAGCAGGCCGCTGATTGCCGCCGGATCGGATTCCCCGGCGCTAACATCCGAGTTCAAATCGCCCATGATGACAAAGTTGCTGCCTGGCTTCAAGGCCCCGGCAACGCCCTTGTCGTCGTACATGTAATCCGCGTTCTTGCCGCCGGTGACATAATCGCTGATCAGCCGAATCTCATCGTGGTTGCGCCGTTGGTTGCGCTTCTCCGGGCCATCAAAAACCGGCGGCGTGGGGTGCGCGGCAATGACGTGTATGGTTTTCGCGCCCACTTTCACCGGCACGTCCCACATGGATTTGCTGGCAAGTGGCAGCACGCCCTGGACCAGCTCGCCGTAGTGGTCTGTCGGCAATTGCGAATTTGGCATGTCTTTCCAGAGGAATCCCTGGAAGGTTCGCGCGTTGGCCGCATCAATGGGGTATTTGGAGAAAAGCACCATGGCAAATTGGCCCTCGAAGTCGCCATAGCCGAGCGCGTCTGCCGGGCCGCCAATTATTCCGTCGCCGTCAAGGTCGGCTCCGCTTTGGATGCCCGTGTTTGACGGGGCCAGATAGACGTATGGGTAGTCAACCGCTTGCTGTCCGCGCTGAGGCACCGAAAGGTAGTTCGCC
Source organism: Paeniglutamicibacter antarcticus (assembly GCF_900010755.1). Taxonomy (GTDB): domain Bacteria; phylum Actinomycetota; class Actinomycetes; order Actinomycetales; family Micrococcaceae; genus Paeniglutamicibacter; species Paeniglutamicibacter antarcticus_B. The sequence continues at coordinate 29,584 of NZ_CZJT01000101.1, read as the reverse complement.
TTGAACAGGCGGGCAGCGTTGCCGGCTTCGTCGTAGTCGAATTCATTGAGCAGCAGGATGTCAGGGGCGTTTCGTTGCACGACCTCCGCCACGGACTGGGCCTGGGCGTCGTTCGGGCCCGCCAGATCCAGTTGCAACTGCCCTTGGTTTGCACGGTTTAGCGAGGCGTTGAATGTAGCAACGCGCAAACCGCGGGACGGGGCTTGGAAGGTGTCGGGGTAAGGGACAGTCTTGGTGGATGCACTGCTCATGGTGATTGCCTTCATGGCTGCCGGGGGTTGCGCATAAACCGGTGAGAGCCCCATGGCCGCAGTCGCGGTGAGGGTTGCGGCGCCAAGCGCCAGCCGGTTCAGATATCGCACCTTCCAACCCTAAACGGCAAACCTACTTAACGGTAGGTCTGGGCGGGATCTTCCATGTGAATTTTCACGGGTAGCAAAAGGCGCCCGGACCAGCCCCCAGAGGAGCAGTCCGAGCGCCGATCAGCACAGGTCAGTTTCGGAAATTACCTACGTGCCAAGGCCGCCTTGCGGTTGGCCTCCAGGACTTCCTCCATGTATGGTGCCCGGATATCGGAACTGATCCTGCAATCCACCAGGAACACGCCGCGGGAACCACCGGCGACCCACTGACGCAATTCGGCAAGATCCTCAAGGGTGCGGATCTTGGTGCCCTGGGCACCAAGCCCGCGGGCCACCGCAGCGAAATCGACTTCCGGAATCAGCATCGGCGCCTCATGCAAACCGATGGAGCCGTACTGGTGCACCTCGGCACCGTAACCTGCATCGTTGTAGATCACGATGACGCCGCTGGCCACCGAGCGGACCACCGATTCCAGGTCTGCCAGCCCCATGAGGAACCCGCCGTCGCCGGAGGCCAACACCACGGTCTCCCCTGCCTGTGCAGCGGCACCGGCACCCACGGCGGAAGCCAAGCCCATGCCGATGCTCTGGTAGGCGGTTCCCACAAGGTTCAGCGCCTGCGGGCCCGGGATATCCCAGTACATGGGGCCCCAGCCAATGAAGTGCCCGCCGTCTTGCACCACCAATCGGCGCGCGGGAAGGATCGTGTTGAGTGTGGCGGCCACCGTACGCGGGTCCAGCAGGCCGTCTGGCGCCAGGGCTTCACCCGTTGCGTGCTCGTTGATCCTTGCAAGGCGCTCCCCCACCTGGCCCAGCCAAGACCCTTCGCCCGAACGTTCCTTGACCATCGGTTCAAGGGCCGTGGCAACGGCCGTGGCGTCCGCACTGATGAAGACATCAACGCGCGGGTTGGTTGCCGCGGGGGCGAGGTCCACCTGAATCACCTGTGCTGCATCGTTGAACAGGCCCCCGAAGCGCATCGTGAACTGGTTCAGCTTGGCGCCAAGCACCAGGACGGTGTCGGCCTCGTGAATCAGCGCAGCTGTTTCCTCGGAGGAAAAACCGCCGGTGATTCCCAGGTCTCCATGGCGGGAGGCCATCAGGTTTGCTGCTAAAACGGTGCTGGAGGTCAGTGCCCCGAGCTTGTCTGCGAGCGCGGCGATTGATTCGGAGGCATTGGACAGGCGTGCGCCGCGACCCGCGAGGATCAACGGGCGTTTGGCGGTGTCCAGTGCGGTTGCTGCTTGAACCAGCAGCTCATGTGCTGCCAAGGGGTAATGCGGGTCCATGTTGAAGTCGGCGAGCGTCAGTTCCGGCTCGGTTGCGGCTTCGTCTGCGACAAGGTCGTAGGGGATGGAAATGACAACCGGTACGCGTTCGCGCAGTGCGTGGGCCACCGCTGCGAGGGTAATCGCCACGGGGTTCCGGGCATCAACCACAAAGGTTTTGGCGCCGACTGCGGTGTTGATCGCGGTTTGGTCCACATCCCACGGACGGGCACCGGTGGTCGGCTGGTCGCCTGTCACCAGGATCATGGGGATCTGAGCCGCGGCGGCCTCGGCCAGTGGCGTGACCGCGTTGGTGAACCCTGCACCGTAGGTGGTGGTGGCGACGGCGGGCTTCCCGGTGATCCGGAAGTAGGCATCCGCGGCGGTGACGGCCGCCGATTCATGGCGTACCGCGGTGAAACGGAATTCTGCGCGGACCGAGGCATCAAGGAAGTGCGCGTTTCCATTGCCCATGACCCCAAAAATCTCGGAGGTGCAGGTTAAAAGGGCGCGGGAAACTGCAGCGGAAATTGTAGGCATTTTGTGACTTTCGAATGTAGCAAACAACTGTGAGGGCCATATTCGTCTTCGGGCAGCTAGCCCGGCTTTCGCCCATTTTTAGAGCGACGGCAGAAACTTCAGAAGTGTTTCGCCTGACCTTCCCAAGATAGTAGATCCACTGTGTCTCACGCAACATTTGAGGCTCTGTGCCCTCGGCGCGACTTCGCCATGTGTCATCGGGCGCGGCCCGGCTTGCTGGCTGATCACCGGATCATCCACCCCAGAACCCTCGGCGCAAACCACGGCGGCATGTGGCGAAAGCGGGGTGCGGACGGTGTTTCCGGTCGCGCTTTCCCATGGCCTCGGCCGACGACGGGTACTCCGGCAGTAGCCCCTCAGCGGAACTTCCTCGACGCCCCTCGACCCGGTGCGTTTCCGTTGCCCGGCAACGGTTGCGTTACTGAGCAGCCGACGGACACCGCGGGCATTCCGAGGCTCCGTGTGATCGCAATATGCAACCGGGGGTCCCAAGAAAATCACCGTTCCAACGCGGGAAACGGGGATGGAAAACCACGGAGAAAACCTTGGAAATCGTTCTCCTCCATTTCCAATTTATACCGGGCAGGGGGCCTTGCCGCAAGGCCCCGGGCAGGGCTCATAATCGTTGTTCGGAACCTCACGGCAACGGGTTCCATCCAGGCTCAGCACCCTGCCGGAATCGGCCCGGTGACTGAACGCCCTGCCTACGCTCCACATCAACACCGGAGAAAACGATATGACCCCCTTAAACCCGACAGCATTCAACCTTCCCGAACGCCTTGCGGCCAAGGCAGAGCCTGTGCTCATTTCCCGCGACGAAGAGCACTTCAGCGCAATCGCCAACAGCCTCGAGACCCAAATTGCAGATCTGGTCCGGCATCTCGATATCCAACGGAAGGCCCCTGGCGGCAAAGGCCAGGAAGGGGTTGAACGGGACGCCGAAATCCGCAGGATCACCTCAAGGTTGCGGCTGATGCAGCGTTACGGCATCGACCTTTGCCTCGGTCGCATGGTAATGACGGGGTCTCCCGAGCCCGTCTACATCGGGCGCATTGGCCTCACCGATCCAGCAGGCAACAGACTGCTGGTTGACTGGCGGGCACCCGCCTCCGAGCCCTTCTTTGCGGCTACCCACGCCAACACCATGGGTCTTGCCAGCCGGCGGCGCTACCGCTGGGCCAAGGGCCGGGTCGGCGATTACTGGGATGAGGTGTTCACCGCCGAAGGACTGGAATCACGGGCTGCACTCGATGACCAATCGGCATTCATTGCGAGTCTCGGCGAAAACAGGTCGCCGAAAATGCGCGACGTTCTCGGCACCATCCAGGCAGACCAGGATGCAATCATCCGTGCCGGATCCCGCGGGGCCCTGGTTGTCGACGGCGGACCCGGCACCGGCAAGACAGTCGTCGCCCTGCACCGCGCCGCATACCTGCTTTATGCGGACCCACGACTCGGCGAGCGCCGGGGGGCCGTGCTATTTGTCGGTCCACACCAGCCGTATCTTGCCTATGTAGCCGATGTGCTGCCCAGCCTCGGCGAGGAGGGCGTGCAGGGATGTACGTTGCGGGACTTGGTTACCGAGGGAAATGCCGCGGTTCCCGAGGCCGATCCTGAGGTGGCCCGGCTGAAATCCCTGGCAGCCATGGTGAAGGCCATCGAACCGGCGGTTGCCATGTATGAGCAGCCGCCCAGCCAGGGAATGCTGGTGCAAACCCCGTGGGCGGAGCTCTGGTTGGGCCCTGCCGACTGGGCCGACGCTTTCGGGGCCGCGGAACCCGGCACCGCCCACAATGAGGCCCGCGACCAGGTATGGGAGGCGTTGCTGGAACTCCTTGCCGGCAAGCTTGCCGAGGACAACGGCCACGAGGCCGACGAGGCCGGGGACGTTCCCCTGGACTTGCTGCGTCGGGCGCTGTTGCAGAACACCGACCTGGCACAGGCGTTCAACCAGGCCTGGCCGGTCTTTGATGCTGCAATCCTGGTTGCGAATTTGTGGTCGGCTCCCAAGTACCTGCAGGCGTGTGCCCCGTGGCTCACCGGGGAACAGGTGGATTTGCTGCAACGCGACGACCCTCGGGCTTGGAGCGATGCCGACCTTCCGCTGTTGGATGCCGCGCGGCAACGCCTCGGCGACCCGCTCGCCTCCAGGCGCAGGCAGGCACACCTGGCTGCCGTTGCGGAGGAACGTGAGCAGATGGCACGGGTGGTGGATGAGCTGATTGCCGCCGATGACGACGGGACGGGCCTGGTGACCATGCTGCGGCAGCCTGACCTGCAACCGGTGATCATCGATGAGGACGCGCTGGCATTCAACGACCCCGACCTGCTGGCAGGGCCGTTTGCGCACATTGTGGTGGATGAGGCCCAGGAACTCACTGACGCGCAATGGCACATGCTGTTGGGTCGTTGCCCGTCGCGAAGCTTCACGATTGTCGGTGACAGGGCCCAAGCCAGGCACGGTTTCACCGAATCGTGGGAACAGCGTCTGGGGCGCTTGGGTTTCCGCGGCACCACCTTGGCGTCGTTAAACATCAATTACCGCACCCCCGCGGAAGTCATGGTGGAGGCCGAACCCGTTATCCGGGCGGTCCTGCCCGATGCCAACGTTCCAACCTCGGTCCGCGGCACCGGGATTCCGGTGCTCCACGGGCATGTCTCGGAGTTGGAAACGGTGCTTGGCAAGTGGTTCTCCGCGCATGAAGACGGCGAAGGGATCGCGTGCGTCATCGGTGATCCCGCCTTCAAGGCTACTGACCGAATCAATTCGTTAACCCCCGCCCTCGCCAAGGGCCTGGAGTTCGATCTGGTGGTCCTGATCAACCCGCAAGATTTCGGAAACGGTATCGAGGGTGCCGTGGACCGTTATGTTTCCATGACCAGGGCAACTCAGCAATTGGTGGTTCTCATCGACGCCACGGCGCAGGTAACGCCCTAGAAACAGAAAATCCCCGTTCCCACCAGGGGAACGGGGACCAATCTGTGCGCCCTGCGGGGGTCGAACCCGCGACCAATGGATTAAAAGTCCAGTGCTCTACCAACTGAGCTAAAGGCGCATGGCACAAGGCCAACACCTATATTAGCCGATAATCTGCCGTGGTTTGTGCAAGCTTGGTAAATTCATGAAGTGTTTGAATACATAAGGTTTGCCGTGGTCATCCTCGCGATGGTGCTGTTGGCGACTGGTTTGCTGGCCCGGGCCGGCATCGGGCTGGGCGCACTTCCGCTGGTTGCCATCCTTCGCGCCGGAATCCAGCTGGCCGCCATCACCCTGTTGCTACGCGGTGTTGAATCAGTTCCGTGGACCGCTGCACTCTTCGTGGTTTTGATGCTGTCCACCGCATCGCTCACCACGGCCCGACGCTCAAAGGAGCTGCCGCTGGGGGTCCGGGCCTCCATATCGGGGACGGTCTGCGGAGCCCTGGTATCTCTTGCGATCATTCTTGGCACGGGCCTTGTTACCCTGGGCGCCCAGTCGGTGATTGCCGTTGCGGGAATCATCATCGGTGGATGCATGACCGTCTCAACCATGGCGGTGCGGCACTACCTGCTCAATGTGCGGGCCCAGCGCGGAGAAGTCGAGGGTTGGCTTGCACTGGGCGCAACCCCTCGAGAATCCACGCGGACAGCAGGGAACACGGCGGTGAGTGAAGCGCTGATACCCAATCTCGACCAAACGAAATCAACGGGTCTTGTCACGCTGCCCGGTGCCTTCGTGGGCGCCCTCTTTGGCGGCGCCCCGGCGCTGGAGGCCGCCCAGTTCCAGCTGGTGGTGCTCGCGGGCCTGGCCTTGGGCGGAACCGTGACCGCTTTGGTTGCCACTCACCTTGCCTCCGGTTCCGCCCAGTTGCCACTCGATGAGCAAGCACCCAGCTGAACAGAGTATTCTCGAGGCCATGAAGGGCCACACCACAGCAACTCCCCCGGCAACCACGATCCGCCACCACAAACCCAAACCGTTTGCGCCCATGGACTTTGATCCGTTTGAGGGTGGCGCCGATCCCGCACGCATCTCAGAGGCAGCGCACCTGACAGCGCAGGCACTGGTTCAGGCCGGGAAACTCAACGCAGATCCTCAGGTGCGCGAACGCTTGGTGAGCCTCGCCGAAGACGAAGGCCTCGAGGTCATTGCCGAGCTCTGGTCCAAAACCCCCGCGCGCTCGTTGCCCGGCGCACTGTGGCGGCTCTATGCAATCCGTGCCGCAACATTGGGCAATGCCGAGGCCATGGCCTCGTTCTTTGCCGCCGGCGCGCAGAAGGCCGAGGTTTCCAGGGCCATTGCCGGGGCCGCAGATCCCCCTGGCGCCGAAGAATTACGCGAGATGACAAGCTCGATCCTCACCGGCGCCTTCGAAGGGGACTTCGATGTGGCCCTGGAACGCACAGCCGCCTACTGCCGTGTCATTGCTCTGGGCCAGGCAGAGCAGGCAGACGCCGCCGAACTTTCACATGAGCCACGTGCCTCGATCATGACCCGGCGCGCTCAATCGCTGATCAAGACGGCCGAGGACCTGGAAGCGTCGGCAATGCTGTGGCGGCGCGGGGAGCTCGACTGAGATTTCCTTCACGCTGACCGCGCAATGAGGGTTTTCGCGTTGACAGGTTGGGGCCATTAAGAGAAAAATTGACTTACGGTGCCGGATCGCGGCAGCCCCGGGCTCCAACTTTCAGCCGCTACGAGCGGCCTTCCGCCGAGAGGCGCTCCCGGTTCGGCACCACTCAAAACCTTTGTGAACGCCCGGAAACCACTTCCGTCCCCGTTCAGTCCCCAAACACCCGCGGTTGTTAACCTTCAGCACGTAAACTGGGCGCGACCTGTTTCCATTAGATTCATTCGCACCCGGTGGTATTTTCGTGAAGTTTAGATTTTTCCCTTCGGATACGCGTGGCCTTGAGCTGTTGCGTGAGTTGGCCACCGAAGTTCACCAATGTGTCGGGATTCTTTCCGAAATGCTTGGCTCCGATGCGGACCGCCAAAGGCACCTGGACGCGTTGCATGTCTCCGAAGTGAAAACCACGGATCTTCACTATGCGGTGCTCACCCACCTGCGCACCAGCTACATCAACCCGCTTCCCCGCGAAGACATTTATACCTTTTCCCGGTTGTTGCACGATGCCGTCGAGCAACTCAGCGGTGCCGGGGAACTGATTGCCCACTTGGGCAATCGTCAGCTCTCCCACCGCGCCGCAGAGCAGCTCGAAATCATCGGCCGCCAGGCCGAACTCACCTCCGATGCGCTGGGAAAGTTGCAGCGAATGGACGACCTCGAGGACTTGTGGCTTGAACTCGTCAAGCTATCCAAGCGGGCCCACCGCACCCACCGCACCTGGGTGGGGGAAATCGGGGACTTGAGCAAGGCCGGGACCATCATCAGGCACCGCTCGGTAGCCGAACAATTCCTTGCCTCCGCGCAATCATTGCGTTCCGTGGCCGACCATTTGGGACGCGTCTTGGTCAAGGAATCCTGAGCCAGCCCATGACTGCCCAATCCCTGATGATGTTCCTGGTCTTGGCGTGCACCTGCGGTTTCGCATTCCTCAACGGGTTCCGTGATGCCTCAAACTCAGTTGCCGCCGCGGTACGCACCCGCGCACTGACACCTACCTATGCCGTGCTGGTTGCGGCGTTCTTCACTTTTGTCGGAACGATGCTTTCAACAAGCTTCGGCGTCTACCTCATTTCCGCCGTTGAGCTGAACGTTCCCAACGGGACCCCGGGGCTGGCCTTGCTGCTGGCCGCGCTGCTGGCCGCCGGGGCGTGGGGCTTGCTGTGCTGGTGGCGGGGCCTGCCGATTTCCTCAACGCACGCGTTGATCTCGGCGTTGGCCGGAGCCAGCGGGGCCTCTGCCTTTATGGGCAATGACGGGGTGCACGACGCTTGGCGAATGCTCTTGGGCGGAGTGTTGCTCCCGCTGATTTTCACTCCGATTGTTGCCTTCACCATTTCCTATGTGTTGGTGATTCCGGCAACCTGGCTGGTGCGCCATTCCAGCGCTGCGGATGTCAATGGGGTGTCGCGTGCCGGGCAGGCCATTGCCGCTTGTGCCGTCGCCTTGGGCCACGGCATCCAGGACGGGCAGCGCACCGGAGCCATGCTCACGCTGGCCCTGGTAACCGCCAATGCCGCCCAACCCGGATCCATTCTGCTGGGAATCCAGCTGCTGGGTGCCACGTTCCTGGCAGTCGGGGTGCTCTGTGGCGGCTGGCGCATTGCCCACACCATCGCCTACCGACTGGTCAGCCTTGACCCGCTACGTGGAATGATCGCCCAATCGGTCTCTGCGACCATGCTCTTCCTGGGTGCCATGGTCTTCCACCTGCCGTTATCCACCACGCAGGCAGTCACCAGCTCCATTGTGGGAGCCGGGGCCAACCAGAGTTTCGAATCGGTGATTTGGCGGCACGTGAACCGGGTGGGCCTGCATTGGCTGGCGACCCCCCTGGTCTGCGCGTTGCTGGCCGGGGTGTTGTTCCTGGCCATGAACCCGTTGATCGGCTGACACACCGCATCAACGGGTTCAGAACCCTACTTCCCTGATGGAGCCGGCGACGGTGCGGTCACCTGGGCCGGTTCCTTGGATTCGGGGCTGGCTGCTTCCTTGGCTTCCTTGCTTTCCTTGACGGCACCGGATTCCGGGGCCGCGGGTGTACCAGTACCCGGTGTTGGACCCTCTGCGTCCTTTGCATCGCTTGCTTTCACGCTTTCCGGTTCCAACGTTGGAACCGTTGGCGTGGCGCTTGGCAACTGGACCGGTGGCGATGCCGGCTCGCACTCGTTCTGCAAGGGCTGGACGCTGGCAAACGGCAGGGGTGCTTGAAGGCGCCCCTGACCATTTCCGTCTTCTTCGTAGGGGCTACGCGCCGTGACCTCGAGCGGGACGACGTTCCACCCCTCGCCAGCGGAGACGAACTTGCTCGGCAGACCGTAAACCTCTTCCCCACGCGCTTCGTTGAAGTATGAGGAGTACTCGTCGCCGAAGGGGCTGATCGAGAGTTTCTTGCCGTCCTGGTCAAAAAGCTGCACGTCGCGCATTGGTTTGCCGGAGCAGTCGTAGGCGAAAATGTTCGACACATTGCTGCCGTCGCTGGAAACCCCCAGGGGAGCCGTCGCAACGGCTGAATCATAGTAGTACGACTGGGTGGAGAGCGCGTGATTCACCGAGCTAAAGGAAACGGCGACCAGGGGTACGAGCAGCACGGCCGCACCAACGCTCACTGCCGTCTTGAGCCCCGTCCCCATCCTTCCGGCACCCAGCCATCGCCCACGCCCCCACTGGACGCTGACGGCGATCAACGCAACCCACAGGATGAACTCAACGAAACTGCGGGGGAAGAACGGCCATTGCCCCGTCACCAACATCAAGAGCACCCCGAAGACAATCCAGCCACGCAGAACCCACCACACCGGGCGCAGGGCGATCAGGAATTCAAGCAACGAGGCAGTGGCCGGTTGAGTCCGCAACGACGCAACGGTTGCACGCGCATTAGCCATCATTGACTTGCTCCATGAGAAGGTAGCCGGGAGCGCTTCCTTGATGCCCAGTCCCGCCGAGGCACGCAGCTCATCGGCATAGGCCACCGGATCGCCAAGTTCGGAGCCATCTTCGGCCAGGCGTTCGGCCAAATCCGCTTCGAGGCCCTCGGTAAGTTCTTCGACGTCCAATGCCGGCAGGTCGGAGAGTTGTTCCCTCACCGCACGCGCGAATTCGCTGACGGTGTTCCGGTGGTTAGTAGTCATCAGTTGGCCCCTTCTCGGCTCACGACAGGCGCCGCTGCTGGTTCTTTGTTGATCAAGTCGGAGAACACCGTGGCGAACCCGTTCCAGGTTTCTCGTTGTTCCTCAAGCATCACGAGCCCTTCGGCTTTGATGGAGTAGTACTTGCGGTTGGGCCCGCCCTCGGAGGGCACCACGTAGGTTGACAGCGCCCCGGCTGCATAGAGCCGGCGCAGCGTCCCGTAGACCGAGGCATCGCCGATCTCCGCGATGCCCGCGGCACGCAGGCGCCGCACAATGTCGTAGCCGTAGCCGTCCTCGTCCCGGACCACCGCCAATACGGCCACGTCCAGCACTCCCTTAAGTAATTGCGTGGTGTCCACCAGGCGCTCCCTTCTCCGCACACCACAGTATTACGCTTTGCACAGTAGTGCGCACATTGGAGCAGTGGGGCCCGATGGCGTGTCGCGATCGAACCCGCAGCGCTTAAACACGACTGCGGCGGGGCACCGCGCGAAAATTCGCGTGATGCCCCGCCGCAGTGATCCCCTCCAGGATCCCCGGAAGATCCCCCTTCCGGTACCACCCCAGGGCCTTGGAGACCCGGGGCGAAGCTTTACTGTTAGTGTCCTTCGGGATTATCCGAAGCGGCCCGAGACATAATCCTCGGTGGCCTTCACCGACGGGTTCGAGAAGATCGTCGCGGTCTCCGCGTACTCGATCAGCTTGCCGGGCTTGCCGGTGCCGGCAATGTTGAAGAATGCCGTCTTGTCGCTCACGCGTGCCGCCTGCTGCATATTGTGCGTCACGATCACCACCGTGAATTCGCTCTTGAGCTCGTTGATCAGGTCCTCGATGGCGAGGGTGGAAATCGGGTCCAGTGCCGAGCACGGCTCGTCCATCAGGATCACCTGCGGCTTCACCGCGATGGTGCGGGCGATGCACAGGCGCTGCTGCTGGCCGCCGGAAAGCCCGGATCCGGGCTTGTCCAGGCGGTCCTTGACCTCATTCCAGAGGTTCGCACCTTGTAGGGATTTTTCAACCAAGGACTCGGCGTCGGACTTTGAGATTTTCTTGCCGTTCAACTTCACCCCTGCCAACACGTTGTCCCTGATGGACATCGTCGGGAACGGGTTGGGGCGCTGGAAGACCATGCCGATCTGACTGCGCACGGTCACCGGATCCACGCCGGATTCATAGAGGTTGTCCCCGTCCAGCAGCACCTCGCCCTCGACGCGGCCGCCCGGGATGACCTCGTGCATGCGGTTGAGCGTGCGCAGGAAGGTTGATTTGCCGCAGCCCGACGGGCCGATGAACGCAGTCACGCTCTTGGCTTGGATTTCGATGTTCACGTCTTCCACTGCCAGGAACTTGGAGTAGTAGACGTTGAGGTCTTTGACGTCGATGCGCTTTGACATGCTGGTGATTCCTTAGAAAGTGTGTGGGTACCGGGTCCGGAGCGCGAGGCTCAACGGCCCTTCTTGGGAGCGAACAGGCTTGCAATCAACCGGGCGCCGAGGTTCAGCACCATGACCATGCCGATCAGCAGCAGGGCAGCTGCCCACGCGCGTTGGATGGAGGGGTCGATGTTCGTCGGGGAGGTCGGCGTGATGATCTGGTAGTAAATGAAGGTTGGCAGGGTTGCCATCCAGTTTCCAAATACGTTCACGTTGATGTTGTTGGCCAGGCCCGCTGTAACGAGGATCGGTGCGGTTTCGCCGATGACGCGGGCGATGGCCAGGGTGACACCGGAGGCGATGCCGGAGATCGCCGTGGGGATGACCACCTTGGTGATGGTGCGCCATTTGCGCACGCCCAACGCGTAGGAGGCCTCGCGCAGCTCGTTCGGGACGATCTTGAGCATTTCCTCGGTGGAGCGGACCACCGTGGGGATCATCAGCACGCTCAACGCGACGGCCGCAACGATGCCCATGCGGGCGGTGGGGCCAAAGAGCACCGCGAAGAGCGCGGTGGCGAACAGGCCGGCAACAATCGAGGGGATGCCGGTCATCACGTCGACGAAGAAGGTGATGGCACGGGCCAGCGGACCGTTCTTGCCGTATTCAACCAGGTAGATGGCGGTGAGCATGCCCACCGGAACCGAGATGATGGTTGACCACAGGGTGATCAGCAGGGTGCCGACCACCGCGTGGTAGGCCCCGCCGATGACCGGGGTGCCGTTCTCGACGCTTGCGTTGTCGACCGCGCCGGTGACCCCGTTCATTGAGTTGAACAGGAAGTGCATGTTGATGCCCGGCAGGCCCTTTTCCAGAACCGTGAACAGCACCGAGGCCAGCGGCACCAAGGCCAGCAGGAAGGCGCCGTAGACCAGGTAGGTGGCCAGTGAGTTCTTGCCGCGGCGCGGACCCTCCACCGCGGTGGTGGTGATCGAGGCTGCCAGCACAAAGATGATTGCCGTGTAGATGGCCATGGTCGCCACGGAGAAGCCGGTGAGCGTCGAGGCCGCCGCACCGAGCACCAGCGAGCCCGCGGCAATGCCCGGGATCGCGAAGCGCGGCAGGTGGCCCTTGGCCAGCGAGTTGCGCCTGCGCGGCGCCGGTGGCTGGGGCGCCTTGTTGTTGCCGGCGGGCACCTTGGTGTCCGGCTGGCCGGTGTTTGACTGGTTGGTTGTTGCGGCACTCATCAGTTCGCTCCCGAGAATTCCTTGTGGCGGGCGATGATGGCCCGGGCGATCAGGTTCACGGCCAGGGTGATCACGAAGAGCACCAGGCCGGCGGCGATCAGTTCGGAAAGCCGCAGGCCAAACGCCTCGGGGAAGTTCAGTGCGATTTCCGCGGCGATGGTCTGGTTACCGGATTTGATCAGCGACGGGATCAACCCGCCGGTGGAGAGCACCAGGGCCACTGCCATGGTCTCGCCCAGCGCACGGCCCAGACCCAGCATGACCGCCGAGACGATGCCGGGGCGGGCGAAGGGCAGCACCGACATGTTGATCATTTCCCAGCGGGTGGCGCCCAGTGCGAGCGCCGCTTCCTCGTGGAGTTTGGGGGTCTGCAGGAAGATTTCGCGGCTCAGCGAGGTGATGATGGGCAGCACCATCACAGCGAGCACGATGCCCGCGGTGAGAATGGTCTTGCCGGTCTGCGAGGCGGGGCCGGCGAAGATCGGGATGAAGCCGAGGTTTTCGGCAAGCCACTGGTAGGCCGGCACCAGGGCCGGGGCCAGCACCAGGTAGCCCCAGGCTCCGTAGATCACCGACGGGATGGCCGCCAGCAAATCGATGACGTAACCCAGGCCCGCGGCGAGCTTGCGCGGGGCGTAGTGGGAGATGAACAGCGCCACGGCGATGCCCACCGGGGTGGCGATCAGCAGCGCAATACCCGCAGCGATCACCGTGCCGATGACGATCGGGAAGATGTAGCTGACGAATCCTTCGCCGCCGGTAATCAGCGCCGGGTTGGCGGAGAATGTCGGCAGGGCCTGGATGAGCAGGAAGATCGCCACGGCAAAAAGCGTGATGAGGATGAGGATGCCCGCGCCTAGCGCGGCTCCGGAGAAGATCTTGTCTCCGGCCTGCCCTTTGGATCCTTGGCGCCTTAGCGCGTTGGTGGTCATATGGGTGAGCCTTCGGGGATTGTGCAAACGGATACGGGGATCGGGTGGCCGATTGCGCCGGGATGGAGGAGGGGGAACTGAAAACCGTGGGGCGGGTTTCCGCCCGCCACGCGGGTGCGGGGCGGGCGGGAACCGGCTGCGGGTCTGGCTAGGAGCCGACCTTGATGGATTCGACGGACTTGGTGGCGGCTTCGCTCATCTTGGCGCTGAGCGGTGCGTTGCCTGCGGAAGTTGCGGCTTCCTTCTGTCCGGCATCGGAGAGTACATACTCACCGAATGCCTTGACCAGGTCCACGGTGGACTGGTCCTTGTAGGTGGAGCAGAACACGTGGTATGAAACCAGGATGATCGGGTAGGTGCCCGCTTCGGTGGAGTCGCGCTTCAGGTCCAGGGACATGTCCAGGGTGCCGCGGCCGGCGACCGGGGTTGCTGCTTCCACTGCCTTGGCGGCGGCCTCGGATGAGATCTTCGTGTAGTCGGAGCCGACCTTCACGTTGACGGTGCCCAGCTTGCCCACGGCCGAGTGGTCTGCGTAGGTGATGGCGCCCTCGGTGCCGGTGGTGGTTGCCACGACGCCCGAGGTGCCCTTCGCGTTTTCACTGGCAAGTTCCTTGGGCCAGTCGCCACTGACGTCGTAGGTCCACACATCCTTGGCTGCCGCGGCCAGGTAGTCGACAAAGTTTTCGGTGGTGCCCGACTCGTCGTTACGGTGCACGACGGTGATTGCCGTGTCCGGAAGCGTGACGCCCGGGTTCCCCGCGGCGATGGCCGGGTCGTTCCACTTGGTGATTTCAAGCTTGAAGATCTTCGCGATGGTTGGCGCATCGAGGTTCAGGGATTCAACGCCCGGCAGGTTGAAGGCCACGGCGATCGGGGAAACGTAGGCAGGGACGTTGAAAGCGCCCTCGGGACCGCAAACCTGCTTGGAGGCCTCGATCTCCGCGTCCTTGAGGTAGGCGTCGGAGCCTGCGAACTGTGCGCCGCCGGCCAGGAATGCCTTGCGGCCGGCACCGGAGCCATCCGGGGAGTACTGGACCATGGTGCCGGCGTTGGCGGCTTCGAAGCCTGCCTTCCAGGCTTCCATCGCCGACTTCTGCGAGGATGCGCCGCTGCCGGTGAGCGTACCGGAAACCGCACCGCTGGTTGCTCCCGTGGCGGAGGCGCCGGTTCCTGCCGAGGCGGTCGGGCTGTCCGAACCACATGCGGTCAGTGCCAGTGCTGCGACTGTAAGAACAGCAGCAGCGCTGCCAATGCGATTGAGCTTCACGAGATTTTCCTCTTTCAAATGCCTGTCAATGATGGTCCGAATCGTCGTGGTTCGCACCCGTCGATGCACGCGCTGGCACATCGCTTCAATACGAAGTTATGCCGCGCAGGTAACCAGAGGTTGCGATGGAGGTGAACGGAAGGTGAACAAGCCGAGGATAGTTTGGTGTTTCGGCTCACCCCTGCCGTGTGGACGGCTATTCGCAGGACCGTGGCAAACTGGGGACATGGGCGTAAAAAGTTCGTTTGCCACCAGTTGGGGCTTCATCAAACGTCGCAACCTGGTTGGCATGCGACGGGCACGCACTTCCATGCCAAAAATCATCCAGATGACCCTCTGCGCGGTCCTTGCCTACTGGATCGCCGAGCGACTGCTGGGACACGAAGGCCCGATCTTTGCGGCGACCAGCGCCCTGATTGCGCTGGGTTTCGGCGGCCAGACCACCGTACGGCGCACCATGGAGGTGGCGATCGGCTGCACGCTGGGCGTGGCCGTCGGGGACTTGCTGCTGACCCTGCTGGGCACTGGCCTGTGGCAGGCAGCCACGGTCCTGTTCCTTTCGCTGACGATCGCCCGGTACCTGGATTCCGGGCCCATCTTCTCCACCCAACTGGGACTGCAGTCGTTGCTGGTGGTCCTGCTTCCCATTAGCGAGGCCGGGCCGTTTGGCAGGTCCTTGGACGCCCTGGTCGGTTCGGCCTGCGCCCTGCTGATCTTGATGATCCTGCCGCGCGATCCACGGCGGACCCCGATGGCGGACCTCGGCAAGCTGCTGCGCGAGCTTTCGGGCGTGCTCCAGGAATGCTCGCGCGCGGTCAGCAAATCCGATTCCACCCTGGCTTTCCACGCGCTGGTCAGGGCCCGTGCCACGCAACCGCTGATGGATGCGCTGCCCAACGCCCTGAGCACTGCACGGGAGGTGGCGACGCTGGCCCCGGTGCACAGGCGGCACCGTTCGGATATTGACAGGTTGGACATCACCGCCGACAAGAGCGATCTTGCCGTGCGGAACGCTCGGGTCCTGGCCCGCCGCCTGACCACTGTCATCAACCAGGCGGCGCTGAGCGACGCTGCCGTCGAAACGGTATCCGGGCTGTTGGGCGAACTTTCCGAGGCCGTCTCCGCACTGGGGCAGGCAGTCCTTGAACCCACCGAGTCCGGGTATTCACGCGCCATTTCTCGGGCCAAACGCGAACTCTCCGATTGCGCCGCACAGCTGGATCCCGAGTCACTGCATGTCAGTGGCCTACAGGGCGAGGGCATGGTGCTGTTGTTGCGCCCACTGGTGGTGGATCTGCTCGAGGCCACGGGAATCAGCCACGAGGATGCAGTCGCACTACTCCCCCGTCTCTAGCGAACACCCGCCAGCCGAAGCCCAAACTATCGGCGCCAGGCGCTAGCATCAAGCACATGGCAAAGAGCGTACGCAGCAAGTCCACCCCCTCCTACCGTTGTGCTGAATGCGGTTGGAGCGCGGTGAAGTGGGTGGGCCGTTGCGGAGAATGCCAGGCCTGGGGAACCGTTGAGGAAATGGGCGCCGTCAGCGCAAAAACCACCGTGGCCACCACCATTGCCAATCCTGCCCAACCCATTGGCGAGATCGACGCCTCGACTGCCTCCTACCGCCCCTCCGGTGTCGAGGAACTTGACCGTGTGCTCGGCGGCGGCTTTGTCCCCGGCGCGGTGATCTTGTTGGCCGGCGAACCAGGCGTAGGCAAATCGACGCTGCTACTGGATGTTGCTGCCCGCGCGGCCCGCGGAAACCGCAGGGTCCTGTACATCACCGGCGAGGAATCCGCGGCGCAGGTCAAGGTCCGCGCCGAACGCATCGACGCGATCGCCGACACCCTGTATCTCACCGCCGAAACCGACCTGGGCATTGCCCTTGGCCAGGTGGAAAAGATCGACCCTGAGCTGTTGATTGTCGATTCAGTGCAGACACTGGCTTCCGGCGAGGTCGACGGCACCGCCGGAGGCATCTCCCAGGTCCGCGAGGTCGCTGCCTCCATCATCAATGCCGCCAAGCGCCGGAACATGACAACCGTGCTGGTCGGGCACGTCACCAAGGAAGGCTCGATTGCAGGTCCCCGGCTGCTCGAGCACCTGGTGGATGTGGTGTGCCAATTCGACGGCGAGCGCCATTCAAGACTCCGTCTGCTGCGGGCCCTTAAAAACCGCTACGGCCCCACGGATGAGGTTGGCTGCTTCGACCTCACGGAAACGGGCATCCACGGGCTTGCGGATCCCTCCGGGCTTTTTGTCACACGCACCAAGGACCCGGTCCCCGGCACCTGCATCACCGTGACCCTGGAAGGGCGCCGTCCGTTGGTTGCCGAGGTGCAGACGCTGCTTTCGCGTTCGGCGAGCGCCGTTCCACGCCGTGCCACCAGCGGCCTGGATGCCGCCCGCACCCAGATGATCATTGCCGTGATGCAGTCGCGGGCCAAGATGGAACTTGGCGGGCTCGATTCCTATGTGGCGACCGTCGGCGGGGTCAAGCTCAGTGAACCCGCAACCGACCTTGCCACCGCGCTGGCGTTGGCTTCTTCCATGCACAACCACCCGTTGCCCCCGCAGTTTGTTGCCTTCGGCGAAGTCGGGTTGGCCGGGGAGGTGCGGCCGGTCCCGGAAATCGGCAGGCGAATTATCGAGGCCGAACGGCTGGGTTTCCGCTACGCAATGGTCCCTGAATCACCCCAACCGCCCAAGAACATCCCGGACTCAATCCGGGTATTCACGGTCTCCTCGATTCATGAGGCCCTGAACATCGCCTTTGAGCAGCGCGTCAAGAACTAACTTTGACCACATTTGTAACGAACCTGTACCAAAACCGTGCAATAGCGCCCATTTCAGCGTTCACCACCACCGGCGTGGCAATACCATTGTATTAATCCCGCCGGAAGGAAATGGCAATGTCCAAGAGCCCTGAAGTTGCGCTTCGCACCACCCTGGCGCGGGTTGCCCCGGGCACCGTACTGCGCGATGGCCTTGAGCGCATCCTGCGTGGTCGCACCGGCGCACTTATTGTCCTGGGACATGACAAAGTCGTCGACGCCATTTGTTCGGGCGGTTTCGACATCAACATTGATTTCTCCCCCACCAGCCTTCGCGAACTTGCCAAGATGGACGGTGCCATCGTCTGCGACAAAGACGGCTCGCACATCCTGAAGGCTGCGGTGCAGCTGGTCCCGGACCATTCAATCCCCACCCAAGAATCGGGCACCAGGCACCGGACCGCCGAGCGGGTGGCCATCCAAACCGGTTTTCCTGTGGTTTCGGTGTCCCAGTCGATGCACATCATCGCCCTTTACGTTCAAGGGATCCGTTATGTCCTTGAAGGTTCCGAGCCCGTGCTGGCTCGCGGCAACCAGGCCCTGGCAACCCTTGAACGCTATCGTTCCCGCCTGGACCAGGTCACCAACGCCCTTTCTACTGCGGAAATCGAAGCCGTGGTCACGGTCAGGGATGTTGCGGCCGTGCTTCAACGCCAAGAGATGGTCAGGCGCATATCCGAGGAAATCGCCCAATATGTCCTGGAGCTTGGCTCCGATGGGCGTTTGCTGGCGCTGCAGCTCGACGAGCTCTCCGCCGGGCTTGGCCCAGGCTCAGATCTGCTGTTGAAGGATTACTCGACGCTTGGTCGCGAGGAATTGGATATTGAGGCAGCACTACGAAAGATCCAGACCCTGGACAGTGCAGACCTGATTGACCTGGGAAAGTTCGCGGCGATCCTCGGGGTGACCCCCGGTATCGATTCGCTCGAGGCTGTCGTGACCCCCAAGGGCCACCGCCTGTTGGCCGGCATCAAATCGGTTCCGCGTGCCGTTGCCGACCGCTTGGTCACCAGCTTCGGTGGCCTGCAGCGGCTGATGGCTGCCAACATCGAGGACCTGATGGCCGTTGACGGCATCGGCGAGCAACGTGCACGCACCGTCCGTGAAGGGCTCTCGCGCATAGCCGAGTCATCGTTGCTTGACCGTTTCAGCTAACATCGCCACGGCCAAGGTTTCTTGCCTCGGGGCTACTTGAGTTCGAAGCTTGCCTTGGCGCTGCTGATGTCGCCCAACTGGGCGGTGAACCCATACCAGCCCGGACGCGGCTTTGCGTTGACAATCTTGCACCCCGGCGCGCTGCGCACCCGCTCCCAAGTAAACCGCGCGGTTTCGCTGCTGCCTGGGGCCATGGTGATTTCCACGTCGCTGGGTGCGGCCAGGCAGTCGGAGGTCGAGAAGATCCTGTCGTTGCCGCTCATCACCGTGAACTCTTGTTGGCTGGTGCCCACGTTTACGCTGCACGCAAACTTGCCCTCGTTCTTAATGGTCATGACCAGCACCGGGTTCTGCGAGGGTCCGTGGGTTGCCTGCGCGGTGCCGGCGGTGACGCTTACGTCCCCTTCCAGGCATCCGGTGGGCACAGGACTCGGCTGCTCCGCCGGATCCTTGCCGCCGTTGACGCCAGGGGCCTCGTTGGGGACACCGCTCGGGGCTGTTGCTGCCGGCTGCTTCGCTAAACCATCGGGTCGGATTGCAGATGCGATGGCAACGCCCGCCCACACCAAAAGACCCACCACCAGTAGTCCTGCGACAAGCACCAGCAGCCGGCGCCGGCGGTATACCTGCTTGGAGGGTCGAGTGGAACGGACCTGCTTTTCTGCCATACTTCAAGGCTACGAACCCTTGGCGCTTCCCCACGACTCCCACGCCGCCAGCTAGAGTAATGTTGTCCCATTTAACACTCCCGAGGTTCTGCGTGCCACACCCCCAATTACCCGTGCTTCACCAACAAATTGCCAACTGGTATTCAACCCATGCCAGGTCTTTGCCCTGGCGGGATGAAACGGCGAGCCCTTGGGCGGTGATGGTCTCCGAATTCATGCTGCAGCAAACCCCGGTGGCCCGGGTGCTACCGGTGTGGGAAACCTGGATGCAGCGCTGGCCGACCCCTGCGGATCTCGCCAACGAACCCGTGGCCGAGGCCGTTCGCGCCTGGGGCAGGCTCGGCTATCCGCGCCGGGCACTGCGCCTGCACGCAGCCGCCGTCGTCATCACCGAGCAACACGGCGGACAGGTGCCGGGCACCGAGCCCGAGTTGCTGGCACTGCCGGGCGTCGGCACTTACACGGCCGCCGCCATTGCCTGCTTTGCCTTCGGGATTCCCACGGTCGTGGTGGATACCAATATCCGGCGCGTCCACGCCCGCTTGGTCAGCGGCAAAGCACTGCCCGAACAGAACCAGAATGCAGCAGAACTGGCACTGGCCGCCCGGCTACTTCCCTCCTCCGATGCGCTACAGCCTGGTTCCGCGGCGCTGGCAAACACCTGGAACATCGGGGTCATGGAACTCGGTGCGCTCATCTGCACCGCCCGGTCCCCGCGCTGCGAAGACTGCCCGGTCATGGAGCAGTGCGCATGGATCACCGCGGGACGCCCCGAACCGCATTACGTTCCCAAGGGGCAACCCTGGCACGGAACCGACCGGCAGGTGCGCGGAGCCATGATGGCTGTACTACGGTCTTCAACGCTTCCGGTCCGGCAGGAAGACCTGCTGGGCACACCCGATCTTGCCGCGTCCGTGGAATCCCGCGTGACGCTCTCGGCCCGTGAAGGCGATCCCGTGCACGAGGCATGGGTGGGCCTGCATGCGCTGCCTGCCGCCACGGAACAACGCCGGCGCGCCCTGGACTCGTTGCTGGCCGACGGTTTGGCACAACAGGGGCCGGCGGGTGTTTCGCTGCCCTAGCAGCGCGTCCGCCCGCTGTCCGGGTAGCACTTAGAAGCGGATGATCATCCGGGTGTTGCCGAGGGTGTTCGGCTTGACCCGGGCCAGGTCCAGGAATTCGGCGACGCCCTCATCGGTGGAGCGCAGCAGTTCGGAGTAGACCTCCGGGTCGACGGCGCTTTGTTCCTCCATGATGCTGAACCCGTGGCGGATAAAGAAGTCGACCTCAAAGGTCAGGCAGAAGACCCGATCCACGCCAAGTTCCTGCGCTTCAATCAGCAGCCTGTCAAGGATCTTGTGGCCGACGCCCTGGCCGCGCCAGGCTCCGTCGGAAGCAAGCGTGCGCACCTCCGCAATGTCTTCCCACATCACGTGCAGGCCGCCGCAGCCAATCACGTTTCCGTTTTCGTCTTCGGCGACAAAGAATTCCTGCAGGTTCTCGTAGTAGGCAACTGCTTCCTTTTCCAGCAGCACCCTGTCCTTGGCCAGCGGCTTGACTAGTTCACGGATGCTTTTCACATCGCTGGTACGGGCACGCCTGACGGTAAAGGAACTCATGAATTCATCCTATGCCCCCGGTCGAATCCTTCCGCGTTCTTGACGTCCAGCCGGGCGTACAACACAAAGCGGCCCAGCATCCGGGTGGATGCTGGGCCGCTTGAGTGGTGCTTTCGGGACTTAGCCTTCGATGGCTACCGGTGCCGGTTCGCCTTCGAGCTGCGGGGTTCCGCCTTCACCCTTGAAGGTGAAGGTGGCTTCGTCGCCTTCGCCCTCCACGTCGACCTTGATGTGCTGGCCGGCGGTGATTTCGCCGAAGAGGATCTTCTCGGAGAGCTGGTCCTCGATGTCGCGCTGCATGGTGCGGCGCAGTGGACGAGCACCCATGGCCGGATCGTAGCCACGGGTTGCCAACAGGATGCGAGCAGCCGGTGACAGTTCGATGGTCATCTGGCGGTCTACGAGGCGCTTCTGCAAGCGGCCGAGGAACAGGTCCACGATTTCCACGATTTCGTCCTGGGTCAGCTGCGGGAAGACCACAACGTCGTCAACACGGTTCAGGAACTCGGGGCGGAAGTGCTGGCGCAGCTCTTCCTGGACCTTGGCCTGCATGCGGTTGTACCCGGTCTTGGTGTCGGTGGCCGACTGGAAGCCGGTCATCACACCCTTGGAGATGTCGCGGGTGCCAAGGTTGGTGGTCATGATGATCACGGTGTTCTTGAAGTCGACCACGCGGCCCTGGGAGTCGGTCAAACGGCCGTCTTCCAGGATCTGCAGCAGCGAGTTGAACAGGTCGGCGTGCGCCTTCTCGACCTCGTCGAAGAGCACGACGGAGAACGGACGACGACGGACCTTCTCGGTGAGCTGGCCGCCTTCTTCGTAGCCAACGTAGCCCGGAGGTGCACCGAAGAGACGCGAAACCGTGTGCTTCTCCGAGTACTCGGACATGTCCAAGGTGATCAGCGCGTCTTCCTCACCGAAGAGGAATTCGGCCAAGGCCTTGGCCAGCTCGGTCTTGCCCACGCCCGTCGGGCCGGCGAAGATGAACGAGCCGCCGGGGCGGTTCGGGTCCTTCAGGCCGGCACGGGTGCGTCGGATGGCCTGGCTGATGGCCTTGATGGCCTGGTCCTGGCCGATGACCCGCTTGTGCAGTTCATCTTCCATGTTCAGCAGACGCGTGGATTCTTCCTCGGTCAGCTTGATGACCGGGATTCCGGTGGAGTTCGCAAGAACCTCGGCGATGAGTTCGGCATCGACCTCGGCGATCTCGTCGAGTTCACCGTTCTTCCAGGCCTTCTCCTTCTCGGCACGGGCTTCCTGGAGCTTGCCTTCCTTGTCACGCAAGGCCGCAGCACCCTCGAAGTCCTGGGCGTCGATCGCGGCTTCCTTTTCCAGGCGAACCGTGGCGATTTCCTCGTCCATGAGCTTCAGCGCCGGAGGCGCTGTCATGCGGCGGATGCGCAGACGCGCACCTGCCTCATCGATCAGGTCGATGGCCTTGTCCGGCAGGAACCTGTCCGAAATGTAGCGGTGGGCCAGCTGGGCGGCCGCAACAAGGGCTCCGTCGGTGATCGAGACGCGGTGGTGTGCCTCGTAGCGGTCACGCAGGCCACGCAGGATCTGCGTGGTGTGCTCAACCGAAGGTTCCTTGACCTGGATCGGCTGGAAGCGGCGTTCGAGTGCGGCGTCCTTCTCGATGTGCTTGCGGTACTCATCGAGCGTGGTGGCGCCGATGGTCTGCAGTTCGCCACGGGCCAGCATCGGCTTGAGGATCGAGGCCGCGTCGATTGCGCCTTCGGCGGCACCTGCACCCACGAGGGTGTGGATTTCGTCGATGAACAAGATGATGTCACCTCGGGTGCGGATTTCCTTGAGTACCTTCTTCAGGCGTTCCTCAAAGTCACCGCGGTAGCGGGAGCCGGCAACAAGTGAGCCGAGGTCCAGCGTGTAAAGCTGCTTGTCCTTGATGGTTTCCGGGACGTCGCCACGCACGATTGCCTGGGCCAGACCCTCGACAACCGCGGTCTTGCCAACGCCGGGCTCACCGATGAGCACCGGGTTGTTCTTGGTGCGTCGGGAAAGGACCTGCATGACGCGTTCCATCTCGAACTCGCGCCCGATGACCGGGTCCAGCTTGCCTTCGCGGGCAGCAGCTGTGAGGTTGCGGCCGAACTGGTCAAGCACTGCCGATCCGGCAGGGGTTCCTTCGGTCTGGCCGCCGGAGCTGACGCCGGCACCCGCGGTTTCCTTGCCGCCCTGGTAACCGGAGAGCAACTGGATGACCTGCTGGCGTACGCGGGACAGGTCAGCGCCGAGCTTCACCAGGACCTGGGCCGCAACGCCCTCGCCCTCGCGAATCAGGCCGAGCAGGATGTGCTCGGTGCCGATGTAGTTGTGTCCCAGCTGCAGGGCTTCGCGCAGCGAAAGCTCAAGGACCTTCTTGGCACGCGGGGTGAAGGGGATGTGACCGGAGGGAGCCTGCTGGCCCTGTCCGATGATCTCCTGGACCTGTTCACGAACCGCGCCGAGGGATATGTTCAGCGACTCAAGGGCCTTGGCCGCCACACCCTCGCCCTCATGAATAAGGCCGAGCAAAACGTGCTCGGTTCCGATGTAGTTGTGGTTGAGCATGCGCGCCTCTTCTTGGGCAAGCACGACAACGCGACGGGCACGGTCGGTAAATCTCTCAAACATGCGGCACACTCCTAGCTAACACGTATTTCGATGCTACGCATCAATTTCCCGCTCGTGTGGAATGTTCGCCCAAGGGATAACATTGTTCACCCTCGGCGTTCCCCAAACCCCGCTTTAACGCGAAATGGGGTCGAATCCAATTGGATTCGACCCCATTCACGCATTTAATACCGGCAGGAGGCGCCTGGCTACTCGTAGCTGGAGCCCTACCGGGATTCAATTACTTCGACTTCGAACGCGACTTCTTAGCCATCGCAGCATGGTAGGCGGAAATGACATCCGCCTGCAGACGACCACGGGCATTGACCTTTACGTTGTTCTCCTTGGCCCAGGCACGGATGGCCGGAGCTTCCTTCGGAGTGAACTGCTTTGAAGCGCGTGCAACCTTAATGTAAGGCTTTAGAGCATCACGGAATGCTTCTGCATTTGCTTCGTTTAGATCAATTTCATAGTGCTGTCCACCAATGCCAAAAACGATGGATTCGCTGGCTTCGGAACCGTCGATATCGTCAATCAATGCGATTTGGACCTGACGTGCCATTAGCTACTCCTAGTGTTGATGGGAATACATGTGAACCTATAACGGTTTCAGCCCACATGTTCACCCTTATCATAAACACAAGTTAGCTTCATCTAACAAGTAGAAATGAAAACGTACAGCTAATTTCCAGATGGCGAACTGTTTTTACCCGAATCATCTGCGTCAGAATTCATTTGCTCGTCAACTTCAGACTCGGCCAAACGTTCAGTTCGATCGACATTTGAAACAGCCCGAATAACAAACCAAAAAATGAGCGCCACAACAATCGTGGGTAGCAGTGCCTCAACATATTGCACTGTTATGCCTCCGGCTTGAGCAATGGGAATAGAATGGTTTCGCGGATTCCCGTATCGGCAAAGAGCATAACAAGCCGATCGATGCCCAGTCCGATGCCACCCATGGGCGGGGCGCCGTACTCAAGCGCGCGCAGGAAGTCTTCGTCGAGCTGCATGGCTTCGTCGTCACCGTTTGCAGCCATACGCGACTGTTCGGTCAGGCGCTCACGCTGAATAACCGGGTCAATGAGCTCCGAGAAAGCCGTGCCGCGCTCCATGCCGCCGATGATCAAGTCCCAGGCCTCGATCACGCCTGGCTTGCTGCGGTGCGGTCGCGCCAGCGGTTGGGCTGCCGGCGGGTAATCGTAGACAAAGGTGGGGTTAATCAGATTTGGTTCAACGATTTCGCCAAACAATTCAATGACGAGTTTCTCGGAGCCCCATTTAGGATCAACCTTCACTCCATGCTTTGCAGCGATATTGCGAAGAGTTTCGGAATCCGTATCGGGGGTGATTTCCTGCCCAACGGCTTCGGAAAGGCCCGGGTATACCGCTAGCCAAGCCCATTCCCCATCAAGGTTTACGGTGCCCTTTGACGTTTCAAGGACACGACCTGCGCCAATGGCGTCGGCGGCGTTGAGAATGATCTCCTTGATACGGTCGGCCATGACGAACTGGTCCGCATACGCCTCGTAGCATTCCAGCGTCGTGAACTCCGGGGAGTGCGTCGAATCGACGCCCTCGTTGCGGAAGATGCGCCCCAACTCGAAGACTCGGTCGATTCCGCCCACGACTGCACGCTTGAGGTAAAGCTCGGTGGCGATACGCAGCGTCATCTTCTGGTCGAAGGCATTCAGGTGGGTTTCGAACGGACGTGCCGAGGCGCCGCCGTGGATCAGCTGAAGCATCGGGGTTTCTACCTCGACGTAGCTGCGCGCGTGCAAGGTGTCGCGAACTGCGCGGGTGATTGCTGCTCGTTTGTAAACCATCTGGCGGGCTTCATCGCGGACGATGAGGTCGGCGTAGCGCTGGCGTACGCGAGTTGCCTCGTTGAGGTCTGCGTGCAGGACCGGCAACGGGCGCAGGGCCTTGGAAGCCATCTGCCAGTCGGTGGCCATGACCGAGAGTTCGCCACGGCGGGAAGCAATCACTTCACCGGTGATCAGGACGTGGTCGCCAAGGTCAACCAGGGCTTTCCAGTCGGCGAGTCTTTCTTCGCCCACATTGGCCAGGGACAGCATGGCCTGCAGCCGGGTTCCAACGCCTTCCGGTCCGCCTTCCTGCAAGGTGGCGAAGCAGAGCTTTCCGGTGTTGCGTGCGAAGACTATGCGGCCGACGATTCCCACCTGGAGGCCGGTTGCGGTGTCGGGCTCCAGTTCCGGGAACAGGTCACGGATTTCTTGAAGCGAGTGTGTGCGTGCGACGCCCACCGGGTATGCTTCATCTCCGCGTGCCAACAACGAGGCACGCTTATCCATGCGTACTTGACGCTGGTCATTGAAGTCGGGGGTGTTGGCAGCGGGGGGAGTCTTATCGGCAGTCACAGTATTCAATTCTACGTTGCATTTGCTGAGCGTGGGCTGCTAGGTGTCCAGCGACACCACGAAGCCGACTGACCACCGGAGTTAGGATGATAGGACAATGGAAGAAAGCAATCTTGAGACCGTTGACGGCGGTCATCTCGC
The DNA here is from genome assembly GCF_900010755.1 of Paeniglutamicibacter antarcticus. Taxonomy (GTDB): domain Bacteria; phylum Actinomycetota; class Actinomycetes; order Actinomycetales; family Micrococcaceae; genus Paeniglutamicibacter; species Paeniglutamicibacter antarcticus_B. The sequence goes on along the minus strand of NZ_CZJT01000101.1, from coordinate 3,446 downwards.
CCTGTATTCATACGGCAATGCACGGGCCACCGGCGAGCAGCGGATACTTGTTGTCGGAGGCGCCTTCCTCACGGCACTGATCTACCGCCCTTTTGCCGCAGCCCTAAGCTCGCGTTTGGGCGATGCTTGGGCGGTGGACGTCTACGACCGGCGCGGCCGCGGCAATTCATCCGAGCAGCCACCTGACTACTGCATGGATACCGAAGTTTCGGATGTTGCCCTGATGCTTGAACACACGGGCGCAAGAAACCTCTTCGGCCATTCGCTCGGCGGCGCGGTAGTGCTCAACGCGGTTCGAAGCTTCATAGATCCCCAGGAAACGGCCACCGGCCCGGTCCCGAAACGCCTCGCTGTCTACGACCCTGCGATCAACCTCGATACCGCCATCGATACGAAATGGTTGAAGGCGTTCTCCGACGACGTTGCCGCCGGACGCAATAGCCGGGCACTGGCCCGTCTGGAAAGGGGCATGAAGTTTTCCGCGACGCTCAGCCGTGTCCCCGAGCCAATCCTGGCCGCGCTATTGGCAGGAACCTCACGAACCAAAACGGGAAAGTTGGCACGCACGCTGCTGCCCAGCGGCGTGGGCGAATTGCAGGCGGCACTCGAGGAGTCGCGGCCGGCAAACAGCTTCGCCATTCTTCCGAAAAACACCCATTTTATGGCTGGTTCTAAAAGCGCGGCATATTTCCGTTCCACCGCGCTGAAGCTCCATGAGGTCGTTCCCGGATCCACCTACTTGGAAACCCCGAAGGGCATACACGGGTCCGTGCCAGCCGCATTCGGCACGTTGCTTGATGACATTGGGGATTACTTCACCCAGTCGGAGTCCTGACACGCAACTGCCGCCCCCTTCTACGCTAGAAAAGAAGGTGGCGGCAGCTGCGGCGGCGTTTCTACCAGATCCTGACGCGATCCTCCGGGTCCAACCACATGCCGTCCCCTGGCTTAGTGCCAAATGCCTCGTGGAACGCGTCCATGTTCTTTGGCACTTGGTTGCAGCGGAATTCTCCGGGCGAGTGCGGATCGGTGGTGATGCGGGTGATCATGGTTTCCTGTCGCGTCAGCGTGCGCCAGGCTTCCGCCCACGAATAGAAGAACCGCTGGTCACCGTTGAGTCCGTCAATCACGTCGTCGGAGTCCAAACCACGTGCGGCCAGATCCAGTTTGTATGCCGTGTAGGCGATGCTCAGCCCACCCAGGTCACCGATGTTCTCACCGAGGGTGAGCTTGCCGTTGACATGGTGATCGGGGGCCTCGGAGGGGACCAAGGCGTCGTATTGCTCCACAAGCCTTCCGGTCAGCGACTCAAATGCTTCGCGGTCCTCATCGGTCCACCAGTTCTTCAGCTCTCCCGTGCCGTCGAACTGGGAACCCTGATCGTCAAAACCATGCCCGATCTCGTGTCCAATTACTGCGCCGATGGCACCGTAGTTAGATGCCGCGTCGCGATCCGCGCCAAAGAAGGGAGTGCGAAGAATTGCCGCAGGGAACGCGATTTCATTCAGCAGCGGGTGGTAATAGGCGTTGACCGTCTGTGGGTACATAAACCACAGCTCACGGTCCACACCATCTTCGATCTTCTTCAATTCGCGCAGGAACTCGAATTCGTTGGCCGCCGCAATGTTGGTAATGACATTGTCAGCAACGGTGGATAGCGACGAGTAGTCGATCCACTCGTTGGGGTAGCCGATCTTCGAGCGGAACATCGAGAGCTTCTCAAGGGCCTTGCTCTTCGTTTCCGGACTCATCCACGTCAGCTCGCCGATGGAAAGCCGGTAGGCATCAATGAGGTTAGTCACCAACGCTTCCATCAGGTCCTTACTGCGTTGCGGGAAGTGGGCAGCAACGTACAACTGACCGATGTCTTCGCCAACGGCGCCCTCGGTGAATGCCACTCCTCGCTTCCAGCGTTCGCGCAAGGCCTGAACGCCGGAAAGCTTGGCCGAGTAGAACGAGAAGTTCTCATTAACAAAGGCGCTAGACAGGTAGGGAGCATTCGAACGGATCAACTGCACGGCCAGCCAATGCTGCCAGGCAGCTAGCGGCTGGGCGTTGAGCACATCTTCGAGGCCCTTGAGGTAACTTGGCTGCCATACGTCGACCTCGGCGAAGTACTTCGGTTCGATGCCGGCACCGTCCAACCAGCTGGCAAGGGACGGAATATCTTCCAACAATCCCTCTGCGGTCAAGAGGTTGTAGCGGGCCTGGGCGTCGCGGCACTTCACACGGTCCCAGTGATGGGACGCCAGGAGGGTTTCCAGGGCCACGACGTCAGCCGCGGCAGCTTCGGTATCGGTGAGCTCACCAAGCCCCAGCAGCCGGCCTAGATGCTCCTGGTACTCACGAAGGAGTTCGGCGAACTGCTCTTCGCGATAGTAGGACTCGTCGGGCAGGCCCAGTCCGCCCTGCATGAGAGTCAGTAGGTTGCGCTCTGGCGATCCAGCATCAGAACTGGCTCCGGCCTGGATAAAGCCGGAAACACCGCGACGGTAAAACGATCCGCTGAGCTTAATGAGCTCGGTAATGGACTCGGTGGCGTAGATAGCGGCAAGGTCTTCGCGGATCGGCTCTACCCCGTTTGCCTCGATGCGCTCCTCATCCATGAAACTCGAATAAAGATTTGCGATGCGCTTCTTGCGTTCGTCAACAGATCCGTCGTCAGCCTTGCTGTTCGCTTGAGCTTCTTCAATGATCGCTTTGACCGCTGCCTCGGAATCATCGCGTAGGGCCATGAACGAACCGTAGCTCCCCTGATCGGCAGGGATCCGTGCCGTTGAGAGCCAGGCGCCGTTGGCGTGCCTGTACAAGTCATCCTGTGCGCGCACATTGTTGTCGCGGTGGTTCACTTCAACGGTTGGCTCTGCGGAGTTGGTGGCAATTGACGAATCGGTGCTCATATCAGTCCTATCCATTCTTTGGTGCTCACACCTGCGAATCCTTCACCCTGGCGGGCGGCTGACGCCGACCCTGCGGTGAACGCTCGGGCATGCACATGGCGTTACACGTCTCAACGAATTACTGTACGCGTCTGAAAGAAGGATTTGAGATTATTGCCATTGTTTACTCCAGCGGTGAAAAGGCACGGTAATAAACGTCCCACTGTCGCAAGTGGCCGGAGTTTTGCTAAGAAGCACGCACGGACTTCTCTTTTCATGCAGCGACTACGCACGCGTAGTTGTCCACAGGCAATGTGGACAACACAAACTTATCCACATTGCCTGTGGATAGTTAACGCAATAAGCCCTTCCGCGGTGCGTTAGCACCTGGAAGGGCTTATTGCGTGTGCCCGTGGAGGTGACGACCACCAAAAGGCTGTTGGTGGTTTAACGTCGGAACCCCCAAACCATGAATGGTTTGGGGGTTCCGGTAATGATGGTCCGGCGGTGACCTACTCTCCCACACCCTCCCGAGTGCAGTACCATCGGCGCAGTGGGTCTTAGCTT
>NZ_CZJT01000100.1 GCF_900010755.1 Paeniglutamicibacter antarcticus | reverse complement strand
TCTGTAAGGTTTTGAATTACTGATCGCACTTTATCGTTTTGCATCTTAATGCGTTTTCTTAGCTTAAATCGCTTATATCTGGCGCTGGCAATAGCTGATAATCGATGCACATTAATTGCTAGCGAAAATGCAAGAGCAAAGACGAAAACATGCCACACATGAGGAATACCGATTCTCTCATTAACATATTCAGGCCAGTTATCTGGGCTTAAAAGCAGAAGTCCAACCCAGATAACGATCATATACATGGTTCTCTCCAGAGGTTCATTACTGAACACTCGTCCGAGAATAACGAGTGGATCCATTTCTATACTCATCAAACTGTAGGGGTTGTAATAGTTTATCCGATTTCTCGCTGTAGGGGTACACGAGAACCACCGAGCCTGATGTGGTTAAAAGACAGGCACAATCTTTACTACCGCAATCCACTATTTAAGGTGATATATGGAAGAAGAATTTGAAGAGTTCGAAGAGCATCCTCAGGATGTGATGGAACAATACCAGGACTATCCGTATGACTACGACTATTGATAAAAATCAATGGTGTGGACAATTCAAGCGATGCAATGGATGCAAGCTGCAATCGGAATGCATGGTTAAGCCTGAAGAAATGTTTCCTGTAATGGAAGATGGGAAATATGTCGATAAATGGGCAATACGAACGACGGCAATGATTGCCAGAGAACTTGGTAAACAGAACAACAAAGCTGCCTGATAGTGGCCTTTATTTTTGGCATAAATAACAGAATAAACACTGCACTGTGTATTCATTCCAACGAGTGAATACACGGAGCAATGTCGCTCGTAACTAAACAGGAGCCGACTTGTTCTGATTATTGGAAATCTTCTTTGCCCTCCAGTGTGAGGGCGATTTTTTATCTGTGAGGATATGAACAGATGTCAAACATCAAAAAATACATCATTGATTACGACTGGAAAGCATCAATAGAAATTGAAATCGACCATGACGTAATGACAGAGGAAAAACTTCACCAGATTAATAATTTCTGGTCAGACTCTGAATACCGACTCAATAAACACGGCTCTGTATTAAAT
>NZ_CZJT01000099.1 GCF_900010755.1 Paeniglutamicibacter antarcticus | reverse complement strand
GATGAATTGAGACTGTTTCCTTGTTTGACCGAGGCAAGAAAGCGGACGCCCGTTGGAGACGAGGAACGAAGATACATATCGAATCACCTTGAAAGTAGGTGTTGCTTCGATCGACAGAATCTCCCGGACGCCAACTGAGACACTCAGTGCTGGCTAATCCTCCAAACGTGAATTTCCATTCGGATCGCTCTCTTACCGGTGGGCTCCCGGGGGTTCAGTCTAATTGAAGGTCCCTCACCGGGAACCCACGGGTCCGTTCCGCCCATGCTTGAATCAATCCTCATCCTCATCCCGCTTGAAGACCAGCATCAGGCTACGCATGCCTAGTACAAAGCCACCAAAGAGCAGTGCGAAGCCAAAGACCGCATAGAGGTGTATTTCCCCTGTCAGCAAGGGGCCTTCGTTGCTGACAATCAGTGTGATGGCACCGAGCACGGCGGCGCCAGCCAATACTGCGACGACGAGCTGCTGGAACAACCCCGTCAGGTATCGGCGGTCGGCAGCGTGGGCCAACATGCGTACGTTCATGGAGAAGCGGCCGTGTTCTAGGTCCTCGCTGATCTTGTTCATCCGCCGCGGTAGGCGGTTGAGCAGCGGGGCCAAAGAAACCAGACGTTGCTCAAGGCTGTCTTTGAGGCTGCCGAGGCTGAATCTTCCCGACATCAGGCGGCTGCCCTCGGTTCGGGCAGCGGTCACTAGGTCCATTCGTGGGTCGATCAACAACAAGGTGCCCTCTACAGTGGACAGGGCCCGGAAGGCGGCACCGATTTGGGCCGGTACGGAGAACTTGTGAGCGATGACCAGCGCGAATACCTCACTGAACATCTTTTGGCTGCCCCCGGCGCGAAATCCGCTGCGGAAGCGGGTCAGCAGTTGCCCCAGGGAGCGCTCAACAACCTTCACGTCGAGATCATCGGGCTGGTCGAGGAGCTCAAGGAGTGCATCGGTGGCCCCTGCAGCATCATTCTTGTCGATCGAATAAAGCATCATTCCCAAGGCAGTCTGCGTCCCGGGATCCAGACGCCCCACTGATCCAAAATCTAATAGGCCCAGTGTCCCCTCGGGGCTGATGAAGATGTTCCCGGCGTGAAGGTCGCCGTGGAACACCCCGTCGGAAATAATTTGTTGCAGCGTGACACCGAGCAGTGTCGCTGCCAGGGCGCTCCGTTCGGAGGCGGTGAGAGTGGCTAAGATCTTTCCGGCGGAGCTGACGGGGCGCCCTGGCAACCTATCCATGACCAGAAGCCGCTCCCCGGAGAGCTTCTCGTAGGCGTGGGGAACGGTCACCGCGAACGTGCCAGCGTCTAGGGCATGTTCAATGGTGCGCATGTTCTCTAATTCGATGGTGTAGTCCAGCTCCTCTTCTAGGGACGCAGCAAAACCTCGTGCCAATTCATGCACGCCCAGCGAGCTGCCCCATGGGGTGGTCTTGCCCAACCACTTGGCCAACCGGATGATGATGTCCGTATCCAAGTTGACCTGCGCCAGCGCGCCGGGTCGTTGCACCTTCAGGACTACCGGTGTCCCGTCCCACAGCACCGCTTGGTGTACTTGGGCAACGGATGCGGCGGCCAGCGGTGTTGGATCCACTTCGGAGAAGATTTCCGATAGGGGGCGGCCGAGCTGTTCTTCGGCCACGGCCATGATCTTTTCCCACGGTTCCGGGCTCGCATTGGTCTGCAAGGTCTCCAGTTCGCGGATGTAGGCCGCTGGCAGCAGGTCCCGCCGGGTGGAGAGCATCTGTCCGAGCTTGACGAACGTGACTCCTGCTTCATTCAGGGCGTTGCGCAGCGCACGGGCCGTCTTGGCTTCGTGTTCATCGAAACCGGATTGTCCAAAGCCACGGAGCCGGGAGCCCAATCCGTGCCGGACGGCGATGGAAAGGATTTCGGTGTATCGGCGCGAGCGTTGCCGCCGGGCCTTGCCGCCGGTGAAAAACGACGAGAATCTAGGCAATGAACCCGTGGGAAAGGCAGCCTCGAAAAACACCAGCGCGGCAACGCCCAAGGCAAAAATCCAGCCTACCGCCAGGATGAGGAACAAGATCGCTACCGAGGGGGCTACATTCAGGCCGTTGGTGTTTTGGTCGGTCCCGGCACGAAAAAGATATTGCACCGTGAATCCCATGGCAACACTCATCACGAAACCTACAACGATGGATCGTGGCCAGCCAATGGGCACGCCGACCACACGACGAACCACCGTGGCGGCCAACCAGGATTGAAGCACCAGGAAAAGCAATCCCGTGATGGCCAGCAGAACCACCAATAGCACATCCAGTAAGGCCATCAGCAGTGAGCCCCAGGTAGGAGAAGGCGGCAAAGAATCATGTTGGCTCCCATTGTTATCAAAGTATCTCTACACCGTAATGCGTCGGCCACCACGATGGAAAAGGTGACCCGCAGGGTCAGTGGACCTGCTCGCTGGACACCGCATTTTCCTGTTGGGCATGTACGAACTTGGCCCGAACAAGGAAATGCGGTGCCGCTGGGACTACGCCGAGACGTTATCCAAGGGCTGCTTTGTGCGCTGCATACCGTGGCGCAGGGCCAGGAAGAACAGGACCATGCCGATGGTCAAGAAGATATGGCCCAAGCCGGCGATACCGGCAATCATCGACGAAGATTCCTTACCGAGCACGGTCAATGAACCGTGCCAAACCATCATGGCGGAGGTCAGCACCACGCCGAGGTTGTAGGTCCAGAAGAACCAAGAGAACAGCTTGTTCGAGGAGAACTGGAACTGCTTATCCAGGGCCAAGACAATCAGCAGCACAATGAAGCCCAGGGTGAGCAGATGGGTGTGGACCAATCCAAGCTGCGTGAACTCACCGGCAGGGAAGTCCTCGGCCTTGGTGAACTCCCGGTAGAAGAGGCCGGAGAGAACTCCAAGGACCATGTAGGTGAAGGCAGCGTAAAACAGTTTGTTCATGATGTTCCAATCGTGGGGGTGATATTTAGGTGGTCAGTGGGAGGGTTATTGGATAAGTCCGCTGTCCCGGGCCGTCGATACCGCTTTGGCGCGGCTTTCGACGTTGAGTTTGCTGAACAGATGGACCAGATGTGTCTTGACGGTGGCTTCAGTGACGAAGAGCTTGCGTGCGATCTCGCGATTGGAGGCCCCGGTGTCCAGCAGCCCCAAGACCTCGAGTTCACGGTCGGTGAGTTGAAGCCGTGGATGACGCATCCCGTCGACCACGCGTTGGGCCATTTCCGGGGCCAGCACCATGCCGCCCTTGGCAGCTTCCTTCAGCGAGGAGACGATCGTCGCCGGTGAGACGTCCTTGAGCAGGTATCCGGCGGCTCCTGCCTCAATCGCGCGCAAGATTTCCACATCGCGGTCGAAGGTGGTCAAAATGATCACGGCCGGGGCTGGTCGTTGGGCACGTAGTGCCGTGGTGGTTTGAACTCCGTCGATTCCCTCACCCAAACGCAGATCGCAGAGCACCACATCCGGGGCGAGATGCTCGGCCAGGGCGATTGCTTCTTCGCCCGAGGCGGCTTCGCCGACGACGAGTACGTCGTTGTTGTGCTCGAACAGGGCGCGCAAGCCGGTGCGCACCACGGGGTGGTCATCAACCAGCAGAACGGTGATCGGCATTTCTATACACCGTCCTTCGGTCCCTGAATGAGGGGAACGTGGGCGGATAGTGCCACACCCTCTCCGGGTCGGCTCTCGACATCCAATCCGCCACCAAGCTCGCGCAGCCTGGCGCGCATCGAATGCATGCCGTAGCCGCCGGCACCTGATTCGCCCAACCCCTCGAAGGCACGGTCCCAGGCAAAGACGTCGAATCCGCGACCGTCATCAACGATGTCAAGGCGCACGGAGTTCCCGGCGTCGGCCAAGTTCACCACGACCCGGGTAGCTTCGGCATGCTGGCGTACATTGGCCAACGCGGATTGGGCGGTGCGCAACAGGGCAACCTCCACAGTGGTGGGCAAGGCCGGCATGCCCTCATCGACGCGGACTTCGGTTCCGAGTCCGGTCTCGGCGCCCAGGCGCTCAAGCATACGGCCCAAGGCTCCGGCCAAGGCCCCTTCTTCGAGTTCCGCCGGTGCCAGCGCGGCAACGATCCGGCGCACATCTGCCAGGTTGTCGCGGGCCAAGGCATCAACCTGTTGCAAGGTCCGGGGCATCTGCTGGATCTGTGCGTTCTCCACTGCGGCGGTGGCCAACAACGAGATGGAGGAAAGCCCTTGGGCGATGGTGTCGTGGATATCCCGAGAGATGCGGGTGCGTTCCTCTAAGGCTCCGGAGATCCGCTGGGTTTGGGCTAGTTCCTCTTGCAAGGCGGTCATTTCTGCTTGGGCGTGGGTGAGCGAGACAACCAAGGCCTGGCGTTCGCGTAGGTCCTGGACGAGCTCCACGTAGCCACGGGCGATGCTCAGGGCAAAGACCCCGCCAAGTAATGGTCCGATGGCGCTGGCGAAGGTGGTGGAACCGAATTCCAGGATCGGCGCGGCGGTCACCATCGCGTACACCACGATGGAGAAGGCAACGGCCCAGCGCCAGGGCAGGATGTAACCGGCCAGCAGCCACAGGGAGAAGGCCAGCCAAAGGAACTCTGCCGAAGCGGTGACCGCGCCAATCCAGAGCAGGGCAAGGCCTAGCAGCCACCAGCGCGCCATCGAGGTGCCCTGCACACGCCCGGCCATCAGGACCCCAGCCAAGTACCAGCAGGAAATCACCATCGCGCTGCCCACCGCCAAGGCCAACGGGGCGCCGCTGAGGACTGCGCGAACCGCGGAGATCACCAGCAGGGCGGCGGTGAGCAGATGCAACCCGAACTGCATCGAACGGATCGTCGTATTGGAGGTGCGCCGCTCTGTCCTCAAAACCATTCCAGCTATTGGGATGGTCCCGGGACTAGCGGGTGAGGGTGTCTCCGGCGGAGTAAGTGCCATGACTTGATTCTCCCTCCTCGGCGTCCGTTGACGGGATGCCCCTGTCAACGTGTCGGGCATGGGGCGGCGCTGACGGCCACCAGATGCGATCTCCGAGCAAGCTGAAGATGGCAGGAACAATCACCGTGCGCACGACCAAGGTGTCGACCAACACGCCCAGCCCGACGATCAAGCCGAGCTGTCCAAGGGTCACCAGCGGCAGCATACCCAAGGCAGCGAACACTGCGGCCAAGACGATGCCGGCACTGGTGATCACGCCACCGGTGCTGGCCACCGCACGCACCATCCCCTCCTTGGTTCCGTGGATCTCTGCCTCGCTCCTGGCTCGGTGGACCAAAAAGATCGTGTAGTCGATACCCAGGGCAACCAGGAAGAGAAACGCGAGCAAAGGCACCTGCAGATCAAGGGCATCTTGCCCGAAGAGCATGTGGCTGAGCCACGAGCCGGCACCGATCGCCGCGACGGCGCTGACCATGTTGACCACGAGCAGCAATGCCGGGGCAACAATCGAGCGCAGCAGTACCAGCAGCACGATGAAGCTCACTGCCAGCACCAGCGGTGCGATCAAAAGCAGGTCGCGCATGTTCCCGGTCCGGGCATCGGCGTCCTCGGCCACGGCTCCGCCAACCATCGCTTCGGCACCGCTAACTGAATGCACCGCGGTACGCAGATCTTCGACCAAGGCCAGGCTTTCCGGGGTTCCGGGACCGGGTTCACCGGTGACCATCAGTTTCCCAAGCTCACCGTTCGTGGATTCACCCAACGGGCTCACCCGCACCACCCCGATGATGTCTTCGGCCTTCGCCTGTACCTGATCGATCGCTTGGCTCTTGGCAATCACGATCATCGGTTGGGATTCACCGGCGGGGAAATGCTCGCCGAGCGTTTCAAGACCGGATGCCGACTCGGAGGCGACCCGGAACTTCTCGGTCTGTGTCAAGCCAATCGAGGTACCAAAGAGTCCCGTGGCCATGATTGCCAGCAATGCGCCACCTGCCAGCAGCGCCACGACCGGGCGGCACACCACGCGGCTGGCGATCGCCCCCCACATACGCTGACCGGTGGGGCCGTTGCCCGGGCGGGGAACAAAGGGCCAGAAGAGACCGCGCCCACACACCGCAAGCAAAGGAGGCAAGGCACCTAGTACGGCAACCAAGGCAATAATCAGGCCCACGGCCGAGGAAATACCCAAGCCTCGTGTGCCGGGGATGACGGCCAGGACCAGGGTCGCCAGGGACAGCACGACCGTGACGTTGGAGGCTAGAACCGCTGGTGCGGTACCGCGCCAAGCGTTTGCCAAGGCCAAGCGATGGTCCTCGGTATGCAATAGTTCTTCGCGGTAGCGCGAGATCAACAGGAGGGCATAGTTCGTTCCGGCACCGAAAACCAGGACGCTGATGATGCCCGCATCGAATTCCAGTCCCAGAGCACTACCCAAAGCGTCTGTGGACAGCCCGGCGATCCGGTCAGCCAGGGCGACCACCACCAGCGGGATCAACCACAGCACCGGGGATCGGTAGGTGATGATCAGCAGCACTGCGACGATGCCGATCGTCACCAGCAGCAAGGTGAAGTCCGCTCCCTCGAAGGAAGCAGCGATATCGGCACCGAAAGCAGAACCACCGGTGACCTGCATCGAAATACCCTCAATCGGGTTCTCGGCCAATTCTGTCCGCAAGTCCTTGACCGTTTGCGCGGTCACCGAATTGTCATCGCCCAGGGTGATCGATGTCTGGATGACCGCAGCCTTCCCGTCCTCACTGCTGATCGGCCGGGACGCTTCATGCCCGGTCGTGGCATCAATGCCCGGTACCAACGCACCCAGAGCAGACAGGTCCGCTTCGGTGAGCTGTGATCCGTCCTGGTGCGTGGCCACGATCAGCACGGATCCTTCGTCACTGCCCGGGAACTGATCAGCCAGCGCCTTGACCTGAGCGGACTCGGAATTGGCAGGTGAGATCGAATTCCCCGCCGGCGCCTGCGCCGAGCTCAGGACCCCGAACAGGGCCACGACCGCCAGAAGCACAATAACCAGAGAAACCCAGGCTCCGCGACGGGAGGTCAGGCGTTGGGGCAGGGAAAAACTAAGCCGTGATTTGGTCATGCTTCCAGTCAATCAAGATGCAGTCCCTGGCACATCGGACTTCAGATTGAATCTCAACTCAATCCTTTGGTTGATAAGACAACCTGGCATCCCACCCCAGAAGCCCGGAGCACCACCTTCCCCGACCCTGGACGCAAGGCGGGATCAGTGATGCTGCCTGTTCAGTGTGCCTGTTCGCTGCGCTTGCTCAGCCGCAGCATGATCCAAGCTCCCACCAAGCCCAACACCAGGAACGCCACCGCACCGAGCAATGTCATCTGGGTTGCTTGAGCGAACTGGCCACTGAGCTCGGCGACCAAGTCCTCTTGTCCTCCTTGGGCGCGCAGTCCCTGCAAGGCGCCGCCGGCAGAGACCCGGGTGGCCTCATCCAAAGGCGTCCCGGTGGAGAGGTAAAACCCCAGACCCATCGACAGCAATGCTCCGGCGACGGCGGTGCCAATGGCCATGCCCACTTGACGCACCGTGCTCTGGGTTGCCGAGCCCTGCCCGGACTGGGACGTTGGGACATCGGCGAGCACCAGGGAGGTGAGCTGGGCCGACGCCAGTCCCAGTCCCAGTCCGTAGATCACCAGCGGAATGGTCATCAGCCAGACGCTAACCGTGGGGGCCAGCAGGAACGCCATCACCGCGATTCCCACCACTTCCAGGCCCAGACCCAGCAGCACCACTGCCGGAGGGCCGATCCGTGCGGCCAGGTGGCGTGCCTGGGCGCCGGCGAGGAACGCTCCGATCGCCATCGCCGCCAGGACGAAGCCTGCTTGCATGACCCCCAGCCCGCGGGCCGAAACGAGGTAGAGAGGAAGCACGAAGATGAGCGCGAACTCACCGACCGCGACCATGGCGGCGGTCACGTTTCCCCAACTGAAGCGCGGCAGACTGAAAAGCGAGAGGTCAAGGAGCGCGGAGCGTTGTACTCGGGCACGGTGCCGCTCCCACAGCAAGAAGACCGCGATCGCCACCAGCCCGAGCAGTCCGATCACCGGGACCGGAGAGAGGACGGCGGTTTGGGGCCAGGTCCAGAACAGGATCGTGGCGTCCCGGGTTGGCGCCCACCACCCCATGGAGGGGCCCTCGATGATCGCGAAGACCACGGCCCCGATGCCCAGGGCCGAGAGTTGGAAACCATCCACGTCGAGGCCTCGGGTGGTGACCTTGCCCGTGGTCTCCGGAACCAGCAGCACCGTTGCCACGATCACGGCCACTCCGATCGGCACGTTGACCCAGAAGATCCATTCCCAGGAGAAGGAGCCTGCGAGCCAGCCACCGAGCAGCGGACCTACGGCGGCGGCCCCGGACATGGTGGCGCCCCAGACCCCGAAGGCCGCAGCGCGGTCCTTACCGCGGAAGACGGCATTGACCGTTGAGAGGGTGGCCGGTAGCACCATCGCGCCACCGATTCCCTGTACGACGCGAGCCAGGAGCAGCAGTGTGGAAGACCCGGAGAGCGCGGCCAAGATGGACCCGATGACAAAGATCGATGTACCGGTGATGAACAAACGTTTCCGGCCCATCCGGTCACCGACCCGTCCAGCGGAGAGCAACAATGCCGCGAAGACGACTGAGTAGATGCTGTTGATCCATTGGGCCTCGGTGAGGTCCAGATCGAGGCTGGTGATGATGGTCGGCAACGCCACTCCGACGATCGTGCCATCGAGGATGATCATTCCCAAGCCGATCGCCAGCACCCATAGCGCTGACCACTTGTGGGGCAGGTCCACTTCCTCGGGCTCTGTGTCCTCCGAATCTTTGATACCTTTCCAGGGTGTCGAGCGTGCTTGTCCGGAGTCTGGAGTTCTCATGAGCCCACGTTAACGGCGCCTACCGAAAATCTCCAATGGATTGGGTCCTGGAGCCTTGAACCATGGGTCAGCGGACCTGGATCCTTCAAGGCGGTCCTTGCGCCTAAGGATGGACGTGCTCGGCACCGGCGGTATTCACCAACGCCGGATTTACGATGCTGGCCGATTGGCCCCAACCGTATCCCGAGCCATGTTTCATCATCTTGATGCCTGATGAATTGGAGGTAATTATTGACCGTTTACGTGTCGGATACCTCGGCGACACCGCCTGATCCGGAGCCTTGCCGACGTTCCAGGACGATGATATCTCGGAGAAAAGAAGTGCTGAGCAAGGCCAAGCTCAGGATCAGGATGATCATGGACATGAGCTCGGGCACCACCGGGACCAACGCGATGACCAGGGCCACGGCTTGGATCGCGGCCACGACCCGGCGGAACTGGCTGAATTCCAGCTGTGCCCGCAGTGCGGGACGGCACCAGGAAAGGGCCACGAACCCATAACGCATCAGACCGATCCCCATGACCCAGAGCCCGAAGATGAAGGCCAAAGGCACGCAGAGCACCAGCATCAGTGCAGCATCGGTTTCCATATCCAGTCTCGCACCCTGTATGGAGGCGGTGCCGGTGCGTCGGGCCACCGCCCCGTCAACGGCGTCCAGCAAAACTGCGGGGACGGCCAGAAACACCAGCGGCCACGAGCGATGCGGATCCGGGCCCATGAGGGCCAACACGATGATCGTGGCGCAACCGCCACCGAGCACCCCACGGGTCAACGTCACCCGGTCCGCCACAGTCGAAAACAGGGGCTTTCGCCGCATGATGCTCAGCACGCAGACGCAGACCATCGCCAAGCCGCCAAGCACTGCGGGGATACTTTCCCCCGCGGGAGCGGTGCGAACCAGCACCAGCACGGTGCCCAGCGCCACAGAGCCAACGAGGGTGCACAGCACATCAGTATATGCAGCTTGCTTCATCCAGCCCGTCCATTGACGTACCCCGATCCTGAGCGGATGCATCTAGCGAATCAGCCGGTTGCCACGGGCCCGGTCGATCGCTGCGGTGCGGTTCTCCACCCCGAGCTTGTCGTAGATGTGGATCAGGTGCGTCTTGACGGTCGATTGGGAGATGAACAGCTCGGCAGCGATCTCTTTGTTGCTGTTTCCCCGAGCCAGCAGTTGCAGCAATTCCAGTTCTCGCGGACTCACATCGGTGCTGTTGGCTCGCGCCTCTGGAGCGACGCGCGCGGCGATCTGAGCTGAAAGCACCTGCTCACCGATCGCCGCGGCCTCGACGGCCGCGAGTACATCGCCAAGCGGTGCGTCCTTGAGTAGGTAGCCTGCCGCCCCGGCGTCCAATGCGGCGCGGATGTCGGCGTCCGAGTCATAGGTGGTCAGGATCAGCACCGGCGGGCCTCCCAGCGCGCGGATTTTTTTGGTGGCTAGTACTCCGTCCATGCCGTCCATCTGCAAATCCATGAGCACCACGTCAACGCGTTGGCCCAGGGCTTCCAGCCGTGCGAGCTGGGCCAGGGCAGCAGCCCCGTCCTCGGCTTCGGCCAGCACCTCGAGCCCTCCTTGTTCGGTGAGCACTGCGCGCAGTCCTGCACGAACCACCGGGTGGTCATCGACAAGCATGATCTTCAGGTTTCTCATCGTCCTTGGCTTTCTTCAATGGTGTACGGAATGCGGACGGCAAGTACCGTCCCCTCCCCGGGTACCGATTCGATTTCCAGGGTGCCGCCGAGCAGTTCCAGCCGCTCGCGCAACCCGATTAACCCGTATCCGGTGCCGTCGGGGCGAGGCTTGGTCGGAATCCCCGCGGTGTCCAAGCCTTCCCCGTCGTCGAAGACGTCAAGGGTGACCGCATCGGGCAGGTAGCCCAGGCTGATCACCGCCTGGGTAGCGTTCGCATGGGCCGCGACGTTGGCCAGCCCCGACTGGGCGGCACGCCAGAGCGCCGCGGAGATCTCCGCGGGCAAGGCGGTGGCGGCCCCGTCCTGGCGAAAAGCCACGTCGAAGCCCTGATCGGCGGCGGTCGCGGAGCGTTCGGTGGAGGAACATAACCGGCCCAGTCTCCCGGCAAGGTTGCCTGCGCCGTCGCCCGAGGAGGACAGGTCGGCAACGAAGTCCCTGGCCTCGGCCAAGTTCTCCGAAGCGGTGACACTGATGGTCACCAGACGCTCGTTTGCGGCCTCGACATCTCCCGCGGCAAGAGCGGCCGTTGCCGAGCGGGAAACCAGCACAATGCTGGAGAGGCCTTGTGCCAGGGTGTCGTGGATTTCGCGGGCCGACCGGGTGCGTTCGTCCAAGGTCCCGACGCGGTGCTGTTCCTCGGCAAGCGCGGCGCGAGTGGCTCGCAGTTCATCCAGGGAAGTACGTTGGCTCACGCCTTCGGTGTGCAGCGCCTGGTAGGCCATCCCCATGATCACGGCAAAGATCGCTCCGACCACCGGACCCACAATGGCCGCTAGCGCCAGGGATCCGGAGTGGAACCAGCCGGCGGAGATGACCGCCGCGGTAAGCAGTGCGACAGTGAACAGCGAATGGCGTTGGCCCAGGATGTGCAGGTGCAAAAAGAACAGCGGGAACGCCAGCCAGGAGTAGTCAGCATGCAGGTAAAGCAGCACGAGCCACAGCACCACGACCCCGCCGAGCCACCACTTGGCCCACAACACTGTGCTGGGCGCCCGACCGGTCGCGTGGCGGTTTTCCGCCACGGTCCCGGCCAGATACAGTGCGGCGAGCAGGAAGGTCAGGGCTGTGGCGATGATGCCCCTAACCAGATCCGGTCCGGAACCAAGTACACGAGCGAGCCCCACCACGAGCAGTGTCGCGAAGCCGACATGTAGCCCCACACGCAGCACACGCAGCACCGTTTCCCCGGACGATGTCCTAGGGGACTCGGCAGGGTTGGGTAAGCCAAAACATTTTGGGTGCTGGGCATCAACGATCACCCACTCAGCGTATCGACGCATCCATGCTAGCCGGCTCCACCAAAGGGTTGAGCCTCTGCCCCACCGACTCATATAGGGAGCCCCTGGAAACCGGGGTGCAGCATGCTTTGCGCAGCCCCGGGAGCCGGTAAACCCGTGCGACTGTCGGCAAACTCAACGCAAGGTTGAAATGGTCAGTGTCCCTGTTTGGGTCCTTACCTATCAGGCCCATACCCGTGTCTTGTTGCCATGAGCGAAAAAGGCGCCGCACTGGGAACGACTGATTACCTGCAGCGCGGTGCGGAGCCGGGCTGCGCAGGCACAACGAACCGAACCCCAGGAATTGCCGATAAGGCGCTCAGAATGGATCCAAACCAGGGCGCAAGGCCGTCCTCAGGCAGCAACCGTAATTTCACGGCAGAGCGATCGCCGTCATCGCAGCAGCCGCTCAGATCCACAGCCGCCGTGTGGTGTCGGTAGGCGAGTAGAAACGAACCCATGAACGCCCACTGCACCGTCGTGTTGACGGTTGGAAGGCACTTGGTCTCCTACTGTCCGTATATCATCTTGATGCGGGCCCGACCTGGCCCAGCCGGCGCGCGTTGGCGAAATGCGTGGCCAAGACCACGAGCGCGACGGTACAGACCACGGCTTCAGAAGCGATCGACGCGAGCCCCGGCACGGAGACCCAATCCCCGATATAGTCCGACGATTGAGGCAATCCCACCGTGCGCGATAAGACATAGGCCAACAACGCCAAACCAGTAATCGTGGCCGTCAAGACCCATGTGGCTGGACTGTCACGGATCCACAACGCGACGATCAGCACAAAATCTGCAAGGATCAGCATAATAAAGAGAACACCGACATAGGCTGCGTCAGCCAGGCCGGGACCAACCACCGGTAAGTGTGCCGCCGCGGAAACCAACAGCATGAGCATCGCCAGCCACCGCCAGCTAGACCGCAACGCGATCGTGAAGAAATTCTGGACGGGCCCAGATCCCAGCCCCCGGCTCTTTGAATGACTACTCACCGCAGCTCCTCCTCTCAATTCATCCCCACTGCCGAAGGTACGCGGTTGCCACTGAACTCTTCAAGCCAAACGGTCCCAGCGGGAGTTGTCATCTCCGTTTCGGTCATCTCAAGTGCTTGGTTGATCCATGCAAGCCCAAGCAGGACAGGGATCCTTGAACCGGTACGGCTAGCGAGACGATCGGCATGTGTAGCTGGAACCACGGCCAGCGCATTGGAGCGCTTATGGGCGACACCGTCGGCGCAGATGGATACTGAAAATGGCACCATCAGAGACACGCTGAACCCGAATCATCCGAAACGTCTACCCAGCACATAAAGGTTGCTGTGCGATGACGATCCCGCCACGGGTATTCCTCGGACTAACTTCAATGGTGACCATGCGAAAACGGCCGTCGCGGCCGGGAGAGCCAACCTTTTGGTTGATGCACACGGTGCGCACAGGTGAGAAGGTGAAGTGTGATCATTAACAAGCAGACGACATCACCTGCACACAAGCCATCCACCATTTGGGTCACCCCGCGCAGCTTCTATCGAGCCGTGTCCATAGCCGAGGCGATAACCTGGACCCTGCTGATCACGGGAATGCTCCTGAAATATGTGGCTGGTCTGGGTAGCTTGCCCGTGTTGATCGGCGGGTCCATCCACGGTTTCGTCTTCATTACTTACGCGCTGACAGCCGTACTCATCGGCGTCAACCAGCGCTGGAGTGTCGCGCAAATCGCGGCTGCCGTCGCCACCGCCATCGTGCCCTATGCGACGATCCCTTTCGACATGTGGCTTGTGCGCCGAGACAAGCTTGAGGGTGATTGGCACCGTGAGGCGAGCGAAGATCCACGCGACCTCACGTGGCCGCGCCGTTTCCTGCGCTGGTTACTCAACCGCCCGGCAGCCTTGATCACACTGTTCGCTTTCGGTGTCATCGTCATCATGACTATCCTGCTGATCATCGGTCCACCCGGAAGATGAGAAGCACAATGACAAACGAAAAAGATATGAGGTCGAAGCTATGAGTACCGTAATTGCTGTCCTGCACGTGGTCTGTGCCGTGTTCATCGTCGGCCCGATGGCGATTCTGCCGATGACGGCGATGCGTTCGATTCGAGCCGGCGAGGGACCCCAAGTGGTAGCGCTATCTAAGTCAACCAGGCTATTCAGTTTGCTATCCCTGCTTGTGATCGTGTTTGGCTTCGGGGCGATGGGCATGAGCGAGTTCAATATCTCCTTCGGCGCCACTTGGATCTGGTTATCGATCCTGTTGTACGTCGTCGCCCTGGGATTGGCCCTGTTCCTGATCGTGCCCGTCATGCAACGCACGGGCGAGGCGCTGATAGCAACAGCAACGCCAGGCACCCAAACCGATACCGCATCCCCGGGCGTAGCGGTACCGCAGAGCGGTTACGGAGCGATCGCTGCCGGTTCCGGCATCACCGCGCTCTGCCTGCTCGTGATCGTGATCCTCATGGTTTGGAAACCATAAACAGTTGTCAAAGTGCCGCAATCTCATCCTCGGCAGGCGCAATGCGCATATCTGCCGATCGGTAGGGTTCCTTGCCACCATGCTGTTTACCCTCTGTGTTGTAGAAAAAGGGCCTGAACGCGGTACCAAGCACTCCCACCGTCGTGATTGGAGTCCGGATGGTTGTCTACGGATCTTGTCTTCTGTGGTGTTGTTGACCGCAAAGTTGGTGGTAGCAGGCTCTGGTAGATCGAAAGTTGGGAAGACGAGTGTTGAACGCTGATGCGCAACTACTTAATGCTTAAGCAGAAGACCAACTCCCCAGAACACGAGTCGAACGGCAGGGTAGATCATTGGCTATCCTCCGGTCGCACCGTCCTGAAAGCTGGAGCTGATCGAATCTCTCCCGCCTTCGAGCAGGGATGCCCGATCAAGGGAACGGTATTTCCTCTTCTTTCGGGAACCACCCTTCTGGTGCAAGATCGCACGGCATGGGGTCAGGTTCCTTATGACGATTCAGATCACACTCATAAAATGGTCCCTTCCTGCTGAGCAAGACAGCCATCTGAGGATCAGCGTGGTCTTTCCACCACACGCTCATACCGGTCTTCCCATCCAAGCGAAGGTGCTCCCACGCCCTCCACAAGGCATCGACCCGGCTCAACGCTTCAGGATGACGAAACCACTGTCGGCACCACGTGTTGTTGCGTGAATCGATGATGCGGATATACAGCGGCAGAAGTTGGTGAAGCAAAAACTGTTCAGAGGTTTGGAACATCGGTTGTGCATCATCCTGTGCAGGTTCAGCTTCACCTGCACCGGATGATGCTTCTAAATCGGTAATAGGGGAAGACCCAACGGTGGAGTCTTTCACTAGTGCAGCGTTTATTGCTGCGGTGGCTTCCTCAACTTCCGCTATCGCACGATCCCTCTTGCGCGTTGCCTGGTCCAAAGAATCAGTGGCAGCGGCACGCAACCAATCCGAAAGTTCCTCACCAGCCTTCTCCCGCGCCCGACTCACTGCATCCTTGGCCTCCGCCAATGCTCTATTCGCGGTATCCAAACGAACTTGGGCCGAATTCGTGGACGAATCCCCATCTTTGGTCTTTGCCGGTGGACCAGGGATCATCTGGTCATCCATTGCCGGATTCCCGTGCTGCGGTGATCCAAGGATTCTCTGCTGCCGTGGATGCAGCTGCCATCACTGGTGCAGCCGTTGGTGCATACATGGCGATGGATTCATTGACCGCATCCTTATGCGGGGTATTCCACCACGGACGCGTCTTCACCAAGGTGGCCCGGGCACCGGAGGCAAAGACCACCGCACGGCCACGTTCCATCTCCGTCAAATCAGAGACATCCAAGATTCGTTCCTTTCCCTCCTGGTGCGAGCTGCTGCCACCTCCGCGCCCATGGGACTGAGAAACACTGTTGTAGGAGTAATCCCCAATCAAGTCCGAGAGGGTGCGCAAGAAGGAATCTTCCTTCACCCCGCCTCCATAGACGACGACGTTGGCGGCAGACCAGATTTTCCGCATCCCCGGCTCGCCCCAGAGCTCCACACCTTGGGACCAGGATTGCAGGATGGCCATGACGATAATTCCGCGGGAACCATAGTGGCTAAACAAGTCAGGCAGTGCTGCCCAACGGACCACGTTGGCTAATTCGTCCAGGGCAAAAACGGCCGGCACTTCTAACCGGCCCCCCATGCGTGCGCCTCGTTCTTCCAGTGCTTCGGCCACCGCAACGGTCAACGCGGTAGTCAGAGGGGCTGCTGTTCCCACGCCCTCCATAGAGAGCACATAGAGGGTTTCGGTGGAGGCGGCAAAGGCGGCAGGGTCGAACTGTGGGCGCCGGTCACCCAGGACGGTACCGCCACGGGCCGGGGCAATCCACCGCAGGGTGTTCTTGGATTTGAGGCATTGGACCATTTTCTCGGCGGTGCCGAAAATACCATCCTTCTGCTTGTCAGCCAGGTTCATGGTGGATTGCAGGCCAGCGGCTTGCAGCTCGTAGTCATGGTCCTTCAAAAAGTCGATGGCCGACACACAATCCTGACTGGTGATCCACAAATACGCCTCGGTGATCGGCAACTTGCCCAACGCAGCGGCCAGGAACAAGGAAGCAATGAGGTCTTCGGCCTTCGGGTCGAAGTACGCATCAGACTTAGCCCCCGTGGTGCGTGAGGCCACCGCGAAGTGGTGGGTGAGCTTTGCGGCCTTCTCCTCATCGGTGACGTAGGAGAGGGGGTTCCACCACCAGGTGGGTTCTTCCTGGGCGATCTTCTGCGGATCAAAGATCCACACCTTACCCTTGGCTGAGCGCACACCACGGGTCGCATCCACCACGTCACGCTTGTTCGAGGTCGACACCACGACCCCGGGTGCATCGAGGATTGCCGGGATGACTCGGGAGGCTGATTTGCCTACGCGTGGTCCCCAAATATCGAGGGACAAGTCTTCCCAGGACTGGTAGAACGGCTGGTTCGTGGCCACCACGTTGCCCACGAACACTCCCGGGGAGCCTTGGACTCCGAGGCGTTGGGCTGTCTTCGTGGCCCCTTTGTGGGTGTAGGCGGCAATGTCCTTGCCCTTGCCCATATGCTGGGCAGCCTTATCCACTCGTGGCTTCTTGGACCCGAGTCCGCGCCGTTCGAGCAGCAGGCCAATGACGACGCCGAGGGATATCAACACCACGACTAGGACGATGGCCATCACGGTGGCTTGTACCGGCCAGCTCACGGTGCCCCGGAGCAAACCTTCCAACAAGGCAGACAGTCCGGTTGGTGGTGCAGGGTTCCCCGCGAGGCGTGAACCAAGCTGGAGGGACACCCAACCACCACCGAGGACCAGGACGACGATGCCGACCAAGACGAACGGCAGAACGGCTTGGCTGGTCATCCCGGAAGTTCCCTTGCGATTCGGTGCACTCATTTAGCCCACCCGACCCTTCATCAACTGGCTGTTTCCCAAATGGTTATGACTCACGCTGCGTTCATCGGTGATGTGCTTTTGGCGTTCGGTTTCCGTGAGCGTCATCTGCACGGCAATGCCGATCCGGCCCGGAATCTTCAACATGAACTTTCCCGCCCCCGGAGGTGGCACCGGACGGCCATCGGCCGAGCGTTCCTGCTTCCACGAAGGTGGAGCATTGAAACCGGCCACGGTATCTATTTCGCGTTCGTTCAACGGCTGTACTTCGCTCAGATCGTGGAGGTCTTCACGGGAGAGTGCCATGATGCCCAGCACGCCGGAGCGTTCGGTGAAGCCCTTGGCCGTGGCCCGGTCCTTCGCATTGGGAAGGGAAAGGAAGTCCTTGGGCGAGTGCGTGATTTTTAGTTCGGAGACGCCTTTGCCTCGGTTGGTGCGGCCAATGCGGTCCACGCGGTCGATGATCCCCTCACACGCGCGCATCGGATACCAAAACTCATCTTGCATCGCGAAGTACCCACCCCAATGGATCGAGGGATCGTGGCGGGAGAGTTCATAGTGGGCATCGATGGAAGAAAAGCCGATGCTCCAGGTCGCCAACATTGCCGCCGAGAGCAGCTTGGTGTTTGATTCGGGGATCGAGGAGGTATCGAAGCAGAACCCTCCCGGGTTACCGACTTCCAGGCGCACGCTTTCACGGCCCCCCACCAAGGAACCCATTTGCCCCGACATCACCGCGCGCAACGAGAGGTGGAGCTGGCGGTATTCGTCGGTGAACTGGTCTGCGTCCTTGCAGACGGTGGCCGAGAGCACTTCGGGGGGTGGGTCCATGAACGCGGTGAGCAAGTCCCCCATCCACGGGTGATCATTGCGCGCAATAACCGAACGGATCAGTTCTGCCAGTGCTGCATCTTCGCTGTCGGATAGTGGGGTTCCACGGCTGATTTGTACAACGAGGGAGACGGCATCGACGGCCTTGCCTACTGCTTGGCGGTGCATCTCAGCTCCGAGTATCCCGCCGATCTTTTTGGCAGCATCCCCGAGGGCACCAAGATCCAACAGGTTGATCTTGTCCGTACTGTCCGGACCGACACGGATGACGTTGCCTCCCATGGCAGCTACCGCATCGCCGTGTTCGTTCTTGATGGGGTCAAAGACTGCCGGGGCAATGCCGCGTGCGGCCATCGAATACATGAACCTCCCACCCAGGGAGGACTTGCCGTTACCGTTGAGGCCGAACATCATCATGGAGGCTGAGGAAATCAGCCCCGAGCTGTACCAAGTCTGCGGGTCACCACACACGGCGGTTCCCACATGCATATCCCGACCCAGGGGTGCGCCGATGTTCGGCCTCGAGGTCCCTGCCGCGAACGGGTAGACCCCCGGCAATTGCGCCGAGGTCGAGTACCACTGCGGTGGCTGGGGAACCTTGCCCCAGCGGCCACCACCGAACCCGGCCAAGCCACGGGAGGTACGCATGTGCGTGGTGGGTTTCATGACAGGACTCCTTCAAGCCACAACGGCGTGGTGTTGTACGTCCACGGCAAGACCCCGAAAGGCAGCGTGGTGTGGAACGCGGCAGATCCCGCGTGCTCCACAAACCGGTATGGCATCAACAGCTGCCCCATCAGGGACTTGATCTGGTTCAGCGCATCCCGATAGGCATCCTGGTTGGCCTCAAAGGTCACGGTGACCATCAGGGAGAACATCGACAGGCGGGCACCTTGGGCCAGTTCCAATTCGGTCTTTTCGGCCACTGCCTTGTTCTTGGTATCGAACGAGGTGGCCCGGCCCTTGCGGGTGCTGATCTTCCAATCAGCGTTGCGCACCAACCGGTTCACGGTCTTGGCTGCGGTACCGGGATCCACCGGGCGATACATGATCGCCACCCGCTTGCGCAGGAACTTCGTATTCGGGCCAAAAAGCTGGTCAAAGGACCGGGCGGTGATCTGGGATTCGGGAGGAACAGTCATCATCAGCGTCATCGAGGCCACCCCGTCATGGAAGACAACCCGGCCCCGGGAATCATCGAAGAACTCCGGGCCGGCTTGGTCCCAGGAACGATTGGCACGCAAACCCGTCAAGGCATCGAGAGCCAACTCCTGGTCCCGTGCCGGTTGGTAGGCCAGATGCGCGATCTCGGCCAACTCGCTCTCCACCAAGGGCCGTGGTGCCCCGGCCCCGGCGCGGGTGAGCATCTGGGATTGAACGGGAAGCCTCGAGGCGACCTCGGCCACCGCCGGGGAAATGTCCTTATCGGTGGCTCCGAGCGCCTTGGCATCCCACACCAGGGTGGAATACACGTTCAGCACCGAGGACCTGGCCGGCAAGGTGCCCACAGCTTCATCCAAGACCTGCTTGGCGAAGGCCGGGGCATTGGGCGCAACATCCTCCCGCACGGCTTGGCAGGTGCCGGCGGAGGACTCGGAGGCCGAGTCCACCACGATGGTGGCCCCGGAGAGGCCGGCATCCACACTCAACGAGGAAATCCAGGAACCAAAGTGGGAGACCTGGTTGTTGAGAACGGATTGTTCCTGCATCGCTGCCCCGTCAGGGGTGCAGCCGAAGACTGCAGCGATCTTTCCCACGGACTTGTGGTGCAGCAACGAATAATCTCGGTTCAACCCATCAACACCGGAGAGGGTGTCCACATTGAGAAGTGCGCCGGGCAACCGCTGGGCAGCTTCCCGAGGCAGGGTCGATAAGGGGCCGGTGACGTAGAACGATTCACCGCGTTGGTTTCGACTGGCTAGCGAGAGCCGGTCGGTGATCTTGCTCAGGATCGTGGTGCCGCCAAAGCGCACCAGGCCAAAGAACACCACCACGAACGTGATCAGCAGGACCGTGAGGGCCAGCATCCACGCTTCTTGGACCAAGGCCAGCAGAACCAGGACCATTCCGGTGCCCGAAACGGCCAGGGCACCGAGGCTCAATCCAAAGAGTCCCGGGGCGGTGGGCTTGAGCCAGTTACCGAATTTGTCTTGTGCGACGTTGTTACTCATTCGCCAATCACGTCCTTTCCATCAGCATCCTTGGCCCGATCGGCGACGGCTTGTGTCATCGACTGGGCTGCGGCATTTGTTGCCTGCGTGGTCTTGGGTGAAGTGTTGGTCTTGGACCCGTCAACCGGTGTCGGTGTTTCCGGTGCACCAGTGGGTGAGCTGGTTCCGGCAGCATAACCAGCAGCCCCGCTCTCCGAGCTTGTTGGTTCACTGGTCCCCGTGGCCGAGGTATCGGCCCCAGCTGAACCATCTGCGGATCCGGCTTGGGCTCCGGTAGGAGCAGTCGGTCCGCCCGCGGTCTCCCCGCCGACAGACCCGGACGCTGCACCAGCGCCTGGGGCAGAACCTTGGCCGGCGCCTTCGGTTCCCATGGTGTCTCCTGCCGTTCCACCGGAGGCAGTATCTCCACCGTCGGCATCCCCGTCGAGCGCCCCGGATGCTGCGTCGGAGGAACCACCAGCGGCACCGGCTCCGCCACCCGAGCCACCGGTTCCTCCCCCGCCACTGCCTCCACCCGTGGGGTCGGCTCCTCCGCCTGCTCCCGCGGCTCCTGCGCCGCCGGCGGTTACCGAGGAACCACCTGCAGTTGCCATGCCCGTTGACCCGGCAGCACCGGCACCACCAGCCATCTTGGCTGCACCACCGGCAGCACCGGCAGCGGCAGTTCCACCACCGGAAAGCACCGCAGCACCAGCTGCGACACCAGCACCTACAAGCGCGGCACCACCGGCCAGGGCCATGCCACCGCCACTGGCGCCACCCAAGGCAGAAGTGCCTGGAGCGATTAGGCGCATCATGGCTGGCAAGGCGACCACGGCCAAGGCAATGAGCACCAGCCCATTGATGACCCCGCCGAGGCCGTCATCCCCAGACTTCGTTTTCCAGGCATAGGCATAGATGATTGCGGCCACCGGCTTATACAGGGCAAAGGCAATGATCCAGTTGGTGATCTTCGTAAACGCTTGGTCTGCCCCGCCGATCATCGACGCAGCGGCAGCAACGGGCCAGACCCCGATCAGCAACGGAAGTATAGCGGAGCGCACCAGCATGATGCCCCACTGGATGATGGTGGCGATGATGCCGAAAATCCCACCCAGAATCGCTATGCCCGGATTGGCAGCGGCAATGGTGAGAGGGATTTGCCGAGCATCGGTGGTGATCCCGGCACTGTCCAGAATCCAGGTGGAGAACGCATCCCCACCGGCAATGATGACCTGTACCGCAGCGGCACCCAGCGTGGTGACCACCACGACCTTGGCCATGGTTTGGGCCAGCTTGATGGCCTTATCTCCCCGGTAATGGATCATGGTCCAGATTGCGGCGAACATGATACCCAGGATGGTGAGAAAAATGCTGATGACTTGTAGCTGAGTGGTGAGCCACTGAATAGAACCTGCTTCCAGGTCAACCAACAAGCCAACGTTCAGCCAGGAGGTCAGGAATTCCTTCATCATCGAATCCCAGCTGCCGACCATCATCTCGGCCATTTTGGTGAAGGCATCTGCCGCAGCTTCACCGAGCTTGCACCCCGCGTAGCCTTTCCCAAAGCTGCATCCACTCATGGCGTGGTTTTCCATTCCACGAAACTCCCGCGCTGCGGGGCGATGGGCTGGCCACGGAACATGGACCCGTCATCCAAGACCACTTGTTTCCAATCCCCGTCGATCCAGCGGAAGGACAGGGGAAGCCCGGTGAATCCGGTCGGGGTATCGGGTGTGGAAAAGACCATAGTCACTTGGGCGTTATCCGGGGTGAAGGAATCCACGATGAAACCGGAGTACGAAATTGGTTCACCGCGCTCCGATGCTGGTTCGGCCAATACGTAGTCCTTACCCGGTGAATCGGGCACATACAGCTCTACTGCCGCCTTGAAATCGGAGGTACTAATGGCCGTGTTCAGCGTGACCGCCATCAGCGCGGCACCCAGGGGTGAGCGAGCAAAGCAGACGCCGAAGTCGCCTTTGCGCGCTGTCGGTCCATAGGTGTCCGAGACCGGCCACGTCCACCCGTTCTTCGCTTCCCAGCGCAGATCATCAGGCATCTTCGGGGTGGAGGAAGTGCCCCTCACCGGAACATTGCAACCCTCTTGTGCAGCGGGGCTACTGGACGCAGTGCTGGCCGGTGCCGAGGGGCCGGCTACGGGGCTGATGTCATCTTTCTTGGGGGTAAAGATGACAAGTAAGGCCATGCCGAGGATTAGAACCAACACGAGCGCCGAGGCCCACAACGTAGCTTTTTTCCATTGCGGGTTCGCCGCCCGCTCGTTTTTCGTATCCGACATGTTCGGGACCGTGCCTTTCTAGAATCCGAGGAAGATCGGGGCAATCACACCGGCAAGGCCGAACAACACAGCCCCGGCAATCCACCAGCCGACCTTGCCCATGAACTCCTGGCCCTGTCCGTGCCGATTGGCAAAGAACAAGCTGATCGCCAGGATCAGCAATCCGATCACAGCGATTCCGCCGCCGATGCCCTGGACCCAGAGCTTTACGGTATCGATGGCATCGGTGACTTCACCGGGCAAAGGCTTTGGTGCAGCCAAGATGCTGATGGTGCGGCCGGCGAGCAGGTTGAGGGTGTTCATGGTGTTTCTCCTTGGGTGCGGATGCCCTGATGGGTGAGCATCGTGGTGAGTTTGGTGAGTTCCTTGGGGGGAAGGTCAGAGGATGCAGCATGGGCCGCACGTTTCAGTAGCAGGGCCGGAATCCAGGGGGCGTGGATGATATTGATGGCCCCGCCCAGGATCCGTAGTTCGGAGGTGATCCTTCGGGGAAGCTTGCCTGGGGATGCGGCAACCACGAGGGCGGCGGCAAAGGCATCTACCCCGTGGAGGGCCAGGATGCTTTTGGCGGTGTTGATTCCCTCGACGCTGGCCCGCAGGACCAGCACCGCAGGGATATCACCGGGTTCGCGTTCGGATACCCAGCGCTCGATGTTGCCGCCGTCGGCCGCACCCAGGATGCTGGACCACGTCGTGGCTCCAGCTCCACCATGGGCGGCGACCAACACCGCACGGTGCTGTTCCGGTTCGGCTTCTGCCAGGACTTCTTCTTCCAGCGGGGTTTGGGGAAGCGTTTGTTTGGTCTCGGAAATCTGCGGGGCTGGAACGGAGCGTGCTGCTTCCAACCAAGGATTGGTTTCCTGGTTGGTTTCCATGTGCTGTTCCACGACGCTCACAGCCCTTGGGCCACCGCAGCAGTCGCACGCAGCCATGCTCGACGCGAAGCCGGGGACAAAGCAGTGTGGACGATGCGGCCCGACTTCAACGCCGGATCAAACGGGACGGTGACGACCTCGCGCACGAAAGGCCGGAAACCCTCAGCAATGCGTTCGGCAATAGCCTTTTCCCCCGGCTGCCACTGGGAAATGATGACCACCGCATCCTCGGCCAGCTTCGCTGCGTGCTCGTCACGCTCGTGCAGTGCCTTCAGCGTCAGCAGGGCTGCTTCGGCGCGGTCCTCCATGGTCGTGGTGGGAACCACGAGCTGGTTGGCGTGGGCGATCATCCGCGCCCAATCCGATCCACGGTCCACGTTGCCCGAATCCATCACCAGCAAGCGGTAGTACTTCGCCGCGACCGCGTGAATGGTATCGACGTCT
Organism: Paeniglutamicibacter antarcticus; assembly: GCF_900010755.1. Taxonomy (GTDB): domain Bacteria; phylum Actinomycetota; class Actinomycetes; order Actinomycetales; family Micrococcaceae; genus Paeniglutamicibacter; species Paeniglutamicibacter antarcticus_B. Next base: position 13,404 of record NZ_CZJT01000099.1, on the reverse strand, counting down.
TCCCCGGTCATCACGTGGGTGCCGACCAAACTGTCATCGGAGCGCAGCACATCGAAGCGGTCTTCGGTTTGGTGGTGGACATATCCGGCCATGTCCCCGGATACTGCCGAGGCCGAGAGCAAGCGTTCACTGTTTTCCAGTACGTCCAGCACGGTGGAGTCGTGGTTGCCTTTTTCGGTGCGCCACCCCAAGGTGCCGACCTCGGGATTTCCGTCATAGGCCAGCACCCCTCCCCCGCCGTGTAGGGCGAAGATCGCGGCCAGGTTCTTCACCGTGGGGGTCTTGTTCGCCCCGCCCTTGCGGTTGGCGACCATGATCGTGCGGGTTCCGGCCCAATGCTTGGAAACATGTTCAATATCGACTCGTTCGGCCAGTTCCTTCTCTGAGGGAGGAATGTTGATGCCCAACTGTGAGAGCCAGCCACGCATACCCTGGGTCGCCGGTTGTGTGGCCCCGTGGGGGGAAAGGAAAGATTCTGCTTCCCGTAGCGTGCGCCGGGTGACAGGAGCGGTGGGCTGCACCTGCACAGCTTCTGCGACTGCCGGTTCCACTGTGGCTTCTTTGCGCGGCAGTGGTGCCTCTGGGGTAGGCGCAGAAACAGGTGCAGCTGCGGCAGTTTCGCTTAGTTTGGGCGCAGGTTCAACCGGTGCCGGTGTTTCTTTCTCCTGGGTGCGGGGTGCGTCGGCTTCGTTGGTGTCTTCTGCTTCGACCTGGCGGTCCGGGGAGACCCGCAGGCCGGTCAATCCGCTTTCATCCATCGTGCTGACCCGCACTGGCCGGTCATGATCGATGGCGACCTCGAAGACCCTGGACATCAATAGGGAGCGCAAGCCGCTTGAGTCCTCGGCGGTGAATTGTTCTTCGGTTCCGTCAACACTCAGGACACCGGTGTTATCGGCGTTGATGATCGCGCTGATGACCGGAGTGGACTGGATCAGGGACTGGTCTATAGCCATGTGAATACCTCTTTTTGTCGTCAGGGATCGTTAGGGGGTGAAGGTGGGGACTGGTTGATCGGGTTCAATGGCCTGAACCAGCCACGGTTCACCGTCATGGTCTTGGACCATCACGACTTGCCAGGGACCGTCATTGGTACTGAATCGCACGATGACCATCTGGGGGTTGTGCTCGTCTTGGCTCGTGGTCGGATTGGCCAAGACCCGGTTGAAGGGCACGCGTGCCGGGTCGATGTATTGGGCTTGATCTGCGTATTCCTCACTCAGGTAGGGCAGCAGGTCGATGAACCAACGCCGTTCCGGGGTATCGGGCCGTGCGAAAAGGTTCATGACCTTGATCGCCACATCCTTCGGTGCCTCCACCACAGCCGCCGTGCCCGAAGTGGAGGCTGACACAGACTCACTTGGTGGTGCGGCATCATCGGCAGGGGCTGTGAACAAGCCACAACCCGTTAGCGACAAGGCACACACGCCCAGAGCGGCCAGCTGCCACATCGTGCGCCGTCCTGGCTTCAACCCTTCTGGGGTGTTGGTGGTGTTCATGAGAAGACTCCCTTGGATTTCAGGATCGGGACCGGATCAACAACGGTTCGATAGGTCGGCGCATTGGCCGGAGTCCCTGGTGGGGCGACCTGGAAATGCAGGTGTACACCGGTGGAGTTACCCGTGGTGCCCTCAATACCCAGTGGGGTTCCGGCGGCCACGGTATCCCCGGCTTTGACCTTCAATGAGCCGTGGACCATGTGGTGGAACTCGAAGACCAGCCCAGGCTTTTCGACCTGCTTGGCGATGATGTAGGTGCCGTAGGCCGACTTCCATCCCTGGCCCTGTTCGGCCACGGTGATCTGCATGTCCGCAGGAGCCAAAACCTGGGCACCGCCCTTCTTGGAAATATCGATGCCCTTGTGGTCCGTTACGTTGGAATTGCACGATGCCCCTGCAGGACATTTACGTGGCCCAAAGGGGCTTGTCATGGCTTTGAAGCCAGGAAGTGGACTGGACCACTCACCTGATCCCAGATCGCCTATTTGCTCCGCGTCAGATGAGGTATCGGGGCAGTCGCCGTTGGGGGTGATGTCCTCAAACTTTTCATCCAGGTCCTCTCCCAGCGTGCCGACCGAGAGTGCCTTGACTATCTGCACTGCTGGGGAACGGAACGGGGTGTAGTGGTTCGGATCAGCATTGCGTTGGACCTGGTGAATGGCTTGGCTTGGCTCCAACTTCTCCCACCCTTCGACTTTCTGGAGGGCTTTGAAGAAGTTGGTGGAGCTGGTGTGTGGGTTCATGCGGTCCTCATACGATCCCCACGCGCCGTTGTCGCGCTGTTGGAAGAGTCCGCGTGAATCCGGGCCCGCTCCGTCGCCGAAGTCGATGACCTTGAGGGTTGATTCTCCGATAGCCGTCTGCACGCCCAAGATTTGGGCTGCGAGAGACAGCTTGAGGTCGGAGGCGGTAGTCATAATTTGCGCTGCATTTTTCAGTTGAACCCCGGAGAAGCCAGCAATCGACTTGCTTCCCGCCTGTTCTGCAACGGGTGGATCTGCTTCCTCCCTGCAGCTTCCGTTATCGGCAGAAGCGGGATTATTGCCGCCCATGAGCAGGAGCATCAGAACCACTACGGGGACCATGAAAAGAGCAAGAACGGCGGCTGCGAGTCCGGCAGCTTTCGGGTTCTCCATTTATTTCCTCCAAAGGTGGCTGGTCCGGCAAGGCGAACCCCCGCAGTGGTCTTCCAAGCACATCAAACGTAAATATATTCATAGAATATGCTCAATACTATACAATATCAACAGTATGAAGCGACCACATGGAGGGACAATGCGCGTACTTTCAACCACGGAGCCCTATCAAGGCCACAGGGGGTGTCTTGATGGATAAAGCACTGGAGCAACTTTTTGACGGCTATGGAAGAACCCTCAGTGTTCCCGAGGTGTCAACGCTTCTGGGGATGTCGAAACAAGGGGTCTATCACTGGCTGCATAGCGGAACGATCAAGGGTCACAAGGTGGGCTCCTCGTGGTTCATCCTGACCGAAGACCTCAAAAGCCACCTGAACAACGGCTCCAACATCCGCGACACCACCCAGAACGTGGAACCCTTGTGATCCGACAGGGCACTGCGGCCCTACTGCCGGTCATACTCCTACTGCAGGCCGGATGGTCGCCTGTCCCGGCAGACCACTCCGATGGCCAACGTCAGCGCCGATTTTCCACGGATTTTAGAACCACGTCCAACGATGCAAGGCACTCCAGAGGGAAAAACCATCGGGTGATCTTTCGTATGATCAAACGATGAGTAAAACCTCGTCGCCGATGGTGGCTCGATACGTCACCGAAATCCTGTCCCCGGCCATTTTGGTGAGCGTGCTGCTGATTCTGCAGCCACTTCTCACACCCGGAGTTACCTGGCCCCAGGCCCTGGTGGCCTTCATCTTCGTGACCGGGCTGCCGTTCGTGGTTCTGCTGTGGATGAAACACCGAGGCAAGGTCACCGATCACCACGTCAGCATTCGCCAGCAACGTGCACCAGTGATGATCATGGCCGGAATATCCCTGGCGATCGGTGCTGCCCTGCTCTTCGCGCTTCACGCCCCGGTCAGGCTCTTCAGCGAAGTCGGAGCCATCTTCCTGGGCCTGATCGCGTGCCTTCTGGCGAACCTCGTGTGGAAACTCTCCGTTCACAGCGCCGTGGCCACCTACGTGGCCTTGGTGCTCCTCACACCCGTAGTCCACGTGGGAGCCGCACTGGCGTTGATGCTTGCGGCAACGGTGGGATGGTCACGCATCGCATTAAAGGACCACACACCCGCCCAGGTCCTAGCCGGCCAATTTGTTGGCTGCGCCGTCTACGCGGTCTCCCTGTTCCTGCCGTGAGCGTGGCGTTTGCGCGCCACAAAAGCCAGGAACGGTCCAACCGAGACTAAAAGGATCGCCGTGTAGAGAAAGACATCAACCCACGCACGAGCAGCAAAAGATACAAATTCCGCCAAATGGATAGCCGGCACCGGAACCACCAGCAGGAAGCCCACGGCCATCAAGCCCTTGGCCCAACGATGAATGCGCGGGGTCCCCGTATTCCGGGCCTCGGTAAAAAGCATGGGCACCAAAACCGCTGAACAGTACGCCGGGTAAACGAAGCTGGCAGCCTTGTATGCGACCACCCAGGAGTCTTCTCGATACAGGTTCAGCCCCATGGAGGTGGCCGGAGTATCAGCGAGCACGAAGAACGCGACGGTCAGGAGCGAGGCGGCCAACAACACGAGAAGGCCAGCACCCCGGGAAATTCTGTGCACCAAATCAGGTCGATCCACACTTTGCGCGACCTGGCGGCACCCGGCAAGAAAGACAAGGTTGAATGCAAGGTGGGAAATCAGGTTTGTGATGTTGGTGCCACCCAAAAGATGGTCGGTAGCAACATATATGGGTGTCACGGCCAGTAGAAGGCAAACCACGATCAGTGCGTGCGCGATCCACAGGGGTACGTTCTGCCCCTTTAGCAGCGAGGGCAGACGTATTACCGTGAAGGCTCCAAGCACCAGAGCGACCAAGAACGGAATAGCATCTGTAGGGCTCATTACCCCAAATCTACTTCAAACTGCCGTATACGACGAACGTACTTATCAGCGGCAAGAGACCGGCTGCTCACCAGTTGAAGCAAGGCATTTGTATCAAGAGCCAAGAGAGCTTGCTTGCGTTCTTCAGGGCCCCAACCGGCTTCGGCTGGCGTCAGTGCTTCTGCCACCACGAACGCGCTGGCTAGAGGGGTGCCGGCGTTCCTCGCAAATGAAACAGCCAAGGGAGCCTTGAGGGTGGTGCGCAATGCCGCTGCCATGTTCGATGAGGCCATGCCCAACTCATCTTCCACTGCCTTTCGAAGCGATCCCGAATCGATGGCATCCACCCACACCCGAGAAGAGTCGGGGAAATGGAGGCTTCCAAGCTGGGCTTCGGTGATTTCAATGTTTCGGTAGATCTGGCCCACCGCAACCAATAGTTCCGGCCAGTCCAGGAAGGCAAGGATTTCGCGGGGATCCGGCCGCGAGGGAACGAGGTCTCGATATGGCTTGAACCGAGCCAACGCCTGAAGCGGTGATTGCCCAAGAGCACGGGCTATAGCAATGACGGTCGTCGCCGGAACCTGGCCGCGCAGCAACTGTTGATGCAAGGTCATGCGTGACATTCCAGCGCCAGCTGCGAGTTTGGCGATGGAAGTATCGGGGCAGTCCGAAGCGAACCACTCCTTTACCGCGGATGCAGCAACCGTCATTCTGTGATTCTTCCAGTCATGATAAATTGTCCCCAAGATGCACAAGTTGATAGTTTGTGCTAAAAAGTATGTATGTATTTACGCTTCGATGTGAGTGTTCAAAACGATCCTACTGGGGCAAATCGCCAGATTCACCCAGATCAGGTCGGATTGCTGGACACAAACTCGATGAAAGCAACATTCCTTGAAGACACGGGCATAAATCCCAACTTTAAGGCATTTCAGAAAATAGGGTATTGGTATGGCACTGAAACGATCAAGCCCAGGACGGCCCCATAAAGGGGACAGGCACGTGTTGACAGCACGCGTCCCAGTTAGCGTTGCCGAAAAGGTATTCCTCGTGGCTGAACACGAAGGAACGTCTGCCAGCCAGTTCTTGGCTGACCTGATCCAAGAGAAACTCTCTACCATCGATATCTCTTTGTTTGAAGGCCCTGAGGAGCTGCCAATCAGCAAGGCCTCTTAAATGAAGAAGGCCCGCATTTAGCGGGCCTTCAAACAAGTTTTCTAGCTATTCGCCCCATGTTCTTGGCGGGACCGGGTGAATAGCTCTTACAAACACACCCTTTTGCAAGGACTCTGCTTATGCACACCAGTTTACACATATCTGCTTTGGAACCAATACCTGAGCGCTCCACTCTCACACGTGTCTTGCCTCACTGTGCCCACGCCCAAGCAGATGCAGAGGCCGATAAATATCGCGCTACTGCCGAGTGGAAGGCGCTAGCCTCGGCAATTGCCGGGCAGCCACTGGTGAGACTGTCCAAAGACGGCGGGCGCAACTATTTCACCAAAAACACCCGCGCTTTGACCCCTGAACTCCCTCATTTTCCTGCAGCCGTCATGGTCACAGGTAAGGACGGCCGCGTGGCGGCTTTCTGCTTGGACTTCGACGCCGGTCGCGGCGATGTGGCAGCCGATCTGGTGGGACTGAAAATACTGTTGACCCAGTGCGGGCTGGGATGGATTGAAGACACCTCCCCCTCCGGCGGCTTCCACATCTACATTCCCTGGCAGGAACGCATTGATTTCACCACGGCGCGTGAAGCCGTCGAAGCATTGTCCAAGCGCTTCCCAAGCCTTGATCCTTCCCCGCACCAGTCCGTATACAGCGGGTGCATCCGTGTGCCCGGTTCTCCCTGGAAACACGGCGGATATCAAACGCTGACCCAACCCCTCGATGTGGCCGTTGACGTGGCTACACGCCGAAACAACCACCATGGCCACGCACTCCTGCGTGCAGCACTAACACCTGAACTGACAAACCTCCGCGCTGCAGCACTGGCACCCACCGCCCTGCCAGAAGAAAACAAGGATCCCACAGCTATCAGTTCAAACTTGCGTGCCGAAGCCGAACAGATGGGACGCCACGGCACCTTCGACACCTCCCGCTACGCCTCCCCCTCCGAAGCGCGCCAGGCTGTGTTGGCATCTGCCGCAGGCTCAGGGTGGTCACTGACCGATGTGCAGCGACGCATGAACGATGGCACCTGGGCCGGCCTGACCGGTTTCTACGCCCGCTACTCCCCCACTCAACGAGCCAAGGCACTGCGCTCTGACTGGAGAAAAGCCGAAGCCTACTGCCGCGCCCAAGCGGATAAGAACCAAGTGGGAACATACGGCCGTAAATACGACACAAGCCGGATTAATACACAGGGGGGGCTAAGGAATAACTCTCTAACCAATCATCAGTTCCTTCGATCCTGGGAACGAGTACTGAATCTGTACGAACGTTCTCACTTGCGTACTCGTGAAGGGCTCTCCCTGCGGTTCCTCCTGAGGGCTTTGCTGGAGGCCGCCCATAAGAGAGATTCCCCCCTCCTGGAATTCGGTGTCCGGGCTTATGCTTTGGCTACAGGCACTCATGAGTCCACCGTCGCCCGTCAATTGAGCATGTTGGCCAGCGGTCCTTCTGCCTTGATTCGTCAGGTAGGCGAAGGCAGAGGCCGTCAAGCAGATGGCTATGAGCTGGTGATCCCCGAGGAATACACAGTGGTTGCCGAGACCCTGTCTTGGAAGAAAGGTAAAACCCATGCGTTGCGCCCGGTATTCAGGGAACTGGGCCAAGTTTCAGCGCTTGTTTATGAATCCATTGAAAAATCCGTCGATGCACAGACCACTGCCAGCATTACCCGTGAAACCGGCCTTTCCCCCACCAGTACCAAACAGGCACTTGAACTGCTCCACGCTTGGAACCTCATCACCCGAACAACTGACGGTTGGGTTCTCACGAATCCTGGCAAGCTCCGCACACTGGCCGAATACTTCGGGGTCATCGAAGCGATCGCAGTTCAATATGCAGCACACCGGAAGCAACGTGCAGCCTGGCACGCTTGGTTGGACAGCCGGGTCAATGTTTTCGGAACCCTCGCACTCATCACAGATGACTATGAGTACAGAGACGAAGACATACCGTTCTGGCCGGACTACGAATATGACGATGTCTCGCTGACCTCGCTGATGTTGTTACGAAGTGCTTAGTATGACAATTCCAGATCACCGTTAGTCCGGGGAGATCGCTTAAACTGGTACCAGTTCGGTACTAAAATATATCTGGTGTGGTACCAGTTTGAACTGGTGTGGTGCTAGTCTGGTTCTATGATCTTACTTGTCGGCCACCAGAAGGGTGGCGTCGGAAAGTCCACACTAGCCGTGAATATTGCTGTCGAGTTGCAGCGTCTAGGCAACGACATAATCCTTGTTGAAGCAGACCCAACTGTCCATACCGTGACCAATTGGTCGCGGGACCGCGAGGAGAACGGATACCGCCACATTCAAACCGTTCAGAAAACCGGAAACCTCCGCGCATCGCTCGATGAAATGAGCGGGAAGTACGACTACGTCATTGTGGATGCCCCTGGTAAGGATAGCCGCGAGATGCGGACCGCGCTGACCATTGCAGATGTCTTTGTTATGCCATTTCAGCCATCACAAGCTGATCTGGACACTACCGAGGGTGTCGTCGGGACACTCACCGAGGCTAAAGATTTCAACCCTGAGCTCAAAGCAATTGCCGTAATGAATCGAGCGGCCACGAACGTCTTCACCAAGGACATCAAGGAAGCTCGAGAGTACATGGCGAGCTTCCCCGAAATCATTTTGGCTGAAACCGTCGTCCATGAGCGCAAGGTTTACCAGAACTGTTTGTCGGAGGGCCTTGGTGTTGTCGAAATGAAGGATTCAAAGGCAAAAGCAGAGGTTCAGCTCCTCACCCAGGAGGTCATCACATGGTAAAGCCACGTGCGCGCCAGTCCCCCGCCACCGATCGCCAGATCGAAGAGTTTGCCAACCGGGCTGAACAAAAACCCGCTGCATTGCCGTTGCCGGTCAAATCCGACTTGCCCGCTTGGAAGCTCCGCAACAAGGAAAAGAAGACAACGGGGCTGAATTTTCGTGCCAGTGACAGCCAGATGGCCTTGCTTCGTGCCGCAGCTGAACACGAGGAAATCAGCCAGCAGAAGCTACTTGAGAGGATTGTCTGGCCAATTCTCGAAGAACGTTATGGTTCAGGTGCCTCGTAGCTGGTGCGTGATTGAGTTCAACCATTGAAACGCATATGTGGTACCACACCGGTCTAGAGTAAGAATTGGTTGAATACTGGAGTGATTCTGGTGTGGTACCAGTTTGGTACTAGTGTGGTGTTTGATCGAGATTGCAGCATGGCCACCGTTTGCGGTGGCCATGCTGCTTTAAGGCAAAGAATCCAGCAATCTTTCCCACGAGGAGACGTTTTGGGTCTCGGCCCCTGATCAAACCGTGGGTGACGGACGTATCCTTACTTAGAAAGAAGTTTCGAGTAAGTGGGTTAAATGTATGTTTATAGAGAACGTGTGTTCAATATATGAAGGCGACCATCAGGCCTTAGTGCCAATCGCGGAAACGCCTGTGCCTGCGGGGTACCCGAGTCCCGCCCAAGACTATTTTTTGGGTTCCATCAACCTCAGTGAACACCTCATCCACGACAGCACCAGCACTTTCATCGTTCGTGTGTCCGGCCATTCCATGCAGGGTGCCGGGATCGCGGATGGCGATGAACTCATCGTGAACCGCGCCCGCAAACCCGTTGATGGTTCCGTGGTGGTGGCCATCCTGGACGGCGAAATGACCGTCAAGCGCCTGCGGCTCACTCCGCAAGGTGTTGTTCTGCAGGCCGAAAGCCCGGACTATCCGGATCTGGTCGTGGGGGAGTTGGCTTCCCTGACGGTGTGGGGAGTTGCCGAAACATGTTTGCATCGCCTTTAAGTGGTGCTTTTGCATCTGATGCAGGATTTTGCGGGCGCCCGGAAGAGTACATTGCGCATGTGGACGTCAACAGCTTCTATGTGAGCTGTGAACGGGCTTTTGACCCAACGCTCATCGGGCGGCCGGTCATCGTGTTGAGCAACAACGACGGCTGCGCCGTCGCACGCTCCGATGAGGCGAAGGCCCTGGGCGTGGAAATGGGTGCGCCCTGGTTCAAGCTGGAAACAGACGCAACGCTCCGCGGGGCGGGACTGGTCGCAAAATCGAGCAACTACGAACTCTATGGCGACCTGAGTTCCCGCGTGATGCAGCTGCTGGGCCGGCACTCGGCCTGGGTCGAGGTCTACAGCATCGATGAGGCATTTCTCGGTGTTCGGGGCACGCTGCCCGAGCTGCAGCAGCTGGCCCGGCGCCTGAAGCAAGACGTGATGGATCACCTGGGGTTACCCGTCTGCGTGGGCATTGCCAAGACCAAGACGTTGGCCAAGCTGGCCAACAAGGCGGCCAAGAAGAACGCCCACCTCGAGGGCGTGTGCGTGTGGGAAGCCGTCACCTTGGCCGACCGCGAGCAGCTACTCGGCCGGCTGCCCGTCGTTGAAATCTGGGGCATCGGCCCGCGCCTCACCAAGCGCCTCAATGGCTTGGGGATCTGGACCATGAAAGACCTCCGGGACTCCGACGCGGTCATGCTGCGCAACCGCTTTTCGATCGTCATGATGCGCACCATCCTGCAACTGCGCGGCATCCCATGCATCCCCATGGAGGAGGAACACGAAATCAAGGACCAGCTGATTTTCAGCAGATCCTTCTCCACTCCCATCACCGACACCCACGGCATGGAACAGGTCTTGGGGATCTATGCACAACAGGCCTCCGCACGCCTGCACAAGCACCAGCGCCAGGCCAAGGTGTTGAGCGCCTGGGCGATGACGAGCTACTACAACACCAAGGACAACCACCAGCCGGCCGTCACCATTGCCCTGCCTGGCCCCACAGCGGATCCCCTGTTGTTGACCCGTGCCGCTAAGGAACTGCTTCCCCAGATCATCAACGGCATCAAGTACGCGCGTGCCGGAATCGTGGTGACCGACATTCGCCCGACCGGCTCCCAGGAAACGTTCGAGCCCTTCGTGAACCAGCACGAGGCCAAGGAAATCGGTCCCCTGATCCAGAAGATCAAGCAGCGCCACGGCGTCAATGCCGTTGGCCTGGGACTGGCCGGGATGAAGGCCGGCCCTGAGTGGACGATGCGCCGGGACATGATGTCACCGCGCTACACCACACACTGGGACGAACTACTGATCGTGAAAGCCAGTTAACGACTCTTGTTTCGACTGGTGCTTTTGGGTACCAACGATGGTTTCGACGCTCCCTAGACCGCAGCGATGTGCGTTTTTTACTCGCGCTGGCTCTTGATCTTTTACTCAAATGAGTAATGCATCATTTACTCAGAGCGCAATGGCGCGGTTTTCAGGCGTCCTGGTTACTCGCTCGCTCGCAACCAGAAAGCGGACGCCCCGCTGGCGCGGTGCGACGGTTGGCCTGATTCACCTTTCGGTGAATCAGGTAGCCGGCCGTTCCGGCCGTCCCCTTTTTTCGGTTGCTGTCCTTCGGAGTGTATGGCCTGACACCAAGGGCACAAGCCCCTCGCTGCGTTTCGGGGCCAAGAGATCCGAATTCTTTGATCGGCGCTTCGCTTATTTCCTCACAAAGAATTCGGACCCCTTGCCCTACGGGTTGATGCTCCTTGGTTTCGGGTCCGCTCATTTCATTTCGCCAGCAACCAAAAAACGCGGGGGAGAGACAAAGCGCGGGGCTGGTTCCGCGATCCCCCTCACCCCACAGATAGAGGAAAACAACCATGAACACCCAGCGCATCGCCTACGCCGCGTGGACCGATTTCTCCGAACCCTGCGACGGAGCCGCGCGCACTGCTGGCTGCAGTCGGTCCCGAGAAAGGAATGGCGATAGTCGAACAGGACGCGACCATGACCGATTCGGAACGCGAGATATTCAACAGCCACAAGAGCACCAATGAACGAAACCTCGAGGACGCCCTGTACGTCTGGAAAGGCAAATACCGTGGCCGCGAGCACGCCCAGGCAAGCCTCGCTTTGATAGAGTGCCCTTGGTCAGAGCTTCGTTGCTCCGGTTAGGCAAAATATGAGGTTGCCAAAAATCTCCGATGCAGTTGGATGTCGTTCTCTCAGTTGCACGGCGCATACGATGAGGTCATGACACATTCCGCGGGACAACGAATCACCGCACTGCTTGTACCGGTGTTCTTGCTGGCCGCACTGGCCGGCACGCTGCTCGGCGGAGTCACGGGCGGACTGATGACGGCATTGCCCTACCTGGGCGAGAACGATCAGGAAACCCTGGATGGATTAGAAGCTTGGGGCGGCCTTGCCAGCTACACGATGTTCACCGCCTTGTACGGTGCTGTTGCTGGGTTGATCTATGGCCTGGTGTCCGCCGCCGGCGCCATCGTTGGCTTGGTTGTCCTGTCCGCTAAACGTCTGTTTGTCACGGTCAACCAACAGGCCCTCGCTTCGGCTCTCGGCGCGGCGGCTGGATCATTATTCCTGGTCGGGGCCATCGTGACATTCGATATCGAGGCGGCCGCGGAAAACCTCGGGATTGCGGCAGCCTTTGTCCTGGCCACGTTCGCGGTGGCGCTCATCGTCGGCCGGCTCTACCTGGGGCGAATGGAAGCCCGTGACCGTGCCATCACCCGTGGCGAACACGCAGACCTGCTCGATGAACGCTACGGAAAGCACTAAGACCACCAACCGCTGGACGCCATACAGAAACGAGACTTTCTTGGACCCGATCCCAGAAGCGCAACGCTGACCGGGCATAGTTTGCTCGGGGTTCCAGGGAATCGGTTGCTCCTTGGGGTCGCTATTTCCTTGGGGATCTCTTCGACAGAACGAACAGACTTCCAAGACCGACCACGAGACCGGCCAAAGCCGAAACGAAGCCCGCCGTTGCCAGGTTCTCGCTCCAGGGCGCTTCCGCACCCCACGCCACAATGATGACCATAAATGAAACGATCATGAGCCACAATGCCGAAGCCGCGACAAGTGGTTCCCTTCGCCGGCCGACAGATTTTCCCCACCAAGTGCCCAAAGCGGTGGTGGTGGCCAGAAGTGCCAGGAGGAACAGCGCAAACAGGACCCAGTAGACAATGGACGGTATCGAGTGACTGAATACCGTGGGCAGCGCGTTGCCCAACAGAGCCAGCGCACAAAATATCAGTGCAGCCGTCCCCGCCGCTGCGACAGCTGATTTTGCAGGCGATAGCCCGCGTGGATTTACCAGTTGCATCGGTTGTCACCATTTTCCGAAAGCGGGCAATTGCCGGTCACCAGTTTCACAAGTCCGACGTTCTTTGGAGGAACCCAAACCAGCTGCCCACTCTACGTGTCACTGAGCCATACGCGTCATTTTGAACCGTCCCGCAAATCATGCCGCCGTCTTATGGGCGGCAGCGTCGGGTAACGAGCCGGAAATTTCATCATAATAGGTTTGCTCAAATTCCTCCGGAGTCTGGTGATCCAACGAGGAATGCAGGCGAGCATTGTTGTACCAATGCACCCATTCAAAAACGACGTCGACGACATCGGATTCGGTCTTCAGTGCACCGTTACGGAACGGCGAATCCTTGGCCACGGCTTCGTTCTTGAACAAGCCCATGACGGTTTCGGCGGCGGCGTTGTCATAGGCATCCCCGACGCTGCCGATCGAAGGAATGAGTCCTTCAATTTCCAGGGTGTCGGTGTACCGGATCGAGGTGTACTGGCTTCCAGCATCTGAATGGTGCAGAAGACCCTTGTCAACCGGCCTATTCATGTGTTTTCGGCGCCACAGCGCCATCTTCAAGCACTGTTCAACGAACTCGGTGTCCTTGACGGTGGAGGTTTCCCAGCCGACGATC
>NZ_CZJT01000098.1 GCF_900010755.1 Paeniglutamicibacter antarcticus | reverse complement strand
ACGGGGGATCGTGACCAAATCGTGACGTCCCCCGAAACCGGCGGGATGGGCTCGTGCGGAGCGGTGATCGGAGCCACCGTGGGCCCCGCCCTGGAGCGGCTGGAGATCGACCTGGGCGGGCTCGGCGGGCCGATTCTTTCCCCGGGCTTCGGGGCCCAGGGCGCCGACGCCGCCGCGGTGGCACGCGTGTTCTCCCAGGTCAGGCCCATGGTTCTCGCCAACTCCTCACGGGACGTGCTGTCCCACGGCCCGGACGTGCGCGCCCTGCGCGAGGCCGTGGACCGCTCGTCGGAGGCCCTCGCCACGGCGCTGGCCATCCGCTGAGCACCCCGAGAACGCCCCCCGGAGCCCGCGACCAGTGGCGTGCCGGGGGGCCTTTCTCGTATGTACGGACGCAAAGCCGTCGGGTACTTTCGGGAAGGACGGCTCCCGTGCGCCTGCCCCCAACCGGGCCACCGGGTGGGCCGTAGGGCTACGAGGAGGAGAGCTGGGCATGGCACTGCGGCCATTGACGGACGACGAGCGCGCACTCGCGCGGGAGAAGGCCACGGCGGCGAGGACCGCCCGGGCCCAGATCAAGAAGGGGCTGCGGGACGGCTCCGTGAGTGTCGCGGAGGTGCTGCGCCGCGGCGAGGACGACGAGGCCGTCAGCCGCCTGAAGGTCACCGAGCTGCTCGAGTCCACGCCCGGGATCGGCAAGGTCCGCTCCGCGGCGATCATGGAGCAGATCGGCATCGCCCCCACCCGGCGGGTCCGTGGACTGGGCCAGCACCAGCGCCGAGCGCTCGTGGACTACCTGGACCGCTGAGCGGCCCGCGTGCGCCGCACGCACCAGTTGGTACAGTGACGGTCGAGTTCCGCCCGACCGTCGCCGTAGCACCCCTGGAGGTTCCCGTGTCCCCGAC
>NZ_CZJT01000097.1 GCF_900010755.1 Paeniglutamicibacter antarcticus | reverse complement strand
CTCCTGTGCGGACATGTGGGCTTGAACATTCACATGTTTAACAGGGGTTCCTGCTTGGTTAAAGCCACGCAGGATTTGTCTCAGATATTAAGATTTGGGGCTGCTCCACGACTTTGCAGACGCCCTGACCCCGACAAACACGCCGGTTGACCCACCAGCCGAGCGGCACACCCCCACCAATCGATAATTTCGGATTGGCGGGAACCACCGGCCATTATGAAAAGGCTTCGCAGCCAGCGCCAATCACCGGCTGAAGCCTGAGCCACTTTACAAACGCCTCCGGAGATCCCCATCAGGTGCCTAGGCCCGTTCCCCGGGGCGAAATCCGGTAGCTCACGTGAGCGGCCCTAGCGGGCGTTTCTAGGCGCAGCTTTCACTCATCGCGATACCGGGTACCGGAAATGCCAGCTGGGAGCCCCCGGGAGCTGTGGACCGGGGTTTAGGCATTCTCCGTGACGCGCCACGAGACGCCGGCGCAGGATGTCCCCGTTCCACGCCAACTCGCTGAGGTACAACCCACAGGTACAGTTTTCGCCCTGGGCCCGCTTTGCAGGACATTTGCAGTTGGCCCCACTCCCCCTGCTCCCGGACGCATGCCGTGCTTCTGTAAGAATTCAAAACACGGTCATCCATTCGGAGTCGTGTTTGGGGCCAGCAAAACCGTCGGTCCCCGCACCCGATGTTTGCCTTGCTCCCGGGAACCGCAGAGATATACGTTGCAGGGCAGGTTAACCAGGTGCACACCTTCAGTCAAAATCCCGTATCAATCCTGGGGACTCTTTGCTCTTTGAATTGCCGTTCTGATGATTGCTGCTGTTGGCTCCGCGTGGATGGTCCTGCAATTTCGGTCGAATACTGATTCATGTCTCTACGTTCAGATGCGACAAGTACCAGTTCACCTTGCGAAATGAGAAAGTTTCGCGGCGTCGACCTTCGGGAACTGCGACCATGTAACCTCTGTTTGCCGAAGGCCGGTCCTACTCCGCCGGCGCCCTTGATGCGAACCCTGCATCAACTACTGCGCTTGGCAGCAGCTGACCTCCATTCGCTGTTCGCTCTGGAGGGGCAATACGAACGGGGTCGCGGACTTCAGGTGAGCGGCTACGCAATCCATTCTTCCCGCCTTCCAGTTTTTGCACGTATGTATCGTTCGAGTCCTGCGCAGCACAAATGGGTTCACAGTCAACAACTCCGCACCGGAAACGGCGGACAAGCCAGAGGCGTTGGCCGATACAGCGGGATATCTTGCCCGGTGGATGGACATCGTTATCGCCGGGCACCACGGTCTCGATCCTCTTGAAGAAACCACGGCCGCGAATGTCCTTCCAATGATCAATACGATGACTGATGGCACCACGCGTGTGATGCCCTCTTCGACTCATATGTGCTCTCAGAAACGAGTAGTCCGTTGCAGCATCTGCGTCTATTTATGGGCCAGATGGGAACATCCTCCGGCCACGGCAGGAAGCCTCCTTTGCCTTTCAAATCGACATGGTCTATGTTGCCCACCCGCATTGGCCATGCTGTCTGCCGCGCGAAATGAGGACACTTTGGGATGCTGCAAGCTGTGTGGACGAGATCATGACCGACTGTCGCGGCCAACGCACAGCGGAACTTCCCCACTTCGCTGACGGCCAAAGTAGTTGGGTTGAGCGCAGGCGGAGAGTGATTGGTTCCTACTCGCTGTTTGTGGGTCGACCGGAAGTATCCTCCGGCGCAATCGCCAGTGCGCCCTTTGAGGACTACAAACTCAAATCACCCGTGCTGCCGGTGCAACAGTCATTCCTGTCCAAGCTGATTGACTCAGCCCGGAAGTAACCAATTCTGCGGTGCCGGCACGCTCTTGGATATTAGCCACCGGTCCAATATTTCACGAGTCAACGAATATGCAAGAAGCTGTGCAAGGAATAACGCACCGAGCATCTCGTCTTGTCGCCATTCCCCTTTTCAAACATTTGACCCGGGTAGCGTCTACCCGGAATGGTAATGACTCCCAAGTATCCTCCGAGTTCCGATTGATTCGTTCGCGGCTCCCCTCTGGCGCCCGAATGGAGCACATACGGGGATCAGTGGCTTACTCGGGCCATGTACTGCTGGTGTTCGCATGGGTGGTGCTCCGCCAGCGGTTGTTCGTGGGACAGCCACCAATCAACCTTCACGCACGAGGAAGCCCGCCAGGGACTAGGGTATCGGTGTCTGTCTGCTGTTCCACTCCAACCGCACAGCAGAATCGATTTCGAGTATGTACCGAATCTCCGCATTCAAGGATTCAGCGAACCGGGCGAACCGGAGCCACGGAAAGTTTGCGGCGGTAGTCGTTGGCGGGCCGAATGCGGCCATCCACGAAACACTGCGGAGACCGGCGTAATCACGGGACAGCTCGTGCGGGTCAACCGTGCCACCAGCGTGGCGAAATTCTAACGATCACGCTTTTGGTTACCTTCCAGGCTGCGCTCCTTGAACGCCTGCCCCTGAGACAAAGAAGGATGAAGTGCTCGATTGGAATCCAAGAGCTCCCCCGCAGTTAACAACTTATAACCACTCAGTCTTTCTGATTGCTTCAAATCCCTCGGTGCCATATGCCAATCCAGCCGGTTGATTCGGTCCGGGGACGACTCCGAAAGCTCACTGTTCGGCATGTTTACCGGGGCAGGCAAGAGCCAGTTTGACGATTCCTAGCTCACTTCGACCTGAGCGCACCCCCAGGATGACTGGACCCAGGCAGGGGCGCATGATTCGGCGACTGTCGACCCGGAGCACCGATGTCGACACAGCCCACGCTGGGGTTCGCAGTTCCTTGCCAGGATCTCGCTTCTGGAAGCGATAGCAATCCCTGAACAAGCGCCTATTGTCGTGCACATTGTCCGGGCTCCATCGGAACGGATGCTTCAACCGAGTTTTGCCGTGCGGCGGGTCAATCCTTGTCAATTTTCCAGCCACGAATTTGAGAGCAGAATGGAAACCGGCAAGCACTGCGGCAATGAGTCCAAGGCAATCCACGTCGTTGACACGTTCAGCTCGATTCTCAGCTGTCGATTGCCAGTTGGGAATCGACTCAGTTAGGTATTGACCACATGTTGTTTATCCCAAACATGCGCCGATTTGGCCACCAGACTCCCCAGAGAAGGGTTGAGACAATTCATTTCCCTACTTTCATCTCTTTCACCAAGACCGGTCGCCGTTCCCGTGCCGTGGCATTGTGATGGACATGGGCGTCCGCGGTATATAGCCTTGCCTGTTTGAATCCAACACCGGCTGGGTTTCCACACCAAGAAACCCGCGGGCAGTCAATGGTGGGCCCGCCACTCGGGGCTTCCCGTGGGCCAAGACATTGCGCCCTGCTGGTGACCTCCTTGCCGGTGAGGGCAGGCCAATGGTTCAGTGCCGATGCCTGAAACTGCCAGAAATCGAATCACTTTAATGCAAGATGGAATATCCGCGGCTCTCTTTGCTATGGCCGAGTTGAAGTGGCCAAAAAGGGTCAGGTGTCCTTCCCTGGCTCGTAGCTACCGCCCCAGGGTTTATCCCACACGGAGGGTCATCTGGCCTTGCCGCGACCCTGGACTTCTTGAACAACGGTCATGCTTTCTTGCTTGCCCGTAGGCCCAATGTCGATCAATAGAAGCACCGATGTTTCACGTGAAACATGACGAAGAATTCGTTTGGGAATGT
Source organism: Paeniglutamicibacter antarcticus (assembly GCF_900010755.1). Lineage (GTDB taxonomy): Bacteria > Actinomycetota > Actinomycetes > Actinomycetales > Micrococcaceae > Paeniglutamicibacter > Paeniglutamicibacter antarcticus_B. The sequence continues at coordinate 93,123 of NZ_CZJT01000097.1, read as the reverse complement.
TTCACGTGAAACACCAGCGGAGGGGCAATGCCTGCAATTCGACGCTGGCTCAGCCCGAACCGAGCGTTCACTTTCACAGGGATTGGAGGCAGTCGACCATCTTTTTTGTGCAGCCACCACGATCTGAATATTTACCGCTGTGAGAGCCGGCAATATTCCGAGTAGACACCATTCCCGGAAAAGTGAATATTCACCACGGGAACCACCTATGGCATTGCTGGGAGCCACTTCGCCATCGACAGACGGTCGTTGAGTTGCCGTGAGCTGGCCGGATCCCCGGCGGACCCGATTGGCTAGCCCAAGGTGCGTTGTAGGGCTTCGGAGGATCCTGACCGGCTCAGTCCCACTGGTGTGGAGCACCACTTGCTGGAACCCACCACCGGAAAGAGTCTCAGCTCTCTGCTTGGGCGTATGTCACTCGGCCGCGGCTGGATGATGTTCTGCGCGGTGTACCTTGCGACAAGCGGGCGCCACGGCTCGGCACTTCGTCCGCAACATCATCTTGACCGATGTTTCAAACTGGAACATGTCCGGGGATGTAGGCGCCGTTCAACATTGGTGGATCTGCAGGAGCAGGTGGCTTCCATCCGGGCCGATGCTGCTCCCCACGGCAATATCGCTGGCTCCCAAACACAATAATGGGTGGCCACCAAGGGCGCCGAATACTCTGGTCACGAGAACTCGTGCTTCACACATCTGCCCTGAGTTGCGCCCTTCCCCAACTATCTGCGCGTCTTTGGCACCTGATCCATCAACCCTGACCTCACGGCCAGAACAGCATCACCCCAACCACTGATGGCGCATTGAAAAAGGCCTCCTCCTGCCCCTCTACATTTACATTCCACCATTTCGGTGGAGAGAGCATCATCGTCCCGCATCGGCTGTCCCCAACTGGAATGCCCTATATGTGATTCTTGTTCCTCGGTGCAGAGTTTGTCGCCGGCTTCATTCCCACCCCACGATGACGCAGTTGCCATTGACTAGCAGTTGGAACCACCTTCACTTTCAGAGGGCTTTCACCTCCACGCAAATGCCTATGCCAGGCATTCACGAAAAGAGGGAATGTTTCACGTGAAACATTCCCTCTTTGTGCTTATGACTCAGTTACTTCTCATCACCATCTGGCGTCAGCACGGCCATAATCCGGTTCAGATCGTCAACGCTGGCAAATTCAATGCTGACCTTACCCTTGCGTGCGCCAAGAGTGATCTTGACATTTGTATCCAACCGGTCCGAAAGCGAGGTAGCCAGGAAATCGAGGCGTTCGTGACGCGGACTCTGCTTCGCTGGAGCATCCTTTTTCTCCCGCGGCTGGCCATCGCTAAGTGCGACGGCTTCTTCGGTGGCACGGACTGACATTCCTTCGTTGACGATGCGCTGGGCCAATTGCTCGATGGCAATGGCATCGGCCAATCCAAGCAGAGCCCGCGCATGACCGGCAGAGATGACGCCAACTGCAACACGACGTTGAACCAATGCCGGCAACTTCATCAGGCGAATGGTGTTGGAAATCTGCGATCGCGAACGCCCAATGCGCTCCGACAAGACTTCCTGGGTGCATCCAAATTCACTGAGGAGCTGTTGGTAAGCGGCAGCTTCTTCAAGTGGGTTGAGCTGTGAACGGTGAAGGTTCTCCAGCAACGCATCGCGAAGCAGATCTACATCTTGCGTATCGCGAACGATGGCAGGAATGGTCGTCAGCCCTGCAGCCTGGGTTGCCCGCCAACGGCGTTCGCCCATGACGATTTCGTAGGGCTCGCTGGCGTTGTCACGTGAAGGGCGGACGACGATCGGCTGCAGCAGTCCGACTTCGCGGATGGAGTGGACGAGTTCGTCCATGTGTTCTTCGTCGAAGTACGAACGTGGCTGTTTGCGGTTCGGATGGATCTGGTCGACGGCGATTTCCGCGAACGTCGCTCCTGGTACCGCTACCAAATCATTGGAGTCTTGGCTTTCGTCGCCCTCCCCCGCGCGTCCTCCCGATGCTGCGATGAGGCCGGGCATTTGCGCGCGCCGCTTCTTTGCGGCAGTCGACTGTGCCGAAGCGGCCGCCTTGCCAAGCTTGTGTTCTGCGGCAGCTTCTTCTTCAGTCTTTCCGGGAACGAAGAACATGTCCACCGGGCGTACCTTTTTGGCAGCTGCAGGTGCACTCACTACCTTGCGTTTCGGGGCACTTGCCTCCGCAGCAGAGCCATTGGCCGCAACGGGCGTTTTTGATGTTTCACGTGAAACATTCTGAGGAGCTTCTTCCTCGGAACCAACGACAGGGCTGCTGGAAATCAACGCACCAAGACCTCGTCCTAAACCACGTCGCTTTTCCGACATTGGATACTTCTCCCTTTCGACACCATTGCTACCTTGTTGAACTCAAGGCAATTCTACTTGCAAGCGTTAGATAGTTATGGACGCCACCCATGGGTGTGGCCTTTTGTACATCCCAAAACAAGTGACCGGGCCCTACCCCTGTTAGGGTCGAGCCGCGGAAGTGCTTAGAATCAAGGATCCACAGATTTTTGTGCTAATCAACTGAATACATGCGTTTAAATATTGAGAACACGAATTTTTGAGATTTTTTTATGTCGTGTGGCCAGCGATGGCCACACGACATAAAAATTGGTTAGGCGTTGCCTCGTTCGGCAATTTCTGCGGCTGCTTCCAAATACGAAAGTGCACCGGTTGAACTCGAGTCGTAGGTAATCACCGTCTGCTGGTAACTCGGCGCCTCGGAGATTCTCACGCTTCGGGGAATCAGTGCCTGGAGTACCTGATTCGGGAAGTGCTCCCGCACTTCACTTGCGACCTGGGCAGCGAGGTTGGTTCGGCCGTCATACATAGTCAGCAAGATCGTCGAAACCGTAAGGTCCGCATTCAAGTGCTTCTGGATCATCTCGATGTTCTTGAGCAACTGGCTCAGGCCCTCGAGTGCATAGTACTCACATTGGATCGGGATCAAGACTTCGCGTGCCGCCACGAACGCGTTCACCGTCAACAATCCCAGGCTCGGTGGGCAGTCAATGAACACGTAGTCCAGGCGGTCCATGCCATTCTGTTCGCGGAACTTGGAGTATTGGTCCAAGGCCCGGCGCAAGCGCTGCTCGCGGGCAACCAGGGAGACGAGCTCGATTTCTGCGCCTGCCAGGTGGATCGTCGCCGGAGCAACGGTGAGGTTCTCAATGTTCGGGCACGCTGCCACAACATCAGACAGAGGCATGTCGTTGATCAGCACATCGTAGATACTGTCGACATCTGCATGGTGTTCCACACCGAGCGCCGTCGAAGCATTGCCCTGCGGGTCGATATCGATAACCAAAACGTTCAGGCCGGCAATTGCCAGTGCCGCCGCAATGTTCACGGTGGTCGTCGTCTTGCCGACACCACCCTTCTGGTTGCTGACCGTCATGTAGCGCGTTGTTGACGGCTTGGGCAGCTTGCGGCCACTCAGGCGTTCGCGACGTTTGTGTTCGCTGGCCAGCTGGCTGGCAAGCGGTGAGCTGTCGTCAGTGGTATCGAAAACGTTTGGCGCTGGCGCGGGTTCCCTCGTCACCACTGTGTCCTCTCCATCGGAATCGGTCAGTTCAACCGCTTCATCCTCGTCAAGCTTCAGATGCGTTGAAAACGTTGTTTCACGTGAAACAATCTCAGGCTCGGGTAAAACAACATTTTCAGGTTGTTGTTTATTGTCAGCGGAACTGAATGAAGCGAAAAGGGCTGCAAACGGTGGAATCTTGTTAACGCTTCGCTTCAAGACGGTTCTTTCTACTAACTCTGTGGCGGCATGATGCTGCCTAGTACAGCCTATCGCTAAAGCGTTAGGCTACGGTGATGCGTACAACCGTTGTCGGTTCGTCGAGGATGTCCTCGCCAACGGTAACCACTTCGGTCTTCTTGCCGCCCAGTCGACGGATGATCTTCGCTGCCTTATCGACTTCTTCAGCCGCGGAACGACCCTTAATTGCCAGGACGGTGCCCTTGCCATGAAGCAGTGGAATCGTCAGGCTGGCCAGGTTTGTCAGCGCTGAAACTGCACGGGCAGTGGCGAAGTCGGCATTGATGTGCTCAACAACCTGCTCCGCGCGGCCCCGCATAATGGTGACGTTATCGAGACCCAGATCTTCGACGACCTCGTGCAGCCAAATGCAACGACGCTCTAGTGGTTCGATGAGAGTCAGTTCAAGGTCGGCACGGGCCAGAGCCAGGGTCAGGCCCGGCAGGCCGGCACCGCTACCCACGTCTGCAACGTGAGCATCCTTGTCGATCAGGTTGGCAACGACAGCGCAGTTCAGCACGTGTCGCGACCACAAGCGCGGGACTTCACGCGGGCCCAGTAGGCCGCGTTCCATGCCCGAGGTGGCCAGGTGCTGAACATAACGCTCAGCGAGTGAAAGCCGGTCACCGAATACGGACTCGGCGGCTTGTCGTTCCTCGGAGGTAAGTTCTACTTCGTTGCTCATCAGGAGATGGTCCTTGTTTCTGTGCTTAGGCGTCGTCGCTGGAAACGACGATGTGGCGACGGGTTCCTTCGCCATCGGATTCGCTGTGCATGCCAAGCGCCGCAACGCAGTCATGCACGAGCTTGCGCTCATAAGCGCTCATGGGTTCAAGTGCGACGGGGGTGCCGGTCTCGCGTACCTTCTGGACGGCTTCGTCGGCGATCTTTTTCAGCTCGCCGGCACGACCTTGACGGTACCCGGTGATGTCCAAAACAAGGCGCGAACGGTTGCCCGTTGCGGTCAATACTGCCAGGCGCGTGAGTTCCTGAAGTGAGTCGAGAATTTCACCATTTGCGCCGACTAGGCGCTGCAGGTCCTTCTCGTCTTCGGCTTCGCCAACGATTGAAATGTAGGTACGTCCGCCACGGACCTCGATGTCGATGTCGCCGTCAAGATCGGCAATATCAAGGAGCTCTTCGAGGTAGTCTGCGGCGATGTCGCCTTCTTCTTCGATGCTTGTTGCTGCATCTTCGGTTTCTTCAACTTCGGTTGCTGCAGGTTCTGAAATTACGCTCTGATCAAGATCGCTCATGGCTACTTCTTCTTCCTGTTTTTACGCTGAGGCTGTACGCGCTGCGTCTTCGGTTCTTCGATGACCGCGGCGGACGCGTCTTCGTCAACCTTCTTCTGGCCAATCGGGGGAAGGCCCTTGGCGGCGCGACGCTCGTTCAGTTCACGTTCTGCCTGCGAACCCGGAGTCGGGTTGTTGCGGATGACGTAGTACTGCTGGCCGAGCGTCCAGAGGTTGGTAGCAGTCCAGTAAATCAGGACACCGATCGGGAAGTTGATGCCACCGATACCGAAGACCAACGGGAGGATGTAGAGCATCATCTTCTGCTGCTGCATGAAGGGGCCTTCAAGGGCTTCCTTGGTCATGTTCTTCGACATGATCTGCTTCTGCGTGATGAACTGCGAGGCGGTCATCGACAGGATCATGATGACTGCAACAATCAGAACTGCGGCACTCGGCGAACCGGAGTTGATGGTACCCAGGAAGGTGTCAGAGAGACGTGCGCCGAAGATCGAGGACTGGTCGAAGCTCTTGATGTGCGCGGCGGTAAGCGCACCGATGCCCTCGTTGGAGTTGCTGGCCTTGGCGGCGTTGTTCAGCACCGTGAACAGTGCGAAGAAGAACGGCATCTGGATCAGCATCGGCAGGCAGGAAGACAGCGGATTTGTCTTGTGCTTCTTGAACAAGGCACGCTGCTCGGCAATCATGGCCTGCTGCGAGAGCTGGTCCTTCTTGCCCTTGTACTTGGCCTGGAGCTTGCGCAGGTCTGGCTGAAGGGCCTGCATGGCACGCTGGGCCTTGATCTGCTTGACGAAGACGGGGATCAGGGCGGTACGAATCAACAACACCAGGAAGATGATTGACAGCGCCCAGGTCCAACCGGAATCGGGGTTAAGGCCAATCATCGAGAACAGTTCGTGGAATGCCCATAGGATCCACGAGACTACGTACCGAAACGGGCTCAGTATCAGGTCAAAGAAGTTCATTACCGGTCATGCTCCTCAGGCCGCGTCTGCGGCGTCTTCGTCGGCGGGAATCGGAGGATGATTCAACACCATAATCTTGGGGGTCTTGCCTTCTGGCCAAATCCGTCTGCCTTCGGGAACGTAATCGATCCCGCCATGACTAAACGGATTACATCTTAAGACACGCCAGCACGTTAACCCGATGCCTTTGATGGCGCCGTGCACCGTGACTGCTTCGAGACCGTAGGCAGAGCAGCTGGGAAAATATCGGCAAACATCGCCGTAGACCGGTGAAATGATCTTTCGATAAACCATGAGGAACCCAATAAGAAGGTTTCGTGGGATATCAATCAGGAACCAAAGAACCCCGGTCCGGGGTTTAGAGTCCTTTTTCATGCTTTGCACCCGCCTTGCGGACAACCGATTCAAGTCCTGTTGAGACTTGCTGACTCAATTCGTTCCAGTCGGTTTCGGCCGAACCAGGCAATGCCCGGAACACGAAATCGAGACCGTTGGCGGTCGCAGGAATCTGCGCGGCCAATGCACGCATTCGTCGCTTGACGAGGTTGCGGTGCACGGCATTGCCAACGGCCTTGGAAACTATGAAGCCAAAACGGTTATCGCCCTGGGGCTCGTCGGAGCGAACCCGTGCATATAGCACTACGTTCCGGCGCCCAGTTCGGGCGCCGGAACGTACAGTGGCTGTAAGGTCCTGCGAAAGGCGCAGTCGCTGATTCTTTGGCAACACGACGTCACGCGTCGAGTCTGATAAACAAAGAACCCACGAATACCTGCGCTATCTCAGGACAGTAGTGCTTAATGGTTATGCAGAAAGTTCGGTACGGCCCTTGGCGCGGCGAGTTGCCAGAATGGCTCGGCCTGCACGGGTACGCATACGAAGTCGGAAACCGTGCTTCTTGGCACGACGACGGTTATTCGGCTGAAAAGTCCGCTTGCTCACGGTAGTAACTCCAAGACGATCATGTGATGCGCCTTACCCGTTGCTACTAAAAAGGGAAGAACAGGCCGACGCTCGTATTCGGTGGCGCCTCTTGAATCTGATGCCGTTTTCGCGATTCAGAAAGAATTACGAAGACGTCAAACAACGACAAAAGTGCACACATAGGACTACACAACGATATGGGAGTCATCGAAGGTACGTCAAATTGGGGTCTTGAAGGACCCTGACGCACCCTGTGCATATTGTGATTTTAATTGTGGATACAGCAGTGGATAATCGCAGAGTTTAGCTCTAAATCGTGCCTAACACGCACATCCCAGACCTCAATATTTACTTGTATAACCGCAGATTTGCAAGCCTTCGTGCGTTATCCACCACAAGTTATCCACCGACTGTGCATAACGCTGTGGATGACCGGTAGAATCTATTCGTTGGGGTTCCGTAGTTTTAGTCCCCCATTCGCCGGCTGTTTGGCCGTCGAATCAGATTGAAGGGGCCAAAATATGAGCACGGACGAGTCGAATAGCGTCGGTAGTGCCTGGCGCCAGGTAGTACGCCACATCGAACAGGATGATCGCGTCACTCCCATGCAGCGTGCTTTTGCCGCGTTGGCTCAGCCACAGGGACTCATCGGTTCCACCCTCTTGCTGGCAGTTCCCAACGAGCTCACCCGCGATGTTCTCCAGACGCAGCTCAAGGAGCCGTTGGAAGAATCCCTTAAATTGGTTTTCCAATCCGATATTCGGTGTGCATTCAGCATCGATTCAGACTTGATGCCCGAGGAAAAAGCAGTTGCCCCGGTTGAACAGCCGCCGGTACCCAAGGCACGCATTAGCGACCAGCTGCCGCAGCCTTCTCCCCCGTCGAATTCCCAGGAATTCGGCCGATTGAACCCCAAATACATTTTTGACACCTTCGTTATCGGTTCTTCCAACCGGTTTGCCCATGCAGCGGCAGTGGCTGTTGCAGAAGCGCCAGCCAAGGCTTACAACCCTCTGTTCATCTATGGCGACTCGGGACTCGGCAAAACCCACCTGTTACACGCAATCGGCCACTACGCCCGCCATCTCTACAACGGCATCCGCGTCCGGTACGTCAACTCCGAAGAATTCACCAACGACTTCATCAACTCCATCCGTGATGATGAAGGCGCAAGTTTCAAGCAGACGTACCGCAACGTAGACATCCTGCTCATTGACGACATCCAGTTCTTGGCTAATAAGGATGCGACCCAGGAAGAGTTCTTCCATACCTTCAATGCGCTTCACAACCACAACAAGCAGGTCGTGATTACTTCCGACCTTCCCCCCAAGCAGTTGGCCGGCTTTGAGGACCGTATGCGTTCACGCTTCGAATGGGGCCTGCTGACCGACATCCAGCCGCCCGAGCTGGAAACCCGTATCGCAATTCTGCGCAAGAAGGCGAATGCCGAGAATCTTTCGGCGCCAGACGATGTCATGGAGTACATCGCCTCGAAGATCTCCACGAATATCCGTGAACTTGAAGGAGCGCTGATCCGTGTCACGGCATTCGCGTCTTTGAACAACCAGACAGTTGACATGCACCTTGCCGAAACGGTTCTCAAGGACTTGATCACTGATGAAGGTGCCCAGGAAATCACCCCGGCAACCATCGTTGCCCAGACGGCCGAGTACTTTAACCTCACGATTGAAGAGCTCAACAGCAAATCACGGACCAGGACCTTGGTGACGGCCCGGCAAATCGCCATGTACCTGCTGCGCGAACTGACCGACATGTCACTGCCGAAGATCGGCCAGGAACTTGGTGGACGCGATCACACCACTGTCATTCACGCAGACCGAAAAATCCGCGAACTCATGGCAGAACGACGAGCCATCTTCAATCAGGTAACCGAGCTGACCAACCGCATCAAGCAAAGGCAGCGCGAGGGATAACCCCTATCAAAATCTTTAACCACAGGTGTGGATAAACCTGTGGATGGTTAAGTGGACTACCCGGTAAAGCCTGCGGATAACTATGGGGGTACCTGTGGATCCCTTAAATCACGCGGAAAGTTGTCCACCGACTGCTGACACTCAGTGTCACGCCCAATCACATGTTGTGCACATGCATAATCGGTATGCTGATGCGGGCTGGGAGGGTTATCCACAGTATCCACAGGGGTTATTAACACTACTAATCCCAAATTTCTTACTCATCCAAATAACAAGTCCTGTTTTGCCACCCATCCAACGAAACGACCCAAAATCACTGTTTTGGGACACTTTTCGCGCCGAGCGAGACAATGGCTCGTGGCCGTAGCCAAATATTGGGGAACTCACCGCGGTCGTAGGTTCACTGCCCGAGACCTCTCGGTGAGTTCTCAGAAAAATACGAACCCACTCCACGACTGACCTGGAACCAAGAAGCGGATTCTTGTAAAAGCGACCACCTTGCAGGTCTTGGCCACTCTGGAATCTGGAGTAATCCGTCAAAAGGATTTCTTTGTTCCTAAACGTGAGCTCTATCTCCTCAAACGAAAAGACCCGTACTCAAACGGATTCACGCTTCGAGCTCAACCCACGGATACCTAAAAGCCGGTAAGCTCAAACACCGTGTTGCTGTTGAGGACGAGAAGTTTCCTCACAAGAAATCGAAGCAACACCGCACACCATCGTTTTTGGAACTCCAAGCTGGGTTATTCCTGTCATAGGGAACCGCTAAGCTTGCTTCCAGTACTGTCGACTTCGTCGTGAAAGGCGGACCACTTCGTGAAGTTCAGCGTTGAAAAGGATGTTTTGGCCGAGGCCGTATCCTGGACCGCCCGTTCGCTTTCCCAACGTCCGCCATCCCCGGTCTTGTCCGGTATTTTGATCACGGCCACCAACGGCACCGTGTCACTTGCTGGATTTGACTACGAAATCTCGGCACACCTTGAGATCGCGGCAGACGTTGCCGAAGAAGGCACCATTCTCGTTTCGGGTAAATTGCTTGCGGAAATCTGCCGCAGCTTGCCGCAATCTACTGCAACTCTCGAAACCGATGGCACCAAAGTCACACTGACCTGTGGTCGAAGCCGTTTCCACTTGGCAACCATGCCGGTTGCCGAATACCCGGAACTCCCGGTTCTTCCCGAAGTTACCGGTGTTGTCGACGGCGAAGCTTTCGCCCACGCAATCAACCAGGTCATCGTGGCAGCCTCTAAGGACGACACGCTTCCGATCCTCACTGGCGTGAAGATGGAAATTGAAGATGACTTGATCACTTTCCTCGCAACCGACCGCTACCGTTTGGCCATGCGCGAAGTCCATTGGAAGCCTGCAACACCAGGAATTTCGACTTCCGCTTTGGTCAAGGCCAAGACCCTGAGTGAAGTTGCCAAGACTTTGGGCTCCGCCGGCGAATTGAAGATTGCGCTAGGCCAGGACAACGAATTGATCGGTTTCGAAAGCGGAAACCGCCGCACCACCTCACTATTGGTGGACGGCGATTACCCTAAGATTCGTTCTCTTTTCCCGGAAAATACCCCGATCCACGCAACTGTGAGAACCTCATCGTTGGTTGAAGCCGTCCGTCGTGTAGCCGTTGTTGCCGAACGCAATACACCGGTTCGACTTTCCTTCACCGGCGGACAGCTGTCCCTGGATGCAGGAACCGGCGAAGATGCCCAAGCCGAAGAGGCCATTGAGGCACAAATCGACGGCGAAGAAATCACTGTCGCGTTCAACCCGGCCTATTTGAGCGAAGGATTGAACGCTTTCAACTCTGAGTTCGTTCGCTTCTCCTTCACCAGCGCACCGAAGCCGGCCATGATGACGGCCCAAAAATCACTCGACGGATCAGACAGCGACGAATACCGTTACCTGGTCATGCCGGTTCGTCTTCCAAACTTGCCCAACTAGATCACCTCGCGGATTTTTCCGCCCCGTGATCACGTGTTCGACCGCCCCACGTTCGCTCCAAACGGGGCGGTCGAACACAAATTTTTACGTGGAAATCCACATTTTCATCCGTCCATCCCTCAGGGATGTTCGATCCCATAGCAGGACGTTCAGGTGTACATTTCACATGTCTCTCTCACCGACTTTCGCTCGTATGCGCAAGCCGATGTCGAGCTGGGACCTGGCACCAATGTCCTTGTAGGTTCCAACGGCGTTGGTAAAACGAACATCGTCGAAGCCATCGGGTATCTGGCAAATCTTTCCTCGCACCGCGTCACAAACGATGCCCCGCTGCTACGCTTCGGAACCGAACGCGCCTTGGTCAGAGCCCGGATCCAGCGAGCCAAGCAGGTCACCACACTCGAAGTTGAAATCACCGCAGGGAAGACCAATCGAGCCCGGATCAACCGTGCAAACCCGGTGCGGGCCCGCGAAATTCTCGGCATCGTCCGAACCGTGCTTTTTGCCCCGGAAGACCTGGCCTTGGTCAAGGGGGATCCGTCAAACCGACGCCGTTTCCTTGACGAATTACTGGTTGCCTTGCGGCCCGGCGAAGCGGCCACCCGCGGGGATTACGAGCGGGTGCTCAAACAGCGCAATGCCCTGCTGAAATCAGCCCGTCTCGGGGGCAAGGCCTCGACTGCCCACGAAGCAACACTCGACGTGTGGGACACCCACCTCGCCCAGACCGGTGCAAGGCTTTTGCGCGGGAGGCTGGACATGCTCGAGCTATTGTCTCCCTACATGGCCGCCGCGTATGCCTCGCTTGCGGATGCCAACAAGGTAGCTTCAGCGTTCTACCGGTCGACGATCCTTGATGATTTTGATGAAGATTTCCCCTCAATAGGCGAAAGCACCGACGCCGACACAACTCTCATCGCACCGGCGGCGCTGCTGAATGCCAGCCAGCCGGAACTCGAGGAACTGTTCATCGCGGCGCTGCTCAAAAAACGACCGAAGGAACTCGAACGCGGAATAACCTTGGTGGGGCCGCACCGGGACGACGTCCTGTTGCGCCTGGGGACCGCGCCGGCCAAGGGCTACGCTTCCCACGGGGAAACCTGGTCGCTGTGCCTTGCCCTGCGCCTTGCCGCCTACAAAGTTTTCGGTGAAGATGATCCCCGCCCGGGCGCCGGCCCGATCCTGATCCTCGATGACGTGTTTGCCGAACTCGATGCGACCCGTCGCAGCCGGTTGGCAGCGATTGTTGCCGGTGCCGAACAAGTCATCGTCACCGCTGCCGTCGCCGGAGATGTCCCCGAGGAGCTCGGCGGGGTCTTCCTGAAGGTCAGCCCGGGACAGGTCCACGCATGAGTGAGCAAGATCCACACAAACCCGAGGCGCTCGATGCGACCCGGGCCATCCTGAACCGGATGCGCGAATCGGCACTGAGTCGCGGCGAAGCCCGGATTGATGCGGCCAAGGCAGCAAAATTCGAGGAAAATGCATCGGCACGCAAGGCCCGCCGCAAGGCGAGCAGCGCACCTGCGAAATATTCAGATGGGCGCGATCCGCAGGAAATCGGAAACCTCTTCGGAAAGATCGTGCGTGACCGTGGTTGGAGTGCCCCGGTGGCCGTCGGATCCGTGCTCTCACGCTGGAGTGAGCTGGTTGGACCGCAAATTGCCGAGCATTGCACCCCCGAGTCCTTTGAGGATTCAACAGTGGTGGTGCGCTGTGATTCGACGACCTGGGCCACCCAGATGCGTCTGCTTTCCCACGAACTTCTCAAGCATTTCGACAAGGAACTCGGGCAGGGCGTGATCACCGTGATCCGTGTGCTCGGCCCGGCTGCGCCAAGTTGGCGGCATGGCGGACGCACAGTTAAGGGCCGCGGACCACGCGACACCTACGGATAAAAGGTGAGCGCGTAGCGGGCTCACTGGCGCACTGGGAGCCCTCAGGGTACATAGCCCCCCGCATTGGGTCGAACAAATCGGTTCTAAGTGCATTCGGCGGCCATTGGCGGCATGTTGTACTCGTTCAATACCGCAAAAATTTGGTGTGACACGGTAGAATTGGTAGTAGGGCGCTTCCTCGCGAGGGTGAGCGCCGGTTCATGATCGGGCACCTCCGGTGTCCGGCCTTCCACTGTTTGAGGAGTCTGTAGCACCTGTGTCTACCGATAACACCACACCCCAGGAACCAATCGATTCCCTCGAGGGCGGTACAGCACCTGCTGCCGAGGCCCCCGAAGAACAAGTCAGTGGACGTGTTGAACACACCTACGGCGCCCAAGACATCACGGTGCTTGAAGGCCTGGAAGCCGTTCGCAAGCGCCCCGGCATGTACATCGGTTCCACCGGGCCGCGCGGCCTGCACCACCTGGTCTACGAAGTCGTAGACAACTCGGTTGACGAGGCCCTGGCCGGCCACTGTGACCACATCAAGATCAACATGCAGGCCGATGGCGGCGTGCGCGTTGAGGACAACGGCCGCGGCATCCCCGTGGACATCCACCCCACCGAGGGCAAACCCACGGTCGAGGTCGTCATGACCATCCTGCACGCAGGCGGCAAGTTCGGCGACGGCGGTTACGCGGTTTCCGGCGGCCTGCACGGCGTGGGCATCTCCGTGGTGAACGCACTTTCCTCGCGCGTTGAGACCGAAATCCGCCGCCAGGGCAGTGCCTGGCACATGAGTTTCGCCAACGGCGGCAAGCCCCAGGGCACCCTGGTCAAGGGCGAAGCAACCGATGCCACCGGCACCACGCAGACGTTCTACCCGGACGCCGAGATCTTTGAAACCATCGAGTTCGATTTTGAGACGCTGCGCGCCCGCTTCCAGCAGATGGCCTTCCTGAACAAGGGCCTGCGCATCACGCTCACCGACGAGCGCACGCTCGCAGTGGATGCCGATGAGATTGCCACCGACGAAGACGAGATCAACGACGCAACGCCGAAGCACCGCGTTGTCGACTACATGTACAAGGACGGCCTGCTCGACTACGTCAAGCACCTGAACTCTTCCAAAAAGGTCGAGCTTGTCCACGAGGACGTCATCGCCTTCGAATCCGAGGACACCACCAAGGGCATCAGCGTCGAGGTCGCCATGCAGTGGACCAACGCCTACTCGGAGTCGGTCCACACCTACGCAAACACCATCAACACCCATGAGGGCGGCACCCACGAAGAGGGTTTCCGCGCCGCCATGACCTCGTTGATCAACCGTTACGCGCGCGAAAAGACGATCCTGCGCGAAAAGGACGAGAACCTCACGGGCGATGACATCCGCGAGGGTTTGACCGCCGTCATTTCCGTCAAGCTTGCCGAACCGCAGTTCGAGGGCCAGACCAAGACCAAGCTGGGCAACTCGGTTGCCAAGGGCTTTGTCCAGGGCGTGGTCAACGAGGAACTCGGCGACTGGCTGGAGCGCAACCCGAACACCGCGCGCGACATCATCCGCAAGGCGCAGCTGGCCTCCCAGGCCCGCATGGCCGCGCGCAAGGCCCGCGACAACGCACGCCGCAAGTCCCCGCTGGAATCATTCGGCATGCCCGGCAAGCTTTCCGACTGCTCCTCGAAGAACCCTTCCGAGTGCGAAGTCTTCATCGTGGAGGGCGACTCCGCAGGTGGCTCGGCCAAGCGCGGACGCAACCCGCACACCCAGGCCATCCTGCCGCTGCGCGGCAAGATCCTGAACGTCGAGCGCGCACGCCTTGACCGCGCGCTGGGCAACGCGGAGGTCCAGGCCATGATCACCGCGTTCGGCACCGGCATCGGTGAAGAATTCGACATGGCCAAGCTGCGTTACCACAAGATCGTGCTGATGGCCGATGCCGACGTCGATGGCCAGCACATCACCACGCTGCTGTTGACCCTGCTCTTCCGCTTCATGCGCCCGTTGATCGAAAACGGTTACGTGTACCTGGCGATGCCGCCGCTGTACCGCATCAAGTGGTCCAACTCCCCGCACGAGTACGTGTACTCGGACAAGGAGCGCGACAACGCGTTGACCGCCGGTGCCGCGAAGAACAAGCGCCTGCCCAAGGACAACGGCATCCAGCGCTACAAGGGCCTGGGTGAGATGGACTACTCGGAACTGTGGGACACCACCATGGACCCGGCTCACCGCACGCTGCGCCAGATCACCGTGGACGACGCCGCCGCCGCCGACCAGGTCTTCTCCGTGCTGATGGGCGAAGACGTCGAATCGCGTCGAAACTTCATCCAGCAAAACGCCAAGGACGTGCGCTTCCTGGACATCTAGTCCGGCCGCCGCACCAACTCCCCAGCGTTTGACACACAGACTTTTGACTAGAGGAAGAAATCGATGAGCGATCAGACTCCCGAAAACCCGCAGGATTCCGCACCGGCCAACGAAGAAATCGTTGAAGGTGCGGTGATCGGCGATGCAGTGGTGGTTGCCGAAGGCCACGACAAGATCGACCAGATCGATCTGCAGACCGAAATGCAGCGCTCCTACCTTGACTACGCCATGGCTGTCATCGTGGGACGTGCGCTGCCGGACGTGCGCGACGGCCTGAAGCCTGTGCACCGCCGCGTGATCTACGCGATGTACGACGGCGGCTACCGCCCGGAGCGCTCCTACAACAAGTGTGCCCGCGTGGTCGGCGAGGTCATGGGTCAGTACCACCCGCACGGCGACACCGCCATCTACGATGCGCTGGTGCGTTTGATCCAGGACTGGACCATGCGTTACCCGCTGGCCCTGGGCCAGGGCAACTTCGGTTCCCCGGGCAACGACGGCGCGGCAGCCCCCCGTTACACGGAAACCAAGATGGCCCAACTGGCCATGGAAATGGTCCGCGACATCAACGAGGACACCGTTGACTTCCAGGACAACTACGACGGCAAGAACCAGGAACCAACCATCCTGCCGGCGCGTTTCCCGAACCTCTTGGTCAACGGCTCCTCCGGCATCGCCGTGGGCATGGCCACCAACATCCCGCCGCACAACCTCCGCGAGGTCGCCTCCGGCGTGCAGTGGTACCTGGAAAACCCGGGGGCCACCCGCGAGGAACTGCTCGAGGAACTGATGCTGCGCATCAAGGGCCCCGACTTCCCCACCGGCGCCATGATCCTTGGCACCAAGGGCATCGCCGACGCGTACCGCACCGGACGTGGATCCATCACCATGCGCGCAGTGGTTTCCGTCGAGGAACTCCAGGGCCGCACCTGCCTGGTGGTCACCGAGCTGCCGTACCAGGCCAACCCTGACAACCTCGCGGTGAAGATCGCAGAACTGGTCAAGGACGGCAAGGTCTCTGGCATCGCCGACCTGCGCGACGAGACCTCCGGCCGCACCGGCCAGCGCCTGGTCATCGTGCTCAAGCGCGATGCTGTCGCCAAGGTAGTGCTGAACAACCTGTACAAGCACACGCAGCTGCAGGAAAACTTCTCCGCGAACATGCTCGCGATCGTCGACGGCGTGCCGCGCACGCTCTCGGTCGACGCATTCATCCGCCACTGGGTGACCCACCAGATGGAAGTCATCATCCGCCGCACGCAGTACCGCCTGCGCAAGGCCGAGGAGGAAGCGCACATCCTGCGCGGCCTGCTCAAGGCCCTTGATGCCCTCGACGAGGTCATCGCGTTGATCCGCCGCTCCTCCACCACGGAGGAAGCCCGCGACGGCTTGATGGGTTTGCTGGACATCGACGAACTCCAGGCCAAGGCCATCTTGGACATGCAGCTACGCAAGCTTGCAGCCCTGGAACGCCAGAAGATCCAGGAACGCCACGCCGAGCTGGAGGTGATGATCACCGAATTCAAGGTCATCATCGCGGACCCGCAGCGCCAGCGCACCATCATCTCCGAGGAACTCGCCGAAATCGTCGAGAAGCACGGCGATGACCGCCGCACCAAGATCCTCATGGGCTACGACGGCGACATGAGCGTCGAGGACCTGATCCCCGAAGAGGAAATGGTCGTCACCATCACCCGCGGTGGCTACGTCAAGCGCACCCGCAGTGACAACTACCGTTCGCAGCACCGCGGCGGCAAGGGCATCAAGGGCGCGCAGCTGCGCGGGGACGACGTCGTCGAGCACTTCTTCGTCACCACCACGCACAACTGGTTGCTGTTCTTCACCAACCACGGCCGCGTGTACCGCACCAAGTGCTATGAGCTCGCCGAAGCCGGCCGCGATGCCAAGGGTCAGCACGTAGCAAACATCATGGCCTTCCAGCCGGATGAGCACATCGCCCAGGTCCTTGACTTGCGCGACTACGAGCAGGCACCGTACCTGGTGCTCGCCACCCGCAACGGCCTGGTGAAGAAGACCCGCCTGACGGACTATGACACCAACCGTTCGGCCGGCGTCATCGCCATCAACCTGCGCGAGGGTGACGAACTCGTCTCCGCACAGCTGATTTCGGACACAGATGACCTGATGCTGGTCTCCCGCAAGGGCCAGTCGGTGCGCTTCACCGCCACGGACGACGCGCTGCGCCCGATGGGCCGTGCAACCTCCGGTGTGACCGGCATGAAGTTCCGCGCGGATGACGAATTGCTTGCGGCAGACGTTGTCACCGAGGATTCCTATGTGTTTGTGGTCACAGAGGCCGGCTATGCCAAGCGCACCTCGGTTTCCGAGTACCGGGTCCAGTCCCGCGGAGGCATCGGCATCAAGGTCGCCAAGCTTGCCGAGGAGCGCGGCGATTTGGTTGGCGCACTGATCGTCCATGATGAGGACGAGGTTCTTGTGGTCATGGAGGGTGGCAAGGTGGTCCGTTCCGACGTCAACCAAGTTCCTGCCAAGGGCCGCGACACCATGGGCGTCATCTTCGCCAAGCCGGACAAGAAGGACCGCATCATCGCCGTGGCAAAGAATACTGAGCGGGGACTCGGAGATAACACCGAGGAAGATGCAGTACCGTTGAACGCGGAAATGACACAAGACACGGCCTCCGAAGCACCGGTAGGGGAAAGCATCCCTGCGGAAGCCCAGGAAACCCTTGGGCAAAACGACGAGGCCACCAACGACGGAGGTAACGCGTGAGCACCCCGAATACGCCCCGCCCAGCGGGCGGCACTGGTGGCACCCGTCCCGCAGCGCCACGACAGACCCCAGTAGGCGCACCCCGTCCGGCAGGTGCGGCACCGCGCCCCGGAACCGCACAGCGTCCGGCAGGGGCTCCGCGCCCCGCCGGGTCGGCACCGCGCCCGGCAGGTCAGCGCCCGGCCGGCGTACCCAATGGCGCGCGCCCGCAGCAGTTGGTGCGTCCCGCGCCGAAGGCGAAGGTCCGCAAGGCCCGCTTGCTGATCTCCAAGGTCGACCCATGGTCGGTTTTGAAGATGGCGTTCCTGCTTTCGGTGGCCTTGGGCATCGTTGTGGTTGTCGCTTCGGTGGTCTTCTGGACAATCCTGGATTTGACCGGCATTTTCGGCACCATCAATACCTTGCTGGCTGAGATCATCGGCACCGAAAGCAGCTTCGACCTCACGAAGATCGCTTCGTTGGGTCAGGTTGCATCCTTCGCGACCATCATCGCCGTGGTAAATGTGGTGCTCCTCACGGCGCTCTCAATGCTCGCGGCAGTGCTTTACAACCTCTCATCGACTCTTGTTGGTGGCATTGGCGTGACCCTGACGGACGATTAATCGCCGGAATCACGCAAAATTTGGCCTCCGGGCCGGCTTCCACGAAGCCGACCCGGAGGCCGATTTGTTTGTTTGGGTATTTGTCATGTAATGTTTTATCTCGTTCCCAGCGGGAACAAAGAGGGCGTATAGCTCAGGCGGTTAGAGCGCTTCGCTGATAACGAAGAGGTCCCTGGTTCAAGTCCAGGTACGCCCACGGATTCCCTCGTCCGAGCAGTATGCGAAAGGAAGTGTCCCATGCGGAAGCTTCTGGTGTTAGTGGCAATAGCCGCAAGCATAGTAGGATATTGTAAGTTGAAGGAATCATCGGCCGATAAGGCCAGCTGGAGTCAGGGCACCGATAAGGTATCCTGAACTCATACGGGGACTTAGCTCAGTTGGTAGAGCGGTAGCTTTGCAAGCTTCAGGTCAGGGGTTCGACCCCCCTAGTCTCCACAGTAACGAAAGGCCCGGAACAAATGTTCCGGGCCTTTCGCATGTCCGGGGGCCAACCCGCCCCTGGGACTCCCCCGATCCGGAATCGGTCCCCGGACACAAAGAGTGGTAATCGTGAATATTATTCTTTCAATCGTCGGTATTCTCGGCGTTGCCGCCTCTGGCCCGATTATTGCTGCGTTTCCGGCGGTTCCCGCACTGTCCATGGCCCTATGGCGCAATGCCATAGGCACTGCCGTCATGGCTGTTCCCGCCGTGGCCACGGACCCCCGATCATTTGGCCGTCTGGGGCGGCGGGAATGGGGCTGGAGTGCGGTTGCAGCAGTGGCGCTGGCCCTGCACTTCGTGTGCTTCATGATTTCAGTCCGGATGACAACGGTGGCTGCCGCCACGGCGCTCGTCTGTTTGCAAGCAGTTTGGATTGCGCTATTTCAAACCCTGCGCGGCACAAGATACGGCTGGCAGGTGGGACTGGGGATTCTGCTGTCCTTTGCCGGCGTCGTGGTCATCACCGGATTCGATATCGGTTCGGGACGTGAAGCACTGATCGGTGACGTGCTTGCCGTCATCGGTGGCGTTCTTGCTGCTGCCTACACGATGGCAGGGTCCAAGGCGCGGGCGACCATGGGCACCAGCACGTATACGACGCTTTGCTACGGAATGACCTCGATCATCCTGCTGGGGATATGCCTGGCCTTCGACATTCCTGTGTGGGGCTTTGATGCCCATGGTTGGATCGGCATCATCGCCTTGGCGTTTTTTGCCCAGATCCTTGGGCACTCGGCCTTTAACCATCTGGTTTCGAGTCTCGGGCCACTGACAGTCTCAACGTTGATCCTGCTCGAAATCCCTGGCGCCGCCTTGCTAGCTGCCCTGTTCCTGGGCCAAGTTCTCCCCGCTGCCACAATCATTGGGCTTGCGTTCATCCTGGGTGGCCTCGTCTTCGTGGTCCGAGGCCAAGGGCATGCCAAACCACGGAAAGCGCCCCAGCAGCCCCCAATAGCCCCGCAAACACCTGGAAGTGCGCTCTAGGGAGTCCAGGGTCAACGAGAGGCTCCAATGGGCAGTGAGAGCGTCCTGAAGCGTCATTGAGGGGCCTTGGCCGGAAACGCATCAGGACGGCATGTTTGGAAGCCCCACTCGAAGAATGGGCTGACCAAACACACCGCCCTGATTTCGGTGGGGTACTTGGAACGGCGAGTGTTCAATCGTTCTCCAATGCCACCGAACATGGCTTGTGTGATTATTTCTTAGGACGCGGGGATGGTTTCGGGGCCTTGGACTTTACGTCCTCGAGAACATCCGCAGCTTTATCAGCTGCAGCGGAAACTGTCCCTTCGGCTTTGTGCTTCGCCTGGCTTGCTGCCTCGGAAATCTCATCCTTGGCGGACTCAACAGATTCCTTGGCATCCTCAACCACCTCTGCAGTCTTATCAGAGGTCTTTCCGGCAAGCTTTTCAGCGGATTCCTTGGCGGCTGACGCAGACTGCGCCACTTGATCCCGCACTTCGTCAACAGTTGCTGCGGTTTCCTCAGCAACAGTGGCGCGCACTGTAGTTGGCTCAACCGGGGCCGGGGTTTTCCATGGGTCATCGATTGGTTTCGACGCACGCCATGCAGCAACAGCAGCTGTTCCGGCCGCAGCGATGATGACAAAGATCAGGAGGCCCTTTTTCTTCTTGGCCGATTTCTGCACGTGTTTTAGCTCCTTGACTGTCTGCTCAGTGGCGGCTGTTGCCGCATGCTGCACTCGTTCAATCGTTTCCGGTTCAGGTGTCAGTGAATCGACAATCTTTTCCACTGTTGCCGGGATCTGAGCTTCTTCGAGCTTGCGTGTCGTGTACTCGGCAGCTTGGCCGAGCTTCGCATTGGCTGCGGGAATGTATTCGTGCAGCACCACGTCGCGTGCGTGCTGCAAGGCAGGTGCTGCCTTGTCGATTGCTTCATTCAGCGCGGGGGTTGCGCGGTCGACGGCTTTTTGCACGCGCGGGGTGGCTTCATCAATGGCTGCGGAAATCTTCGGACCGACGCGATCAAGGGAATCCTGCAGGAGGGGGGTCACCTTGGCAACAGTCTCCGAGAGCTCATTTGCAGCCCAATTCAGGCCTTCCTGGATCTTCGGGGAAGCGGTCTCAATGCCCTTTTCTATGCGTGGAACCGCCCACTTGACGGCGGTATCAATCTTCGGCCCCGCCCAGTCCAAAGCTTGTTCTGCACTTGTGGCAACACTTTCACCAAAGTCGCGTGCGATACGTTCTGACTTCATAGTGAACCCCTTTTTTCGTTTCGGTGGCTTTGTCATAGCCTACGGTGCCGAAGGTCTTACAGTCATTACCCTGCGGGCATATATCAATGGTGCCTACCGGTGTTCACTGAACGCGTAGCCGTTGGCTCACCGGCTTGCGAGGGGCATGGAAGAATGATTTTATGACTGCAATCCCTACGCACACAGCAACCATTCACACCAACTTGGGCGACATCGTCGTCAACCTCTTCGCGAACCACGCTCCGAAGACGGTCAAGAACTTCATTGGCCTTTCCACCGGTGAGCAGACCTGGAACGACCCGAAGAGCGGCGAAGAAAAGGTCAATACCCCGTTGTACAACGGCACGATCTTCCACCGCATCATCTCCGATTTCATGATCCAGGGCGGCGATCCGCTGGGCCAGGGCATCGGCGGCCCCGGCTACAACTTTGATGACGAAATCAACCCGGAACTGGACTTCCGCGAATCGTACAAGTTGGCCATGGCCAACGCCGGTACCCGCGGCGGCAAGGGCACCAACGGTTCCCAGTTCTTCATCACCTCGGTTCCGACCACCTGGCTGCAGGGCAAGCACACCATCTTCGGTGACGTCACCGACGAAGCATCACGCAAGGTTGTTGACGCACTCAACGCCACCCCGACCGACGGCCGTGACAAGCCGCTGGAAGACGTCGTGATCTCCAGCATCGACATCGTCGAACTCTAAAGATCCGAAACCGGCGCCAGTTCATGGCGCCGTCGGTTTGAACGGCTCCGTGTACCAACCTCGTTTCCCCGAGGCCGGTACACGGAGCCGTTTCATTTGCCCCCGCATCCCGGGGGAACTGCAATCAAGTACACAGTCCAAGTCATTCCCCAGTTTTGTGGGGCATTATGTTGAAGAACCCATTGCCTAGGCGATGACAGCAAACAAGCAGGAGAAACCTTCAATGTCTTATGGCATTTCCAACCCGGACCAAGCCCTTTCGGCCCCGGTATGCCCCCGGCACCCGGACCGAATTTCCTATGTCACCTGCCAGCGCTGTGGACGTCCTGCATGTGCCGAATGCCAGGTGACGGCCGCGGTCGGCACCCAGTGCGTTGACTGCGTGCGTGAAGCCAGCAAAAACATTCCTTCAACCCGTACGGTATTTGGTGGCAAGGCCACCGATGGGCGACCGCTGGTAACGTACATTCTCATCGGCATCAATGTGGTGGTGTTTGGCCTGCAAATGGTCATTTCCGGCTTGACCGACCAGCTCATGTACGCGGGAATATTCACCAGCCCCTTCGGTCCGGCCGAACCCTGGCGCATGTTGACGTCGGCGTTCGCACACTCCCCCACATTTATCGGGCATATTGCCTTCAACATGTATGCGCTGTACATCTGTGGACGGGTTCTTGAACCGATGCTTGGGCGGAGCCGGTTCCTTGCCCTGTATTTGGTTTCGGCCTTGGGCGGTTCCGTCGCAGTCTTGTTGATTTCCAGTCCACTGTCACCTGTGGTGGGTGCTTCCGGTGCGGTGTTCGGGCTCTTCGCCGCATTGTTTGTGCTCATGCGTTCCCGAGGGATTCCAGTAGTGCAGATCGGGATTCTCATGGCCATCAACCTGGCCATCGGTTTTATTTTCCCGGGAATCTCTTGGGAAGCCCATGTCGGCGGCCTGGTGGTTGGCGCCGCCTCTGCAGCTGTGTTTGCTTACGCACCCAAGGGACCCAAACGCTCGGCAATGCAGTGGATCGGAACGGTTCTCTTGGTACTGCTTTTGGTTGCGCTGACCTTCTGGGGGGCTTCAACGGTTCCGCTGCGATTGTAGTAGGTCCGGGTGGACGTTTTCGAAGAACTATCCACAGCACTTATCCACACTGTTAATAACTCACAACGGTGTAATTCACCCGACCCGGCGATCCTTCGACGGCATGCTGACGCTGTTTTTCGACTTGCATGGGGATAGTTCGCACAATATGCACAATTTCATCCACAACTGTGGATAACTTAGTGCACAACCTGTGCGTAGGCGTGGATTCCGAATGCCGCGCAGGCCCTCTAGGGGTGTTCGAAAGTATGACCTAATCAGCGAAATTCCGCGGATGGATTGACCCTGGTCACGTGTGTGGCAAAATGTTTTCCACACACCTTGTCCACAGTGTTAATAACTTACAAGCATGCAATTTGATCGATTTCAGGTGCTGAAGTTCGGGAATTTTCAGGATTAAGCGACGTAACCCACAGTTTTATCCCCACCTGTGGATAACTTCCGTGCACAGTGTGTTGCTAAATTTGCCTCTATCCGAAAGCGTTGAAATCACTGTATTTGGCGAAAACTTTTTTGTGAGTCGAATTGGTGCGATACATTGAATCAACTCCGCCGGGACGTAGTCCACAATCGGTGGATATCGAAAGGATACAAGCATGGACCTGTCCTTTGGTTGGATCCGGAATCAAGATGTTAATGCTTGGTCCGAGCTGACCAACCTTTTGGCAATCGCCGATTCCACGGACGAGGTTTACGGGCCTGAAGATCTGCTTGAGGAATTGCATGAGCCAGGCAAAGAGCCCGAGTTGGACACGGTGGCCATCTGGGCAGAAGGCAAGCTTGTCGGGTTCGGCCAAGTGCGTGTGGGCCAGCAGCTGCGTGAAGGCCAGAGTCGCGTGTCGATCGATGGTGGAGTCCATCCCGATTACCGTAGGCAGGGCATTGGTAGCAGCCTGATGAATCTATTGGAGAGGCGTGGAATCATTAAGGCGGCACTCATGCACCCTGGGTCTGCCACAGCGTTCGACATGTGGGGAAACGTTCCGGGGCATAGTGCCGGAATCATGGCGGAAGTCAGGGGATACCTTCCGGTTCGGTACTTCCAAGACATGACAGTTACCGTTGTGGATTTTAGAAAAGAAACTGAGCGGCAAGAAGCCCAGGGCCCGGTTTCAACCCTGCCCTTTGGCCCGGAATGGTCCGAACGGGTTCGACTGCTTGATAACGAGGCGTTTTCCGATCATTGGGGGTCAACGCCAAAAACAGCAGAGGAGTGGGACAACATGATTTCGGCTCGTTCTTTTCGTGCCGAACGATCCCGGATCCTGGTGTCGAACGATCAGTCGGGTGACGCCCAGCAAGTGCTTTCATATGTACTGGTTTCAGAATGGTCGCCGGGTGAACTGTATGTGGCGCGTGTGGGTTCCGCCCGGGATTCCCGAGGCAAGGGCTACGCCGTCAGGGTTCTCTCAGAAGTCGTCGATTCTGCCCTTGAGGATGATTTTTCCAAGGTGGAATTGAGCGTCGACGCCCACAGTCCTACCGGAGCCGTGGGCTTGTACGCGCGGCTGGGGTTTTCCGTGACCAGAACGAACGTCGTTTACCGGAAAACCGTTCTTCCGTCATGAGCCCGTACTGCAGCCGAATGCCAAGGCCCTAGCCGAGTACTGGAATCACCAAGGAAAGCGCAAGAACGATCATGATGGCCGCAATAATGCCATCGAGGATTCGCCACGAGCGGGGGCTGGCAAAGAAGCCGCGTAAGTATCGGGCCCCGAACCCCAAAGCGCTGAACCACAGGATGCTGCCGAGGGCGGCGCCGGCACCAAACAGCCAACGCCCGGTTGATCCTTGCGCTGAAGCAATGGACCCCAGCAACACCACCGTGTCCAGGTAGACGTGGGGGTTTAGCCAGGTCAATGCCAGTGTTGTAAGAATGACCGACTTAAGTGTGCTGCCAAATTCTTCTGATTTGGTCGTGAGGGATTGTGGTTTAAGCGCCCGCAGGGCTGCAAAAACTGCATAGATGAGAAGGAATCCTGCTCCTCCGAGTCGCGCCACGGTAATGAACCACGGCGCGACTTCCAAAAGTGCACCGAGCCCGGCGATGCCGGCAAAGATCAGCAATATATCCGAGACCATGCAGATCAGCACCGCAGTACCCACGTGCTCACGGCGAATACCCTGACGCAGAACAAAAGCATTTTGGGCACCAATGGCAACGATCAGGGAGAGGCCCGTGGCAAAACCTGTAAGTAGGGGAAAAATAGTCACTCATTGAATTTATGTGAGTGGCTATGCGATGTCGAACTAATTATTCTTAGGATTCATTAGAGTTGCTTAGTATGGACTTCCCCGTTGAACAACTCCACACCTTCAAAATGGTTCTCGATGCCGGCACACTTGAAAGTGCTGCCCGGGAACTCAACATCACCGCTTCTGCGGTAAGCCAACGACTTAAAGCCTTGGAAAAGCAGGTTGGAAGCGTGCTGTTCATTCGTTCACGCCCCATCCGGGCAACGCCAAGTGGGGATGTACTTCTGCGCCTGGCCCGGGAAACCGAATTATTGGCCGCCGAAGCTCGCCGTCAATTGGGCATGGAGCACGGCAAGCCGCTGTCAGTGGGGCCCTCGCGGGTCAGCATCGCGGTCAACGCTGATTCGTTGGCAAGCTGGTTTGCCCCGGTGTTTCATGGGCTAGCCAAAGAAGACCATATTGCATGCGAAATTCTGCGGCATGATGAAGCCCATTCCACTGAATTATTGCGTTCCGGTCAGGTGATGGGCGCGGTGACAACTAATAGCAGGCCCGTACAGGGCTGTTCGTCCGTTCCACTCGGAGTCATGACATACCGGGCCATGGCTTCGGCCGATTTCATCGACAAGTGGTTGCCGGGAATTGATCCAGTTGCCGAGTTTGCGGCAGCACCGATGGTGAACTTCGACAGAAACGATGATCTGCAATTGGCAACGCGTCGATCCGTGGTGGGAAGCGCACACACGCATCCTCCAGTCGAGCATTTTGTGCCGGATTCACGTCAGTACGTAGAAGCCGTGATTGCCTCGATGGGGTGGGGGATGATTCTTGACATTCAAGATCCACAGGACGGCTCACTCATCCCCCTGGATCCTGCCCGGGTGCGGCAAATTGCCTTGTATTGGCAACGGTGGAGGATCCCCTCCAGCACCTTGGACGCGTTGAGCAACCTGGTTACCGGCGCGGCTAAAGCTGCCGGCTTGAATCCGGAACGTCACGAACACAAAAAATCTACTGAATAGTAACAAGAGTGTTTAGGCTGGGTCTATGACTTCCACAAACGCCGCAGAACGGAAACCCAAGGCCTCGATTCTCAACGGTTTTCGCCAAAGAATCCCGAAAATTGCAGGGGATCCTCGAGTAGTTAAACACGGAATGTCCCTCTGGCCGCCGTTTTGGGGTGCAGGAATCAAGGTCAAAGATATTTCCCCTGACTGGCGCAGCGCAACGGTGTTGCTTCGGCAACGACCGTGGAACATGAACTACGTCGGAACGCACTTTGGGGGATCACTCTTTTCCATGACCGATCCGTTTTGGATGATGATGGTGCTCCACAACGTCGAGCCGGGACATATCGTCTGGGACAAGGCAGGGGAAATCGATTTCAAGAAGCCTGGACACGGAACCTTGAGCTGCCACTTTAAACTCGACGAAGTAAAAATTGAAGAGCTCAAGAAATGCGTGCTCGAACACGGAAAAGCCACCATGTGGTTTGTTGTGGATATCGTTGACGAAACCGGAGATACTGTGGCCACAGTGCGCAAGGAAGTCTATGTGCGCACAAAAAAGCCGGCACCCGCTTCGCTTTAGCGATTCGGGAACCGGCTTTCTGGGCTTTTCCTACCTTGCTCCACCTGGAGGGCCAAGAATCAGCAACACGGTGAAGACCAATGCAACCAACACGATTCCCACCACCGCGGAAAGCCATGGGCGGCGGAGCGCCAAGGCCTGGATCTTCTCAATAATGCCCTTCGGCTCATCTCCTCCTGGAGCCAAGCGCCAGGAATCGCTGAGCAGGCCGCGACGCAGGGTCGCCCGTTCGAAGGGGACCGTCGCGAAGGGGATGATCGTTGACGCAAGGCCCAAGATGCCGCGCGAAACGCTCCAACGCTCGTTGACCCACACAAAGAGCGTTACCAAACCATAGGCAATGAATACGGCGCCGTGCGTCATGCCGAAGGGCCTGATGAATGCGTCCTGTTCGAAACCGTATTTCATCACCATTGCAAAGATCAGCAACGACCACGTCACCATTTCGGCGGCCGCAAGGAATCCGTACAGGCGCTTGGGCGAAAGCTTTGATGAAGTGGGATCGAGAACTGCGGATGAATCCGATGCGGATTCTGGGCGAGCCATAGGATTGCGGCCTTTCGAGGAGTAGCAGTGGTTAGTTGACCATCAACGAAATTCCTACGTCAGATGGTTTGGAATCGGCGAAACCCTCGCGGTGGGCTACTGCCTGGTCTTCGGAGGCGAATCGAACAGCCAGCTCAACGCGTCTTACCCAGCAGACCGGTGGCCTACCTGATCGGGACAGGGCCTTGAGCTAGCGCCATCCGGTGGTCATGAAGAAACCGACCATCGCAAGGCCAAAGCCGATTACGATATTCCATCCGCCGATATCCGGAATCGGGAACAGCGTCTGTGAAATGTAGTAAACCATGATCCAGACCAGACCCAGGAGCATCAAGCCGAACATTACCGGCTTGTACCACTTGGGCAACGGCTTGTCATAGGTCTGGGCGGCGGCGTCGCTGCCCTGAGGCTTGCGGTTCTTCCGACGTGTCTTTGATTCAGGCACTTCGTCTCCTTGAGTCTTCGGGCGTCGACACGATCCAACGAGTTGGTGTCCGAACGGTAGGCTAGAGAGGCAGTATGGGATGCAAATCCCATCTCACCCACTTTCAATACTATCTGCTCATACTGGCGGTTACCGGGTTCGCGGTCACCCTGGATTGGCGTGAGGGAATACCATGACACCAGCAGGTACCCGGCCCAGGCGAAAAATCTCGGTTGGACAACGTCTGTTGGGCGGAATTGGTGAAATTTTCATCACCCTCGGGATCGTCTTGCTTCTCTTTGTTGCTTGGGAATTATGGTGGACGAATATCGATGCGAATCGAACCCAGGGCGAGGTTACAGCTCAATTTGCCCAGCAACTCGAGGTGGGCTCTTCCACCGGCGACGACGAAGATTTCGGCCCGGCACCGATCGCCAAGATCCCCGATGGTGAAACCTTTGGAATCTTCTATATTCCACGGTTTGGCAAGGATTTTGCGCATCCAGTGACCAACGGGGTCGGCATGGATGTCTTGAATTCAGTGGGCATCGGCCATTATCCCGACACCCAGGCACCGGGCGAGCTGGGCAACTTTGCCGTGGCAGCCCATCGCCAGACCCACGGCCAAGTTTTCTGGGACATCGACAAATTTAAAGAAGGCGATGAGATATACCTTCAGACAAATGAAGGTTTCTACACTTATCAATGGCGAAGTACCGAGATTGTGGATCCCTCCCAAGGGGAGGTCCTGCTTCCGGTTCCGCACCAACCAGGTGCCGAACCAAGTACGTCAATCTTGACGATGACTAGCTGCCATCCGCCTTTTACCACCCGGATGCGTATCATCGCGTATTCGGAGCTGGTCTCGTGGCGGCCGGCCTCGGCCGGCCCGCCGGCGGCGATTGCCGAGCTTGTTGCCAAGACGATGAAAAACTAGGAAAGGACACGCAAACATGTACGCATGGATTTTCAAAAACCTTCCTGGCCCCTTGTGGTTCCGCCTGATTTTGGCCCTGGGACTAATCCTTACGGCCGTACTATTGCTGATGAACTATGTTTTCCCATGGCTGAGCCAGTACAGCCCATGGACCGAATCGACGATTGGCATGATGCTGCTGTGAACGCCCCCAAGATCCTGGTGATCGACAACTACGACAGTTTCGTTTACACCTTGGTTGGGTACCTGCAGGAGTTGGGTGCCGAGACAACTGTGGTGCGCAACGACGACCTATCGTTGGCCGAGGTCATTGAACTGGCCGAAGTCAGGGACGGAGTGCTTGTCTCCCCCGGCCCGGGAAACCCTGCAGAAGCCGGCGTGTGCGTTGAAATGATCAAGTGGTGCGGTGAACACGACAAACCGATGCTAGGTGTCTGCCTGGGCCATCAGGCTCTGGCAGAAGCCTATGGAGGAGTTGTCACCCACGCCGAGGAACTCATGCACGGAAAGACCTCACCAGTCACCCACACCGGCCATCGGATCTTCGCCGATATTCCCAGCCCGTTCACTGCCACCCGCTACCATTCCCTGGCAGCCGTTCGTTCGAGCATTCCGGACTGCCTGGAAATCACCGCAGAAACCGAGAAAGGCGTCATCATGGGGCTGGCACACCGCACAGCACCGTTGTGGGGAGTTCAATTCCACCCGGAATCGGTGCTCACCGAGGGCGGATACCAAATGCTCGGCAACTGGCTTGAGTCCCTAGGCCATGTTGGTGCTGCCACGCGAGCTTCAACGCTGAGCCCCTTGATCAGGGAGACTGGACGCTAAAACTGGCCACCGACTCCCCCATGAAATGAAGGAACCCGCCAAGACTGATGTTCTGGCGGGTTCCTTCGTCTAATGGGGTGCCGTGCTCGGCTCCCGGGATTACTAGTCGTCCCC
Source organism: Paeniglutamicibacter antarcticus (assembly GCF_900010755.1). Taxonomy (GTDB): domain Bacteria; phylum Actinomycetota; class Actinomycetes; order Actinomycetales; family Micrococcaceae; genus Paeniglutamicibacter; species Paeniglutamicibacter antarcticus_B. Next base: position 63,593 of record NZ_CZJT01000097.1, on the reverse strand, counting down.
GGAATCAGCCCCCGGGCTTTGATCACTCGGCGTAGGAGAACCGGGCGTGATGCTATTCGGGCTTTCGCTGGTGGTCGGGGGTGCTACGGGCTCCGTCGGGGTGCTAACCACGGGAGCCTTGGCGACGATGACTGTGATTGTTCCCCCTTGCTGGCTGGTTGCGCCGCTTTGGGGGTCCTGATCGATCACGGTACCGGGTGTTGCAAGCGTATTTTCCTCTTCAACCACGTTGATTCTCAGACCGAGCTTTGGATCAGAAAGCAACGAAGTGGCTTCAGGTACCGTGAGTTCAACCAATTGGGGAACCGTGACAACTCCGGTAGAGAGAATCAAGTCGATGGTGCTGCCCGACTTCACCTGCTCACCAAGCTTCGGCACCGTGTCGATCAAAGAACCGGCAGGAATTTTCGGGTCATTCCGGGTGCTGACCGTTCCAACCTTCAAACCCAATTCGAAAAGCAACGCCCTGGCCGTTGCTTCGGTCGAACCGGAAATGGACATGGGGATCTTGAGGTTTTCTGGTCCCTTCGAAACCATCAGCGTCACCGCGGACCCCTTGACGACCTGAGCCTTTGCCGAAGGGTTACTGGCAACCACAAGCCCGGATTTCACGGTGTCGTCAAAGACGTCTTCGGACTTGGGTACTAGTTCCATGCCGGTGAGCTTGGATTCGGCCTGAGCTTGCGTCAATGTCGCAAGCTCCGGAACATCGACCAATGCGTTGCGTGCGGCTTCGGCCTGGATCCAGTTGTAGAAGAAGAAGCCGCCAATTGCCAAGGCAAGAACCATGACGATTGAAAGGACCACTGTCCAAGCTTTCTTGGATTTGGCGCGGTAATTGTCAACCGGCTCCGCGCGGTCCTGCTCCCACATGGGCGGATTGTCCCAATTTTGCCCAGCGGAGACCGGTTCAAGATACCCGGTAGCGAATGCAGGTTCCGCTAGTGGAGCAGCATAGGCGTGTGCTTCCGTGGATACAGGTTCACTGCTAATAATCGCTGTGAGTTCTTCCGGGGGCAACGGGATTCCCTGGCGCGCGTTTCGCAGGGCCAAGGCAAAAGCGTGGGCGTCGACGTAACGGTCATCACGGTTCTTCGCCAGGGCCTTGAGCACTACGTCGTCGTAGATTGGAGGAAGGGTCGTTACCAGGCTGCTCGGGGCGGGTGCGTGCTCCCCTACATGCTGGTAGGCCACCGACAACGGGGAATCCCCGATGAACGGGGGGCGGCCGGTGAAAAGTTCATACAGCAGGCAACCTGTCGAGTACAGGTCGGTGCGGGCATCGACGATCTCACCGCGTGCCTGTTCCGGGGACAAATACTGCGCCGTGCCAACGACCGTCTGGGTCTGGGTCATGGTGCTCGAGGAATCGGCAAGGGCCCGGGCAATACCGAAATCCATGACCTTGAGGGCGCCGCGATTGGTGACCATGATGTTCGCAGGCTTGATGTCGCGATGCACGATCCCCATGGCATGGGAATGCTGGAGCGCCTCAAGAACCCCCAAAACGTAGTCAACCGCGAGGTCAACAGTGATTTCCCCGGCCTTGTGCAAATCGCGCAAGGTGCGCCCGCAGACGTACTCCATCACGATGTACGGCAACGAAACCGTGGAACCATCGATATCCCGCTCTTCTTCGCCGGTATCAAAGACGGAGACGATGTTCGGATGGTTCAGGCCGGCAACTGCCTTGGCCTCGCGCCTGAAGCGGGCCTGAACCATGGGTTCACGGGCCATTTCCGGGCGCAACAATTTAATGGCAACCTTACGGCCGAGGACCTGGTCGACGCCCAAATGGACATCGGCCATGCCGCCCCTGCCAATGAGCTCGCCAACGGTGTAGCGACCCTCGAGAATACGTTCGCTGGTCACCGATTATTTCCCATCGTCATTTAGTCGGTCACCGGGGGCTTGGGGATCGTGTCCTTATTGCCATTGCCCTGGCCAGCGCCCGGGGAGAGCGAGGTCGGTGTTGACGACTGGGTCGACTCTTCGGTTGGCGGTGCTGATGACTGTGTTGACTGTGTTGGCGGCGGCGAGGTTTCCTTCGCCGGGCCAAGGGACCAGATAAACGTGATCACGGTATTGGGCTCGACCTTGGTTCCGGTGGTGGGGAACTGGTCGATCACTGTGCCGTAGGCACGAGGATCTTCACGGGGGGTACCGGCCTTGGGAACCAACCCCGCGGACTTCAGTTCTGATTCCGCCTCGTCAACCGTGCTGCCGAAGAGATTCGGAACCTGTACAAGGGCCTGCGCCGCAGCTACCTTCAGCGTGATGGTAGAGCCCAGTGCTTGTTCACCGGTGGGTGAAACATCCAGGACAATTCCTGCCTTCTCGCTGCTGGGTTCCTCCACCGTGGAAACCTTGAAGCCCAGGCGCTCGAGTGATGTGGTGGCCCTGGCAACGTCGCGACCCACGTAGGTAGCGGCAATGACCGTGGCAGTTGTCGGTGCGCTGCTGCTTGGCGATGGCGACTGGCTGGTGGGTTCGGTTGTTGGCGCGCTCGAAGTAGTGCTTTCGGAGCTGGATTCGCTGCTGCTGGCGGTGGTGTTCGTCGAGCTCGGTGCCGGGGACTTGTTGCCGGTCAGCTGGGGCAGGAGCAACGCACCAACCACTGCCAGGACGACCAAGATCAGCAAGACAATCAGCGGCGTGGTCCAGGGACTACGACCCTTCTTGACCGGGGTTCGGCGATCTGCCTGCTCATAGACAGATTCCTCCGCATCCTCCCAGGGCTGGGAGGCGCCAAGAAGCGAATCAAAGTTTTCCGGCGCTTCCTGCTCATATGAGGCTGCCGGTACCTGCGGCATCGCATTGGTGGCGGGAGCCGAAGCCGAAATCGTTTCGTCAACCGGCTCGAAAGCCATGGTCTGCTCACCCGTGGGAAGCGGGGTCTGTCCCAAGGCCTGGGTTGCTGCATCGGAGCCGGAGAACAAAAGCATGCCGGGAACGGCCAACGCCGCGGTTTCCGGGTTTCCGGCACGGATGGCATCGGCGGCAACTGCAAGTGCTTCGGCATCGGACGGGCGGTCCGAGGGATCCTTGGCAAGCATCGACATGACCAAGGAACGCACCGGAACGGGGATCGACTCGGGCAACGGCGGCGGGGTGTCGTTGACCTGGGCCAAGGCAATGGCTATCTGGGATTCGCCGGTGAATGGCCGGCGGCCGGCCAAAAGCTCGTAGCCGATCACACCGAGTGCGTAGATATCCGAGCTGCCGGTTGCCTGCTGGCCGGTGGCCTGCTCGGGTGCCAGGTACTGGGCGGTGCCCATGACCTGGCCTGTGGCAGTCAAAGGCACTTGGTCGGCAATGCGGGCAATGCCGAAGTCGGTGATCTTCACCCGCCCGTCGGGCAGGATCAGGATATTGCCTGGTTTCACGTCGCGGTGGACAAGTCCCTGAACGTGGGCAGCGGCAAGCGCCTTGGCTGTCTGCGAGATGATCGACAGGGTGCGGTCCGGGGACAGCACGCGCTCACGCTCGATGATTGTCGACAGCGGCTGGCCCGGAACCAATTCCATGACCAGGTAGGCCGAGCCTTCTTCTTCGCCGTAGTCGAAAACACTGGCAATTCCATTGTGGTTCAACAGCGCAGTGTGGCGAGCCTCAACCCGGAACCTCTGCAGGAAACCGGGGTCGCCGGTGTATTCCTCCTTGAGGATCTTGATAGCCACCAGGCGACCGAGAACCTGGTCCCGGGCCCTCCACACTTCACCCATACCGCCAATGGCAATACGGTCGGTCAGTTTGTATCGACCGCCCAGGGTGATACCGGAAATTGGCCTCACTGGTTGAACACCGCCTCTAGGATCTTCTTCATATTGGGACTGGTCAGGGAGGAGCCAGTCGGGTAATCAATTCGTTCAAAAACAATCGTGACTGCTACCTGGGGGTCGTTCGCCGGGGCAAAACCAGTGATCCAGGAGTTCACTTCGCTGATGCCGGTAAAGGTGGCGGTGCCGGTCTTGGCCGCAATATCAAGCCCTGGAACCGCAGCACGCTTCGCTGTACCGGTCTTGACCGGACCACGCATCAGATCGGTGATCTGATCGGCGATTTCCTTGCTCGTGGCGGTGCTGAATTTCTTGGGCGTTGCCTCGGAGAGCACCTTCAAGTCAGGGGCAATCACCCGCTTGACCAAGTTCGGTTCCATGATGACCCCATCGTTGGCAATGCCCATGGCGACCATGTTCATTTGCATGGCAGTTGCCAATGCATCGAAGCCACCAATCGAGACCTGCGCCAATTCGGCTGGCGTCATGTTTTGCGGGAACACGCTGGGCTGGACGCGCAACGGAATATTCAGTTGCTGTCCAAAACCAAATCGTTCGGCAACGTTTTCAAAGGGCTCACGGCCTAGTTCCTTGCTCATCAATGCGAAAGGCGTGTTGCAACTTTGAGCGACAATGAATGCCAACGAAGCCTCAGGCTTGGACGCACAAATCCCATCCACGAAGTTGGACATCTTAACGGGATCCGTGATCTTGTCCGGGTTCTCCAGCATGGTGTCGGCGTTGTACTTGCCGGACTCGAGACCCGCAACCAGATCGAGGATCTTGAAGGTGGATCCCGGAGACATGAGGTTGTAGAGGGCCGGATTTCGGGACGGGCTCAACTTCGGGTTCTCATCGATAATCTTCTTCATGTTTTCCGTGGCCTGTTTGGAACTGTGGACGGCCAACAGATTGGTGTCGAAGCTCGGCTTGGAAGCCATGGCAAGAATGTTGCCCGTCTTGGGTTCCGAAACAATAATGGATCCGCGCGTGTTGTCAGGTATCAGGTCGTAAACGAGTTTCTGGAGTTTTCCATCGATCGTCAGTTCTACGGAAGCACCCTCGTTCGCGCGTCCCGAGAAGAGATTGATCATTCGGTCGAAGAATTGATCCTGGCTTTGGCCGGTCAATTCGTCGTTCATCACTGATTCAAGTTGAGTTGATCCGTTTGTCAGCGAGTAGAAACCCGTCAGGAAGGCATACAGTTCCGGGTCCGTGTAGACGCGCTGGAACTTGAACTGCCCCTCGGAGGGCTTCGACTCGGCGATCGGCTTGCCATCGACAAGGATCGCACCGCGCGGCAGATCAAATTCGCGGAAGAGCTGCCGTTTGTTCAGGGCGTTGTTGTTAAGGGTTTCGGCTGCGAAGAATTGCACGTAGCTCAGTGCACCCAGGCACAAGACGAAGAGCATCACCACAGCAATCCAGGTGTTTCGGATGGCCTGATTCATTTTTTCGCCTCCTTGAGGTTCTTGGGTCGGCGGGGAGCCTCGGTAGCCACCTCAGCGGTAGCCGAAAGGCTGGCCTGCATGGGGCGGCGTGCATTATGAGAAATCAGTAGTAGCAGGGCCACAATGATCCAGTTAGATAACAGTGACGAGCCGCCGGCCGCCATGAATGGCGTGGCAAGACCGGTCAACGGGATGAGTCGGGTGACGCCGCCGATGATCACGAAGCACTGCAAGCCCACGGTGAAGGAAAGGCCGGTGGCCAGCAACTTGCCGAAGGCATCTCGTGAACCCAGCGCCGCACGCATGCCGCGGCTGACCAGGATCAAATACAGCATGACGATGGCACTGACGCCGATCAGGCCGATTTCTTCACCCAACGCGGCAATGATCATGTCACTGTTGGCCAGAGGGACCAGATAGGGGCTTCCATTGCCCAGGCCGGTGCCCAGTAAACCGCCGTCCCCCATGCCGAAGAGCCCCTCGACAATTTGTCTACTGCCGCCCTGTGCGTAGTAGATGTCGGGGTCGAATGCGTTGAGCCAGCCGTTGATGCGTCGGGTGACGTGGCCCATGGTCAGGTAGGCGAAGACGCCACCACCAACGAGCATGAGCATGCCAATTACAATCCAGCTGACTCGCGCCGTTGCCACGTAGATCATGACCATGAACAAGCCGAAGAAGAGGATCGAAGATCCCAGGTCGCGCTGGATCACCAGGACGCCGATGCTTACGAGCCAGGCCACCACCATGGGGCCGAGGTCTCGGAGGCGTGGCAGCTGCAGCGGGCCAATCCTCTTGCCCGCCAGCAGGATCAGCTCGCGGTTCGAGGAAAGATAGCCCGCGAAGAATATGGCGAGGGTGATCTTTGCGAGTTCGCCGGGCTGGAAGGAGAGGCTGTCGCCGATCCTGACCCAGATCCGTGCTCCGTTGATCGGAACGCCGAGCCCTGGGATCATCGGCAGCAACAACAGGACGATTGACGCGGCCAGTGCCGTGTAGGTAAAGCGCCGAAGGATTCGGTGGTCACGGATGGCCCACAGGACGACCATGGCAATCACCATTGCCACGCCGGTCCAGAGGATCTGACGGCTGGATTGGTCACTGTCCCGTGAAATCTTGGCCAGATCGATTCGGTGGATCATCGCCAGGCCAATGCCATTTAGCGCAACCGTTACCGGAAGAATTACCGGGTCGGCATATTTTGCCCAAATGCGCAGAATGACGTGGAAAACCAACGACAAGACGGCCAGGAAGAGCCCTTGGGTGATGAATTCCTGGCTTAAGCCCTGGTCACTGTTGATACCCACCAAATAGTAGGCACCCATGGAAACGGCCAAGGCAAGCAACAGGAGCAACAGTTCCATATTGCGCCGGGATACCGGTGCGGTTTCGAGCTCGCTCACTGTTTGATCTCCTGACAGTAAGAGGGCAATTGAGGCAAAGTTTGAGGTGCGTTCGGGTTCTCCGGGACGACCACGGGGCAGTTCTGTTTCACGGTCACAGTCAGCTCACTGACGATCGTCTGCGCATGGGCAAGATCCCGGGCCGGAAGCGAGGAATCGATGCGCTGGCGCGTGTATTCCGGGAGTGCATCGAGCGGGATATCGGTCACCGCATCAACCCGTGAAAGCTTGATGGGGCCAAGGTCTTGGGATACACCCTTGAAAATCGCAACCTTGCCGTTGTCGTTGCCAACGAAGTATTGCGTTTGGGTCCACAAGTATCCCCAGACGCAGACTGCAGCCAGAATCAGCGTCATCAAGGCGAGGAAGGCCGAGACGAGCCAGCGCCGCGGCCTGACCTGGACGGTCTCGGGTTGCGTGTCGGTGGTGTCCGGGGCCTTGTGGGTAAGGATTGCGGCCGCACGTTTTTCGCCCGAGCGCTGGGTGACCACGGGGATCTTACCGGTTTCGGTGGCCAGCTGGGCTGCACCCACCAAAAGATGCGGGCGCTTGGACATTTCGTGACGGATTAGCGCTGCGCTGGCCGCCAGGTCTCCCTCGGCGGCAATGGTGAGCTGTGCGGTATCTGGTGCGGGTTCCGCGGCGCTTGCGCTGTTCTCGATCTCCGGTTCGAGGTTGGAATCCACCTCGACGACCTCAAAGACCACGATCGTAACGTTATCGGGCGAACCGTGGGCAAGCGTCGTTTCCACGAGGTCGTTTGCCGTTTCCTCAAGTGAAGCGGTTCCGCGGATGATCCGTTCGGTAATTGAATCGGGGACCACCGCATTCAAGCCATCGGAGCACAACATCCAGCGTTCTCCGGCCTTGACGGGGAACTTGTTGATATCCAGTTCGGGGCTGGCATCGGAGTCGCCAAGCACACGCAAGAGCACGTTTTTGTGCGGGTGCAGTTCGGCTTCTTCGGGACGTATGCGACCCTCGTCGACGAGCCGCTGAACAAATGTGTGGTCGTGGCTGACCTGTTCAAACACGCCGTCTTTAAGCCGGTAGGCGCGTGAATCACCGATGTGTGCGTACTGCAAGGTGTCGCCGGTGAGCAATAGCGCGGTGACGGTGGTGCCCATGCCCGAGAGCTTGGGGTTGGCGTTGACGAGCTCGTTGAGCACCAGATTTGCTGCCTGGATCTCATCCGGAAGCACTGTCTCCGCGTCCTTGGTATCGGGCACATCAAGGTGAACCAGGTCCAAAACCGTGGAGGCGCTGGCAACATCGCCGCCAACGTGGCCACCCATGCCGTCTGCAACAACTGCCAGGTACCGGCCAACATAGGCGGAGTCATCATTCTTGGAGCGGACCTTGCCAACGTCCGACCGCGCCGCGAATTTGAGCATCAACGCCATGGTTAAGGCCTCAGCTCCATGACGGTCTTGCCAATCCGGATCTTCTGGCCGAGTTCAACGGGTTGGGCCCGCGTCAACTGGTTTTCCCCCAGGAAGGTGCCGTTGGTGGACCCAAGATCCTCGATGAACCAACGGGTTCCTTGCGGGAACAAACGCGCATGGCGTCCCGAGGCGTAGTCGTCCTCGAGCACGATGGTTGCTTCCTGGGCGCGCCCCAACAAGATGGGACTGGCGGTCAGCTCGTGCTGAAGGCCAGCCAACGGGCCTTCAAGAATCACAAGCATGCTCGCCTGTTGCTTGGCGGGAGCCTCGGGCGGCGGGCTCAAATCGGGGTTCTTGCGGATTTCACGCGCCGTGGGTGCGCCGGTGCGGGCTTTCTTGCCGATGGCGAGATCGCGGCGAAGAGCCCCGACAATGCTCAGGACAAGCAGCCACAACAAGATGAGGAATCCGAGTCGCAGGACTGTGAAGACGAGATCGTTCACGCGCGTCCTCCTTGTGCTGGGGGTAGGAGTCTGAAGATGATGCGGGTCTGTCCCATGGTGAGATTTGAGCCGTCGAAGAGTTCGGATTCACCGACGACGCGTTGGCCGTTGACGAAACTTCCGTTGGTTGAGCCGAGGTCCACTGCCCAAGTTCGGGTTCCGCGCTGCTCGATCTTCAAGTGCTTGCGTGACACGCCTGGATCTTCGACGGGGATATCGGCATCAGCGGAACGGCCCAGGATGATGCTTGCGTGGTTCAGCGCATAGCGTTGGCCGGCAATGTCCAGGACGGGTTGCATCTTTGCCGGTTCGCGTGGCGGCGCCGGTGGCGGAGGGGGAGTGGCCGGGCTTTGGCGGGCCGCGGGGCGGCCGGCCTCCGAAATGTCTGCGTCCACTTCAAACACTCCGCCTTTGAGCTCGACATCCTTGCGGAAATTGACCTCAATGGCGCCTTGCAGTGTGTAGCGCTGGCTTCTGGCGTGTTCCGCGGCGATGCCGCACAGCTCCTGGGCCAGCGGGGCGCCCCATTCGCGGGCTTTGGCGAAGTCCGGGTCCGAGAGCCGGATGGTGAAGTGGTTGGGTGCCAGTGTGCGGCCCTGTGCGATTGTCAGGGATTTTGCATCCATGGAATTGCGCAGGCGGGAAGCGATTTCAACCGGCTTCACTTCCGAGCCGCCAGCGCCACGGAAGACGCTAGTGACAAGCTTCTCTAGTCCGCGCTCAACATTGTCGATAAGACCCATCGCTTTGCTCCCTTCCATGGTTCCATTTGTGTGGTTGCGCCGTTATCGGGCAACCTGGTGCAGCTCGCTGATGCTCAACACCATCTTCGATACTACTGGTCTTGCCTATATGTGGGATGAAATGTGCTCAAAATTGCCCCTTTATGGGCAACGAACAACTTGGCTTTTTGGTTGCAGTGGCGTGGCGCTGATCACATACTCTCCCTCGATTGGTCATTTGGGGCAAGTCATGTATATGATTGTTCTCGCTGCTGAAGTCAACGGCTAAAGCAGAAGTGAATATGCGCGAGTGGCGGAATGGTAGACGCGCTGGCTTCAGGTGCCAGTGCTCGTAAGGGCGTGGGGGTTCAAGTCCCCCCTCGCGCACATATTGAAAAAATCCCCGGTCTAAGGATCGGGGATTTTTTGTGCCCAGATTCAACCCTTGTGGCGGCCAGGTTTCCCGGGGAATTGACAGCTATGTGGCTGTGAATCCCCCCCGGGGTGAACTTCGCCTAAGGAGCCGTGCTTCTACCGGTTACTTCCTTTTGGCCTTTGCTGCCATTGCCTTTTCAACCACGGGGGAAGCAAAAAGCATTGGGTACGTGATGCCGGCGATGCCAGCTCCAACCAAGGGGGCCAGGATGAAGAGCCAAACTTGGCCAAGCGCTTCGGGGCCAGCGAACCAGGCGACACCCAGTGACCGTGCCGGGTTGACGGAGGTGTTGGTCACCGGGATGGCAATTAAGTGGATCAGCGTAAGGCAAAGGCCGATAGCCAAACCCGCAAAGCCCAATGGTGCGCGCTTGTCGGTTGCGCCCAGGATTACATATAGGAACACGGCGGTGAGGATGATTTCCACAAGTAGTGCCGAAACCAAGCTGTAGCCGTCAGGGGAGCGATCGCCGTAGCCATTGGAGGCGAAGCCCGATTCAACGGCGCTGAAGCCGTCCTTGCCCGAGGCAATGGCAAAGAGTGCCAAACCGGCAAGGGAGGCGCCAACTACCTGAGTGATCATGTAGGCCGGAACTGCCTTCCACTCAACGCGTCCGGCAAGTGCTGCACCGAAGGTTACTGCGGGGTTGAAATGACCTCCGGAAATGTAGCCAACGGCGTAGACCATGACCAAAACGGTCAGGCCGAAGGCCAAGGCGACGCCGAGGAATCCAATGCCCATGTTGATTGTGTTTGTGGAAATAACTTTGGCCGAGAAGATGGCTGCGCCGCAGCCACCAAAAACCAGTACAAAGGTGCCGAGGAACTCGGCGATCAATCGGGATGACATCTTATGAGTCATTGTGAATGCTCCCAAATTTAGAAGTTGATGCAGGCTATTTACACGATCAAGACTATTGGCAAAGCCGATTTACAACTACCCTAAATGTGGCGTTTCTTCATGATTTTTAATGAAAACAAATGTCTATGTGATCAAAAGAGCCCCGAAATTGCCCGCAAATCCGGTGATTCGATCGACTCGATGCATAGACTGGGTGGTGTTCAAGGTTTTCAACGTGCTGATGCACGAATAGGACAGGGGCAGGCAAGAATGGCGTCAAAGACACCGCACCAGAATGTTTCTTTTCCCTCCAAGGGCCAGACAGCCCATGGCTACCTGGCGCTGCCCGAGGGCGGCAATGGTCCGGGAATCATCGTGATCCAGGAATGGTGGGGGCTTACCGACCACATTCGGGATGTAGCCGACCGGCTGGCCGCTGAGGGTTTTGTAGCTCTGGCACCGGATTTGATGGGCGGCTGGATCACCCATGACGGGGCCGAAGCCGCGCAAATGATGAGTGATCTTCCCGCGGAAACCGGCGCGGACCTGCTTGCCGGTGCGGTTGAATACCTGCTGGCCCTTGACGCAGTGACCAGCCACAAGGTTGGAACCATAGGGTTCTGCATGGGCGGCGGATTTGTACTGGCTCTCGCGGCGCAACAAGGTGAAAAGATCGCTGCAGCAGTGCCGTTCTATGGTGTAGGTCAAGGCGTTCCGGAGAGCTACACGGGCGTCGCTGCCAGCATCCAGGGCCATTACGCCGAACACGATGCTTTCTATCCGGTGGAACAGGCTCGCGCCCAAGAACAACAGATCCGCCAGGAATCGGGTGCGGATGTCACGTTCTACTACTACGATGCAGCACATGCATTCCACAATGATCAGAATCCTGCCGGCAACTACCGCAAGGAAGCGGCGCAGTTGGCCTGGAGCCGGGCCGTAGGGTTCCTCAAAGAGAATGTTTCCTAACCAGATTTACCAAACACACCCTGCCGCGATACGTGGCAACAAACACAAGGAGCGTTAGAACATGGCAGAAATCATCATCGTTGGCGTAGATGGCAGCGAAACGGCACAGCGCGCGGCCGAACGTGCTGCGGGTATCGCAGTGAAGATGGGTGCAGAGCTTGTCGTAGTGACTGCGCATGCTTCGGACAACACCGAGGTCGTCAAGATCGGTACAGACACCTGGATCCTTGACGATGCAGAGCAGGCAGAAAAGCTTGCCGAACAGTGTGCTGCAAGCCTGCGGGTCACGGAACCCTCAGCTACGGTCAGCGCTTCCGCTGCCCACGGCAAACCACAGGAAGTACTGGTTTCCGAGGCCGAGCGTCTCAACGCCACCATGATCGTTGTTGGCAACGTCGGCATGAAGGGCCTGGGTCGTGTGCTTGGCTCCGTGGCCACTTCCGTGGCGCACGCAGCCCCTTGCGATGTCTACATTGTTAAGACAGTGAAGTAGACAACACCCCTTTATGGCGTGTGGTTAGCTGCGGTCGCCCTTGGCGGCCGCAGCTTCACTAACACGCTTCTCTTCGGCACGGACCGCAGCCAGTGAGGCGCGCTCCTGCTGAAGCCAATCGGGACGATCCGCAAGCAAGGCTTCGATCTGCGCTGTGGTCAGGGCCTCGGTCATTTCGGCGCGGGCCAATCCGGCGATTGAAACGTTGAGCTTGTGGGCAACAACCGGGCGCGGGTGCGGGCCGTTGGCGCGCAATTCTTCCAGCCATGCCGGGGCGTTGGCCAGCAATTCATCGAAGGCCTCGCGGGTGACCGGGTTCTCCTGGAACTCGGCCGGAGCTGCGGGCAGGTAGATGCCCAGTTTCTTTGCGGCAGTTGCCGGCTTCATGCTCTGTGGGGTTTTCTCACTCATATCCCCAAGCGTACCGGTACGCTGGGGTAGTGGTAGGACTAAAAATTGCCTATGTACCGGGGGTCACCCCCGGCAAATGGCTCACGCGCTGGAATGAACGTTATCCCCAAAACCCTCTAACGGCGCTCCGTTATGACGGGGAAGAGATCCTGGGAAGGCTCGGCAGTCAGGAATCTGACGCCGTTTTCGTCAGGTTCAAGACCGGGGAATCGCCGAAGACCCCCAAGATCCATGTCATTCCGCTCTACGACGAAGAACACGTGGTGTGCGGTGCAAAGGACAGTGATCTCGAGCTCGTTGACGAGCCAGTTGCGCTAGCCGATCTTGCTGACCAGTCCTTCCTGGACCTTGCCGACTACCCCGAGGAAATCGGGGGGACGGCCATGGCCATGGAGGTTTGCGGATCGGGGGCCGGACTGCTGGTGCTGCCACTGAGCGTTGCGCGTCTGCACCACCGTAAAGACGTCATCCATAAGGAACTTTCCGATGTTCCAACAACCAGCATTGGCATCGCATGGCTGGCCCCGCTGGGCGATGATCCGGATGATCCGGTGATTTCGGAATTCGTTGGCGTGGTCCGTGGCCGCGGCGAGAACTCCTCACGACAGGCATCCGTGGCCCAAAAGCAGCAGGATGAGGCAGAAGTGGCGCGCAAGCGTCGCCAAAGCGCCCAGTCGCAACAGGCCAAGGACGTCAAGAAGGCGAAGTCCAAGCAAAAGTCCGCGGCGCGCTCCTCGGCAAAGCGCGGAGGAAAGCCGGCTGGACGCAGCGGAAAACGCTAAATCTCACGCAGGAAAACGAGGTCCCGGCCCAATTGACGAAAGCTGACACGCCGGGACCGAGCCCCTGACTGCACACGACTCATGAGACGCTGGAATGAGACAGCAATCACAAGGGAGTGCACATGGATTTCGGAACTTATCAAACGCTGCTGGTTGAACAGCGGGGCAATGCGCTGTTAGTGACAATTAACCGGCCGGAATCGCTTAACGCGCTGGCCTCGGCAGTCGTTGAAGACCTTCATGCGCTTACAGGAGTTCTGGGAAACCTCGGCCAGGATTCCCAGTGGCCAGTACGTGGTGTCATCGTCACGGGTGCCGGCGAAAAATCTTTTGTTGCCGGCGCAAACATCGTGGAGATGAACTCCATGGATCCCGAGGCAGCGGCGGTCTATGGCCGCCGCATGCACGAAGTGACCCTGCGTCTTGAGGCACTTCCGGTCCCGGTCATCGCAGCGGTCAATGGATTTGCGTTGGGTGGCGGCTGCGAACTCGCGATGGCCTGCGACTTCCTTTATGCCTCGGCAAATGCGAGCTTCGGACAACCGGAAGTAAGCCTAGGATTGGTTCCCGGCTTCGGCGGATCCGTTCGCTTGCAACAGCGGGTGGGCATCGGCATGGCCCGCGAATTGATCTACACCGGCCGCCGGATCAAGTCAGCAGAGGCCTTGCGCATTGGGCTTGTCAACCAGGTATTCGATGACGTTGAAGCACTGCTGGCCGGCGCACTGAAAACCGTCGAGGAAATCGCCGGCAAGGCGCCGACCGCCGTGGCCAACTCAAAAAACGCAATCAACGAGATTTCCGGGCTAAACGTTGTTGACGGGCTCGAAGCCGAGGTTCGTTCCTTCATGAAGGCCTTTGCAACCGAGGATTCGGTTGAAGGGCGTGCCGCGTTTGTTGCCAAGCGCGCCCCGGAGTTCCCGGGGCACTAGTGGATTCCTCCTGCACACACCGACGCTTTGATTACGGGGACCATCCAAGCCAATACGCTGAACTGTGGATCCCAGCACAACGGAGCCATGCCACCATCGCGATCATCGTCCACGGAGGTTTCTGGCGCCAGGCCTATGGCGCCGAATACGGGCGTCCGCTAGCCAACGACCTGTGCGAACGTGGTTACGTGGTGTGGAACCTTGAGTACCGGCGTACCGATGGAGGCGACGGCGGGTGGCCCGAAACATTCCTTGACGTTGCTGCAGGACTTGACGCACTGGACTCCGCACTCGAAGGCGCCGGGCTTGAAACCGGGCCGCGAGTGGGGATTGGGCATTCCGCGGGCGGTCACCTGGCCTTGTGGGCTGCCCAGCGGCACAAGCTGCCACAAAATGCACCCGGAGCGCTCTCGCCCGGCCGGATATGCCTGGACGCAGTAATTTCCCAGGCAGGGGTACTTGACCTGGCCATGGCCGAATCCCTGGGTCTTAGCAAGAACGCAGCACGGGTGTTGATGCGATGCACACCGGATCAAGACCCCGAAAGCTGGGGGTGGGCGGATCCTGCGCAGCGGGTTCCGTTGGAAATCCCTTTGGTGATGCTTCACGGAACCCTGGATGAGGACGTTCCCGTGGAAATGGGCAGGGATTTTGCCCGGCGGGCCATGGTCTCGGGGTCGCGCGTGGATTACGTTGAATTCGAGGGGGACCACTACGGGCTGATCACCCCGGGGGATGAAGCCTGGCTAATGTGCGTCGATGCCCTGGCAAAGTTTGAATCTGTCGGGTTCGGTGGCGAGTAGTCTCACAAAAAACCCTATTCACCGGGCAGTAAACGGTATATTGAAGGCTTGAATCAAATTGATGAGGAGCAGGATGTGCTAACGGTCATTGGCGAAGCCTTGGTCGACGTGCTTTCGGGCGGCATCAGCGCACCCCGTTCCTTTGTTGGCGGCAGCCCGTTGAATGTCGCAGTCGGGCTGGCCCGGCTTGGACACCCAGTGACGTTTGTCGGTCGTTGGGGCGATGACGAATACGGCCGGATGATCCAGCAGCACCTTGACGCCAACAACGTCCAGCACATCTGTGGCCAAGACAATCACCCGACATCCACAGCCCGGGGCATCCTTGACCCCGCGGGCGCCGCAACCTACACCTTCGACCTGCTGTGGGACTTGCCGCAACTTGCCGCGGAAAACCCGGCGCTTGCCGGGGCACAGGTCGTGCATACAGGGTCGTTGGCGACAATGGTGGAGCCCGGCGCGCAGAAAGTACTGCAGCTCATTGAACGGGCACGCCCGCATGCCACGATCTCTTATGATCCGAATATCCGGCCCTCGTTGATTACCGACCATGCAGAGGCCGTCGCCAAGGTTGAACGTTCCATTGCGCTTGCCGACGTGGTGCGTGCCTCGGATTCCGATCTGGAGTGGCTTTACCCGCATCGAAGTGTCGAAGCCACGGCTGACGCGTGGCTGGCACTTGGGCCGGCGATGATCGTTGTAACTTACGGTTCGCGCGGTTCCTGGGGACTCGTGGCGGCCGGGACTGCCCGCGCTTCGGCCCCGGTCGTCGATGTTGCAGACACCGTGGGAGCAGGGGATACCTTCATTTCAGCAATGCTTTCCGCACTGGCCGACCGCGAACTGCTCGGCAGCGGCCAGCGCGAAAAACTACACAAACTGGATACCGGGACCCTGGAGGAGATCCTCGATTACGCTTCGAGGGCCGCTGCGGTCACTGTTTCACGCGAAGGCGCAAACCCCCCGTTCCGTGCCGAAATCTTTTAGCCTGAAAGGCTGCACTTCCCCATGAATGTGCGTTTGATCGCCAGCGATCTGGATGGAACCATCATCCGCGAAGACGGAACAATTTCGCCGCGCACCGTCGAAGCATTCCAAGCCGCCCGGGAAAGCGGAATCAACGTGGTCTTCGTGACCGGGCGTCCCTTTCGTTGGTTGGGTCCCGTTCGGGAGGCATTCGGACACCTTGGAACAGTTATCTGTTCAAACGGGGCAGTGCTCTACGACCTTGAAGCTGAAAAACTCTTGTGGGCGCAGACCATTGACATGGAGGTCCTTCGACGCGCCCGCGAAATCATCACGCGTGCCGAACCAAGCGCAACGTTCGCCGCAGAAACCACTCGTGGCCTGCACCTTGAAGCAGGATTCGCGGAGCCCCATGAGATCGAACTCATTTCTCGGTTTGAACCACTGGATTTGCACTCCGAACTGATTCTTGAACACGGTGTAGTCAAGTTCCTGGCCAAGTCGCGGACCCGAAGTGCTGACGACTTCATGGCAGCCGTTGCAGGGGAACTCTCTTCATTGGTCACGGTGACACACTCGGCGAAAGATGTTTCCCTTCTTGAAATGGCACATGCGAACATCAACAAGTCAGTGACGTTATCCGAATACGCCCAAGGTCTTGGGATCGGCCCCGACGGGGTTGCCGCCTTCGGTGATATGCCAAACGACCTTGAAATGCTCTCTTGGGCTGGCCATGGCTACGCCATGGCTTCGGGGCACCCCAGCGCACTCAAAGCAGCGGCCCACCTGGCTCCCGGCGTTGAAGAAGACGGGGTTGCCCGGGTCATCGAGGAAATCCTTGCTTCCAAGTCAATCCCCGGCCCCAACCTGTAACTGCTAAACAAAGGCATGTCCATGACTCCACCTCGCGTTGGTTCGGATCCCTACCTGCTCAATACACATGGCGGGGAGCTTGAAGGACAACCGATAGCGTTCTCCCACCGCGGGTTTTCCCCGCATGGCGAGGAGAACACACTTAGGGCCTTCCGCGCGGCGTGGGAGTTGGGTTTCCGCTACCTGGAAACCGACGTGCACACCAGTGCCGATGGTGTGTTGATGGTTTTCCATGATGAAACTCTGCTCAGGGTTGCGGGTGTTTCTGGAAAAATATCCGACTATACGGCGGCACAATTGGCGGCGTTTCGGGTTGCTGGGGAAGGAATTCCCACCTTTGAACAGCTTCTGGTCGAATTCCCGCAAGCCCACATCAACGTGGATCTAAAGGATGGGCAAAGCGCCGCGCATTTGGCTGCGTTGCTGGAAAAGCACCGGGCACACGACCGGGTGTTGGTGGCGTCGTTCTCCGGGGCCCACCAGGCTGCCGCACAAAAAATGCTCAGCCGACCCGTGGCCACAAGCCCGGGCTTCGTCGGGGTCGCGGCAGCAACCTTGCTGGGCAAGGTCATGAGGTTGCCCAAACTCGGCCTGGGCGGTTTCGCGGCCCTTCAGGTGCCGGAGTCGCAGGGGAAATTTCCCGTTGTCACCCAGAGGTTCATACGCCGCGCGCACGCGGCTGGAATCCAGGTGCATGTTTGGGTTGTGAACGAAGCGCCGGACATGCACCGGCTGTTGGACCTTGGTGTCGACGGAATCATGAGCGACAGGGCAGACACCCTTGCCGCGGTAATGCGTCAGCGAGGGCACTGGCCACAAAACCAGTTCACCGCCTAGCCGAATTGGGCGTCCCGTCCAATCCGGCTAGCTGGCCGATGCCGCCAGCATTGCCAACGGCTCCAAGACCTGCGGCGCCCAGCGCAGCATGTCCTTCGGATCCGCGTCAGCGAGCAAACGCAGCCATGTTTCGTGGGTGTGCAGGGGTGCAATGCGCAGTGCCGGGGCAACAAGACCGTAAAGCTCGTCAGGGGACCCATAGTCGGAAAATTCGGCTAGGTACGCGCCAATGGCCTGCATGATGCGCGGGTCATCGGCCTCCGCCCGGAAATCAATACACATCCGCTCAATGGGACGTGCAAGCGAGGCAAAGGGATGCGCCCAGTGTGCGTCGCTGAGGTTTAACAAACGCGCACTGGAGGTCTCGTCGGTGGGTACGAACGCCCGTGACAGATCGAATGAGCCATGCTCAAGGCTCAAGGGAACGGGTCCGGCCGAAAGTTGGTGGCACGCTTGTTCAATCGCGCCGAAGGCACTGAACGCATGGTCGGCGTCGCGGGCGGGGATGCCCAGCGGGTGGTCAGCGGGCAGCGAAGCATGAAGCATCAGCGCGTTGTTGAATTCATCGGGCAGCCATTGGGGGTCCATGACCTGCAAGCCGGAGTCGAAAAGTGTCTGTTCATACGGCACCAGGTCACTTTGCAACCTTCCCAACGAAGCGAGGGAGCGGGCCCAGAGCTCCGGGGTTGGTGTCAACGCGTCGACCGTTGCACCATAGTCGGGGCTGAGCATCCAACCACGTACCGGGTCGATGGCCAGGGGCATGACCAGCTGGTCCGGTGCCAGGCTGGCAGCTGAGGACGTCATGCGGGCTTCAAAGAGCTGCCCGGGGGAGAGCGCCTTGAAAAACAGTTGCCCGGCATCGGTCTGCACCCGGATATGTATGGATCGAATTGATGCGCGACCCGGCTGAATTTTTGACATACGGTTCAAGGCATATGTTTCGCATGCCATGTCAATCCATGTTTCAACGTCGGAACACCATTCTTCTTCCGCCCACTTCTTTATCCACTCAGCCACCCGTCCATCCTAGCGAGAGAACCGTCGGCTTTCCTGTGAGCGCACTGAATGGCTTGCGGAGGGTCGCTTGGAGCCGGCTCAGCCTTTCGCCGATCCGGCCATGAGGCCACGGACGAAGTAGCGCTGAAGCGCGAAGAACACAGCCAGCGGGATGATCATTGCCACGAACGCACCTGCCGTCAGCAGGTGCCAATCTTGACCACGGCTGCCGGTGATCTCAGCCAAAAGTTTGGTGATCGGGGCAACTGCGCCGTCGGCAAAGATCAAGGCCACCAACAGGTCGTTCCACACCCACAGGAACTGGAAAATTGAGAATGCTGCAATTGCCGGGGCAGTCAGGGGCAGCGCGATCCTGAAGAAAATTTGCCCGTGGCTTGCCCCGTCGACGCGGGCGGCCTCGATGATCTCGTTGGGGATTTCGGCAATGAAGTTGTGCAGCAGGAAGATCGCCAGCGGCAGCGCAAAGATCGTGTGGGCTATCCAGACCTGCGCGTACCCGGCCGAACCAAAGGCCCCGATCACGGGGAACCCGAAAAGCTCACCCCGGGCGAACAGCCGCAACAACGGAACCAATGCCATTTGTATCGGGACGATTTGCAGGGCAAAGACCAAGATGAAAAGCATATTTTTGCCGGGGAATTTCATCCAGGCAAAAGCGTAGGCGGCCATGGTGGCGATCACCAGCGGAATGATGGTTGCCGGAAGCGTGATGGCTATTGAGTTGATAAAGGAGCCAGCCATGGTCAGCTGGCTGTTGCCTGCCTGCAACACGGCGGAATAGTTTTCGGTGGTGAATCCCCAGTTCTGGAAGATCGTCCACCAACCTGTGGTGCGTACCTGCTGTGCCGGGCGAATAGACGAAACCAAAAGCCCAAACGTCGGGATCGTCCACATTGCGGCAATTAAAAGTGCAGCAAGCGTTGCCCAGCGATTCGTGAGCCGTTTCTTGGCCAATGAACCCGCGGCCCGGGGTTTGGTTCTCGGGTCGGTGCTTTCCTGGTCCAAGGCGATATCGGTGGAGGTCGACATTAGCGCAGCTCCCTTTGCTTCTTGATTTGCCGGGCGTTGTAAATGACGATGGGCATCACCATCAGGAAGAGGACAACCGCGAAGGCAGCCGAACGGCCCGCCTCGAAGTTGCGGAATTGCGTATACATCTCGTTGGCAATGACCGAGGTGTTGTTGGCGCCGGCGGTCATGGTGCGGACGATGTCGAATACCTTCAACGAAGCGATGGAAATGGTTGTCAGGACGACCACCAGCGAGGATCGGATGCTTGGTAGCGTCACGTTGGAGAAGCGTTGCCAGCCGTTGGTTCCGTCAAGCTCGGCGGCTTCGAGCTGTTCAATGGGCACGGCCTTGATTGCCGCGGACAGAATCACCATGGCGAAACCTGTCTGAACCCAAATGAGCACCATGATCAAGGCAAGGGTGTTCCACGGTTCCACCTGCAGGAACTGGACGGGTTCGCCGCCCAGCCACACGATGATCTGGTTCAGCAACCCGATCTGTTCCTGGTCCGCGGGGCGTGCCGTGTAGATGAAGCGCCAAATGATTGAGGCGCCCACAAAGGAAATGGCCATGGGCATGAAGACCAGGATTTTTAAGAATTTTTCCCCGCGCGATTTGTCAATGAAGACCGCGTAGGCGAGCCCGGCAATCGTTGAAACAGCCGGGGCGACAAGGACCCAGACCACTGTATTCAGTACGGTGCGTACACCCTGTGGTTGGGTAAAGATCCAAATGAAATTCTCCAGCCCCACAAATTCGGTGCCTCGCGAATTCATGAAGGAAGCAATCGTGGTCTGGATGGTCGGCACAATCAATCCGACCACCAGCAGCAGGATCGCCGGGGAGAGGAAACCTAGCAACTGGAAAATGTATCCGGCGCCGTGGCGCGACCGATAGTCGAACCAGAACAGCAGCAGGCCAAAGAACCCTGCGCCGATGATGGCCCAGGTATATGAGTCGAGGATCGCCATCATGCCGAGGGGGAAAAGGACGCAGGCAACCATCCGGATGATGGTGTACTTCCGTCCCTTGCGGGGTGCCAGCTCGATGAAGAAGAGCAGCAGTGCAACAACGGCCAGGAACACCCCGATGATCACGGGGATCTGCATGAGTGGGTGCAACGTGCTGAGCCATTGGAGGAATGCGGACATGCGCTGCCTTTCGCAGGTTTCCACGGCGCGTGGTGCGCGGTGTTCCAGGATGCCGGAGGACGAGAATTGTTCTAGTGGGTCCGGGAGACCGCCAGGAATCCCGGACCCACTACCGTGTTACGTGGCTACTTCGAGGGCCAGCCGCTTTCAATCTGCTTGAGCACCGTGTCGGTGTCGGATCCGTTGATCCAATCGACCATGCCCTTCCAGAACGAACCCGCGCCGACGCTGCCCGGCATCAGGTCCGATGCATCAAAGCGGAACGTGGTTTCCGGGTTCTGCAGGACCGCCACGGCTTCCTTCAACAGCGGGTCGGAGGCATTTGCCGGATCCAGGCCCTTGTTGGCGCTGAGTACGCCGCCGAGCTTGACTCGCGAGTTTGCCCAGTCGGCGCTGGCGAGGTATTCCTGCACCTTGACCACAGCCGGGTCGTCGCTGAAGGCACCGACGATTTCGCCGCCGCCGGTCACCGCGTCGCCCTTGCCGTCAATGGAGGGCATGATGAAGGCCCAAACATCGCCGTCCGGTCCAACGGTGCCGCCGGCTTCGGTGATGAACCCACTGAAGAACGAGGCCTGGTGGTGCAGGCTGCACTTGCCGTTGACCAGGACGTCGGCAACGTCGCCGAATGCCGTGGCGTTGATGCTGGAAACGTCTCCGTAACCGGCATTGACGTACTTCGGGTTCTGAAGGATCTTTCCGACTTCGTCAACTGCCGATTTGATCTGGGGATCCGTGAATTTCACTTCGTTGGCGACCCACTTGTCGTAAACGTCCTTGCCGGCCTGGCGCAAGACCAGGTCCTCGACCCAGTCGGTGCCCGGCCAACCCGTGGCGTCACCCGAACCGAAGCCTGCACACCAAGGTGCCGAGCCCTTGTCCGCCTGGATTTTCTCGGTCAGATCCAGCACACCCTGCCAGGTGGTTGGAATTTCGTAGTTGTTCTCCTTGAATTCCTTGGGGGAGTACCAAATCCAGCCCTTGACGCTGGCCATCAGAGGCGCCCCGTACAGGGTTCCGTCCACGGTGCCGTATTTTGCCCAGTCCTCGGACCATCCGGAGGCTACATTGGCCTTGACACCCTCGGGTGCAGGTTTGAGGAAGCCACGAGTTGCCAGGTCTCCGAGCAGGCCAGGTTGGGGGAATATGGCAAGGTCCGGGGCGTTTCCGCCCTGGGCGCGAACTGCTATCTGGGTTTCGAATTCCTTGGATGATTCGTACTTGATGTCGATGTTGTTTTCCTTGGACCAGCCGGCCCACGACTCCTCCAATAGTTTGGCTTCGGCATCGGCGATGGTGCCATAGACCGTCACCTCTGCTTTTTCCGTGGGTGCTCCGCTGGATGGTTCACTGGTGGCCGGGCTTGTCTCCGTGACGCCTGGTCCGCCGCCGCAACCTGTCAGGACCAGCGCAGTGGCCCCGAGTGCCGCCATTGAAGAAATAAACCGCCCGTATCGTGACTTACTCATGAATCCTCCATTGTGTTGGGTGGAGGAATCCTCCAGCCATGTGCGTAAGAAAGGAACAATTTTCCGGCGATACGCGGTCGTTTCTGCTTCCGGCTCACTGGTGTGCAGCGTTCCTACGGGCAGTCGACTCTACCGGGCCTTGCTCCGAACCCCCATGAATAAAAGCACCTGACCTGTGAAGACCGATGTGCTCCTTGTGCCAATAATGCAGATAGGAGGACGGCAACACAAGGGCTGGCATGGTCACGAGCGGAAAACCCTTGCAACGTTACGTATTGGCTTTGCCGACATGAGTCGAACTATTTGCCTTAATTTCAGGACTTATCCGGCAACCCTATGTCGTGAGTTCAGCCAGCATGGTTAGGCTGGGGCTGAGCCCCAATCGAAGACCCCACAGCATTTCGGGGGCGGCACGGAAGGGAAGACCCAGCCATGAACCATCCGACAAATTCCGCAGTTCACTACAGGCACAGGGACTTCAAGGCAGTCCTCTTTGATCTAGACGGGGTGCTGACACCCACCGCTGAGGTCCACCGGGAAGCTTGGCAACAACTATTCGATGACTTCTTCGCGTCCCGCGGCGAAACCCGTCCCTACACCGAAGCCGACTACTTCGCACTGGTAGACGGACGGCCGCGCTACGAGGGGGTGGCCGCGGTGCTCTCGGACCGGGGCATCGAGTTGCCCTGGGGCAACGACACCGAAGCCCCGGGGCACGGCAGCGTATGCGCGCTTGGCAACCGCAAGAACGAGGTATTCCGCAAGATCCTGCATGAAGAGGGAATCGAGGTCTACCCGGGTTCACTGGAATACCTGAGGCAAATCCAGGAAGCAGGCCTCGACGTCGCAGTGGTTTCATCCTCACGCAACGCAGAAGATGTTCTTGAAGCAGCGGGGCTACGCAACGAGTTCAGTGTCATTGTCGGTGGACTCCAAGCAGTCGAACGCGGCCTGCCAGGGAAACCTGCACCTGACACATTTGTGGCCGCCGCCCGCGACCTGGGTTGGTCGGTGAACGAATGCGTGGTCATCGAGGACGCAATCTCAGGCATCCAGGCAGGTGTTTCCGGAGGCTTCGGGCTGGTCGTCGGCGTTGCCCGCGACCAACCGGCGCAGGCCCTGCGTGAGGCAGGAGCCACCGTGGTCGTGGCGGATCTGGCGGAGCTTGTCGGAAGCCGGGCCCGGGATGCATGGCGGCTGGACCCGTGGTGCAATGTGCGCGAGCACCCGCGCCCCACGGATTACTCCTTTGAACAGACAGTATTTTCCTTGGGAAACGGCTACTTGGGCCTGCGCGGGGATTCCCTCGGCATCGGGGACTGCGTCAAGGGCATGTTCATCAACGGGCTTCACGAGACCTGGCAGATCCGCCATGCAGAATCCGCGTTCGGGCTGGCCGAAACCGGCCAGACGATGGTTGCGGCACCGGATGCCCGCACGGTACGCGTCTACATCAACGACGAGGCCCTCGAGATCGGGCGCACCGAGATCTTGAAAGACGAATTGAGGTTGGATTTCAAGGACGGAACGCTGATTTCCGACACGTTGTGGCGCACCGCCGAAGGACATCGGGTTTCGGTGCGCACCCGTTCGATGATCTCCTTCACCGAGCGGCACCTTGCTGTCTTCCGCACCAGCGTCAGGTTGCTTGATGCCCCGGCGCATGTCTATGTGCAATCCTCGCTCATCGGCCAGGTCACCGAGACCCCGGTGATTACCCCGGCCGAGGCCGACTCCGGCGAACAAGCCTTCGATCCCCGCAAGAAGGAGGAAAGCGGCGAGGAAAGCTTGCAGCCCGGCGGCACCTACCTTGAGGGGGACCTTGCAGCCCTGAGCTACTACGTCAAGGGCTCGAACATGTCCGTGGCCACCACCATCGAGCATGCGATCCGGGTCGCCGGTGGCGACCCGGAAGTCTCCACGAGCCACCAGATCACCGATGCGCGGGCCGACTTCAACGTTTCGGTTTACCTGGACAAGGACCAAGCCCTGCACATCGACAAATTTGCCTCCTACCACTGCTCACGCCGCCACACCACGGATGAAATGGTTGTCCGGGGTGTGCGGGCGCTCAAGCACCTGGTGCCGCGTGGAGCCGATGACCTGTTCTGGAAACAACGCGAATTCCTTGGTGATTTTTGGTCCCGTGCCGATGTGCTGGTAGATGGGAACCCGCTGCTGCAGCGTTCGATCAGGTGGAACCTTTTCCAGCTGGCCCAGGCCTCGGCCCGTGCCGATGGGTTGGGGATCTCCGCGAAGGGTGTTTCAGGTGACGGATACAGTGGCCACTACTTCTGGGACACCGAGATCTATGTGCTCCCGTTCCTGACGTACACCAACCCGCAATGGGCCAGAAACGCCTTGCGGGCGCGGGTTAACATGATCCCGGCGGCCCGCCGCCGGGCGGCGACGCTCAACGAACACGGCATCCTTTTCCCCTGGCGGACCATCAACGGCGAGGAGGCCAGCGCCTACTATCCGGCGGGCACCGCGCAGTATCACATCAATGCGGACGTGGTCTATTCACTCGCCAGATATGTTCGGGCCAGCGGCGACTCGGGGCTGATACTCAACGGTGGCGCCGAAATTGCGGTGGAGACGGCCCGGCTCTGGGAGTCGTTGGGGTTCTGGCGGGACAGTTCCTCCGGCCCCGAATTCCACATCCACGGGGTGACCGGTCCCGATGAGTACACGGCAGTGGTCAACGACAACACCTTTACCAACGTGATGGCCCGCTTCAACCTCAACTATGCGGTCCAGCTCATGGGATACCTTCAAGAGTCGTTCCCCGAGGACTACCAGCGCATCTGCGGCGAACTGGCGGTGAGCCGGGATGAGGTGGACAAGTGGGCCCGCGCGGCGCAGGCCATGCATATTCCGTTCTCGGAATCCGTGGGAATCCACCCGCAGGATGCAGGTTTCCTGAACCGGGAAGTCTGGGATGTGCCGGGAACACCGGCACACCACCGGCCGCTGCTGCTGCACTTCCATCCGCTGGTGATCTACAGGTTCCAGGTGCTGAAACAGGCGGATACGGTGCTGGCGCTGTGGCTGCGCGCCTCCGATTTCACCCAGGAACAAAAACGGGCCGACTTCGACTACTACGATCCATTAACTACCGGGGATTCAACGCTCTCGGCAACCGTCCAGGCGATCCTGGCCGCCGAGGTTGGCTACCGCGACCTCGCCTACGGCTACTTCGAACATGCCCTGAACGTCGATTTGGACAACCTGCATGGCAACACCGGCGACGGGATCCATGTCGCGTCAACCGGCGGGGTGTGGGCTGCACTGGTCTACGGGTTCGCCGGGTTGCGCGACGACACCGGGGAACTATGCTTCGACCCGCGGCTTCCGGAGAGCTGGACGGGCCTGGAATTCTCCCTGCGTTGGCGTGACAACCAAATCCGTTTCCGGGTGCAACAGGAGCTTTTCACGGCCGAACTCACCGATGGCGCCGTGGATGGCGAGCTTCCCCTGACGTTTTACGTGCGTGGCACCATGTACACATTGGATGCCGAATCCCGGCGTGTTGAAATTCCCTTGGAGGGGCAGGGCCCCCGGTTGGAGGGTGCCCCGGGCATCGAAGCAGTGTTTGCCGCTCAGCGGGAGGACGGGTCACCCCAGACCTCAAGCATCAAGAAGCTCACCCGACAAGAAGAACTTGAGGCCGAGCCACCGATCACGATCACCTGAACCCGGCTGGGTCCGGCCCAAAAGTGAAGCCCGTGCAGTGGTCCCTGGGACCTGTGCACGGGCTTCGCAGTGAGTGTCGGGGCTGGAAGGGATTAGCCGATCTTGGAGTGGGTGGCCCCGCCGATTTCCTCTACGTCTGTTGGTACGGTGCCGCGGGCCTGGGCGATGGCGCGCATCAGGTGGAAGATCACCAGGGTGGCAATGGTGCCCATGGCGATGCCACCGAGCTGCAGCGTGCCAAAGGTCAGGTTTTCGGTGATGGCAATGGCAATGATCAGGCCGGTGCCGGCGGTCATCAGGTTGATGGGATTGGAGAAATCAACCTTGTTCTGCACCCAAAGACGTGCACCAATGACGCCGATCATGCCGTACAGGACGATGCCGGCACCGCCGGAAACACCAGCGGGAATGGTGTTGATGACTGCGCCGAACTTGGGGAAGAACGCCAGTGCGATGGCCACGAAACCGGCAACCCAGTAAGCAGCCGTTGAGTACACACGGGACGACGCCATGACGCCGATGTTCTCGGCATAGGTGGTGGTGCCCGAGCCGCCGCCGAAGCCGGCGAGCATGGTCGCGGCGCCATCGGCCATCAGGGCACGGCCGTTCACGTCGTCGAGATCCTTGCCGGTCATCAGGGCCACGGTCTTCACGTGTCCGATGTTCTCGGCGATCAACACGAAAACGACGGGCAGGAAGACCAGCAACGTACTTGCATGGAAGGTCGGCGTGCTGAAAGCAGGTAGCCCCAACCAGGAGGCATCCTGAACCGGCTGGAAATTGACTTGGTCCTGCGCCAGAGCGACCAGGTAGCCGATGACCAGGCCAACCAGGATGGACAGGCGGCCCAGCAGGCCCTTGAACAACACCGCGGAGACGGCGATGGCGATCACCGTGGCGAAGGTGGTCAGCGGGAATTCCTTCATGGGCTCCAAGGTCGCCGAGGCTAGGTTCAAGCCGATCAGCGCAACGATGGTGCCCATGACCACCGGAGGCATGAGTGCGTGGATCCAACTGGTGCCGGACTTCTGCACGATCAAACCGACAACAAAGAGCGCCGCACCGGAAACGATGATGCCACCCAGTGCGCCGGCCATCCCGTGTTCGGAGTTCATGGCCGCCATGACCGGGGCAATGAAGGCAAACGAGGATCCAAGGTAGCTCGGCACCCGGCCTGCGGTGACGATGAGGAACAAGATGGTGCCGACACCCGAGAAGAACAGGGTGGTGGTTGCCGGGAAGCCCGTAATGGCCGGAACCAGGACCGTGGAGCCGAACATTGCCATGACGTGCTGGACACCGATGGAGATGGTCTGCGGCCAGTGCAAGCGCTCATCGGGCGCCACTACCGTCCCGGGGGAAATGGTCTTGCCGTTGCCGTGCAATTTCCAGCCAATGCCGAATCGGTTGCTCATGGGTGCCTTCCGGGCGCGAGAGTTCAAGATGAGTGGTGCCAAACGGGTCTCATGTGGAACGAAACACATGGAAACCCGTTTGGCATTTTACTCACGAGCCGGCCGGAACAACACTTTGCCGCTCTGCGGATGTCTGCGCAAAGAAATACAACTCATGAAGGCTCGATGCCTCGAATGCCCTCCACATGTTGGCCCGCGTGTGCCCGTCGGCCGCGTCGAAAAGCGCCCGGGCCATGTCGATGGCCTGCGCGGTCGACTGGTCGAACTCGGGGGAGGAATAGGTGGCCAGCCAGTCGGTGTACGGATGGGCGTCGTGGTTGGCAGCGGCAAGCCTGGATCCGACGTCCTGGTAGATCCAGAAACACGGGAGCAATGCGGCAACCAGCACCGGGTAGTTGTTTGAACAGGCCACCAGGTGGTTCAAGTAGGCGGTGGTGGTGTTGCTGGGCTCTGGCACCCAGTCATCCAGGCGCCCGCGGTGCAATTCGAGCTCGCCCTCGAGGCATCCGCTGGCGCTTGCCGCCCAGAAGCGTTGCCCCTCGGCGGACGGAGCCAAGGCGGAGGCACGGGACATGACCTGCGCGTAGGTGCGCAGGTACAGGGCGTCCTGTCCCAGGTAGTCCTCGAAGTCCCCGCGTGCCAGTGACCCGTCCTTGAGTCCGCGGATGAAGCCGAGGCCGTCGATGGATTCCCGTATTGATTCGATGGCGTCCCACCACCGGGCCATGGAGTCCCCGGCCGGTGCCGGGTTCCCGGTCCACAGGGCGCCAAAGTGGTTGATGGGTCCATGCCCGGTACCTACCCGCAGTTCGTCGGCCCCGGCGATCGCCGTGGTCAACCAACCTTTGGCGGCGGTGAGCGATTGGACCCAGTCGCCGGTCCGCGCATAAAACGTGGCCAGCGCCGACGAGAGGGAACAACCGGTCCCGTGGGTGTTTTTGGTGTGCAGTCGGGGGGAAGAGATTTCGTGCAGCACCCCGGTGGCATCGATGAGTGCGTCCGGGCAATGCGGTCCGTCAAGATGGCCGCCCTTGGCCAGCACCAACACCGAATGGGTGAGGGCAACACTGCGTGCCTGTTCAATGACCTGATCCCAGCTGGTTGCCACCTCCGTACGGGCGAGTACCGCGAGTTCGTGAATGTTCGGGGTCAACACATCGGTGTGTTCCATGAGCCGGTGCAGGGCATCTTCCGCAGCCGTATCTAGCAAACGGTCACCGCTGGTGGCGACCATGACCGGATCCAGCACCACGGGCACCGTCGCGGAGCGGCGGATCTTGGCCAGCCAACCGCCCAGAGCGTCGATGGTCTCGGCATTGGCCAGCATGCCGATCTTGATGGCATCGATGTCGATATCTTCGGAAATGGCAACCAATTGTTCAACGAGGAATGCCGGCGGCGGTACATGAACCGCCGTGACCCCGTGGGTGTTTTGGGCGGTCAATGCGCTGATGGCCGCCATGCCGTAGCCGCCACAGGCGGAAATCGATTTCAGGTCGGCTTGGATGCCGGCGCCACCGGAGGGATCGGATCCTGCGATGGACAGGATGTTCTTGATGTTCTTGCTCATCGGGTTTCCCCTTCCCAGGCCGCGCGCAGCCGAATGCTTGCCGACCTGGGGTCTTGGTCCGCGCAGATGGCGCGGACCACAGCCATGCCTGCCGCACCGCTTGCCGCGACTCCCGGAACGTCATCCAGGCCGATGCCGCCGATGGCAACGCAGGGCATCGAACTCTGCGCGACGGCCCTGGCCAGCCCCGCGTACCCCAGCGGTGTGGGATGGTCTTTCTTGGTGGGGGTTGCGTGTACGGCGCCGACCCCCAGGTAGTCGATGGTCCCGGGGTATGCAGCATTGAGCATGTTTGCCGCCTCGATCTCCGCATCGGATGCGGCGCTGAGTCCGAGCACCGCGTCCGGCCCGATGATGGTCCGCACCAGATTGGCGGGAATGTCGGATTGACCGATGTGGACGCCCTGCACGCTTGCCCCGGCGGCACGGGCCGCCAGGAAGACATCGACGCGGTCGTTGATCAGCAAATCTGCATATCCAGCCGTGTGAACAGCGGATTTTAGGACTATTTCAACAAATTCCCTTGCGGGCATGTCTTTGCAGCGCAGCTGGATCATCGTGACTCCGCCGGCCACGGCGGCACCGACAACCTCGTCCAGGGGTTGCCCCGCGGTGGAAGATGAGTCGGCAACCAGATAGATACTCAGGTCTCTCATGAGGAAAGCACAGCCTTGTTTTTAAGTTCTTGGGCATCGATCTGGTGAAGCGCATCAATGAAATTCACGGCAAAGGAACCCGGACCGTTGCTGATGCCGGCGGCCCGTTCGGCGGCAGCCGAATAGAAGGCGTGGGCGGCAACTGTCGCGATAAACGCGTCGTCGTGAACCGCAATGAACGCAGCGCAGATGGCGCCGAGCGCGCACCCGCCGCCCGTGACTTGAGTCAGGAGCTCACTGCCTCCGTGTACCAACACACTGCGGGTTCCGTCGGTGACAAGATCCTGCGGACCGGAAACCGCAATGACGGCACCGCTTTTCAAGGCCAGGTTCCTGGCGTGGGAGGCCGCGGTGCCCACGGAATCGGTCGCGTCCACTCCACGCCCGCCGGTGCCCGAATCCGCAAGGACCAAGATTTCCGAGGCGTTCCCGCGAATGACCGTGGGCGTCAGGTCGCGTAGCTTGAAGGCCATTTCGGTGCGTAGTTTCAGTGCCCCGATGGCCACCGGGTCCAACACCCATGGGGTGCCGGCCCGATTGGCAGCGGAAACCGCCTCAAACGCACCGGTGCGCTGTTCCGCATAGGGGGTGCCCAGGTTGACCAGTGTTGCCGAAGCAATCGCAGCAAAATCACCGGCCTCTCCCGGCAGGTCAGCCATGGCGGGCGAAGCACCTGCCGCCAGCAACACATTGGCCGTGAAGTTGGTGACCACAGTGTTTGTGATGCACTGGATCAGGGGAGTGGAAGCGCGCAGGGCCGACAAACAGTCGGCCAACTCGCTGGGGTTGACAACAAATGAAGGTGCAATGGAATCCATTAGCAACATCCCTCCGCTAGTACGAACTAGATCAGGTGCAACGGGTCTAATCTCAGTTGGCTTCAACATGCCAACACCCCGTGCCGCTATATGCGAGCCTACCCTTTGCCCCTGCCAGTCCGGCAACAGGTTTTCCTTGAAGCGTGTCATCATCCAACGAACCCATGGCGCGGCATCCTTGGGTAGCGGGGCACTGCGCCGTAGGCTCGGAACATGGGTATTTTTACTTCGGACGCCGAAATGGTTGCGCCCTCCGAGAGCACTGCGTTAAACGAACTCGAGCTGCCCCGGGTGGTAGCCGCGAGCCCGGCTGAGATCGTTGACACCGTCGCCGGGATGCATGATGTCGTGGCAACACGACTGGCGCACCCTCGACGCTTCAGGGCTTCTCAGCTCAAGGCCCTCGAACGCATGCTTGAAGCGCATCAGCAGGACTTTATCGATGCGCTGGCTGACGACTTGGGAAAGAGCGCTGTTGAAGCGAAACTGACCGAAATCGACATGGTTCGCGCTGAAATTGATCACGCGCAGTTGCATCTTTCGGAGTGGATGGAATCCAAGCCCGTCAAGATCCCGCTGGCCTTGCAGCCTGCCTCGGCCAAGGTTGAGCCCCAGCCCTTGGGCGTGGTGCTGATCATTGGCCCGTGGAACTACCCACTGCAGCTGATGCTGGCGCCGCTTGTCGCAGCGATCGCTGCCGGAAACGTGGCGGTTCTCAAGCCGTCCGAACTGGCTCCCGCCACCTCGATGGCGTTGGGTAAATTGATCCCGCAATTCCTGGACCGACGTGCCTATGCTGTCATCCAAGGCGGGGCGAACACCAGCAAGATCCTCTTGGAACAACAGTTTGACCACATCTTCTACACGGGCGGGGAAAAGGTCGGCAAAATTGTCGCCCGGGCCGCCGCCGAACACCTCACCCCCACCACCCTGGAGCTGGGTGGCAAGTCACCGGCAGTGGTGATGGACGGGTCGCACGTTGCCGTGGCACGGCGCCTGGCCTACGGGAAGTTCATGAATGCGGGTCAAACCTGTGTTGCACCCGACTATGTGCTGGCCGTTGGAAATGCCGCGGAAACCCTTGAAAAGCACCTGGCCAAGGCGATTACCGGGTTCTACGGTAAAAATCCGTTGCAGAGCCGTGACTACGGGCGCATCGTCAACCGGGCACACTTCAACCGGCTCATCTCCTACCTTGAACATGGTGAGATAGTGATCGGTGGCGGCTACGACGAGGCAACCCTGAAAATCGAACCAACCGTGATGATCAACGTCGACCCGGATTCCCCGCTGATGCAGGAAGAGATTTTCGGGCCAATTCTGCCGATCATCAAGGTCGATAGTTTCGATGCGGCGGTTCGCTTCATCAACGCGCGCCCCAGCCCGTTGGCGGCCTACCTGTTCAGTGAAAACCCGCGGCTGCAATCCTCCTTCGGGGACCAGGTGCGTGCGGGTGCGATCGTGCACAACGCCCCGAACCTGCATCTTGCCGTGCCTGCGCTGCCCTTTGGCGGTGTTGGCGCCTCCGGCATGGGTTCTTATCATGGACGGCACGGGTTTGAGCGGCTCTCGCAAATGCGTGCGGTCATGGTCAAGACCGCCGTGGTGGATACGCTCAAGGCAATTTACCCGCCTTATACCTGGGCGAAATCCAAGATTATCGACAGGCTGCTATAGATTTTTTGGATGCCTGGCGTTCAAACGAAGGCGGCCGGCGGGATACCGGTGTTCTCGGTTTCCTGCCGGCCGCCTTTGGCTCATTGAGTGCTATCCGAGCACGGAATCAACGATTTTCTTGGCTTCTTGCTGCACCAGGGCCAAATGCCCGTCGCCCTTGAAAGATTCCGCGTAGATCTTGTAGACGTCTTCGGTGCCTGATGGGCGAGCCGCGAACCACGCGTTCTCGGTGGTGACCTTCAATCCACCGATTTTTGCCCCGTTGCCGGGGGCCTCGGTCAGTCGCGCGGTGATCTTCTCGCCGGCAAGTTCGTTTGCCGAAACGTCGCCCGCCGAAAGGTTGCCGAGCTTGGCCTTCTGTTCACGGGTTGCCGGGGCATCGATGCGCGCATAGCTCGGGGAGCCGTGGGTTTCGACCAACCGCGAGTAGTGCTGCGACGGGGTGGAGCCCGTGGTGGCGATGATTTCGCTGGCCAACAGGGACATGATGATGCCGTCCTTGTCGGTGGTCCATACGCCGCCGTCCTTGCGCAGGAATGACGCGCCGGCTGATTCCTCGCCGCCGAAGGCACCGGAACCGTCAAGCAGGCCGGGAACGAACCACTTGAATCCGACGGGAACCTCAATCAGGGTGCGGCCGAGCTGCGCGGCAACGCGGTCGATCATCGAGGAAGACACCAGGGTCTTGCCGATCGCGGCGTCCGCCGACCAACCGGTCCGGTTGGAGTACAGGTAGTCGATGGCCACTGCCAGGAAATGGTTGGGGTTCATCAGCCCGGCATCCGGGGTGACAATGCCGTGGCGGTCAGCATCGGCGTCGTTGCCGGTGGCGATGTCGAAGGAATTGCGTTGGGCAATCAGTGAAGCCATGGCCGAGGCCGAGGAACAGTCCATGCGGATCTTGCCGTCGGTGTCCAGGGCCATGAAGGCGAAACGTGGGTCGACGTGTGGGTTCACCACTGTCAGGTCCAGCTTGTGGGTTTCGGCGATGGCTGCCCAGTAATCCACGGAGGCGCCGCCCATGGGATCCGCGCCGATACGCACGCCGGCGTTCCGGATCGCGTCCAGATCCAGCACCGAGCCCAAATCGTTGACGTAGGAGGCCATGAAGTCGAAGGCACCGATCTTGCCGGTCAGCCGGGCGGTACCCAGCGAGGTGCGCTTGACCCCGCGCAGTCCGTTGGCCAGCAGCTCATTGGCACGTCCGGCGATCCACGAGGTCGCGTCGGTGTCTGCCGGGCCGCCGTGCGGAGGGTTGTACTTCAGGCCGCCGTCGGCTGGCGGGTTGTGTGACGGGGTGATGATGATGCCGTCAGCGCGTGCAGCCGCCGGGTTTGCGTTGTGCGTGAGGATTGCGTGGCTGAGTGCCGGGGTGGGGGTCCAACCGTTGCGCGCATCGGCAAGGATCGCCACGCCGTTTCCGGCCAACACCTCCAGCACCGTGTCCTGGGCGGGGTCCGAGAGGGCGTGGGTGTCTTTCCCGACAAAGATCGGCCCGGTGATCTGCTGGCCGGCCCGGTACTCGACGATGGCCTGGGTGATAGCCGCAATGTGGTCCTCGTTGAAGGAACCGTTCAGTGAGGATCCGCGGTGCCCGGAAGTGCCGAAGGCAACCTTCTGGGCGGGGTTCTCCACATCAGGGTGGATGGAGAAGTAGGCGTCGCGAACCGCCGAGAGGTCAATCAGGTCATCTGGTGTTGCCGGGGTGCCGGCTCGAGGGTGAGACATGATCCAATATTCTCATTTATCGCCAAGGTCCGCCCTTTCGCTGCCCCGGCGGCGGGGCGGACCAATCAGGTGTTCGGCCAATTCCCTGGCTGGGCCCGTCAGTTGGGCGTCTGGAACCAGGTGTTCTTCCCCGTTGAAGGAGAAGAACCAGGTGAAGGTATCCCGGACCAACGAATTCCCGGGTGCTTCCTGTAATCCGCGCAGTTGTTCGAGCGCGCCGAAGGCCACGCGCAGCCAAGGTCCGTCGTCAATGGGCGGAACCTGGGTATTGAATTCACGGTGTCCGGTGCGGGGAATCCCTGCGACGCCACCGCTGCGGCGCACCTGCACCACCAAGAGCTTCTCCATCCACTGCCTTCCCGTGCGTGGTTAATCGTCGATCAGTTGCGGGGTGACACCAACGGCTGCCCACGCAGCGGCCAAGGCGGTGTCTTCCGCGGACCCTTCCCCGAAATCACGGCGTGCCTGCAGGAGCGTTTGCTCGGCGAAGAGCGCAAAGGTTGCATCCACGGGGATTGACCTGGTGGCAATGACGTTGAACCAGACCGAACCCGCACGTTCCCACGCATTTCCGCCCAGTGCCGTGGCGAAAAGGTAGAAGGCATGGTTGGGGATCCCTGAATTCAGGTGGACTCCACCGGAATCCTCACGCGTCTTCACATAGTGGTCCATATGGTGCGGTTGCGGGTCGCGGCCCAGGATCGGGTCGTCGTATGCGGTCCCGGGCGCCGCCATTGACCGCAGTGCTTTGCCCTTGACCTCGGGGGTGAACAGGCCCGCGCCGATGAGCCAACTGGCACTGGCTGCGTCCTGTTTGGTGGCGAACTGTTCAACGAGGGCACCGAACACGTCGGCGATTGATTCGTTCAGGGCACCTGATTGCCCTTGGTATTGAAGGTCCGTCGTGTACTGCAGCAGCCCGTGTCCAAGTTCGTGGGCTATCACGCTCAACGAAGACGTGAAGGAGTTGAAAACCTCTCCATCCCCGTCGCCCATGATCATCTGGGTGCCGTCCCAAAACGCGTTGTCGTATTCCTGGCCGTAGTGGACGGTTCCGAGCAAACCAACCCCCGCCCCGTCGAGGCTTGAACGCTTGAACTGGTCGGTGAGGAATTCGTAGACGGTGCCCAGGCCGTCGTAGGCGCGGTTGACATCCACGTCCTGCACCGGCGTGTGCCCTTCGGTGCGGGCCAGCCGGCCCGGGGTGGTTTCGGCACCGTTGGCATCGCTGATGGTCCGGTGCAGCCGTCCGGAGGGTTCGAGGAAAGTGCCCAGGGGCGGGTGTTCGCCGCGGCGGCGTTCATGGAGCAGGGCCTGGTCCAAGAGCAGGGTTTGTCTGGCCCGGGTGGCGATCCTGACCCGTTTTGCATGCTCCGGTGAGCCGGCATCCTGCTCTTCCGGTGCGGTGGCAATGAAATCACGAATTGCTTCGGGGGCTTCCCACGCTCCGTCGCATGCTGCCATCGATGCCAGCAGATACGGTGGCACCGCCCGGTGCTGGCCGTGTTGGCTAGCGGTTCTTCCATTTGTTCCATTGCCCATGGTTTCAACTCTTGCACCGAATCCTGAGTAGGCGATGTGAACCGGCTGAGGGTGGTAATTGGATAAACTGGAGGCCAAGTTGGTGGGCGATCCTCGCCCCCGGTTGGTGTTGGGAGAAAACCATGCAGGACCCGAAAGACGAGCAGAACCAGACCGAACCCGAACCGGCTTTTAGCGATCCTACGGATCCGCGCTGGTCGCAAAACCCGTATGCAACACCTGCCCAGCGGCCCACCCAACAGCCTGCCCAGCAGCCAGGCCAGGGCACTCATCCGTATGCCGACCAGCCGCTGTACGCTCCGCCGGGAACCCCGCAGAACCCGTACCTGAAGCAACCTCCCTACCCGGGGCAGGGGGCCGGAACCCCCGGACAGTATCCGCAGCAACCTTTTCCGCAGCAGCAGTATCCGCAGCCTGTGTATCAGCCGGCGGCCATGGAACAGTCAAACGTTTTTGGCATCATTTCGATGGTGATGGGCATCATCGGGTTGATAACCTTCGGGGCGATGATGCTTCCGCAAATCGCGGCCATCATCTGCGGGCATGTTTCCCTGCGTCGCGAAAAGCCTCGCCGTGGATTCGCCCTGGCTGGTTTGATCATGGGTTACCTATCGCTGGGTATCGGACTGCTGATGTTCCTGGGCCTGTTTGCCCTTGCCGCCGGCGGAAGTACGTTCAGCTGACCTGCTGCACCCCCACATTGATCACTGGGGATCCGTCGCACGGGGCCCGAAATCCACCTTGGCCACCGCGCCAAGGCGCATGCAGCCGATGTCACAGGGAACGGCCCCTCGGGCGCCGTCGGGGACGGAAGCGGAAGAAGACGTTAAACAGAGAAATGGTGGCACCGCCGAAGCGGTGCCACCATTTCTTGATTGAGGATTGGGACGCTGCTTAGCGAACCTCTCCCATCAGCTTCTTCAGTGGCTTGACGCCGAGGGCCAGGGCCAGGCCCAGGACAATCGCGGTGCCGCCCAAGGCCAGGAAGTAGGTGATCTCGTTGCCCGCGGTGTAGAAACCGGCCAGGATGCCGGCCAGCGTGGTGCCCAAGGAAATCGAGAGGAAGAACAGGGCAATCATCTGCGTGCCGAAGACCGCGGGGGCCAACTTGGTGGTCACGGACTGGCCGATCGGGCTGAGCAGCAGCTCGGCAACGGTGCAGAGGAACAGGATGCCGACCATGGCCAGCAGCGGGGTCTTCTCGAATGACTCAAGCGGGATGAAGGCCAGGAATGCCAGGCCCACGATGAACAGCGAGAGTGAGAACTTGATGACGGTGCCCGGCTGGCGGGTGCCCATCTTGGTCCACATGGCCGCAAAGACCGCGGCCAGGATGATGATGAAGACCGGGTTGATCGACTGGACCCAGGAGGCCGGGACTTCCCAGCCGAACAGCATGCGGTCCAGGCGTTCCTCCGAGTACACGGCGATGAACGTGAACTGCTGCTGGAACAGCGCCCAGAAAGCGGCCGAGGCAATGTACAACGGGATGAAGGCCAGCACGTGCTTGCGCTCGGTGCTCGTGATGCGCTTGGAGCGCAGCATGATCGTGAAGTAGACGATTGAGGCGATGATGACCGCGTAGGCGATGGCCATCGCGAGGGTTTTGACGGTGACGATCTTCAACGCGAAGAGTGCAACCACGACGGCAATGAACGCGGCCAGGAAGCCGACGTACTTCAAGCGCTGGTTGGCGGGCAACGGGTTGATGACCTGGTGGACCGAAGCCGGAAGGTTTTTGCGGCCCATCATGTAGATGCACACGCCTACTGCCATGCCAACCGCGGCGGCGGCAAAGCCGACGTGGAAGCCCCAGGTCTTGTGCAGGAATCCGGTCAGGATGGGGCCGAGGAAACCGCCGATGTTCACGCCCATGTAGAAGATGGAGAAACCTGCATCGCGGCGGGTGTCTTCCTTCGAGTACAGCGAACCGACAAGCGCGGTGGCATTGGCCTTCAGGCCGCCGGAACCGACGGCAACCAGGATCAGGCCGATGGCCAGGCCCATGGCGCCCGGGATCACTGCCAGGCCAACGTGGCCGCCCATGATCAGGAATGCCGAGAACAACAGGACCTTTTCGGATCCCAGGACGCGGTCGGCGAGCCAGGCGCCGAGGATGGTGCTCAGGTAGACGGCGCCGCCGTAGGCGCCAACCAGCGAGAGTGCCAGGTCCTTGGGAATCCCAAGGCCGCCTTCTGCAACTGAGAAGTACATGTAGTACGCGAGGATCGCTTGCATGCCGTAGAAGGAGAAGCGTTCCCACATCTCGATGCTGAACAGGTTCGACAGCGTGCGGGGGTGGCCGAAGAAGCCAGTCGAGGACTGGTCCTTAGACAGGGTGGTTGTAGACATGGTTCAATTTTTCACCTGTGACGCGCGCCATGCCCACTTTGTTGACCAATCTCACATTTCGGAAAGCTGTGCCGCGAGGGCCAGCAGCTGGATCTCAGACCCCTTCCGGCCGATGATCTGCACCCCCATGGACAGCCCGTCGGCGGTCACCAGCGTGGGAACCGTGATGGCCGGCAAACCAGAGACATTCACCATGGAGGTGAACGGCGTGTACTGGCATTGGCGCATGTAGTCGGTGTCTGCATCCTGCGAGGTGTAGAAGCCGATTTCCGGGGGAGTGTGCGCCATGGCCGGGGTGAGAACCACGTCGTAGCGGCCCCATTGGGTACGGAAATCCGCGGCAATTTCCGTGAGTTTTGCGGCAGCTGCAAGCGAGAGCGAGACCTCTCGGGCGGTGGCCCGCTCGCGGAATGAACGCGCGAGCGTCCCCAGCTTTTCTTCGCTGCCCGGCGGCAACGGGGCCGAGGCCAAACCCGAGGTCCACACCGTGGAGAAGGTTTCCGGGTACGCGGTGTCGTAGTACAACTCGGCCTCTTCCACGTGGTGGTTTCGGCTTGTCAGGATCCCGATGGCAGTGTTGAGTGCGGCATGGGATTCGGGCGACAGGGAAATTGGGTAGACGGGTGCGAATGGGCTGGCGGTGCTGACGCCAATGCGCAGCCCGCGCAGCGAGTCGATGCCGCCGGAGCGCAGCGTGTCCAGGTAGGTGCTGCGCGACGGGTCAACCATGGCATCCATCAGCAGTGCCGCATCCAAGGCGTTTCGCGCCAATGGCCCTGAGACCGTCAGCCGGGGTGCCCCGAAGGAATCAACGGTGCCATCCAAAACATCACTCGGAACCGTGCCCAGCCCGGGCTTGAGCCCTATCAGCCCGCAGGCGGAGGCAGGGATCCGTACCGAACCTCCCCCGTCGTTGCCGGGCCCGAACGGCAGCATGCCGGACGCAATCGCGGCTGCCTCGCCGCCGCTGGACCCACCCGCCGACAGCGCGGGATTCAGCGGGTTGCGCGCCGGCGGGGCAATGTCGTTTTCCGAATGGCAGCTCAGGCCGAACTCGGGGACCTGGGTCTTGCCCAGCGAAATTGCTCCGGCGCCGGTGAGCGTGACAACCAGCGGGTTGTCTTTTTCGGCAACCATCGCCGGAAGCGCGGCCGTCCCGTAGCTTGTCGGGACCCCCGCAACGTCAAGCAGGTCCTTGAACGCCAGGGGCATTCCATGCAGGGGCGGCAGGGCGGTGCTTCGGCGCGCAAAGGAATCGTCGGCGGCCTTGGCGGCAGCCATTGCACTCCCGGCGGTGACGGTGACGAAAGAACCAAGGGCCGGGTTAAGCTCCTCAATGCGCTGCAGGAAATGCGCCGTGGCTTCGCGTGCCGAGAGCCCGCCGGAGGCCAAGGCATCACGCAGCTCAAGTGCCGTGAATCCAGAAATTTCATTCATGGGGGGTTTCCTCCGGTGGGACCATGCGGATGGTGGGCCGCGCGGATCGGATCTGTTGATTTACCGCCAGGTGTAAACCTGCCTGTATCGACATTAGCCCCACCGGGTCGAGGCTTGCTCATGACGGTGGAGCCGATCCGGGGTGGACCGGCCGGGGCCGGCAGTCACGGCGGCTCGACGCAAAAGGAAAACGGGGCTCGCGGGGCGATACTCTGGATTGCAGAAGATTAATACGGTTTGCGCGAGGAGCAGCATGAGTGATTTTGAAACGGTTTCCGTCGACCAGGTGCCTGCCGGCGCTCTCATCCTTGACGTTCGCGAGGACTACGAATGGATCGAAGGGCACGTGACCGGTGCGGTGCATATTCCCTTGGCGGAATTGCCGGTGCGCTTCGAGGAACTTGATCCGGATATCGATGCGTACGTCATTTGCCGCACAGGTGGCCGTTCCGCGCAGGCCGCGGGTTGGCTGGTATCCCAGGGCTACTCTGCCTTCAATATCGCAGGTGGCTCGGGAGCCTGGCTTGACGCGGGCTTGCCGCTGAGCAGCGAAAACGGTCAGGAGCCGAACGTTCGATGATCTACACCTATTTGGGCCCCGCCGGAACCTTCACCGAGGCGGCCCTGCTGCAGGTCCCCGAGGCTCGCACTTCCGAACGCATTCCCGCCGCCAACGTCAACGCGGCCCTTGAAATGGTTCGCTCCGGCGCTGCCGATGCTGCCATGGTTCCCATCGAGAACTCGGTGGAGGGCGGTGTCTCAACGACCCTCGACGCCATTGCGCGGGGCGATGCACTGCAGATCATCAGCGAAGCGCTGGTCACGATCACGTTCGTGCTTGCGGTGCGCGATGGCATCGACTCGCTTGACCAGATTCGCACCGTGGGAACCCATGGGCATGCCTGGGCACAGTGCCGGGGCTGGGCGGAATCAAATATTCCACAAGCGGAATTTGTTCCGATGTCCTCCACCGCGGCCGGGGCCATGGCCCTGCTTGATGGGGAACCGGGCCACGATGCAGCGATTTGCTCGCCACTGGTGGCACAGGAACGCGGCCTCAAGGTGTTGCGCGAGGAAATCGAGGACAACCAGGGAGCCGTCACCCGTTTCATCCTTGTCACCCGTCCGGGCCCGATCCCCGCACCGACAGGCATCGACAAGAGCACTGTCATCCTTCCGCTGGCCGAAGACCGGCCCGGCGCCTTGATGGAAATCCTTGAACAGTTCGTGGTCCGCGGCGTCAACCTGAACCGCATCGAATCCCGCCCCACCGGCGAAGGCATGGGACGTTATTTCTTCTCGGTGGATGTCGATGGGCACGTGGCCCAGGAACGCGTCGCCGACGCGCTCACGGGCTTGCACCGGGTCTGCCCGGACCTGCGGTTCCTGGGTTCCTACCCGGCGGCCGCCGGAATGTCCCCCGCGGTTGACGCGCACAACTCGGACGACGCATTCTCCAAGGCCCAAAGCTGGGTCAGCGGACTGCGCAGCAGGCTCGTCTAGCCCACACGGATGTTCAGTGAAGCGGGCTTCACCGTGACGTGGAGCCCGTTGACCAGCCCGGTCCCGTCCCCGTCGATCTGGGTGTTCATGGGTTCGTGGCAGCGCAGCGACAAGGTTGCCGAGGGGTAGAACCCCATCACCGGGATGGCGCCGCGCGCCCGGAATGCGGTCTTCAGGAAGATCCAGCCCCAGCCGGCGGCACTGCGTGGGCTGAGTACCACCATGTCCAATACGCCGTCGTCGATCTTGGCATCCGGAACCAGGTCAAGGCCCTGTAGTTTTCCGCAATTGGCAAAGAGCACCGAACGCACGCTTCGCGTCTGTTCCGGCCTGCCGTCAAGGACTATCGAAACCTTCTTGCGTTTGCCCGGCAGGTGCCTGAACCCTGCTTCGGAATAGGCGAGCCAACCGACCTTGGCCTTCAACTCGGCATTCGTGTCGTCCATGATGTCCGCGTCGGTGCCGACCCCGGCAATGACCAGGAAAGCGTGTTCGCTTTCCGAACCGTCAACGTGATCAAGGGTGATGCTTCCCGTGTCGATGGTGCGTACCGGCGCCCGGACGGCCCCAAACGCTGCCGTGGCAATGTCATCGAGCGGAATGTCCAGGTTTCTCGCCAACAGGTTGCCGGTGCCCAAGGGAATCAATCCAAGACTGGATTCGCTGCCCCGGAGGACCTCGGCCACTGCGCGTACGGTGCCGTCACCGCCGGCGGCAATCACCACATCGCATCCGGCCTCGATTGCCCGGCGGGTGGCACCCTGTCCGGGGTCCTCGACTTCGCTTTCGTAGATCAGCGGTGCTTCGAGCCCCGCCTCGGCACACACGTGCTCAACTGCGGCGATCGCTTCGGTGGTTCCTGACTTGGAAGGATTGATGACCACAGCGACCTTCACGGCCGAGGTTGCCAGGCCGATCTTTGGTGCGATCGCGGCCGGGCGGTTGCGGTCCCCGAGCTTGCGCACGGAGAACCAGCTCAGCGTCGCGGCGACACCGGTGGCGCCCGCCGTGGCGAGGGCAATAAGTCGATTGCGTTGCATAGTGACTTCAGCCTAACCGGCATTGCTAGTCTTATGGTGTGATCGACGTAAAACTACTCAGTGAAAATCCAGATACCTTCCGCGCTTCGCAGCGAGCCCGTGGGGCGGACGAGTCCCTGATCGATGCGATTTTGGATGCCGATCTTCGGCGTCGCGAGTCGATCGCATCCTTTGAGGCGCTCCGGGCCGAACAGAATGCCTTCAGCAAGAAGGTGGGCGCCGCCAAGGGCGAAGAGAAGCAGGCCCTGCTTGCCGAAGTCAAGGAATTGTCGCAAAATGTCAAGGCGGCCCAGGCCGCTTCCGACGCAGCCGCGGCAGCCTACACGGCACTGCAGCGCTCCATCCCGAACCTTATTTCCGAGGGTGTGCCCTCCGGGGGCGAGGACGACTTCACCGTCGTCAAGCACGTGGGAACCCCACGCGACTTCGCAGCCGAGGGCTTCGAACCCCGCGACCACCTCGAGCTGGGCGAATTGCTTGGCGCCATCGACATGGAGCGCGGCGCGAAGGTTTCGGGCTCGCGTTTCTACTTCCTCAAGGGAATCGGCGCACGCCTTGAAATCGCGCTGATGAACATGGCCTTGGACCAGTCGGTGCAGAACGGGTTCATCCCGATGATCACCCCCACCCTGGTGCGCCCCGAGACCATGCAGGGCACCGGCTTCGATGTCGAGCACGACGACGAGATCTACAAGCTCGAGCGCGACGACATGTACCTGGTCGGCACCTCGGAGGTTGCCTTGGCCGGCTACCACGCCAATGAAATCCTTGACCTGTCCGAAGGGCCCACCCGCTACGCCGGCTGGTCCACCTGCTACCGCCGCGAGGCGGGTTCCGCGGGCAAGGACACCCGCGGCATCATCCGCGTGCACCAGTTCAACAAGCTTGAAATGTTCGTCTACTGCTCCCCGGAGCAGGCAGGGGCGGAGCATGCCAAGCTGCTGGCCTGGGAAGAAGAAATGCTGGCCAAGGTTGAGCTGCCCTACCGTGTCATCGACACCGCGGCAGGCGACCTGGGCATGAGCGCGGCACGCAAGTTCGACTGCGAAGCATGGGTTCCGACCCAGGGCGATTACCGCGAGCTGACCTCGACCTCGAACTGCACCACGTTCCAGGCCCGCCGCCTGAACATCCGCGAACGGGAAATCGGTGCCGACGGCAAGCCGGGCAAGACCCGCTCGGTGGCAACCCTGAACGGCACCCTGGCCACCACTCGCTGGATCGTTGCGATCCTTGAACACCACCAGAACGCCGACGGCACCGTCAACGTTCCGGTGGCACTGCGCCCGTACCTCGGCGGCATGGAAGTCATGGAGCTCGTCTAAGGACGAACGCGAGTCATTTGGTGTCCGCAGGGGCGTCGCATCCCCGGAAACCCGGATTGCGACGCCCCTGCTGCGCTTAACCCCGAATTCAGCTGGGTTTAATCCGCTGTGTGCTCCAGCTCATGACGAAATCCTTCGATTGATGCTTAACTGGATAAATGACAGTGATGACAAGGACCGGCAACGAAGACCGGCCAGAAGCAAAAGAAAACTACATGATTTGCCTCGATGTTGACGGCACCCTGGTGAACCACGACGGGGCCATGAGCCGCTCCGTGAAGGATTCGGCCCGCGCAATCGTGGCCGCCGGGCACGAGGTGGTGATCTCCACCGGGCGCTCGCTGGGTGCGACCTT
This sequence comes from Paeniglutamicibacter antarcticus, assembly GCF_900010755.1. Classification (GTDB taxonomy): domain Bacteria; phylum Actinomycetota; class Actinomycetes; order Actinomycetales; family Micrococcaceae; genus Paeniglutamicibacter; species Paeniglutamicibacter antarcticus_B. The sequence goes on along the minus strand of NZ_CZJT01000097.1, from coordinate 20,243 downwards.
GCCGGTGATCCGCATGCTCGGCATCGAGCAGGGTTACGCGGTGTGCTGCAACGGCGGGGTTACGGTCCGCCTGGACCTGAGCCTGGAAGACGGCTACGAAGTCATCGACCGCAAGACGTTCAATCCCGCTCCCGCCCTGCGTGCGTTGCGGGAATCGCTGCCCACGGCAAAATACGCGCTCGAAGATGACCGGGGCCGGTTCCTGTCCACCGAACGGTTCCAGGACGCAAGCTTCGGGGTGGTGGCGGACCCGGTGACCCTTGAGGAAATGCTCGAGGCGACTGCCGTGCGCCTGGTGGTCTTCTCCACCGACGCCACCGCCGAGGAATTCGGCGAGGCTGTCAGCGTGATGGGGCTTGCCGGCGTCACCTACTCGGTGGGTTGGACTGCATGGTTGGATATCGCGGCCGAGGGCGTGACCAAGGCCAGCGGCCTTGAAGTCCTGCGCGAGAAGCTCTCCTTCAGCAACGAGCAGACGGTAGCCGTCGGCGATGGCCGCAACGACATTGAGATGCTCGCCTGGGCGGGCCGTGGGGTTGCCATGGGCCAGGCCCCCGACGAGGTCAAGGCATCGGCCAATGAAATCACCGCCGGAGTGGACGAGGACGGGTTGGCAAACGTGCTCTGGGGAATCCTGGAGAAGTCCAGGGCCTGAGCCCCGGGGGTTTCGGTCGGCGTGCAGTGCATTCCGACCGAAGGCCACCGCTAATTAATCCATTCGAAAGCCTTTTTAGGGGTTTTCCGGCAGCAGCGCGAACCTGCCTGCGGAGGGCGGAATGGCAAGGTGCAATTCTCTGGCTATGCTTAAACCCATGAAACGCGCCGGAATCCTTGCCCTGTCCCTGCTTGCCGCGGGAACTGTGCTTTCCGGATGCGCATCCCCGGATATCATCTGCAACACCGGCCTGCCAACAGCCGAACAGGCAATGGACCACCTCATTGACGCCACACTTGCCGGTGACCAGATCGAGGTTTGCCGGGTCACCACCATCGGTGGAACCGACACCGTCGGCGACCAGTTCACCAGGCTTTCCGGTGAGTTCACCGAATTGGACGTGGCCGGTGGATACACCGTCAAGCCCGTTGCGGATTCGACGCTGGGCGGCTGGTCGAGGGTGCTCCTGAGCACTCCCAATGACCCGCAGGGCAAGGTGTTCGACGTGTTTGAACGCGGAGGCAAGTACACCATCGGGTGGCTTGAATTCGTGCAGGAGCCGTTGCCTGCGCAAACCCCCGCGGGGTAGCGCCGGGCGTTAGATCCCGAAAAGCCCAATGATCAGTGCCATGACCATGAAGGTGACCAGCTCATGGACGCAGTTCAAGACGGTCAGTCCGACGGGGCGCCCCTCGAATGCATCATGGGTGATAAAGCGCGCTGCTGTGAAGCCGCCCCACAGGATCAAGGCAGTGAGCAACGCGTTGGCCAGGAACGATCCACCGTAGAACTCGAAGGACAAGAAGGTTGCACCGGCCAGGACCCAGGCGCTGATGAAGCTCACCAGCAGGGTGATCAGGATCGGCAGCACCGCGTTCTTCGCCTCCCCGGGATTCACCTTGGCCACACGCATCCAGTAGTTTCCAAAGACCTTCGGCGTGTACCAAATCGAGCCGACGACCATTGTGGAAATGGTGGCAACAACCACTGCAAGCCAATTGATATCCGGTACCATTTTGTGCTCCTGACGCATTGTGCCGGGAACTGGGCCGATCCCCGGGTTCCTGGTTTTCGATGACTGGTGGGAATATCCTACGTCCGAAAAGTACAGGTCAACAGCCATGAATGCGTACGGGTGCGCTCCTAGATCCCGGGAGTTTGCCCGGGGGCGTCAATCCAGGTCAGAAGCCGTGCGGCGGCGGGTCGCGCCGCCCATTCCTCGACCCATGCCGAGCGCACCACTGCCTTTGAAACCGCCTGTGCGCTGATGCCCAATTCCGCGGCAACAAGTTTCTGCTGGCCGCGCAGCCCCGGGGTCAGCAGATCCAGAACCGCCCACTCGGCCACGCTTCGCGTGGCAACGATTTGGCCAAGCAGCCGCAGCACCGCCTCGGCTTCGCCGGAAAGCTGCATGTCGGGCCCGATGATGCTCAGCGGGACACGGTCGCCGGTATGCTCGGCCCGTTCAACTGCGGTTTGGGAATATCCCAGCGCGGTGCCTTGGAGGTACTGCGCATCGCGGGGGACAGGTTCGTAGAGGCTGCCAACGCCCACGCCAACATCCCAGCGGGGATGGCGCAGAGCCAAGAGGACCGCGTCCACGGTGTTCTCAGCGGTTTCGGGTGCCCCGATGAGAAGCGTGGAGCCGGAACGCTGGAAGGGGGTGAGCGCTGGAATGTGGGAGAGGCGCTGAAGCAATTCGTCGCCGTGATCCCCGCTTTCACGGCGGTAGCGCTGTTTTAAGGTGACTACGTACACACCCTAATTATGCAGGGAAGGACCTGTTTCCCGCATCACCGGGCGCCTTGGATTAGCGGCTCGCGCTTTCGCTTCCCGGGTTGGACCCGGGGGCTTCGAGGGGGATCGGGGCCACTGGTGCCTCCCGGGGCAGGGCGACGATGCAGTGGCGCAGGAATAGCTGGGTCACCGGGCCAATGGCAACGGCATAGAGAACCGTGCCGAATCCAACGATTCCCCCAAGGAGCCATCCAATGGCCAGCACCAGGATTTCAACCCCGGTGCGTGCCAGGCGAAGGCTTATTCCGGTTCGGGCATGTAGTCCGGTCATCAATCCGTCGCGCGGGCCCGGGCCCAATTGGCTGCCGATGTAGAGGCCGCCGCCGAGCCCGTTGACCAGCAGTGCGCCAACGAACAGGGCGATCTGCGCTGGCAGGCCCTGGGCCTGCGGAATGATGGCAAGGCCGATGTCCGCGGCAACGCCGATCCACAGGACATTGGCGATGGTTCCCAATCCCGGCATTTGCCTCAGGGGGATCCATAACAGCAACACGATGAAGCCAAAGATGATGACCACGGTGCCCAGGCTGAGCCCGGTGTGCAGGGTGACCCCGTAGTGCAGGACGTCCCACGGCGCCAACCCCAGCCCGGAGCGGACAAAGCCGGCCATGGCCAGGCCGAAGAGGGTGAGGCCAATGAAAAGTTGGACGAGGCGGTAGGGCAGTCGACCGGCTCGGAGCTGTTCAAGGGGTGCGAGCCGGGCCAGTTCCGGGGTGGAGCGTTTCTTCATGTACCAAGCTTCACCCAAAGTGGCCTTGGAAAAAAGAGCCAATCGGTGGAAACTGGACCCATGACCATGGCCCAACGTCAACTACCCGCACGCCGGCTGAGCCTCATGCTCGGCGCCCGAACCGGGGAACAGCCCGCTTACGCCTGGCTTTCGGAGGGAATCCACCAACTCGTCACCAACGGAAGGGTCCTTCACGGAACCAAGCTGCCCAGCGAACGGGAACTTGTCGATGCACTGGGCCTGAGCAGGACCACCGTCACCCGCGCCTACCAGGAGTTGCGCGAGCGGGGGTTTGCCGAGGCCCGCCAAGGTTCGGGCACACAGATCCGCATCCCGGGTGGAATCATCGGCGGAGGCGCCGAACCGCTGACCCCCGGCTCCCTGGAAAAGCTGGCCCCGGACGGAATCGACCTGACCTGCGGGGCACCGACGGCCCCGGTGGGGCTGGCAGGATTCTACGAGCGGGCCCTTGACCAACTCCCCGGATACATTGGCGGCATGGGCTACTACCCACTGGGTCTTCCCGTGCTGCGTGAGGCGATCGCCGCAGACTACGCACGACGCGGGCTCCCCACGGACCCCGGGCAAATCATTGTCACCGCCGGCGCGCTCTCAGGGGTCGCCAGCGCAGCCCGCGCACTGTTGGCACCCGGGGCCAAGGTCATTGCAGAGAGCCCCAGCTATCCGAACTCGGTTTCCTCACTGCGCCAACATGGCGCGCGCATGACGGCGCTGCCCATCGGCCCCGAGGGCAGCGATCTGCAGGGCATCGAATCCGCGCTGTCCGGCGGCGGATTCAGTGCGATGCTGTGCCTGCCCGACTTCCACAACCCCACCGGGACCTTGCTGGGAAATGAGGGCCGCCAACGCTGGGCCCGGGCACTTGACCGGCACGGGGCCCGTGGCATCATCGATGAGACCAACGCGGAGTTGTGGCTCGATTCCCGGCCCGATGTCTTGCCCATGGCCGCCTACTCAAGCAACCTCATCACCGTTGGCAGCGCCAGCAAGACCTACTGGGGTGGCCTGCGGCTCGGCTGGATCAGGGCACCGCATGCGTTGGTCGGGGCGATCCACCAGGGCCGGGCCACCATGGATCTGGGAGCCCCGGTGCTTGAGCAAATCGTGCTCAGTCTGCTGATCAACGAACGCGCAGGGGTCGACGGGAACACCCGCAGCAGGCTGCGTGGAAACCGTGACTGGCTCCATGATTCCCTCACCGCAGCGCTTCCGGCATGGACGATCCAAAAACCCGCGGGCGGCATGTCCTTGTGGTGCAACCTTCCCGGACCCCGTTCCATGGCCCTTGCCGCGCGGGCCAAGACGGCAGGGCTGCTGCTGACCCCCGGCTCCGTCTTCGCCGTCAACGACCACGGCCTTGAGAGCTGGTTGCGCGTGCCGTACGCGTTGGACCGGGCCGAACTCGCGCGTGCGCTGCCAATGCTTGTCGATGCCTGGAACGCCGTCGCATAAGGGCATTCGCAACCAGGTGCCTGTTGCAGGGCATAGAAAAACCGGGCGGGGTTCCGGTGACAAGAAGTCACGCAAAGCCCGCCCGGTTTCAGGCAGCAAGCTGCCGGAAAAACTTTAGGCCGTGGCCTTGAAACGCTCGATTGAACGCTCAAGCTCGGCTTCGGCTGCTGCGCGGCCTTCCCAGCCCTCGGCCTTGACCCACTTGCCCGGTTCCAGGTCCTTGTAGCGCAGGAAGAAGTGCTCGATTTCCTTGATCAGCCACTGATCGAGGTCCTCGAACTCCTGGATGTGGTCGAAGCGCTTGTCGGCAGGAACGCACACGAGCTTGGCATCTCCGCCGCCGTCGTCGGTCATGTTGAACACTGCGATCGGGCGGGATTCAACAACAACGCCCGGGAACAGGTCAACGCCCGGGATGAAGACCAAGGCGTCCAACGGATCGCCGTCTTCGCCCAGGGTGTCATCAAAGAAACCGTAGTGGGTCGGGTACTGCATGGAGGTGAAGAGCACGCGGTCCAAACGCAGGCGGTGGGTCTCGTGGTCGATCTCGTACTTCACGCGTGATCCGGCAGGGATCTCGATGGTGACGTCGTGGCTCATGAAAAGTCTCCTCGACTCTCGTGACCAGGGGCACGTGCGGACGCGGGCGCATCCGATTGCCGTCTAGTCTTAGGGGTGCTGCGCTTAAGGGTATATGGCGCAGACGGACTACGACGATTTCGGGGATATCTGATGAAGCGCGCGCGCCCACGCTGGGGCACCTGGACGTTGACGGTGGCAACGGGCGTGATTCTCGGGCTGCTCTCGCTCTTTTTCATCCCCGTGTTGGCTGGCACGGCGACCCCCCGGGACGTGCCGCCACCACCGGTTCCACCTGTGGTTTTGCCTGCCACCTCCACGGCGCTTCCACCGCTTGACCCACAGGCCCCGCAACCCGACAAGGGGATCATGGGAGCCGGACTGGACAAGCTCTTCTCCGGAATCGAACCGGACTCCAAAATATCTGCGAGCGTGATCGATCTGGCAAGCGGTGCGGAACTCTATTCCCGTTCCGGATCCCAGCCGGGCACTCCTGCCTCCAGCTTGAAGGTGCTCACCGCCATTGCCGCCACCAGCGTCCTGGGAGAAGAACACAGGTTCACCACCAAAGTTCTCTTGAAAGACCCAAACACCTTGGTGCTGGTTGGCGGGGGAGACGTCCTGCTGGGAACCGGCAAGGGCTCAACGTCCGTCAGCGGGCGTGCCGGATTGCAAACCTTGGCCGAAGCAACGGCGAAGAAAATCAGCGAGGCACAGGCCGCCGGGAAACTCTCCGCCGGGCTGTCCCTTGAAATTGATGACTCGCTCTTCACCGGTCCGGCGCTAAACCCCATCTGGGAAGAATCGTTGGTGACTACCAACAACATCACCGCCGTGACCCCTTTGGCACTTTATGGTGCGCGCGCCGACGCGGGACCCAAGTCCCCACGCGTCAAGGACCCTTCCATGGCCGCTGGAACGTCATTCGCAGCTTCGCTGCGCACTGCATTGGTCAAGGCCGGCGCTTCCGCCACCCTCGCCACTCAAATCACCCGCGGACAAGCCGGAGACGGCGCCACCGAACTGTCGAGTGTTTCCTCGGCCCCCTTGGGCGAACAAGTCAGGTTCATGCTTGAGGCCTCGGACAACTATGTGGCCGAGGCCCTGGGACGACTCACCGCGCTGGCCCAAGGCAAGCCCGGAGACCACCAGCATGGCGCCGCAGTGGTGCAGGAAAAAATCATTGACCTTGGCATTGACGGCCAAGGCATGGCCCTGATTGACACGTCCGGGCTGGCTGCCGCGAACAAGGTCTCCCCGTCGACCCTCGCCTTGGCCCTGAAATATGCGGCTACGTCGGGCTCGGTTGCGCTGCGGGAAACCAGCTACCAGTTGCCCGTTGCCGGATCTACAGGGACGCTGTCCAACCGGTTGGTTGCGCCACTGACACGCGGCATGGTGCGCGCAAAGACCGGGACACTTGTGGATATTTCGAGCCTCACCGGCATCACCGTCACCCAGGACGGACGCGCCCTGGCCTTCTCGTTCCTGGCGCGCTCGAACGACGGAGCGTTGGGCCCGCACAAGGGCGTGCTCGATGCCGGTGCCGGTTTCCTGACGGGTTGCGGCTGCCGCTAAGAATGCCAAGGGTTGCGCGCACAGCAGATTTTGCTTGCCGCGCAATCGCCCCGGTCCGCCGTGAATCGTGATGGGATGAGAAGCATGGAAAACACCGACTTCCGGATGATCAATTGGGAGCTCGCGGCCAACACCGCGGCAACGCTGGTGGGCGCCGGCCCGAAACTCAGCCCTGCGCAAATCGCTGAAGTCGTAGCCGACCTGCGCATCAAGGCAGACGCCGCAGTTGAACACGTCCACCGGATCACTGGTTTGGAAGCCGCGAAGGACCTGCGTGATTCCCAGGTGCTGATCGTCGACCGCCCCGGATGGGCGCGGGCCAACGTGCACAGCTTCGAGGCCATGCTGGATCCCGCCATGAAGTCGCTGGCCGAAAGCCGCGGGGCGAAAATCAGCGAAACCACCCAGGTTCTTTCCTCCACGGCCACGGGCGTGGAAATGGGAGCGATCCTCGCCTTCCTTTCCTCAAAAGTGCTTGGCCAATACGACCCTTTTGCCGGGCTGTTGCGCGAAGAGGTTCCCTCCGGGGGACGCCTGGTGCTGGTGGCACCGAACATCGTTGCCATCGAGCGTGAGTTGAAGGTGGACACCAACGACTTCCGGCTCTGGGTTGCCCTGCACGAACAGACCCACAGGGTCCAGTTCGCTGCGGCCCCGTGGCTGCGCGAACACCTGCGCGGGAAGATCTCCGAGCTGCTTGCCTCGTTGTTGGCAGAACCCGAGGCACTGGGCCAGCGCATCAAGGCAGCAGCAGGATCCTTGACCGGAGGGAACTCCAAAACCGAAAACGTGCAGGTCCCCGCGGAGGAAACCGAATCCTCCCTTGGACTGCTCTCAGCCCTGCAAAACAGTGAGCAAAAGGAAATCCTCTCCCACGTCACGGCCGTGATGTCGCTGTTGGAAGGACACGCAAACGTGGTCATGGACGCCGTGGATTCAAGCATTGTCCCCACGGTCAAGACCATCCGCCAACGATTCGGCGGCCGCGGCAAGGACCGCAGCCCGCTGGAAAAATGGATCCGGAAAATGCTGGGGATGGACGCGAAAATGCGCCAATACGCAGACGGCCAGCGCTTCGTGAACAAGGCCGTGGCACTGGTGGGCATGGAAACCTTCAACAAGGTCTGGGAACGCGTTGAAAACCTTCCCACCGAAACCGAATTGCACCACCCGGAACAATGGGCGGCACGGATCAGCGCCGCCGGCGAAGAATAAACCTGCGGCCGTGGGAGGAAAGCTTCCCCGCGTCCTGGCCGAGGCCCGCCGCGCCATCGCCGCCGCAACGGAACCCGGCTCCTTCGTGCTCATCGCCTGCAGCGGAGGGGCCGACTCGCTGGCGCTGGCCGCGGCCGCAGCGTTCCTGAACCGCAAGGGGTCCCTGCGCGTGGGAGCGGTCATCGTCGACCACCGCATGCAGCCGGACAGCGGGGCCGTTGCGGCGCGGGCCGCAGACCAATGCCGCGGGCTGGGCCTGGACCCGGTGTTGGTGTTGCCCGTCGAGGTGGCACGGAACAGCGAGCAGGCAGCCCGAGATGCCCGCTACGCGGCCTACGGGCAGGCGCTGGAGGCCACCGGCGCAACCCGGATCCTGCTCGGGCACACCCTCGATGACCAGGCCGAACAGGTGCTGCTTGGCCTGGGCCGGGGATCGGGCACACTCTCGTTGGCCGGCATGCCGGCGCACCGCGGGCCGTACCTGCGCCCGCTGCTGGGGTTGGGCCGGGCCGCCATGGAAGAAATCTGCGTCCACGAGGGCCTTGGATACTGGGTGGATCCAACCAACAACGATCCGAAGTACCTGCGCAACAAGGTCCGCCACCAACTCATGCCGGTGCTCAAGGAGGTGCTGGGGGCCACGGCTCCCGCGGCACTGGCCCGCACCGCCATGCTGGCCAGGCAAGACGCCGAATACCTTGACATCCTGGCCGCCAAGGAACTGGCAGCCCTTGGGCAAACCTCCGGCACTGGCTTTCTGATGCTGGAGGTCCCGGGGCTGCGGGAGCTGCCCGCGGCATTGCGCTCACGGGTGTTGCGCCTTGCCGTGTCGGGGCTCGGGGCCCCGCCCCCGGACTTCGAGCGGCTCACCGCCGTGGAAAGCCTGCTGTTCGGATCAAAGTCCGCCGGCCCCACCCAGCTGGAGGGCCATGTGCAGGTGTTCCGGGTCGCCGCTGACCGGTCGACCAAGGGATCGCACGGCACACTGAAATTCATCAGAACTGCCCCGAACCCCGCCTAACCAGTGAGAATTGCCTCACATCGGGGCGCTCACTACCGCCAAGTAACGCCAAGATTGCCCGGGATGGCTCCCCACCGGGCGCTCGACTGTGGCACTCTAGTTCTTGAGTAGAAAGCCCTTCGACAGGTCTATTCCCAACCCCAGAACCAGGAGCCCTCGTGGATTCGAAAGACGTCAGTGCCGATCTAGCGCATGTCCTTTACACCAAGGAAGAAATCCAGGCCAAGATCCAGGAGCTTGCAGCTCAGATCGACGCCGATTACGAAGGCCGGGACATCCTGGTTGTAGGTGTCCTCAAGGGCGCCGTCATGGTCATGGCCGATCTGGTCCGTGCCCTGCACAGCCACGTGACCATGGACTGGATGGCAGTTTCCTCCTACGGTTCGGGCACCCAGTCCTCCGGCGTGGTCCGCATCCTCAAGGACCTCGACACCGACCTGCTGGGAAAGCACGTGCTGATCGTCGAAGACATCATCGACTCCGGCTTGACCCTTTCCTGGTTGCTGGCCAACCTTGAATCCCGCGGCCCGGCCTCGGTCGAAATCTGCACCCTGCTGCGCAAGCCGGAAGCAGCGAAGGTTGAGATCGACGTGAAGTACGTCGGCATGGAAATCCCCAACGAATTCGTTGTCGGCTACGGCCTGGACTTCGACGAGAAGTACCGCAACCTGGACTTCATCGGCACCCTGGCTCCGCACGTTTACGAGTAAAGACCGGTTCTGCTCGAAAATCTTGAATAAGCACTGGCCTTTGGCCGTTCCCGCCTGCGCGGGGACGGCCTTTGGTCTTCTTACGCCCAAAGGGGAACTTATCGGAAGGCCCAGCCGTAGTACCCCAAGAGGGCGTTTACTTATTAACGTGTAGAAGGTAGTGGCGTCTCCCGGGCGCCCGGGCGAATTTGCGCCCGAAAGCAGGAGGGACGGGGCGGGACCCCCAATCAATGAACGCGAAGAAGATCTTTAACAGCTGGATCATTTGGGTACTCTTAGGCGCCGCAGTGCTGCTGATTTTCCTGCCGACACTTTTGGGTGGAAACAACGGCCGTATCGACACGAGCCTTGGCATGCAACTGCTCAAGGACGACAAGGTTTCAGAAGCGAAGATCTTCGACGGCGAACAGCGCGTGGACCTGACGCTGAAGAACGCCCTCACGGTTGACGGTGCGGACAAGGGCAAGAACGTCTCGTTCTACTACTCCTACCCGCGTGGCACCCAAGTGGTTGATGCCGTGAACAACGCCAACCTCACCGGTTACACCGACCAGCCGGTCCAGAACAACTGGTTCCTTTCGATGCTCGGCGTGCTGATCCCGTTCATCCTGATCGCCGGCCTCTTCTGGTTCATCCTTGCCCGCTCCCAGGGCGGCGGATCCAAGGTCATGCAGTTCGGCAAGTCCCGTGCCAAACTGATCACCAAGGACATGCCCCAGGTGACCTTCGCCGACGTTGCGGGCGCCGAGGAAGCCGTCGAAGAGCTCCACGAAATCAAGGAATTCCTGCGCGAGCCGGGCAAATTCCAGGCCGTGGGAGCCAAGATCCCCAAGGGCGTGCTGCTCTACGGCCCTCCGGGCACCGGCAAGACCCTGCTGGCCAAGGCCGTAGCCGGCGAAGCCGGCGTCCCGTTCTACTCGATCTCCGGTTCGGACTTCGTCGAAATGTTCGTCGGCGTTGGCGCCTCGCGCGTCCGTGACCTCTTTGAACAGGCCAAGACCAACTCACCTGCCATCATCTTCGTTGACGAAATCGATGCCGTGGGACGCCACCGCGGCGCCGGCATCGGCGGCGGCAACGACGAGCGCGAACAGACGCTTAACCAGCTCTTGGTAGAGATGGACGGTTTCGACGCCACCTCCAACGTCATCCTGATCGCCGCGACCAACCGCGCCGACGTGCTTGACCCGGCGCTGCTGCGCCCGGGCCGCTTCGACCGCCAGATCCCGGTGGAAGCACCTGACATGATCGGCCGCGAACAGATCCTCAAGGTCCACGCCCAGGGCAAGCCCATGGCAACCAACGTGGACCTCAAGGCAGTTGCCAAGAAGACCCCCGGTTACACCGGCGCCGACCTGGCCAACGTGCTCAACGAGGCAGCGCTGCTCACCGCGCGCTCCAACGCCCAGCTAATCGACGACCGTGCCCTGGACGAGGCCATCGACCGCGTCATGGCCGGCCCGCAGAAGCGCAGCCGCCTGATGAAGGAACACGAACGTAAGATCACCGCCTACCACGAGGGCGGCCACGCCCTGGTGGCGGCGGCCATGCGCCAGACGGCACCGGTCACCAAGGTCACCATCCTGCCGCGCGGCCGCGCCCTGGGTTACACCATGGTGGTCCCGGACGACGACAAGTACTCGGTGACCCGCAACGAGCTGCTCGACCAGATGGCCTACGCCATGGGCGGCCGCGTCGCGGAGGAAATCGTCTTCCACGACCCGTCCACCGGCGCCTCCAACGACATCGAAAAGGCGACCGCCACGGCCCGCGCCATGGTCACCGACTACGGCATGAGCGAACGCATCGGCGCCGTGAAGCTGGGTTCGTCCTCCGGGGATGCCATGTACGGCCAAGCGGCAAGCCGCAACTACTCGGATGCCATGGCCAACGTGGTTGACGAGGAAGTCCGCACGCTGATCGACGCGGCCCACGACGACGCCTACGCGGCCCTGACCGAGAACCGCCACGTGCTCGACCGGCTGGCCTTGGCCCTGCTCGAACACGAAACGCTGAACCAGAAGGAAATCGAAGAGATCTTCCACGACCTCATCAAGCGCCCGGAGCGCGAGGTCTGGCTGAGCAAGGATTCCCGCCCGGTGCATACCGCCGGACCGGTGCTCAGCCCCAAGGAAGCCGCCAGCCAGCAGCAGGCTCCCGCCACCGGTGAAACCGCCGGCGAGTAGTCCAGCAACACACTCAGGCTAAGATCGGGAGGGTGAACGAGATCGATCAGTTAGAAGCCAGCACCAGCACTCCAGGTGCCGTTGATTTGCCGCGCATCGAGAAGGCAGTGCGGGAAATCCTGCACGCAATCGGCGAGGACCCGGATCGCGACGGGCTCAAGGACACCCCCAAGCGGGTGGCCAAGGCCTACGCCGAATTCTTCGCCGGCCTCCACGAGGACCCCGCGGACCACCTGGGCACCACGTTCGACATCGAACACGACGAACTGGTGCTGGTGAAGGACATTTCCTTCTACTCGACCTGCGAACACCACCTGGTTCCGTTCCACGGCACCGCGCACGTCGGCTACATCCCGGGCCCGGAGGGCAAGGTCACCGGACTGAGCAAACTGGCCCGGCTGGTTGAGGTCTACGCGCGCCGCCCGCAGGTGCAGGAACGCTTGACCACCCAGATCGTCGACGCACTGGTTGAGCACCTCAACCCGCGCGGGGCCATCGTCGTGGTCGAATGCGAACACATGTGCATGTCAATGCGCGGGGTCCGCAAACCCGGCGCCAAAACCGTCACCAGCGCGGTGCGCGGCCAGCTCCGTGAGCCGGCCACCCGTGCTGAAGCCATGAGCTTGATCCTCGGAAAGTAGGAGACCACCATGTCACTTGGAGCGATCCCCGGAACCGGACCGGCCACCAGCCCGCTGCCGGTCATCCGCAAAACCACAGCCCGCACCATGGCGGATTTGCCAACCGGCCGCACCCTGGTCATGGGAATCCTGAACATCACCGAGGACTCGTTCTCGGACGGCGGCAAGTACACCAAGGTCGACGACGCGATCTCCCATGGCCTGCGCATGTATTACGGCGGCGCTGACATCATCGACATCGGCGGCGAATCAACCCGCCCCGGTGCCGAACCGGTGGAGCCCGCAACCGAGCGCGCCCGCATCATCCCGGTCATCACCGCGCTGGCCAAGGCCGGGGCGATCATCTCCGTTGACACCATGCACACCTCCACGGCGCGTGCAGCACTTGCTGCCGGTGCCCACATCATCAACGACGTCTCCGGGTTGACCCACGAGGCAGACATGCCCAAGCTGATCGCCGAAACCGGTGCACCGTACGTGTTGATGCACCGCCGCGGGGACGCGGCGACGATGGTGACCGAGGCCAACTACGGCGATGTCGTCGCCGAAGTCATCGACGAACTGAGCGCCCTGCGCGATACGTTCGTGGCAGCCGGTGTGAAGCCCGAACAGCTGATCCTTGACCCGGGACTCGGCTTTGCCAAGGACCCGGAACACAACTGGGAACTCCTGCGTGCACTGGGGCGCTTCAACGCGCTGGGCCACCGGGTGCTGGTGGGCACCAGCCGCAAACGATTCCTCGGCTCACTGCTGACGGTGGACGGCAAGGCGGCGGTCCCGGCGGCACGCGATGCAGCCACCACCGCCACCACGGCGCTTGCCGCCGCCAACGGCGCCTGGGGCGTGCGCGTCCACGACGTCGCCTCCAACCTTGACGCAGTCAAGGTGGCGCGCGCCTGGTCGACGGCCCCGGTTCCGGCACTCTAAGGGGAGGCCTGCGCATGCGCACAGATACCATCACCCTGAGCGGCATCACGGCGATCGGGCACCACGGGGTGTTCGAAAGCGAGAAGCGCGACGGCCAGCCGTTCACTCTCGACGTGGTGCTGCACACCGATATCCGCCCGGCAGCTGCCAGCGATAATGTCGCGGACACCGCCCACTACGGCGAACTCGGTGAACTGGTGGTTGCCCAGATCCAGGACGGCCCCTGGGACCTGATCGAAACCCTCGCGGAAAAAACCGCAACCGCAGTGCTTGCCGAATTCGCCGTCGTTTCGGCGGTAGAGGTCACCGTGCACAAGCCCAAGGCGCCGATCCCGGTGCCGTTCACCGACGTGACCATCCGCATTTACCGGGAACGGGAGTGAGCAGCATGGCCTCCTGCGTGCTTGCCCTCGGCTCAAACCTGGGCGAACGTGCCGGAACCCTGGAAGCCGCTGTCGCCGAGCTCGCGGCAACCGACGGAATCGAGCTGGTGTCCGTCTCCGGGACCGCGTTGACCAAACCGGTGGGCGGCCCCGCGGGGCAACCAGACTTCCTGAACCTTGTCGTGCGCGTGGAAACCACGCTGGCCCCGCTGGAACTGCTGGCCGCCTGCCAAGCCGTGGAACAAAACCACCTGCGCACCCGCGAGGTCCGCTGGGGCCCGCGCACCCTGGATGTCGACGTGATCACCTACGGTGAGCTGATCAGCGATGACCCGGTGCTCACCCTGCCGCACCCGCGTGCAGCAATCCGCGGGTTTGTGCTGGTGCCCTGGCTTTGGATGGAACCCGACGCCATGCTGGGTGGAACCCCGGTGGCCGAACTGGCCGCCGCGGCCGAAGACTCCGCGGACATCAAGCATTTTCACGACGGACCCCTGCCATGAATTCCCTGCGCCCCTTCTGGGTGGCCACAGTGCTTGCCGTGGGAGCCGTTGCCGGTTACACGGTCCAGTTCATCACAGCTTCCAACGGCTATGCGGTTCCGGTGCTGCACTGGACCTCGCTGCTGACCATGGGCGCCGCAACGGTGCTGACCTTGGTGATGGGTATTCGCATCAAGCGGTACACCAGCGGCAAGGCCAAATCGCCGATCAACCCGATCGCTGCGGCCCGCACCCTGGTGTTGGCCCAAGCCAGCGTGTACGCAGGAGGCAGCATTGCCGGCTGGCACATCGGCATCCTCATTGGGCTGCTGGGCGCCTCCGGCTCCGGCAGCAGTGCCGTGAAATCATCCGTAGTGATGATTGGCGGAGCCTTGGTGATGGCTATCGTTGGATGGGTTGTGGAACAGTTCTGCAAACTTCCCCCGGAGGAGCCCTCCAGCCCGGAGGGACATTCCAAGGGCAAGGACGAGGAAGGCTATGCCGCAGGAACCAATTGACCCGGCAGGAATCCAGTGGAAGCGGGTGTCCCCGCAGTACGCGAAGGTCCGCATGGTTGGCTGGGGCATTTCCGTGCTGATCACCCTGGCGGTCCTGTCGGTGCCACTGGTGCTGCGGCTGACCGGCCTCTGGTCAGGGTACCCGCTGTGGCTGGCCATCGGACTGCCGGGCATCGTGCTGGTATCCGAACTGATCCGCTTGGCCATCATCCCGCGCCAGGTTGCCGCGATTGGTTATGCCGAACGCGCCGATGACTTGCTGGTCCGGCACGGCCTGATGTTCCAAAAAGTCCTGGTGGTCCCCTACGGGCGCATGCAATTCGTCGATGTTGCCGTCGGCCCCATCGACCGCATGCTGGGGCTGTGCAAGGTCAAACTGCACACCGCCGCCGCCGACGCGACAGCGGAAATCCCCGGCCTGCCACTGGCAGAAGGGACCCGCTTGCGTGAGCAGCTCGCAGCCCGTGGCGAATCGCGATTGGCAGGGCTGTGAACGAGCCCGTTGCCGGAACCGAGCCAACACCCCAAGCCCCGTGGCATCGGGTACATCCGGTCTCACCCTTGGTGCGCGGCTGGATCGCCGTGGTTGCCGTTGCCTTCGTATACGGGCAAAACACGCTTTCATCCCTCTTCGAACCCGATGAAGCACAGCCGGACGGCGATTACCTGGCCGGCGGGTCGTTGCTGATCCCGGTCCTCATCGGTTCGGGCATCCTGCTGGCGATCCTGCTGGGTTTTCTTGGCTCGTGGTGGTTCACCAAGTACCAAATCACCGACAAACACGTCAACGTGAACTCCGGAATGATCTTCCGCCAGCAGCGCCAGGCGCGCATCGACAGGGTGCAGGCAATCGACATTGCCCAACCGCTGGTGGCCCGCATCTTCGGGCTCGCGGAGCTGCGCTTCGACGTCGCCGATTCGGGCTCCGCGGCGATGAGCCTTGCCTTCATCAAGATCGCCGAAGCCCAGGAACTGCGCAACACCATCTTGGCGCGTGCCGCCGGGCTGAAGGACATCCAGGCGCCGGGGCAACCGGGTGGCCAGGTGACCGCACCGCCCCTGGGCGATCCGGCGGACGAGGGCAGCAGCCACCTCCAAGCTCCGCACGCCCATGATCCGGCGGGCCAGGCACAGCCGCTGGCGGCCGAGCGCGTGGTGGCCACCGTCCCGATAGGGCGCCTCATCGGTTCGCTGGTGCTGCGCCCGGTGACTGTGTTTGTGGTGCTGGGCGTGGTGGCCCTTGCCGTTTCCATGTCGGCCTTTGAGGGGTTCCGCCCGGTCTACCTGCTGCCAGCATTCCTGGGAGCCGGTGGACTGATGTGGAACCACATCAACACCGGGTACAACTTCAAGGCGGCCACCAGCGCCGACGGGCTGCGCTTGAGCTACGGACTGCTCGATACCCGCCACCAAACGGTCCCACCCGGACGGGTCCAGGCCATCAAGGTCAGCGGGCCGCTGCTGTGGCGCCGTCTTGGCTGGTATCGGGTCACGGTAAACGTCGCGGGCATCGGCGGCGGCACGTCCAACGATGCCGAGGAACGCTCGGTGTTGTTGCCGGTTGGAACGTACGAGGACGTGTTGGCAGTGCTTTCGGTGGTGCTCCCTGACCCGGGCACCCCGGCGGCACGAGAATTCTTTGCCGCGGCGATCAGCGGCAGTGGAGATGGGTACGGTTTCACGGTGTCCCCGCCTCGGGTGCGCTTCATTTCCCCGTTGGTCCATCGCCGGCAGGGATATGCAGTCACCGAAACCGCACTGGTGGCCCGAAGCGGCGCGCTGCACCGCACCGTGGCGATTGTCCCGCACGAACGTACCCAGGGAATCCGTTTGCACCAGGGGCCGCTGGCACGCCGCTTGGGTGTTGCCGACATCCGCTTGGCAACCATTGCGGGGCCGGTCACCCCGGTGGTCTACCAGATGGATCTCGACGAAGCCCGGGCGCTCTTCTTGGCCCAGTCCGACCGCGCGGCCATTGCCCGCAAGAAGAGCGACACGAACCATTGGTTGAAGGAATCCCCATGAACGCATCACGTCCCGGGCGCCTAGGCGTCGGAATCATCGGTGCCGGTAAGGTCGGAGTCGTGCTCGGTGCCGCCCTGCGCGCCGCCGAACACCAGGTGGTTGGCGTTCATGCTGTCTCCGAGGCTTCCAAGGAACGCGCGGAAATGCTGCTTCCAGGTGTCCCGGTGCTGGAAATCCCAGAGATCCTGCGCCGCGCCGAACTTGTCTTGCTGGCGGTTCCCGATGATGTCCTGGCGGATCTGGTGCAGGGTCTGGCCGCGGCCGGCCACTGGCAGGTAGGCCAGCTGGTGGTTCATACGGCAGGGCGTTACGGCACCAAGGTCTTGGAGCCGGCAAGCAAGGCAGGGGCCATCGTGCTGGCCATCCACCCGGCCATGACCTTCACCGGCATGAGCATGGACCTTGAACGGCTTAACGACTGCGCTTTCGGGGTCACCGCCCCCAACATGGTGCTTCCCATTGCCCAGGCACTGGTGGTGGAAATGGGCGGCGAGCCCGTCGTGATCGCGGAAGAAGACCGCGTGATCTACCACGCGGCACTCGCCCACGCCTCAAACCACCTGGTCACCATCGCCGGCCAGGCAGCCGGCCTGCTGGCGGGTATCGGCGTGGAACGACCCGACCGCGTGCTTTCTTCGCTGATGCGCGCCTCGCTGGAAAACGCGTTGGCCTCCGGCGAGAATGCCTTGACCGGGCCGGTGGCCCGCGGGGATGTCCAAACGGTTGTTGAACACCGGGCTGCGTTGGAATCCGCGGATGTTCCATCAGACACCCGGGAGGGCTACCTGGCCATGAGCCGGGCCACCGCGTTGCGCGCCAAGGACCGCGGCCTGATCGGGGAGCAGAAACTCGAAGCGATCCTTGCCGCCATCGATGGAACCGGGAACTGAACCTCTCCAACCACCCCTCGGATGCGCCGGGGATACACTGTGCTGGTGAGCAAAGATGCACCGGAACGTAATCGCCAACCGCTGGTAGTGGGCACGGCAGCAGAACTGGCTGCCGCCATTGAAGAACGCTTGGTTGCTGCGGCGTCTTCGGGCAGCGGCGCAACCCTTGGCCTGGTTCCCACCATGGGTGCGCTGCACTCAGGCCACGAATCCCTGGTGGCAACCGCGCGTGAACATAACGACGTGCTTGTCGTGAGCATTTTCGTCAATGAGCTGCAGTTCAACGACACAGCGGATTTTGAGCGTTACCCGCGAACCCTGGACGCGGATGTGGAAATCCTTGCCCGGGCCGGTGCCGACATTGTTTTTGCCCCTCCTGTGCATGAGATCTACCCCGGTGGGCGTCCGCTGGTGAAGCTGGACTCCGGTGAGCTTGGCTCCAAATTTGAGGGTGCCTCACGCCCCGGCCACTTTGACGGGATGCTTGCGGTGGTGGCCAAGCTTCTTCACCTCGCGATGGCCCCGGCATCCTGCCCGGTCCCCGTGAAATACCGGGCGTACTTTGGGCAGAAGGATGCGCAACAACTGGTACTGATCAACCGCCTGGTTAAGGACCTGAACTATCCGGTGGACGTCTGTTCGGTGCCAATCGTCCGCACTGCCGACGGACTGGCACTATCCAGCCGCAACCAATTCCTCACGCCCGAGCAGGCTGAAGCCGCGCTGGTGATTTACCGGACCATGGACATGATCAAGGGTCGCGCCGAGAACCATGAGCCGCTGTTCCTTGACGACGTGGTGGAGCTCTTCGACCGCGAACCCCTGGTTGAGCTCGACTATTTTGAACTCGTTGACCCTGACACCTTGGTGGAACTCGCGTTTAACTGTCGCGATACACCATTCACGGGTGAGGGTTTGCTGCTCGTCGCGGCCCAGGTCGGCAACGTTCGCCTGATCGACAACATGCCCTTGGGCTACTAAAACGGGCCTCCGCCTTTTAACTGTTGTCCCAGCGGTGTGCGGCGCGGGACAAAAGCCCGCGGAACCCTGCAAGCTCGGCAATGATCGTGGCGGCATCGTGTCCGGTCGTCGATAGCCCCGCGGACTGCCCCGCGTAGACGGGGGCGTTGTCCGGATCGGCCACTACTCGGGCCCGCTCAATCGACTCGGTGAGTTCGTCGCCTTCCCTGACGTGCCTCCTGAGCCCTTCGATGTTTCCGGCCCACGTGTCACTGAAATGATTGCGAAGTGCCCGGCCTCCGTATTCAACAGGCCAGGCTATGCGCTGGGCGATGTCGAAGGCGCGTGTATATACGGTGTCATCGATGCCCGCGCTGCCAATTGCCTGCTTGATATTGCCGTGGCTCATGGATTCGGTTGCTGCCGCGAATCTGGTTCCGATCCAAGCAGCGGAAGCACCAGCGCCCAGTACGGCGGCAACTCCCTGTGCCGTTGCAATTCCGCCGGCAGCAACGACAGGCTTGCCGGTGCTGCGAAGTGCCAGTTGCAGGAGCGGGAGGGTTGATACCTCGTTGCGACCGTGTCCGCCGCCTTCACTGCCCCGGCAAATGACAACGTCGATGTCCGATTGAAGGGCGCGATCGAGCTCCGCTGCATTTCCCACTTGCATGCCAACTAATGCACCTGCCTGGTGGGCAAGCGCGGCGGCCGGTCCCGGGTCACCGAAACTCACGCATATAAAGGAAGGTCCGTGTTCAAGGACCTGCCGCAGGGGATCAAGCGAGACCTCCAAGACCCAGGCCATCAACCCGGCGCCCCAAGGCTTCCCGGTGGAGGAAGCAAGTAGGGACTGTTCCGTTATCCATTCAGCTGTGTTGCTTCCACCGATGCCCAACATGCCGAAACCTCCGGACGTGGAGACGGCCGCAGCAAGCGCGCCACCGGCAGCCCCTGCCATGGGTGCATTGAAAATTGGTTCGGTATATCCGAGGCGTTGCTGCAAAGCATCGGGTTCCGGGCCTGATTTCTGGTTCTGAACGGGCTTAGTAGGCATGTTTCGAGTCTACGACCGCCATGCGCGTTCCCTGTGATGCAGCGCTCAATTCGTGAAATGGGGTGAATTGCGGCATTTTTCGGGAGACTTGGGCCTGTAGGCCCCGTGTTTTCGGGGTTTTGGTGGTGTGTGGTGTGGGGTGTTGGTTGTTTGGACAGGTGGCGTGTGGGCGCGTATAGTTATTTATCGCGCCGGACACCGGTTGGTAGCCCGAAAGGGTGAACATCGTGTGTTGGCGCGGAGGATTCCGGAAGAACTGTTGAGGTCGTTTTGACTTCGGGTTGCTTTCGGCCTAAGGTAGTGAAGTTGCTCCAGAGCGAAGCGCCGGTTTGCCGGGTCGTGGAGGTTGGAAGCGTCTGTTGTTTGAGAACTCAATAGTGTGCCAAGTTTGTTGATACCAATTTATTTATTTTATTGGT
>NZ_CZJT01000096.1 GCF_900010755.1 Paeniglutamicibacter antarcticus | reverse complement strand
CGGACGTCAACACTGCTGTGAACACGGACGCGAACACGGATAAGAATGGCGAAGCCAACACGGACGTCAACACTGCTGTGAACACGGACGCGAACACGGATAAGAATGGCGAAGCCAACACGGACGTGAACACTGCTGCGAACACGGACAAGAATGGCGAAGCCAACACGGACGTGAACACGGACGCGAACACGGATAAGAATGGCGAAGCCAACACGGACGTCAACACTGCTGTGAACACGGACGCGAACACGGATAAGAATGGCGAAGCCAACACGGACGTCAACACTGCTGTGAACACGGACGCGAACACGGATAAGAATGGCGAAGCCAACACGGACGTGAACACTGCTGCGAACACGGACAAGAATGGCGAAGCCAACACGGACGTGAACACTGCTGCGAACACTGGTGACAACACCGCTGACAACACCTCCCACCAGACAGTCACCGTTATTCCTGGTGAAGTTGAACAGGGTAAGAATGTAAAGGTCGTCGGTGACAAGTTCACTGCCGGCGGCACTGTCAGTATCTCTGTCGGAAACGTCGACGGGTCGGGGGAAACCACGATTCTGACTGATTTGCAGAAGGTTGGCGACAACGGCAAATTCGTCCACGAATTCAACTCCAAGGACCTTGCCCCTGGTGTCTATGAAGTCATCGTCACCGATAACGAAACCGGTAAGTCCGCCTCATCGTTCCTAGTAGTTCGCGATGCAGATGCTGCGACCAACGTAAAGGTTGATGTAACGCCAAAGCGTGTCGTCAAGGGCGAAGAAACCCTGCTGACAGGATGGGGCTTTACAGCGGATGGAACCGCTGAAGTATCGCGTATTGCACTCAAGCCTGCAGCTGCCAAGGCGCGCGCAATGGCAGATGTCGACGTCCTTGAGGCCAAACTGGCCGTCGATAAGGATGGGAAGTTCTCCCTCCGAGTTGCTACTTCTGATCTAGAGTTGGGCGATTACCTCTTGACCGCAGTGGATAACTCCACTGAGGACAAGGACTATGTCACCTTCACAGTTGTGGCAGACGACGCGACTGCAGATAACACCGCAGCCAATACCACCGAGAACACTGATGTGAACACGGATAAGAACGTTGCCGAGAACACTGATGTGAACACGGATAAGAACGTTGCCGAGAACACTGATGTGAACACGGATAAGAACGTTGCCGAGAACACTGATGTGAACACGGATAAGAACGTTGCCGAGAACACTGATGTGAATATTTCGGTTAGCTCCGGAACGAATAACGGCGACAACGTTGGAACTTCTGGACCATCCAAGCCGAGCTCACCGCTGGCTAACACGGGTGCCCAAGGCCTATTGATCATTGGCGGCATTGCCTTGCTGCTGTTGCTCACTGGCGCTGTTTCCTTGATCGTTGCCCGAAAGTGCCGCACACTCTAAGCGGCCAGTCTGAATGAAGGGTTGGGGCTTTTACCAAGGTGAAGGCCCCAACCCCTTCATAGTATTTTCACGACCAACGACGTGGTCATCACGTCTCACACAAAGAAGAACAATGGAAAAGACCCGACGCATTGGGCTTCCTGCAAAGATCTTGATGATTCTTGGCAGCCTTGTTGTTATTGCACACATCCTCGCAACACTTGCCTTCACCGGTCCTCAAACACCACTGAGGGATTCTTTGCAACCCGCATTGAACAAATACTTCCTCGGTCCACTGGACCAAGGCTGGAGTCTTTTTGGCCCAGGCCCCTATTCACAAGACGAATACTTCCTGATGCGTGCCTGTTTGAGCCCTTTGGAAGTTTGCGCCGACGGTGCGTCGGCAGGAGCCAAATTCTCGGAGTGGCGCAACGTAACGGAGGAAGAGATGGCTCCGGCGGCAGGAAACATTTTCTCCAACCGTGCCAGTAAGCAGTCAAAGACGATTCACGGACGCTTTTGGACAGCTGCAAGCGATTTGAGCGCTCAGCAGCGCCAATTGATTGCGGACAACCATATTCAGGGCCAAGAAGTCTTCGGTGTTGAGCTGGACTCCGCCGAAGCCAAGCAGAAGTACAGTGCATCAGAACTCAGAAACTTGCGTGCTTACGAACGTATGGAAACGGTAGCAGTTGGGTTCGCCACGCTGTATGCCAAGAAGACCTGGGGCGACGGTGTGTCAATCGTCGAGGTCCAGATGCGCCGCGATCCGGTGACCCCGTTCTCGCAGCGGCATGATCCGCCGAAGGAACAATCCCAAATATTCACCAAGATCGGCTGGCGCGATGCGTTGGAGTTCAATGAGGAGACCTTGGCAGCATGGAAGTAACAAACGCTCAAGCACCAAGCATCCGTAACTGGCTCTCAAATAACAAAAATGCTCCCGCACACCTCGTAAGCAAGATTGCTGATTGGTTTGTTTTTAACCGCAATGCCGATTACGGTCTTGCCGTCATGCGAATCGCCTCAGGAACCTTCATTCTTGGCTGGCTATTGATCAATGTCCCGGTAGCCAACCAAGTCTGGGGCCCAGGCTCGGCCTTTTGGGACCCATACCGTGCCGTACTGGGCTATAAATGGCCGCTGGATATTCTGCGTGACGCCGGAGCCGGATTTTTCTGGGGCTGGTACAGCTTCGCGATCCTGCTGGCCGTGGCATTCATTCTTGGCTGGCGTGCACGTTTGATCACGCCGGTCTTTTTCATCTTTTACACTGCTATCAACGCTCAAAATACAGCCATCGCAGACGGCGGAAATTACTTCATCCGCATCATGCTGATCTACATGATTTTCGCGGATATTTCGCGTCGGTGGTCATTGGATGCGCGCCGCAAGGCTATTCGGGGTTCACAGGCAGCAAATACGGATACCCAAGTTGGCACAGTGCTGCACAACCTTGCTCTGTGCTTGATTGTCGCACAGCTGTGTCTCGTGTATTTCGAAGCGGGCATGTACAAGGTACAGGGCTCCATGTGGCAAAACGGTGTTGCCATGTACTACCCGATCAACTCCGAGGCCTACGGCGTCTTTCCCTGGCTTTCTGCGCTTCTTAGTTCCAACACCTGGGTTGTGGTGCTGTTGACCTACTTCACAGTGATTGTTCAGATTGCTTTTCCGTTCTTGCTTTTCAACCGCATCACGCGACGTATCGCCTTGATTTCCATCTTGGGAATGCACATTGGAATAGCCGTTGTCATGGGCCTGCCGTTCTTCTCCGGGATCATGGCCTCGGCAGATGCCGTGTTGGTGTCGGCAGGAACCTGGATAGCTATCGGTACATGGCTGGGTATTAAATCCAGGGCACTCGCTAGGCGCATTCCGATCGTGAAGGATCATATTCGTCCTGAGGAATGCGCGGATAGGGAGCTAGCCGCAGAACCACAAAGAGTACCTGAAAGCGAAGCCGAAAATAGGGAACCGTCGCTGGTCTGAAAATTTTCCGCGACGAACAGCGAAGCCCGCCTCAATGGGCGGGCTTCATCGGTTTTGTTCTACTTTTTGGTGCGGCTTCGACCGAAAACAAGATAGGAAATCGGTCCGAGGAAGTTGATGAACGAGGCGGCGGCCCAGATTCCCTTGGAGCCATTCACGCCCTCGGCCGGGCGCTTGACTATGTCTCGCAGAGCAACGAATTGGAGCGCAAGCTGCGCGATGCCCAAAACAGCAATTCGCCAGCGTGAAACCGCAGAGAGATCATTCCAGTGCTTCTTCTGAGCCATGTTTCTCCTCAAATACAGTTTGTGGGTGCGATCAATCTTCACTATTCGCACGGGCTACTACTATTCATCGTAGCCTTCGGACTACTGGAAATTGTCCCGAAGCCGTTCCATCTCACGCCGGTCTTTCTTGGTGGGTCGGCCAGTGCCGCGGTCGCGCACGGGCACCTGCGGGATGACTTCCTTGGGCCGCTCCGGGGTGTGGTCGATGTAGCACCGGGTAGCGATATCCGCCCCAACTCGTTTTGCCAGTAATGCAGAGACTTCCAGGATCTTGTCGAACCCGGCTTGGCGGACCCGGATCGTGTCACCGGGCACGACGATTTGCGCAGCCTTGACCGGTTTGTCGTTGAGGCGTACGTGGCTTGCCCGGCAGGCGGCTGTTGCCGCTGAGCGGGTCTTGTAGATTCGGACCGCCCATAGCCAGGCATCGATTCTTACAGCTTTGGATTCCTGCTTCACACCGTAATTCTAGACGCCAGACCACATTTTCAAGGCTTTACGTGTCATAGCGGGGAGCAGCTGAGGGTTCTTGCGCACTCCGAATAGCAGGAGTTGCCGGAGCATAAGGGCTGCGTGAAGTGCTCGGAGCGATCGATGAGGGGATGCGGGAGCTGGGCTTGAGCCTGCAATCCGAGAAAACCGGGATTGCGTATTGCAAAGATAACAAACGACGCCGGGAATTTGAACGGACTTCGTTTACGTTTCTGGGAGACACATTTCGTCCACGGGCCTCAAGGGATCGCCAGGGGCAACCTTCTTGGCGTTTCTCCCGACCATCAGCAAGCAGGCCTTGAAGAAGATCAGCGGTGTAGCCCGCCAATGGCGGCTGCACCGCCGGATTTATCACACCTTTGGAGAACTGGCCCGGACGATCAATCCGATCGTTTCTGGGTGGATGCAGTACTACGGGAAGTTCTATCCCTCGGCCCGGTATCCTCTTCTGGCACGCATAGATGCCTACTTCATGAAAACGTCGGGCTAGTGCGTCGCCGTGCCCGCGGCAACGAAAGCTAGTACTGTGTCGTGTCTAATATTCTGGATATAGGTGACGGAGTTTGATCCGGGCTTCATCCGTGGTGAATTGCCACTTCACGGGCCGGCGGTCGACGTTGACGGACCGTTGCCAATGGGCAAGTT
>NZ_CZJT01000095.1 GCF_900010755.1 Paeniglutamicibacter antarcticus | reverse complement strand
AATACTTCTTGGCAAGGTCCTCCTCGACTATTCCACGCAACACCAGATTCGTGTGAAGCTTGGCGGGTTTGGGGCGGGAGGCCCGCTCGTAGGCCAGCACGTGGGCCGAGGTCGCCCGATACTCATTTCCCGCTTTGGTGTTGCGGCGCAGCTCCCGGGACACTGTCGAGGCGGAGCTGCCGATGGCGTCGCCGATCTTCCGCAGGGTTTGGCCTTGGGCACGCAGGATGGCGATCTCCTCACGCTGTTCAAAGGTCAGGCAGCGGCCTTTGAGGTTCCTGCCTCGGCGGGGACGGACACCGCCGGCGGCGGCCAGGACGGTGCGTCCGGTGCGTCTGCTGGTGTTCAGGGGAATGACGGCGTTGGTGATGAAATCACCTGCCTGCATTCCTGCCCAAAAGACCTGCAGAAGATCTGGTCGGTAAAGGATTGAATATTTTTCCCATGTCAACACTCATTCACTAAGTGTTGCAATCACCGCGCGAACCCAAGGTTCCCCCAACGAAACTAAACCGATTTGAAAGCCCAGCCTAGGCCATTTGAGTAAACGGCAGAAACCACATGTCGCCCCGTCTCACCAGTCATGACTTTGTCCCGCGCCCACTTTTTCCGTTCAGGGTGCATCGACATGAGACAACACTTAAAAGCACCACGCGGGGCCGCCGAAGCGGAAAACCGGTCTCTGGACGAATTCAGCACACACCTGTTCAAAAAACCGAAACGGCTCGGCCATATCTGGGCAATCGGTTACCCCGTCAACGGGCACGCAAGGGATCAGCCCCCGAGAGCTGCCGCCCCGTTGGAGATGGGTCATGAAAATTTCCGAGTCCCCGGCGCCTAAACATCGATGGCCACCCAGTCATCGCTGGATTCACCCGCCCGTTGCGAGGGAGCGTGTCCGAAGCCGCGCACCACAGCATCTTGCGCATGCTGGATATCGTCAACTGGATGCACGGCATGGACGGCGCAGAACAGACGTAAGGGACTCTCATGCGCAGCCGCCATCGTCCCGGCTCCGCGGAGCATGTCCCAACCCTCTTGAGAATCTACACAGAAATCTATATAGTTTTCATATGACCACCATGACCATCACAGAAGCTTCCCGGGCCGGCCTTTCCGCGCTGGTCGCCTCCGCCGAAGAGGGCAACGACATCCCCCTGTCGCGGCATGGCAAAGTCGTCGCCGAGGTTGTTTCCGCCCAGGAGATTTCCGGCCTAAGGCGCGACCGCGACACGCTTCGCGATGCGGCGCTCGTCATGGCCCGCTTCGCCACCGACACCGGGGTCCGCACCGACCTGGACCAGGCCATGGAATTCTTCGGCTTCACCCGCACTGAGCTGGAAGCCGAGCTCGCCGCAGACATCGCCGCAGGGCGAGCGTGACGAAACATCCCCGGCGAGCCTGCGTGGTTCGGCTCACCGAGGATGCCGTTGCGGACCTTCACCGACTCGGCAAAAAAGACCCCGCGATCGTCCGCGCCGTCTTCAAGAAGATGCTCCTGCTGGAACGATCGCCGGAAGCCGGGGAGCCCCTGCTGGGCGCCTTGGTTGGATTCCGCAAGCTCGTCGTCGGGGATCGCCATTGGCGCATTGTCTGGCGGGTCACCGCGGACACCGATGGCACCCCCATCCTTGACATCTCCGAAATCTGGGCCGTGGGCGCCCGGTCCGACAGTGAGATCTACGAGGAGCTCAAGGCCCGTGTCGCCCGGATAGGGGACGACCCCAAGCTCCAACCGCTGAAAGACGTCATTGCCCAAATGGGACGCCTCTATCAATCCGTTGAGGCCGCGGCGGAACCCACTCGGGAGGCCTCCGTGCCGGAATGGCTCCAGACCGCCCTCCGGGACCAGCTCAACCTGGGCCCGGAAGAGATCTCGAACATCACGGAGCAGCAGGGACAAGAGCTGTTGATGAAATATTGGTCCAGCCGCCAGGAGTCCTAACCCACGAGGGGAATCCTTGCCAGAAAAACGCCGATAACGGCACAAATGTCACACCAAAGGCCACCCTCGTCAGAGATTCAATAGCTGTCCTGAGACACCTGGTTGAGAACCGCAATTTCGTCGTTGTCCCGTGATTCCTTCCCCTACTGGAATAGGGCGCCCTCTCTCAGAAAACCACCCCCTGTCTAGACACCCCACCAGCGGACCAGGCCAGGCTCATTTTGAATTCTGTCTTACCCGGTGGGTACGAGCTACGGGGCGGGATCGACGGGGCTTTTCATCGGCCGGTAGCCGGCGACTGCGGCGCGGACCTCTCCCTCCTCGTGCCCGCCCCTCTCCCTGCCAAACGGCAGCACCTTGAGCAGCGGGTGCACGAGAGCCATGACGGCCATGCCCCAGGCGACTCCGAGGACGGCCGAGCACAGGGTGTTCATGAGCCAGGCCAGGAAGCCTCCCATCACAGGGATCCCGGCGAAAGGTGTCTCGAGGACATGGACCAAGTCATAAGGAGCGTGCCAACCAAGGTCGTATGCGCCCTGCAGCATGATGTGACCACCAACCCAAAGCATGGCGATCGTCCCGATCAGGGTGATCACGGTCAGCACAGCGGGCATGCCCTTAACGAGCATCTCGCCGAAGCGCCGGGAGCCTGCGGAGTCCTTGGTGGTCAGGTGCAAGCCGATGTCGTCCATCTTGACGATAAGTGCAACGGCGCCATAGACGAGTATCGTGATCGCGATCGCGACGACGACCAGAATGATCGCTCGGACCCACAAGGACTCCTCGGCCACCTCGTTCATTGAGATGACCATGATCTCGCAGGATAAAATGAAGTCAGTGGTGATGGCACCCTTGGTCACCTTGGCCTCCGCCTCGGGACCCCGGTCGACCGCCGGCACCTTTTCGGCTGCGGAGTGGCCGCGGAGCTTGTGCCAGACCTTCTCGGCACCCTCGTAGCAGAGGTAGGTGCCGCCCAGCATGAGGATGAACGGAATGGCCCCCGGGACAAAGGCGCTGACGAGCAGCAGCGCCGGCAGGATGATCAACAACTTGTTGCGGAGCGAGCCCCAGAAGATCCGCTTGATCATCGGCAGTTCGCGAGACGGGTCAGCCCCGGAGACGTACTGCGGGGTGACGGCGGCGTCATCGATCACCACACCGGCGGCCTTGGCCCCCGCCTTCGCGGCTCCGGCAGCGACGTCATCAACCGAAGCAGCCGCTATACGGGCCAGCGCTGCGACGTCGTCCAGCAGTGCGACGAGACCGCCGCTCACTGGTCGCCCCCGAGCTGCTTGGGGGCGGACTGCGGGACGTGGATACCTCGGTTAAAGCGTGTGCTTGGCATGCTATGAGTATATGGTGGCGGGCAGCCCGCCGACTGGAGTGAGGTTCCTCTGCGGGGAAGATGCCGACCCCGGCCGAGCGTTGATTCCCGTCCAGTCAACTCCGGAGTGCCTCGTCCAGTATTCATGCCGATGCTTGTCTGGAGGCATGATTTTCGGGGGATTTTCGGTCACCTGCCGATAAGCGGCACATACGACAGCCAGCCACGCAGATTCCGGCCCGACTACCTGGTGCCTGTACCGCGGGTCCTGGCCAGGTCGACCTGGTCATTGCGGAACGGAACCCCTTCGGCCTCAAGCAACGTCCAGGCTTTCCCGCCGTGACAGGTTGCCGGTGTGCCATCGGCATAAACAACCCGCCACCACGGCACATCCTCGTCCAACAGACCAACCATCCGGCCCGCCGGCCGCGGACCGATTCCCACGAGCCGCCCAATCTCGCCGTAGGCGAGAACGCAACCGGCAGGGATCGCCACCACCACGGCCCGGACCTCCTCGCCCAGGTCCCTGTTCATGTTCAGCTTTCCCCGGATTCGGGATAAGTGATCTGCGTCCCGTGCACCCTGGCGAACGCTGTCATGCCAGCCGGTCGGGTCAAGGAGGCCGACATGATGTCAAAGACCTCCACCCCGGCAACCAACAGTGCATCTGTGATCAGTCGTCGGTGGCACCGCCACGGCACCGCCTCACTGCACATGATGACCGGCACGGAGTCCTCCGCAACGTCCAACAGCTCAGCGAACCCGGAAGCGAACCCCGGGCTAGCCATGTAATCGGCGTAGTCCCGAAAGGCCTTAACCCTCCACCCCACATTCGGAGTCTCTACGCCGGCGGGCGTGTGCCTGCGCCCGCCCAGATCCCGGATCCACCGGTACCCGATCTGCGCGGGCAATGCCGCTTTGATCGCGTCCTGGTTCCACTGAGGGAACTTCCGCGACGACGGAAAGGAACGGACGTCCACCAACTCGCCCACCCCGTTGGCACGCAACATCTCCAGCACTCCCTCAAAACCACGCGTGGA
Organism: Paeniglutamicibacter antarcticus; assembly: GCF_900010755.1. GTDB lineage: Bacteria > Actinomycetota > Actinomycetes > Actinomycetales > Micrococcaceae > Paeniglutamicibacter > Paeniglutamicibacter antarcticus_B. Next base: position 22,043 of record NZ_CZJT01000095.1, on the reverse strand, counting down.
ATGCCCAATCGTAAAAACCCGCGGCGCCCCGCGGCCCGCCGCCCGCTCCCCCATCATCGAACCCCTCTCTCCTGAGCCTGTCGATCCGTGCCAGCCGGTCATTGCTTCTCTTTTTAGCCAGGGCTGCCCTCTTCAGTCTGGCATGACAGGGACTCCCGGGGGCAGGCGCTGGCGGATTCAAGCATTCGGGATATTGCCAATGCCAGAACCCCGGCGCGATGGGCCGATGGGTGACATCGGTTCTGCGACCGAGCCCCATGGCTCCGGGCGGATTCCGGTCAACGGCTTTACTTGAGTGCTCTTCTAAACCGCACCCAGGTCACCCCGGGTCTGGAATACCCCGCCGCGCAGGATTTTGTGAACCTTCGCGATAAGCATGCCGCTGTTTTGCGAGGGGCATACTTGCCGGGAAGACATCAGACCTATCGCCGACCGCAAAACCACTCAGGCCGCCAATCCCGGAAAAGCACGGAACCAGCGGCCTGACAGCACCCGGTGAAAAATCGAGGCTACTAGGGGCGGCTTGTGGAAAAGTGAAATATCGACGATAACGCGATTCTCCACCAGGAACGGCCCGTCGTCTGGCTTGCAGCCCGTCCCATTCATAGCCAGCGGACGGGTCTTCGCGGGTGCGGTGTACCGCAAAGGGCCGTAGCCGTTGTGTTGGTTCGCGCACTGCGCCTGATCTGGATTCAGGCTCGGAATTTCAGGGGTGTGCGGAACCTCAGACTTTGTCTTGCGAACGATCGTTGGGGAGACGTTCGCAACCAGATGTTGAGACCCTTGCAATCGCGCGGCAAAAATTGTGTCGCGTTGCGTGTACGCATCTATGTAACGCTCAACCTGGTTGGTGGCGAGAACCTGATACTTGGCGCCCAGGGGACTGAGCAGCAGGGGACCAGCGGCAGGTGTTAAGCAAGTGATCGTGGTTCTCGGCTGGACATGAGGTAGAAGTAGCGCGCGGAGGTCGTTCTCTTCGGGTATGCGTCGTTCAAAACATGGCTACACCCCGATGGGGAATCAGCGATCACTGGTTCTTGTCGGGCCCGGTGTTTTGGCCGAGGTGGCGGTATAAGGTCGCGCGACTCCACCCGACCAAGCGTGCCGCGTCCTCGGCGGTGCGCCCCTTCGCGCGGGCCTCCTTCGCGATCGCGAGCTTGTCCGCGATCACAGCCGGGTCCGAGAGCGGCCGGCCGAAGCGGGTGCCCGATTGCCGAGCCGCGGCGATCCCGGCATTGACTCGCTCAACGATCAACTCGCGCTCGTACTCGGCCAGGGAGGCCAGCAGGTTCAGCATCATCCGCCCGGTCGAGGTCGCCGGGTCGATCCCGTCCGAAATAGATCGGACGTTCACGCCGCGTTCGCGCAGCAGGTTCACGGTGTTCAGGACGTCGACGAGGGACCGGCCGAGCCGGTCGACCCGCCAGACCACCACGGTGTCCCCGGACTCGGCATACTCCAGGAGCTTTTTCATCCCGGGCCGCTCGATCGCGGTCCGGCTTCCGGAGGTGACGTCGGCGAACACGTCCCGCTTTTGCACCCCGGCAGTGACCAGCGCGTCAAGCTGCAGCTTCGCATCCTGGCTCGAAGTGCTCACCCGTGTGTATCCCAAATGTCTCACGCCAACATTTTGACTCAGAAAGCCCTGAGCGGCAAGCGCCTAAGACGTTCTATGGTGCGACGACTTATCGAGACACTTTGCGCCCCGCCACCCCGGGCCAGGTGATTTTCGGATTAGGTTCCATGTCGGTGTCTCAAAAAGCTATAGGTTTATAAGACGCAACCGAGCAGAACGAAATTTCTGCAAACACTTCTCGGGCAATCCAAAAAAAGGACCGTCTCTATTCAGCCGGGATTTGTCCAACGGGGATACCGTTGCATGAATTTTCGGAGAGAACTGACGGGGCCTGGAAACTGAGATGTTTACTGGGCTCAAAATGGTCAGGCTGGATCCGCGTCTTGTTTCCTGCGGAATTAATGCTGTTCGTTGGATTATCGACTGTTGCGTAACCCATTCATTGTCCGGTAAGGCTATGCTGAGAATCAAAGATTGCCTTCACAAATTCGAAGGCTGCACTTGCATATGCCCTTCTCAGGAGAAAAACCTTGCATCCACACGCTTCCGCGGGTGCGTCATATGACGGACAACAGAGTTCAAGCCAGAGAATAAAACTCTCTGCTGCATCATGGGCAACGCGTCTCAGACGCGGCCTTGCCGGAGTCGTTATTGCGGCGTTGGTGTTGACGCCCTCCATCGCGACAGCGTCGGAAATTGTCGCTCCACCCGCGTCAAGTCTGGCACCCAACGAACCCACGGAATCTCCTGAAACCACGAGCCGGGGTGCTGAATCACCAGAGCCCTCGGGTTCCGTTGAGCCAACACCGAGTGCCACCGAAGTCTCATCTGCACCATCCGGAACACCAAGCGCCGCGAAACCTGCAGAAACCTCCCCCACTGGGGCTGAATCCTCACCCACAACATCCCCGTCAACATCGGAAAGCCCCAAGAGTTCCGCAGCACCCAGTTCCACGGAAGCACCCGATCCCACGGCAACCCAGGATCCCACTGAAGCCGCACCGCCGGTCGTGTCCGCGACACCTTCAAGTTCCTCCGAGGCCGAAGAAAAAACTTTTGCCCCCCGAAGTGTGAGCGGCGGCAACTACTGTACCGCGGGAGTCTACACCATTTCCCAGGTCGGTAGCGTCCACGGTGTTTCGACCCAACGTGCCATTTCCGATGATGCAACGGGCTCCTTCAGGGATGCGGCTCTCGATGCCCTGGCGGTCACTAAGACAGGGACCCACGCCTATGCTGCCTCCCAAGTAGGGCAGTCAGTTAACATCCAACGGATGAGTGGACAGTCCGGAGACTCCGAGCAGCTTTCCTCCGTGTCGGTCGCCTTCGAGAAGGTGAGCGGCGGCGCGATCAACGCCACCAACACGCACTACTACTTCGGCGGGTATACCCGTGCCCAAGGCACGACTTTTTACGAGTTGTACGCATACGATCTGGCTGCAGACACACTGGTTGGCCAGGTCGCGCGGATTAAGATGTCTGCCGCAGCGACATCTTCGGGAATAGGCGACCTCGTTTTCGACTCGCGGGGAGACCTCTCGTTGCTCTGGAGCTCGGAAACAGGCGATTCGGCGTTCTTGGCCTCGGTGCCCTCCGCCCAGATCCCTACCACCGCAGGCTCACCCACAGTCTCTGCCGAGCTTCTCTCGACCATTCGCGGGATGGAGGGGGTGCCGTTGAATGGCTTGGCCACCGGCTCCCTGGGAGGCACCTACGTGCAGGGGTCCGATGGCACCGATACAACCATTGGGTCGCTGAACCGTTCGACCGGTCAGGTCACAGGGATGGTCACCAAAACCGGATTCGCTGGCAGCGACCTGGCTAGTTGCGGGGTTTCCACCAGCATCGTCTTGCAAAAAGATATCAAAAGCCGAGCTCAAGGAACCGACCAGTTCAAATTCGACCTCCGCACCTCAGGAAGCACCGATGATCTCACCAGTGCCACCACAGTGGGCAGCACCCTCGGCATCCAGAATCAGAGTGCGGGACCACTCGGTATTACGGTTGGCACCGTATACACCCTCGGAGAGATCGGAACCAGTGGTGCAAGTCTTGGCGACTACGACGGGACCTACCAGTGCAGCTGGGCGGGGCAAGCCGGAGAACCTTTCGCAACCGGAACTTTGAGCTATAACAGCCGCAGCGGACGCGCACAACGGACGCTACCGGAGATTCCCGCGGCCAATGAAGGTATGACGCTGAACTGTGTTGTGACGAATACGGCGAAGCAACAGCTGCAGCCCAAGCTAGAATTGCGTACCAATCTGCAGAGCGCCCGCAAGAACCCCAACGACCAGTTCGTGCTGGAACTTCAGGCTAGTAGCCAAACCACGGTTGCAGGTTCGGGCACCACCACGGGCAGTACCACGGGAATCCAGCCCGCAACCGCCGGACCCATCGTGGCGGAAGTCGGAAAAAACTACACCATTTCCCAGCGAATGGCCCCCGGAAGCTCCTCAACTATGGCCGACTACACGGTGACCTACGAATGCCGGTGGAGCGGCGATAATGCGCTTTATTCTCGTGGTGCCTTGACCATGGGAGCCAACAACCAGATGCGAACCATGCTCGCGGCGATCCCGGGGGACCGCAATGGACAGACCTTGGGCTGCACGATGAACACTCGGGTAAAACCCGCCTCCGGGCTCATATGCACGCCAGGGACGGTTTACGCCGTGAATAACAATGCCAACCGTGTCTCACAAATTTCAGCCACCGGTGTCGGCAACGCAATGTTTACGGTCCCTGCCGGGGTCAGCAACGCGTTTGCGATCAACCTCGATGGCACCGAGGCCTTCGTTGCCGGCGGCAGCGGAACGGCGGTCAACATTGCAAAATGGTCCGCCGGAAACGCCGCAGCAACAACAATTGCCGGTTTGAGCCGCGCGACCGGGCAGACCGGAAGCGTTAACGTGCCGGCATCCGTAGCAGGGGCGGTGGATCCGACCACCGGCATCTACTACTTCGGCGGCTATTCCCCCGGAGACCCCGCATCTCTTCAAATCTATGCCTACGCAGGAGGAAACACGTATTGGCAGGCCGGCACGATTCGAATCCCCGATAGCACCAATGTCAGCACGAACAATGGGGATCTGACCTTTGATGCTCGAGGCAATCTCTACATGGTGTGGAGTCCGGGCGGAACCAATGCGGTGAACGATAAGACGGTGCTGGCGCGCCTGGATTCTGCCCAGCTGCCACGCACCATGCCCACCAGCATCACGACCAACACCACAGCGGTCAGGTTGGCAACACTTACTGGGCCCACTACCCAGGTGTTCAACGGCATGGCATTTGACGCCAATGGCGAGCTGTTTGTCTCCCACAGTGCCGGATACAACCGCCTAAACCCCAGCACCGGGGCACCCATCGGCACCCAGGTAACCCAGGCAAATATTGTTGACCTTGCCTCTTGTGGTCTGCCACCAACCATGCAATTGCAAAAAGACATTGCCGACCGCAGCGCCGCGACAGATCAATTCACGCTCGGTATTTATGCCACAGGACGAGCAGACGCGGTCCAGCAATTCACCACGACCGGAACCACCACTGGTGTGCAATCCCAGGTTGCCGGACCGGCAGTGGTCACCGTGGGTGAGCAGTACACCATCCGTGAAGCAGCTGCCGGCACCGCCAACCTTGATACCTATATTTCCAGCTTTACCTGCCGGTGGAGTGATTCCACCGAGGTCTTTGCCGATGGGGTCCTGAACGTGAGCGGTAATTTGCGGCAGGCTACCTTGCCCTCCGTTCCTGCGGGTAAGGGCGGACAAATCCTTTCATGCACAATCGTGAACGAGCCCGTCTTTGACACCACCATTATGGTGACCAAGGAATTACTTGATGTCCGCGGGAAGAATCCTGCACCGGGGTCCGGGTGGGAAATCAGTGCGGAAATTTCCGGCGGTACCGGTGGCGCAGTTTTCCCCAGCAACGAGAACGACCCGGTCACCAAGCGCACCGTCGCAAGTGGTTCCTTGGGTTCACCATGGGGGATCCGCTACCCGACCTCCCGGACCACCACGAACCTGACAGTGTCCGAGACTCAACAGCCAGGCTACGAAGTGGCCGGTGGTGTATGCAGGATTACACCACCGCGTGGAGCCGTACGGACCGTGAACATCACGTCTGAAAGAGTCGCTATCGACAATCTTGGACCGGGCAACCGTGTGGAGTGTACTTTCCAAAATAAGCCGATCGCCGGATCTGCACTCTGGCAAAAAGTCAATGAGGGCACCGGACCCCAAAGGGCTCACCTCTCAGGTTCCGCCTGGTCACTCAGCGGTCCCAGCGTACCTCGCAACACCGTCGTGGTGGATTGCACTGGAACCCCGTGCCCAACTTCGGCATTCTCCGATAGGGATCCGCGCCCCGGATTCTTGGAAATCGGCGAGCTGGAACAAGGAAAATACACCCTTGTGGAGCAAAAATCCCCGGCCGGGTATGTCCGCGACCAAACACCTCACAGTTTCCAAATCACCGTGCAGAAACTGAAATACGAGTTTGCCGATCCCTTCGTCAACCGACAGCAGACGGTTCCCAGTCTGCCGTTTACCGGTGGATTGAGTTCGGACATGTTCTTGCTCGGAGGCGGCGCACTAGTGGCCGTTTCCATGGGTGCCCTGTGGTATTTCCTGCGACGGAACCGTCGCCACGGACAATCCTAGGGTTCATCCCACCGGGCAGTTTTTCACCGAAACACTGCCTCCAAATACCTCAACATCACAGATACGCACCTTGAAAGGAATCTCTCGTGACCGAGAAATGCCGCCCCCGATGGGGCACCCGCCTAGCTACCATGCTTGGGGTGGCTGCCATCGGCTCCCTGGCCATGGTTTCCCCGGCTTCAGCAGCACCGGTCAATGGCGACATTGACTTCGCTAAAACCGGTTCAATCACCATCCACAAGCACGAGCACCAGGGCACCAACGGTCCTGTCATCGCCGATCCTGAGGGCAATGGTGCAGCCTTGGCTAACCCGATTGCCGGGGTGACTTTTACGGCTTACCCCGTTAGCTCGTTGAACCTACAGGATCCCTCGGCGTGGGACACCTTGAGCTCGATCGATCCGCTGTCCAGCGCCAAGTGCCCTGCCTTGAACGTTCCCGGCACTCCGACCCTGAATGGCCAGACACTCGGTGCGGGGCGTGCATTTGGTGTCACCAATGCCCAGGGCATTTCCACGCTGGGTGCACTTCCCGTAGCCGCCTATCTGGTATGTGAAACCGGGGCCACCGCTGCTGCCAAAATCAATGAGCAGGCGAACCCCTTTATCGTGACGGTCCCCTTCGCGGACAACCAGGCCGGGGCACCGACCAATAGCGGCGGCTGGATCTACGACGTTCACGCTTACCCCAAGAACGGCAAGGCCGTCACGGTGTCGAAGACCGTCGATTCCGCACATGAGCTAGGTTTGGGTGCGGTGCTTCGATTCCCCACCACCACCGGGATCCCGCGTATTGCCGATATTGCCCAATTCCTGAACTACACGGTGACTGATCCGATGGACACGCGCCTGGACCCCACCAACGTGGACAGCGTAGAAATCGGCGGTGTCGCGGTGAATTCTTCCTATTACACGGTGGAGCGCGATCGCAACGTATTGATGGTCTCGTTCAACCAGGCTGGACTTACTTGGTTGAAGAGCCAGGGTGGCAAGGACCTTGTGACAGTATTCTCCGGTACCGTCACCTCCCTCACCCCGGTACAAGACACCGGCCTGCAGGACGGTCGAATCTTCAACCAAGCGTTCCTCACCACCGAGAACGAAGTTCGTCCACAACCACCGGTAAATCCGGAACTTCCTCCCCTGACCCCAGGTGGACCGGTGGTCCCCACGGTTCCGGTGGATCCGCAGAATCCGTTCAATCCGTTTGATCCGCAGAACCCGAACGTGCCGCCAAGCACACCGTCGAATGTCGTGACCTCACACTGGGGAGATGTGCGCCTGTTCAAGCAGGATGCCAACGAAACTGGTACAGGTCTGAACGGAGCCGAATTCCGCATTTTCGAGGCTTCGGCACCCTATGCCGGAACCTGCTCCATTGAGCGCGCCAACGCAGGTTCACCGTTGTCAGTTAATGGGGAAACCGTCTTCACATCCACTGATGGCCTGGTGGCGGTGCCAGGCCTCTTCGTGTCGGACAGTGAAAACCCGTCGGTGAATGCTGCAACCCGCTGCTACGTGGTGCAGGAAGTCAAGGCTCCGGCTGGTTACGTGCTGCCGACCGGGGATGCTGCATTCAAGCCGGTTGCGGTGACTATCGGAGGTACCACAGGTTATGATCTGACCTTGGATAATACGAAGCAGAACGTGCCGGACCTGCCGCTGACCGGTGCCCAGGGACAGATGTTACTGATGATCGGGGGCGCTGGCCTGTTGATCATCGGTCTCGGGGCAACGATCTTGGTAATGAAGCGTGCCAAGCAGCGTAGCTAGCCAGAACCATCCAACGGCGTCTCACGGGCAGGAATCCGTGGGGCGCCGTTGGCGCGCTAAATGGCCCCTGGTATTCACCGCATTGACAGCATGGCTAGGTCTCTTGGTCTTCATGTATCCCTCGGTGGCAAGCTGGGTTTCGCAATACAGCCAGTCCCAACTGATCGAAAACTATTCTTCACAAGTGCAAAAGGGCGTCAGCCCTTCGGTGGCCGAGCAGTTGAAATCAGCCAGGGAATACAACAAAGCACTTCAGGCCGGAGCCTTGCTGGCGCCCAACGCCAATATCCCCCAGGGCGAGGGAAGAAGCAATGACCAGTCCATGGATTACTGGAAAATGCTTCAGGCCGACAGCACCGGAATCATGGCCCGTCTGCGTATCCCCAGCATCAATGTGGATTTGCCCATATATCACGGCACTTCTGATGCGACCTTGGAGGTCGGGGCAGGGCACCTGGAAGGGACATCCCTGCCAGTGGGCGGGGAGGGAACTCATTCGGTGCTCACCGCACACCGCGGGCTGGCTCATGCCACGATGTTCTCCAACCTGGATAAAGTCCACGAAGGCGATACCTTCAGCCTTGAAGTCATGGGCGAAGTGCTCACTTATCAGGTGGTGAGCACCACGGTGGTGGACCCTGACCAGACTGAATCTCTCAGGCAGGTGCCAGGCCAAGACCTGGTGACGTTGGTGACCTGCACGCCTTTGGGAATCAATACCCAACGCATTCTGGTCACTGCCCAGCGGGTTCTGCCCACGCCGCAGGAAGACTTGAGCGTCATCGGCGAACAGCCTGATATTCCGGGGTTTCCCTGGTGGATGCTTGTTCTAGGCGGAGGTACATCGGCCGGAGGATTCTTCATATGGTATTCCGGGCGACCTGGTTTCGGCACGCGGCAGAAGAAAGCAAAACACTCAAACCGATAATAACTGAACGTAGCGTGAAGTCCCGGAGATTGTTTTCGGGACTTCACCCATTTAAGTGCCATCGAGAAGGCCTTCGGCGGCATCGCAGTTGCCCCGTTCTCTCCGGGGCGTATGCGCTTGAAGGCTAGTTCGCGGCAGGCCTACCAGAGCCAGAAATCAACCGTTCCACCAGAGAATGGTGTCTGAGTAGTAATGGAACAGAATTGCGCTTTTAGTCCTTGACTAGAAAGTTGCAGGCTGGTCAGCTGAGGTTGTCCCCGGAATCCTCGCGGGAGCTGGAGAAGTTTGAGCCAACGCTGTAAGGAGGAGCGACCCAACACTGGGTATCCGGCCTGACCACAATGTAGGTCTTGTGCGAGTTGAAACCATGGCATTCAAAAATCATTCTCGCACTGGAATGACGAAAGGTCCTTCTATCCGGGGCCTTCCAACGGTGCATCTTCTGCTGCGATGAGAAGCAACGCCGGATCTATGGCTGGGTCGTGGAAGGTTACAGGGCAGAAGGATTAGACGACGTATAGATCGCGTGATGCAAGTCGACTCAAAGCTTGGGAGTACGACACCGTAGGGAAGGTGCTTATCTTTCCGGCTGGCCGTGGAACCGTTCAGTCTTCCGCGCCGTCCTCGTCGTCGTCGAGTCCGGCCGTGTCCGGATCGCGCAACGGGCGCAGGGTGCCGCCCGCCGGCTGGGTGGCGGTGAAACTGTAGCGGCCGAGCAGGTTGAGGTTCTTGTGTTTGAGCGGGGAGAGCCGGGCCACGTCCTCGTCGCGGATCTCGTGGCCCTCGGTGCGGAGCTGGGTGACTGCGGCGTCGAGGTAGCGGGTCGTCCAGAGCACGACGGCGTTCAGGACCAGGCCGAGCGAGCCGAGTTGGTCTTCCATTCCGTCGCGGTACGCCTGGTGGATGGTGCCCTTCTTGCCGTGGCAGATCTCGCGGGCCAACTTGTGGCGGGATTCCTGCACGGTGAGTTGCTTGTGCATTTGCCGTCGGTAGGTGTCATCCACGGGGTCAACGACGGCGAGCAGGTGCAGGGTCTTGGCGATCCGCCCGTATTCGGCGAACGCCTGGCCAAGCGGTGTGGGGCGGCCCTCGTGCCCGAACATCCGCAGCAGGTCATAGGCGCGCACCTGGTTGGTGACCAGGGAGCCGGCGACCCGCAGCATGTCCGGCCAGGCGGTGAGTACCTTGTTCACGTTCACTTTGTTGTTGCGGGTCAGGGCCTCCAGCGGACCGTACCCGTCTGCCGGTTCGGCGCCGGGCATCTGGGCCTTCCAGAACCGTTGGTCTTCGAGGTCTTTGAAACGCGGGGAGAAGCGGTAGCCGAGCATCTTGAAAATACCGAAGACGATGTCGGAGTAGGAGGCGTTGTCGGTGGCGACCATCTCGGGCTTTACCCCGCCGTCCAGGTTCAACAGGGCGTCCAGGATGAACAGGGAGTCACGTGGGGTGCCGGGCACGACCATCTGCCCGATTCCGGCCACCTGGTCGTTGATCGCGTTCAGCCAGGTGATGCCCTTCTTCTTCGCGAAGTACTTCGGGGAGGGCGCGGCGTTGATGGTGCGCACGGGAACGACGAAGCGCAGTCCGTCGACGGAGGCGAGCAGGCCCTTGCCCCAGAACTGCACGATGGGCACCTGGGCCTGGGCTTCGATCAGTGCAGCGTTCGCCGCGGCGATGGTGGTGGTGCGCAGGTAGTACTGGTCAACGTGGACCAGCCGGGAGCGGGTGAGTGCCTCATGGCCCGGGTTGATCACCGGGGTCATGCCGATGTTGCAGGACTCCGAGACAAGTAGCGCGACGCTCGAGGTGCTCAGGTCCTTCATCCGGGTCTTGCCATCGCCCAGGTGCACGAAGGCGTCCAGGAATCCGGTCCAGGCGTGCACCTCGAAGAGCAGGTCCGGAAGGTCGATCTTCGGGAGCATCTTTTCCACCCGTCCGCGCAGCCAGGCCAGCGACTTTGGCTCCCCGAGCGCGTGTAGTTTCTCCACATTCAGTTTCGCCCGCCCGCTTGGCTGCACCTCGAGGCTGATCTTCGCGTCGTCACCTGCTTCTTCGAGGCGCTCGGCCATCTGCTTCCAAGCTGCATCCAGTACCTCGATGAGTTCCCGCAGGTGCTGCTCGGCGTCCTCCTCCAGGCTTAACCCGGCCAGGATGTCCTCGCGCACCGCCTCCCACCTCGCGCCCATGAGCAGGCGGGCGCGTGGGTCCGACCAGCGGTGCGAGGGTGAGGCGAAGATGTCCCGACGCTTCAGAGCCCGGAAGAGCTGTTCCAGGACACACACCACGTACGCGTCGCGGTCCACCGTCCCCCCCCGGTTGCTCGGCGTTCGCATACACCGCCTGGTGCCAGTGCGGCGGCACGAGCTTGTCGTCGATCTCCCGGGGTAACAGCGGCTTCTCGCCGACCTTGCGACGCGATAGTGCGGGCAACTTCTTCACCCCGGCCAAGATGCGCACCCCGCCGGTCGCGGCTTCCAGTGCCGGGGTCTCACCCAACAAAGACAGGAACGGTTTGACGGTGTTGTAGCGCAGCGCCAGCGCCCCGCGCAGTGCGCTCTGTGCCGAATCGCCGTCCTGGGGCACCAACGTCACCACGGTGGCGGCCGCGCCAGACATCACCGACCGGGGTGCAATTTCCTCCAAAGCCCGCCACAGTGCAGCCACATCCACATCACCACCAGATTCCTCGATGGACTCTAGCTTCTCGATGAACACCTTCGCCGCCCTGGCCACGATCCGGGACGCCTTCTCCAGCTGCGGCAGGGTGGACAGGCGCTGCTTGTCGGTGGAGCGCTTCGCGGTGCTGATCAGCCTGGTCGCCATCAGGATCTCGAACAAGTCCAGGGCATCATCGATCGCCTTGGCCTCCAGATGGCGCATCACCGCGGTGAGTATCGCCGTGCGCTTGGGTTCCGCGGTCCGCTCCAGCTTCGGGGCCTTGGTGCCCAGCCCGTACCGGGCCAGCACGGAGAGCCGGTTCGGCGGTATCTGTTCCAGCTTCAGCCGGCCCATCCCGAAGGCGGCGATGTCCTCAACCCGCTGCAAGGAACCCTTCATCGCGGTGCCGGTGCTCCGCGTTGGCGGTCGACGCATCCGCTCCAGTTCCGAGTACCGTGAGCCCTCTGGTGTTTTCAGCAGGGCAGCCAAGTCCCCGGGCAGCGCCGGGTCCGCTCGGTGCGCGGCCTTGGCAACGGTGGCGTGCAGCCGCTGCTCGGCGATGGTGCGGACCTCGGAAACTTGCCGGGCCAGCACGTTCACCCCGGGTAGCAGCACCCGGTGCCGACGCAGCCAACCCGCCGCGTGGTTGAACAACGCGACCGGTCCCTCGGCGTGTGTCCAGGCCCGCCCATGCAGGAACGCCCTGAACATCCGGCCGTGGGTGGGGTCCTCGTACAAGTGGTAGCCGTACGCATCGCGGATCTCCCACGCGTGTTCGTACGCCGTCTTCAGTCGCTCGGTGTATTCCTTGAGGCAGGAGGGATCCTCAATCTCCAGCTGCTGAGCCAGATGTTCAACGACCGGCCACGGCACAGCAGAGGGGTCTTCCAGGAACAGACCGATGTACCGGACCGTGCACATCTGCAGGGCGAAGCCCAGGCGGTTGTGGTCACCTCGCCGCTTCGCGATCAGGTTCCGGTCCTCGTCGTCGAGGAAGAAGAAGCGCTCCAACTCGGGCCGCGTTGGTTCCTCGGCGAAGCTTCCATAGGCCTCGGCCTGTTCATCGGTCAGAAATTCCACGGGCATGAGTCTGAGAATAGCCGTCCGATCAGTGATCGAGAGTCTTCCGACGAATCCCCGCGCGACCTGGATCGCCTGCGATAAACGATCATGATCGAGTGCTTAGCGCCAACGGCTGTACCGCTGGTCCTCAAGGCCGGAGTTGGTCCGCCGATGCAGAGTACTGCTCCGCGTCCAAGCTTGAATACACCGCCGGTCTTGAAGCGGCCTGTGAGACCGGGTTCTACATTTCGACCCGCTGCCTCAAACACGGGACCCCGGGCCCGGAATCCCCGCGCGGCCGGATCCCCGCGAACATGGGCGTGATGGACCGGATGGCCAGAAAACTGAAGACTAAGCCGGGGCGGAAGATCTATGCAAGGCGCATGGCGATCGTGGAACCGGTCTTCGGGCAATTCCACACCCGACAGGGCAAACACGTCAAACTCCGCGGCCCGGAGAAAGCCGGTGCGGATTGGAAACTGTTGGCCGGGTGCCACAACCTGATGAAGCTGTTCGGCTACCGGACCTCGACTCCCTGCGGCTTCAGCGCAGAGCACGAAAACAGGCCTACGGCCTCACCAATACCGGCGCTGCACCCGAGTTCGGCAAACGACTACTGACCCAAGCTCCCAGCGGAGATTTCCATCCGAGAACCTCCTTTTGATCCCTTCACCGTATTGACCGTGCGTCCAACACGCTGGAGCGAGAACTGCGTCTCGAAGAATGTAATCATTCCGTAGCCGAGCCCGTGCCGGTCCAGGGAGTCGCCGATGCTACAGTTTGGGCAAATATCGTGCGGACTAGGGCGCGAACCAGATGAACGGAACCAGAATCCCCATGAGTGCGCATGCTAGATCTCTCACCGTATTTACGCTTATTGGCGGCCTGCTGGTCGCCGGGTTAGCCGGTTCCCCCGCACAGGCCGCCCCGCTACCGGAGGCCAGAGAGGTGGTAGTGCCCGCCGCAGGCGGATCCAAACACGGCAATTTTGTTGTGCGTGAGGACAACTACGGTTCAACACTTTTGTGGAGCCCCGATACGGCGTTGCCCATGGGTGGCGCCAGGCCCGAGTTGTTCCTCGACGGCAAACTCCTCGGAGCTCCTCTGGGCAAGGGTGGCACACTTACTCTGCGCGTCCCAGGCCTAAGAAATGCCAAAGCCCGCTCGCTCAGCGCCGTGAGCGGTGGCCGCGTGCTCGACGGCCCCACCCTGGCAACACCTGGCAGACCTGCTGCCGCCCAAACCCCTGCCTCTCTGCCGGCCCTGGTCAAAGTCGACCCGGGCAAGAAGGGCAAGTACGGCACCGAATCATTCACCTACACGCAGAAATCGATTAAACTCGACGGCTTCGCCACAAAATCCGAGATGAAGGCACAGGTGGTGGCCCCGAAGGGCGCCAAAGGCAAACGTCCGGTGGTGCTCATGCTGCATGGCCGGCACGGGACCTGCTATTCAGGCAGTGAAACCTACCTGGACTGGCCCTGCGCCGCTGGCAACAAGCCAATCCACAGCTACCGCGGGTACGCCACACAACAGCAGCTGCTTGCCAGCCAGGGATACATCACCGTCTCGATCTCAGCCAACAGCATCAACGCCCAAGATGCCGAGGTGGCCGATGCCGGTTCCGGGGCACGCGCAGAACTGGTCCGCACACATCTGAAGCAGTTAGCCGCCTGGAATAACGGTGCCGCGGCCACCGCCGACATCCAGCGCGTGTTGCGTGGCCACATGAACATGAAGCAGGTTATGACCGTGGGCCACAGCCGCGGCGGCGAGGGCGTAAACCGTGCTGCAGTGAAGGCTGGAAGCGGCGATCCGTTCAAGATTGTTGGTCAGGTGCTGATAGCCCCCACGGACTTTGGCCGACAGGTCGCCGTGGGCACGCCCACCACCGTGATCCTGCCATATTGCGACGGTGATGTTTCGGATCTTCAGGGCCAGCAATATGTTGACCAGGGCGCGCGCATTGCCACGGGCGATAATTCGCTGAAATCCTCGGTGCTGATGATGGGCGCCAACCACAACTACTTCAACAGCTACTGGACCCCCGGTGCCACGGGCGCGCCTGCGGATGATGACTGGGGAGACCCCTCGGATGCTAGTTGCGGGACCTCCTCGAAGCAGCGACTGAGTCCCGCTGACCAGCGCGCCGCCGGTGCCACCTACGTTGCCGCGGCCGCGCGGACCTTCCTGAGTACCGACACCAGCGCGATAAGCCTGCTCGACGGAACAGGTTCCCGGGCGGCTTCCGCCGGACCGGTCGTGGTGCATACCGCCGCGACCGGTGGCAAACGCCGGGCCGTCATCCGCCCCGATAGAACCACGAAATTCAGTGTGAAGGGGAACGCCAAGGCCGTACTCTGTGACGGATTCTCGCTCGGCGACTTCGGCACCGCGCCATGTTCCGTGGACGGCGTTGGCGCCTCTCCACACTGGTTGCCCGTCAGCGGGTTAGAAACCCAGGCCCCCAGCCCACAGGCTCTGCGCTTCAGCTGGACCAAGGCCGGGTCCAGCATGCAGCTCACCGCACCTCGCGATCTGGGCACCTACCGGAACGTTGATCTGCGCGTGATCGCCGACCCCGCAGTTCGCAAACAGAACTTCACTCTGCTCCTGCGCGATACCTCCGGGCGCAGTGTGAACATCAAGCCCGTGGGTGAGCTCACGGACTTGCCGGCTGCTGGCGGAATGGTGCACTACTGGGGCCAGAACATGCGCTTCGTGATTCCCGCCAAGAGCAAGGTGGATGTCCGCAAGCTCGTTTCGCTGTCGCTGGTGGGGACCAGCGGTAAGGGCAAAATTTACCTGCTTGACGGGTTCGCCTCCTCCTCGGGGCTGCGTGCCTCGACGGCCAGCGCTACGAATGTCGCCCGATTCAACGTGAAGAACGCGGTCATCAAGGGCGACCCGAAACAGGCAGAACAGGTGGGGTACGTTTCGGTGCCCGTCAGCAACTCATTCACCCGCGCCGCCCGAGTCTGGATTGAGGTCAGTGACCTTTCCGCATACAGCGGCTATAGCGGGCGGGCCTACACGGTTCGCCCCGGACAGCGTGAAATCAAGGTGCCGGTCACCTTTGCCGGTGATGATGTCTACGTGGATGATTCCTATGAAGCTGGAAGTGGCTATGGAGTCACGGTGACGGCGCTGAGCAACGCGGTGACCGATCAATACACCGGATCCCTGGCCGTGAAGAGTGCGGCAGCGCGCCCGAAACTCTCGGTTGCTGAAACAGATGTCGTGGCCACGGCCGGCGGGATGGTTCGCTGGACTGTCGAACTCTCTGCACCGATGGGGCAGGACTACACAGGGTGGGCCATCGCGGTGAAGCCTAGGACAGCTGGCTCCGAACTCACGCTCGCATCGGCAGTGAGCAGATGGGTAGCCCTCACCATTCCCGGCGCAAGTCAGCAGCAAACATTTTCCCAGGCTGGAGTCGTCATGAACTTCATGATCCCGGCGTATTCTACGCGCGCGACTATCGAGGTGCCGATCCGATCGCTGGCCAAGCTGGGCAGCGGCCAGCAGCTGGAATTACTGATCGAGGCTGATCGGAGATTCGTCATCAAGCCGATCACCCTGCGGGCGAAGGTGTTGCCGGGCGGCAGCCGATAGGGTGCGGGTGGCGCCCGGTGTAGCGGTCCGCTGACCGGGAGCCTGATTGCCACACCACCAGATCCGGCACCATCGTGGCGAGGTTCCAATAGCCACCGATTCGAGAGCCGGTCGGAGGCATGATCGTCATGTTCGCTGGCGTTGCATTGTGTGTGAACAGTATTGCTACTGAAATGAAGTTCACGCGCATCAGCACGCTGGGCGCAAAAAGTCTGCTTCGTTTGCGCCACAAAAAAACCGTCGCCAGTTACGTTTCGACGAGAGACAAATATGATCCGTGTAGCCTCCTTGCGGCTGGTCACACGAGCGGAGATGCGAAGTGCGTCTGACGGTCCGTGGGAATGCGCTTGATCGCGGCGAACCAACATGCAGGCAGCTTTACCCGCTACCGCAAATAATGGCTGGGTAAATAAAATCATCCTGTGATCTCTCAGGACAGTGGTGACAATTCTGCCCCAAGACAGCGGTAACACTAGATACGTCGGGACAGCGGTGACAGTTCATTCGGGGTTCCGTTTGCGGACAGGCTCTGTGTAGCTTCCATGGGCAAGCTGTTGTCCGGTGGCTACCTGGCTCAGCTCGCCCTTTGCGTAAGCTTTTGCGTTTTCTGCGGTGCCCCCGTCACCAGTGAATCTATCCAGCTGGCGGGTTCGTCGTTGACTAGAGTGCAAAAGCACGAGAATATTTTTGTGCCAAAAGACTGCAGACTAGGTGATCGAAACAATTGAGAGCACCGCGGCACCCTCAAATTCTGTGATTCGCATAGCTATGGCATGTTCTTTATCCACCGAGATGCCCTTGGTCATGGTTGCCTCGAGACGGTGGGCGGCTACAACTACGAAGTCCTTCTCGCGTTCTTGAACCAAAAGGGGCACGAAATCGTCAATACGATCTCGACCCCAGCTATGCATCCTCCATGGGAAGATCATGTCAAAGGCCACGCTCGGACCGTTCTCGAATTCAGTTTCCCCGCGCTTTCCGACTTCACCGTCGGCAGCAGTCCACATCAATCCGTCTTGAAACGATGCAACCGTAGTTCTGTTGCCATCGGTAATGCTCCAAGATTGGGCATCGCGGTCTACGATAATTTTCGATAAGGTCTGGGTTTGTCCTTCTTGGACGATGAGCTCAGCGGAAACTGTTCGCCAGGTGCTATGGAGACGCAACCAGGTAAGAAGCTCTCGGCCTTCATTCCGTTCCAGTAGTCGCTCGGTCAGCTCTTCCAGATCCATCAAAATACGCTCACTTCTTTGCCAGTTGGCCACTCATAGTTCTTCTTTGGATGTCAGCGTAGCACTGGGAATGTGGCCCCGTCGGATCACCTCAAACGATAATTTGACCGCTCACTGTTGATCCCTTCACACACATCGTATTGAAGATGATGGAGTAGTTGCCGGTGTCAGCCCTCTGGGTTCAACAGTCCCGCTCAAGGTTCCCTTGCGAAACGGTAGGCACTCTAACCGTCGACGTTTGTGGATGCGACATCTAGTTTTGCAAAAAGAGATACTAAGCGTTGAAAACCACGAGCGCGATTAGAAATACGGTCTGCGCGTTTCTTTGGAAGTGAGCAGCTACGCTAGAACTCAACTCATTATTCGGTAAATCGAATTGCAAACGAAAGGCAGAGACGTGAAGAGTTCTTCGTTCGTTGTCGTTGGAACCGTGTTCTTTGCTATTGCCCTGGTCCTCGAATTGGGTGCGCCGGGTGATGGAGTGACGTGGGCTGTTTTAGGTGTAGGGATGTTGATGCTTTCCCGTGTTGAGTGGCGTGTAATTTTCGTAAAGATGAATAGTCGTTAGATTTTTCCGCTAGGTGTTGAAACCACAAACTGGATTTCCGTAAGACGTTCCCCTATCGCGCATACAGGGAACCAAATTTCTAGTGCCCAAAACCGCTTTGACGGCATATGAAACACTATTCCTATGAATCTTCGATTGCTCGCTCGTGGAGCGTTTGTATTTTTAGTTGCTGGCGCCATAAGCGGTTGCGCACTGGGTGCCCAAACCGGAAGTGTAGTTGTAGAAGTTCGTGCTATGACACCTGGTAGCCAGGGTAATTCTTACGATGTAACAGTCCGTGGGCCTGACCAAAAGGCTGTCGATTCACTCGAAGTGTCGGTGGGACAGTCCATCACTATCGATGATGTTCCCTTAGGTTGGGTGTCGATCGAAGCTGATTCCTTATGCACAGTTGAAAGTGAGCTGACTAAAGAGCACCCTACGATGCGCCTGATAGCAGATGCGGCAAACTGTACCCTCGCTGACTAGCGAAGCTCACCAGGTTATCTCAGTCAGCACCGCCTCACAGAGGGTTCCGCATGCGGAACTAGCACGTATCGAAATCAGGGCTACGCGACAGCATGGTTCCGGCGTCCGACCAGCGACCGTCTTACGGGACGCTTCGAGTGCGGTTCGGCAAAGGGACGATCGTGCCTGGCAGGTCTTCCCTCGGCACCGGCCGCCTCCATTCAGAATTTTGCCAATCGGTCCATGAGACGCTGGAAATGAACTTGGGCAATCCTCAGAGGAACGAACTCCTGTGGAAGCCCACTCATGTGCCGAGTCCACTCACTCCACACGAATGATGCTTGCAGTCGACCGTCCGCAGCAAATCTCTCCTCTACCGTGTCAACGAAACAATTCAGATGCTCCGAGAAGTCGAGGTAATCATCGTCAACGCTGGCCGCTGATACTACTGAGTCATCCAAAAACTTGGGGTGGACAGCACAGCTGGCGATCGCGGCAAGTTCAAAAATGATGTCATCACCGCGACGCCCTTTACCAAACAATTTCACCACGCACCTGTTTTCCTTAACAGCGATCCACCCGCGATTGTTGAGCCTTACTACGAGGGCATCCGTTCAATCTTGGATTGAGCCACCCACCCGGTACGGCTTGTCAGAAGCTATCACAGCATAGGATCGGCCCTTAGTGGACGGTGAGAAACTAGATTCATGCCCAACGATGACGCAAATGGCCTTTCTTCTATCTCGGCCAGATGGAACGAGTCGGCCGACGCCGTAGAACTTATCGTGAACCACACACCCGTCCCGGTGCTCGTTCACCCGCAAAGAGAAGCAGGGATGTCGCCGTTCGCGCACCGCTTCCTTGAAACTGGAGTGAAGGAGTGGCTGGCAGGCTACCGCGATCCCGAACTGCGCGCGAACAGGGAGTTGGAGCCGGGCGAGCTGGAGCTCACCGTATGCCCCATGGATGCGGACATCCTGTGTGGTTCCTTCGCCGTTTGGTTGTCGCGAACCGCCAAGCGCGTTGTGTGGTCCGGTCCCCATTGGGCGGGAGACGACACCGTCGCAGATATCTTGGGCCGAGAGGACCTGGTCACCCCGAGCGACACCGACGATCCCCTGAACTGGTTCCCGCCCAAGCTGGAATTCGCCAGTGCCGACTACGATGCCGCCATGGCATCGGTGCAGCAAATTATGGAGGCCAACCCGTGGCCAGCCTTCGTTCCCGAGCCTCCATCGTGGTTTGAGCGTGTAAAGGCTCGGGTACGAAACAGCCGGGGTGGAACCAGGCAGGCAAACTAATTCGAATCAATTCCGGACCACGCACGGCAGGGTCCACTGCCACTTTGAAGGCCCGACAAGAACACTGGGGTAGCGGAGCCTGAAAGAGGCTCTGCTTCGCCGACGGTCGTCGTGGGGTTAAGAACGTCCACTCAGGGTTCCCCTCCGGAACCTGAGGTGTCTTGAAACGGAGCGGGTATTCATTGCCGGGCATGCGGCACATTGCCGTCCCTTGTAGCACCGTGCGGCACCCGGAATGGCACACTGGTACCAATGCGATCGATGGTGTTCCTTCCCTACCACAGGGCGTCCCCGCGCGGGCTGGAAGGAACTGAGGTTAGACGAAAAGCTTGGGAGGACACCATGAACGGTTTTGACCTGCGTCCCGATTCCACAGGGGGCTTCGATTTCGTGGTGGATGGCCGTTTCCTTCGGGAGCGGGTTTTCGAAGACGCCGACAGGGCCCAATGCGAGGTTTCTTTGTTGCGCCGCGGTGTTTTCTCCGGGGCATTGGAGGAACAGATCCGTCGCCTCCAAGGCGAGCTGCCGGGACCGTTCTTCCCGGAACGCGTCTGGCTGTACTTCTGCCCCCAGTGCTACGACGAGGGTTGTGGCGGGATCAGTGTCCGGATCCAGGTCGAGACCGACCGCGTGGTGTGGAGCGAGTTCCGCTACGACAGCGACCCTGACAATGAGAACGAGGCGGAGTTCTTCGAGGCCGAAGACACCATCCCGGGGCTCGGTCCTCTGGTGTTCGACCGCACCGAATACGTGGATGCCCTGTCTCGGACGGCCAAGGCGCTGGGGCGCGGATTCGTCGCGTTCTGGCGCAGCACCGCCTCATTTGACCAGGTCAGTTTGGGACTGGAGCTTCTGGTCTCCCGCAAGGAGCAGCGCAAGACCGCGACGCGCATAAAAGCTGGGCTGCAGTGGACCATTGATGGGCGCCCGCTGTCACAGATCCTGCAAGCAGCACAAGGTGAACTGCCCACAGGCATCCGCGAGCTCTCCACCCGACTGTCCTTTTCCGTCGTCCAGAAGGGGCCCGGTGGCCACCAGGAAACGGGAAGGGACGCAATTCGCTTCCTACTCGGTGAGGGAAGCTGGCCTGAGCGGCCCGGCCGGGTGCCGCTGTTCGTCTCCGAGAGCCTTGATGTTCAAGATGGAGTCATCACAACCCGTGTTGAGCGTACGGAGAGCAGCGTTGTGTGGAACGATTTCAGGGCCCACGGTGCCGGCCCAGAGCAGCCTGGCCACGCCTACGGACCCGACCTGCACTACACCTTCGACCGCCGGCAGCACGACGAGATGTTGCTCCGAATCCTGGCGACGCTCTGATCCCGTGCCGGCTTCCCGTGTCCCACTCAGCGTTGGCGAGTTCAATCGGTCGTCGCACCACCCCATTGTGGGACGAGATTGTCGCCGCGGTTACCTGGACTTGCGGTCCCGGGCTTCAAATCCAGCGGACAAGATATCAAGCATGATGTACATCAGATTGGATTCGTGACTTTCCCCGGAGGGCGGACTCTTTAGTTCGCACTCCAGCCGATTGCGGAGCGCATCACCGGTTTCATGCCAAGGCACAAAAGACGTGTGATTGGCATACCTTCCGAGTCTTGCATAGCCCTTTGCACAAAGACTCAGGACAACTTTCGAAGCTTCTGCGATGGATTCGTCCTCGGGTGGCACTATGCCATTGGCATCCTCAATGATCCCCATAATGGTCATGAAATGGACCCAGTCGTCTTCCCCGTAATCAAAAATTTCCAGTTCTACGTCGTTCAGCGGCTCAGCCATGATCACTCCATGCACGTACGGCGACTGACGTCTTCATGGCTTTCCTCTTCCTTTGGATGGCCGTTCCCACTGTCTCCCAAACGTTGCGCGGCTTTCGAAACCAATTGAAACCGAGTCTACCTAGCGAAAAGTGATTCGTTAGGAGGTTCCGCTTACGGGCATGGGTTTCCAACGCAGGCGCCGCCTGGAAATGAACCGTCCCGCATTTGATGCCGCTGTCTTTCGAGAGAAAGATAGCAACCATGCCCAAGAAATATCCCGCCGAAGTCCGTGAACGTGCTGTGCGAATGGTCCTGGACCGCCTCTCCGAATATCCTTCCGTGTATGCAGCCTGCAAGGCCGTAGCGCCCAAGCTTGATGTCGGCCCCGAAGCATTGCGCCGTTGGGTGGTTCAGGCGCAGGTGGATGCCGGCCAGAAGGACGGCCCCACCACCGATGAAC
>NZ_CZJT01000094.1 GCF_900010755.1 Paeniglutamicibacter antarcticus | reverse complement strand
GATGGAGAGGGAGGAGGTGTTGGTCGCGAGAATCGCGTCCTCCTTGATGACCGGCTCCCACTGGGCGAAGACCTGGCGCTTGACGTCCAGCTCCTCGAACACGGCCTCGATCACGAAGTCCGCGTCCGCGAGGTCCTCCGGGCTCCGGGCGCCCGTGATGAGCGAGCCGAGCTGCTCGGCCTGCTCCGGGGTCATCCGGCCCTTCTCCGCCTGGGCCGCGAAGCGGTCCCGGGTGCGCTGCACACCGGCGGCCAGGCGCTCGTCGTCGAGGTCGGTCATGACCACCGGGATGCGCGCGCCCTGGGCGATGAGGGACGCCAGCTGGCCCGCCATGAGGCCCGCGCCGATCACGGCGGCCTTCTTGATCTCGCGGACGGGGGCGTCCGGGACGTTGGCGGCCTGCTTGCTGCGCGCGCTCACGAGCTCGAACGCGTACAGGGACGCGCGCGCGGCGTCGGACTGCACGATCTGCGTGAACGCCTCCACGGCGGCCTCGCCGTTGACCACGCGGGACTCGGTGCGCGCGCGGCCCACGAGCTCGATGGCGGCCACCGGGCCGGGGGCGGCACCGTGCCAGGCGCTCTCGGCCTTCGCGGCGGCCTTCTCCACGGCGGCGGTCCAGGTCTGCTCGTCGTCGGTGGTGCGGCGGGGTTCGTGCTTGCCCTCGAGGGTCTCCACGACCCAGGTCTGCCACGAGGTCTCCCACTCGTCCGTGCCGGGGGCACCGTCCAGCACGGCGTCCACGAGACCGATCTGAGCGGCCTTGGCGGGGTTGAGGTTCTTCCCGCGCATCGAGTCCGTGACGATGATGCTGAGCGCGGCCTCCGCGCCCACGAGGTGCGGCAGCAGGTAGACGCCGCCCCAGCCGGGGAAGAACCCGAGGTGGCACTCGGGCAGGCCCATGGGTGCCTTGCCCGAGGTGGAGAGGCGGTAGTCCGTGTGCAGCGCGAGCTCCAGGCCGCCGCCCAGGGCCACGCCCGTGATGAGCGAGAACGTGGGGACGTCCATCTCCGCGAGCACCCCGAAGGCGTCGTGGC
>NZ_CZJT01000093.1 GCF_900010755.1 Paeniglutamicibacter antarcticus | reverse complement strand
TGCTCACCCCCGGCGGGCGGCCACCTGCTCCAGCAGCATCCGGTGCAGGGTGGTGTCCCCCGTGAGCTCCGGGTGGAAGCTGATGCCCAGCACGCTGCCCTGGCGCACCGCCACCACCGCACCCCGGTGGCGCGCGAGAACCTCCACGCCGTCGCCCGCACGGGTCACCTCGGGGGCGCGGATGAAGGCCGCGCGCACCACGTCACCGGGCGCCACGACGCCGCTCGCTGGGCCCTCCCACGCCAGCTCCACCTCCGCAGAGGCCACCTGTGAACCGAACGCGTTGCGGTTCACGCTCACGTCCAGCACCCCGAGGGACTGCTGGCCGGGGGCCGGATCCTCGATCTCGGAGGAGAGCATGATGAGCCCGGCGCACGTGCCGAGCGTGGGCAGGCCTCCGCGGACCACCCGTTGCAAGGAGTCGAACAGTCCGAACGTACGGCACAGCCGGTCCACCGTGGAGGACTCCCCGCCGGGCAGGATCAGCGCGTCGATGCGGGGGACGCCGTCCGGGTCCACGAGGTCATCGGCGGAGCGCACTTTCACGGCGCGGGCGCCCAGGGACTCCACCGCGCGCACGTGCTCCACGACGCCGCCCTGCAGGGCGAGCACGCCCACAGCGGGGTGGGCGCTCGGGTCCGGCAGTGCGTCGTCGTCGTGGGGGTGGTGCTGCGAGGGGGACCCGCTCACCAACCGCGCTCCGCGAGGCGGTGCGGCGCGGGCAGGTCCGCCACGTTGATGCCGACCATGGCCTCGCCGAGGCCGCGGGAGGCGTCCGCGATGCGGGCGGGGTCGTCGTAGTAGGCGGTCGCGGCCACGATGGCGCGCGCACGCTCGGCGGGGTTGCCGGACTTGAAGATGC
>NZ_CZJT01000092.1 GCF_900010755.1 Paeniglutamicibacter antarcticus | reverse complement strand
AGATGACCGAGCAGTTCCCGCAGTACCTGGTGAAGACCCCGCGCATCATCTCCCGCCAGATCGACGGCGACGGCTGGGAGGAGATGGGCGAGGTGCAGGTCTCGAACTGACCCGGCCGCCGCGGTGAGTGCAGAGCCCGCGGGACCGGGCCTCAATGACGCGGGCAGCACGAGTGAGTTCCTCGTGGGCCTGGACATCGGTGGCTCCCACACACGCGGCGTCCTGTTCCGCGGGCGGACACCCGTGCGCGAGGCGCGCGCCGGGTCCGCGAACGTGCAGAACGTCCCTGCGGAGCAGGCACGCGCGTGCCTGGAGTCCGTCCTGTCCGAGCTGGGGGCCCCGCCCACCACATCGGTGGTCGCGGGCTCCGGCGGCGTGGACACCGCGCACGACGCCGCTCGGCTGGCCGGTCTCATCCGTACCGCCGGATCCCTGGACCCGTCCGCGAGCGTGACGGCCGTGCACGACACCCGCCTGATCCTCGCCGCCGGCGGTCACACGTCCGGGATCGCGCTCATCGCGGGAACCGGCTCGGTGGCCTGGGGTGTGGACGCCTCTGGCCGCGAGGTGCGCGCCGGCGGCTGGGGATACCTGCTCGGTGACGAGGGCAGCGGCTACTGGATAGGCCGGGAGGCCGTGCGCCGGGTGCTGCGGCGGGCCCAGCAATCCGCTGCCGGGGACGAGGGGAACGCACTCACCCGGGTGGTGCTGGAGCACGCCGGAGTGG
>NZ_CZJT01000091.1 GCF_900010755.1 Paeniglutamicibacter antarcticus | reverse complement strand
GGATATTCAGAGAGCCGGTCGATGACCATCCGTACGGCACGGTCGCGAGCTTCGGCGGGGTATTTCTTGGGCATAGTTGCCATCTTTCTCAAGAAAGACAGCGGCATCAAATCCGGGACGGTTCAATGTCGTCGCCGGAACAACACTACCAAGAGGCGCTATTTGGCAAACTTAAACGGAACTCGCCACGAGATTCGCCCCGAACCACAACAACAATAGGCAGACGTTACGGTCGGCCCATAGCCTTTACATGCCAGCCTGCTTCACGCCATTTGTCTATGTCTAGGGCATTCCTACCGTCAACAATCAATGGGACACTGACGAGTTGAGCCCATGCGACCGGGTCCGCCTCCGTAAATTGCTTCCACTCGGTCAACAATACCAAGGCCTCAGCCCCTCCAATTGCTTCTTCCAAGTTCTGTTCGTACTGCAGTTCAGGAAAGCGCATACGTGCATTAGCCAATGCTTCGGGATCCGTCATAGTAACGATGGCTCCCAGGAGTTGAAGTTGAGCGCCGACGGACAGCGCTGGCGAATCTCGAACATCATCCGAGTTTGGCTTAAAAGCGGCACCCAGAACGGTGATTCGCTTCCCCAACAATGATCCCCCAAGCTCTTCACGAATAAGTTCAACAACTCTTTCGCGTCGTCGCATATTGATCGCATCAACTTCACGCAGGAAAGTAAGGGCTTGATCAGCCCCAAGTTCACCCGCACGCGCCATGAATGCTCGGATATCCTTCGGTAAGCACCCGCCCCCGAAACCAACACCGGCGTTCAAGAACTTCCGTCCAATACGATCATCAAGTCCTATCGAATCTGCCAAAACTTTAACATCGGCACCTGTTGCTTCACAAATTTCCGCCATAGCATTAATAAAGCTGATCTTAGTTGCAAGAAATGAGTTCGCAGAAGTCTTTACAAGCTCTGCAGTTTCATATCCCATCGTCAACCGAGGTGTATCAGCATCCAAAATCTGCCGATAAACGTCATCCAAAAGCTCGAGAGCACGCTGGCCTTGTGGGCCGTCTGGAATCCCATAGATAAGGCGGTCTGGAGAGAGGGTATCTTGGACAGCATGCCCCTCACGGAGGAATTCAGGATTCCATGCGAGCATGGCACCGGGCTGTAGCACACTTAACTCAGCTGCAAGTCGCGCAGCTGTTCCAACAGGAACTGTTGACTTTCCTGCGATGAGGGCTCCGGGCTTGATTTGCTCCGCAATCGCCCTAAATCCGGCATCCACATACCTGAGGTCAGCCGCGTTCTCACCCTTCCGCTGCGGCGTGCCCACGCAAAGAAAGTGCACGTCAGCGTCCGCCGCATCAGCAATATTCGTTGAGAACGAAAGCGACCCGGAACCTTGAACCTCACTGAGCAATTCCGTCAAACCTGGCTCGAAGAAAGGAGCTTTGGAAGCCTGAAGGTCGTCAATTTTGCGTTCATCTACATCAATACCAATGACGTCATGCCCGAGTTTCGCCATCGCAGCAGCGTGAACTGCGCCAAGATAACCACAGCCAATTACTGAAATTCTCATCTAATTCTCTTCTCTCTAATTAACTTACCCGATTTACACAAACGAACAAGAGTCAACAATCAAGCCGCTATACAATTCGACTATTATCCGTTGTCAAGCGAAGCCCAACGGCACCCAACAGTGACTGCAATTTAAAACGTTCCTCTTCAACAATGTTTTCATCAATTTGCAGTGCGCCAACACCCAAGTCCTCTGCCACCAATACAGCAACCGCTAGCACAGGTCGATACTGCACCCACTCCGAAAGACAGCCAGCCAATAAGTATGCGTTGGACGCAACCTGCATTCGACCGTCCTTTTGAAGAAAGCCCGCATACTTACCCCTTGGGAGTACCCTAATCGATTGGCTCATCGCGGAATCGACATCTTGCTGCCCGACGACTACTTTCGCACAAGCCGAGCTCGAAGAGATGCGCCTTGGCACGTAGTCCACCTGTTGGGGTCGAATGCGCACCGGAGCAGCATCACTCTCTATCGCTGAAGCCAACTCCGGCGAAACGGGATTAGGGAAGCTCACACCCCCACTAATCCAAGCGCCAAAAGCGAGGTATGAGGCAAGAGCAACACGATCCTGACCCCTCGCGATGGGAGTGTAGTCGACGTCTAGCCGGCCAACCGGAGGGGTGGCATCATATGCTTCCACTTCAAAAGCTAGGGAGAAACGTCCCCGCTCATCAATTTTTTGCGATATCTTCATGATTGCTCTTCGAAATTAGATCCAACTAAAACAAGCGATAAATCATTTCCAACATGCTTCAACACGTTTTCTACCTCACTACTATCCCGGCAGAAAAATAATCTTTTTTGATCGTGAACATTTATGTCAATTCGCTCAATGCTTAATTGAAAAATAGGTAGTTCATTGGTTGATGAGTTCTGAGTGTCGCCTTCGCAAACAATAACAGACATTGCATCAATATCTAGATCATCAATCGGTTCATATATCTCAGTTACAATCCAGCCGACGCCCCGCCCAGTTCCTTCAGACAACTCGTGCCTCTTGAACTCAACCTCAATGCGGTATCCATTCTTTCGCAATTTAACCAAGTCGGCCAGCGAAGCGTCGCCAAGAATGCCAGATCTTGACGCAATGTCCCCGTTCCGCTTGATAACGCAAAGCTGCAGTGAGCCATCAAAATCTACACTCGCAAGGTTTTCAATAGGACCATCGATAATGTTAGCGACCCTCGCAACGGGTCGCCCTGGTAACAGTTGCTCCATTGTCTTCTTGACCTCAACAGGCAGCGCATCCAAATTTGCCGTCACCTGAATCGTTTCATTAGCTTTAATGAGACAAATAGATTTTTCTGAATGGGCGGATTCAACACCAAGATTGTTCAGCAACTCTAAAAAATCAGATCTGGAGTCGCAAGTAATCTCTTCGCTAACCAGGGATCTAAGAATATTGGTATCAATGAGTACACCCCCCATGGGGGATGCAATTGAACGGTCGTCCTCAGGGATGATCTCCAATCCGCCGGACATTGGGTCAAATGCTACCCGATAGGGCACAACGGCACGGACCGCGCCGTGCATGGAAGCCAGAAGCTCTTCCAAAAAGGTCTCAGGCAGACTGTAATCTTGGTCAAGAATGATTGTTAAATTTCCAGTAGCCACCGCTAGCAAAGATTTGAGATCGCCATCAAGACAATTCTCGACTCGTACGATCGAATTCAAGTTCTCGCCCAGATGGAACTCACCTGTTGATGGTAACAAAACCTCAATATCACAAACACTTTGGAGCGCTAGCATACTTTCTAAGTCGCTATCAGAAGTTGCAGAAAAACCATTTGGAAGGCAGATACTGACGATAGGCTTTGCATCAGGCTGGGTATGCCGCCAAACCGTACGATTGCGGACTACCGTTTGGTCATCATCAAAAATTCTTCTATTCTGCTTGAGTGCTGATTGTGCCTCAGGAGATTTCATGACTGCATCTGATGAAGACGGATGCCACATATGATACATACGGGCACGCGAGTCTTCGACCCAAACCATCCTCAAACCACTACGACGAGCACGAGCAGCAAAGTCCATGTCTTCACGACCGTATGTGTGCATCCTTTCATCAAAACCACGAATGACACCAAAAGATTCTCGATCAATTGCCATCATCCCACCTACTCCCCAACGCGGCCTGAGCTGAGACACCTGTTCAAGTTCTCGCCAGTCCATTAGACCAGTAGACAGGTCTTGCACAGATAGATTTTCTGGAAGATCGCGGCATTGTAAGAAAAGCGCACTTGACCCTGATCTAACCCACCAAGAATGAATAACCTGTAAGGTGCCGGGTTCGAAAAGCATGTCCGCGTCCGTCGAAATAAGCAAGTCACCCTTCGCCGCGGCAAATCCAGCGTTTAGAGCACGTGAACGAGACCAAACCTTGGCATCATCAATGCGAACCAGTTGGGCCCCGGAAATTTCTGCGGCTCTACGGGCAGGGCCAGCGTCCTTCGATCCGTAGTCAACAAGGATCGTTTCACCACGGCAATTTCCGAAAGCAGCCTGAATTGACTCGAGAGACAATCGAAGCCGTTCAGGCCCCCAGTCTCGAAAGCCGATAACAACGGAAATATCAAAGGGTAACAAGTCAGACCTTCTTTCCGGGAATGAACATTCGATAGCCTTCTTTTGCAGAATCGGGCAATTTCAGAAAAACTTCCAGGGCGAACCCGTCAAGAGATAGCTCAGGGCTTGTGCCATTCGATTTCCAAGATTTACACTCCACCCGGACAGTCGAAGTTTTTCCCGAAACTTCAAAAAGTGGACTCACATACATTTTTCCCTGAGGTAACTCGGAAATATAAACAAATGCCGATTGAAGGTTTGAAGACCATGAAAGGCCGCTTATCGGCGAACTATTTTCAACGTTTCCTACAGCATCGCAAACGGTAATTATGTATTCACGTTCCAAGAGATCACGTTTAAATATAGCAACTATTCTTGCTTCAACACAATCTTCAGGTAATTCGAAGTCCATTTTTTGATTGCAGGGAAAAAGTTCAATCATTATAAAATTTCCTCAATGATACGAATTATCTTGGCCGGAACTCCACCCACGATTGAATTCGGCGGAACATTGTCTTTCACCAATGCACCTGCAGCTACAATCGATCCGGCACCAATAGTGACCCCGCCCAGCACTGTCACACCAGCACCAATCCAGGCACCTTCGCCAACGAGGATCTCTTCAATTTTTCCAGGTCCGGCCCTGTGGCCAACTTCCCCAATGTGGTGTGAATCTGTGATGAGCCGAACAAATGGTCCAATGGAAACTCCATCTCCGATCGTCACGTTGGAACGAATGTAGGCATCGCGATTAATAAAGACACGTGAACCGATCGTCAGGGGACCAAGTAATTCGCTTCCTCGCAAGATCCTGGTTCGGTCCCCGATTAAAATAGGCGAGATTTCTGAGGACGAAAACGTCACTCCATTGCCGATCCGGCATCCTTCACCCACAGTGACGTGTTCTGGACGTTTGAAGGCGGGGCGACCCGCCGGGTCTTGTTTTGACTTTGCATCCGATAGAAAACGTACAGTGCGTTCTAAATCTGAAATTCTTCCCCGAAGACTATCAAACTCTGCAGTCCAATCGCCAGAGCTTTCTTGCTTCTGACCCGTCATTTTGTCGTCATCTTGCATATCAACAATTACCTTCAAATCATCGCCACTCACGAGCTGATCCCCTCATATAAAGGGGCATTCCAATCGATAGGCCCAAAAGCGCTTTGAGCTTGTTCTATTCGTCCATTGACAAGATCCCACCATGCACCCAGAACGCGATCTTGATCCAGACATCTTAAACCAGAGAACCGTTGGACTTGCGCTGTTCGCCATCGGACGTTTCTTGACCTAAGAACCCACTTCACCGCGTCGTCGATGTTTTGGAATACAAAATCTTTTGGCCAAAGGGTTTCAATACCTGGCCATTTTCTTGCAACTGGCAACGCACCCGAAGCAATTCCTTCTGCCAATGCAACATGGGAACCCTCAATATCTGAGGTCGAAAGAATCACTCCAATTTGCTGATACCAAGCCGCCATATCACGACCCGGGGTATCGAAATGAACAGAATTACGTAATAGGGGATTCTGTTCCAGTCTCCGGAGAACGCTCCCCCATTGCTCAGCCTGGACGGGTTGCTTTTCCCAATTGATATGCGTGGTTGGTAAATCCCCTCTTACTCTTAATGAGTACCGGAGATCAACCGACCTCAAACGTTCTAACAGATCCAGAGCCAGATCCAAACGCTTTAGATCGGGCGTGATACCTACGATGCCCAAAGTAAATTCTGCGCCTTCGAGTTTCTCTCTACGAAAGTATCGCGAGTTTACGTAATTAGGAATGTAAACCATCTTATTGACAGGCCAATCGAACTCTTGAACAAGAGTTCTTCCCACCCAAGGAACAATTGCAACCCCAGCAAAATAACGCTTCATATCAATTTGATTCGGAAAGTCAACCGTGACTTCATATCTGTGCGCTCGAACTATAAGCCTCTTATCCTTTGGGGCTCGCTCTTGTATCCAGACATTGTTTGGTCGGGCCCACTCGCCGATTATTACGTCGGAACGATCTAAGAGTGACTGAGAATGTCCAGGATCTGGCGGTGCAGCAAGATGCTCCCATTCGTCAAAGCTCACCGTGGACCCCGATTTACGAGCCAAATCTCTACCCAGCTCATCAATGAACGTCAATTTCGTGCCGAGAATACCGATGTTACGTGGTGCACCAGCTAGAGTCTTTTCGTTCATGAGACGTTTAACAAGGCTCGCATTGGAAATTTGGTTTGCCGCAGATCGTGGCTGATTCTGAGTATTTCGTAAAGGCCGACGTCGGTTCGACAAAGTGGAGTGATTACGAGGACGAAAACCCCAATCTAACCCGCCAAAAGGAAGATTCGTGGAAAGTGCGGCAGTCTTTGATAATCCGAAACTCCAGTAATTAGACTTGGATTCATCTGCATTGCCATCCTGAGCCTGTAGGAGATCCGAATCCCATTTGCTTGATGGATCCAGTTCGCCGTTCTCAATTTCGTCCCATTCTGGTGATAAAATACGAACATCCGCACGATATGACGCGAGTTCTTTTTCTAAGACACGCCGAGAAATCTGGCTATCTGTGAGGATAACGGTATCTCTATCACATTCATCACTCAGGCCTTTGGACCAAGTCAAAGTTCGTTTACCCCAGCCGGAATAAGCTGTCGGTACAACCGTGAGTACAAACGACCAGCCCATTTTTACTGGAAAGCATTTTTTGACAGATTTTAAAGCTCGAAGACTATCGGTGAAAACCACAACGTTAGAAGCGTCTCTGAGCGAGTTGTATACTTTGTCCAACTCTTGCGTATGCGTTATTACCGTAGGCACTCGACTATCGGACAGTGCCCGCAAGAGCGCGGATCTCATTATGAGCGTGCTTGACTTCTGATCTTGCTTGGTATCTCTAACGACCACCGCCGTCGGCGACTCGTCCTCGATGATCATCAAATTGCCTCAAAAGTGGTTTCGAGCCCTACCACGCGACAAAGTTTCGCAATGAATACTTTTTCTTGGACCGGAACATCCGGCAAAATCAGTCCGGCCGCTAAAAAGTCATTTGCGAACAGGACACCGGCAGCTGCCAGTACGCGGGCAGGAAGAACATACGTCGCATGCAGCCAGGCATTCGAAGCAATAACCGATTCCTTTACCCCAAGTAGACCGCCAAAATAGCGCTGACTTGGAATTAAGGTCAGTTTCGTCACGTCCCGTCCCGGTGTTTCAGAAGCTAATTCCTCAGTGAAAGTAACCCGAAGGGATGTCACCTTCATTGGTAATTCACTTAAGCTCTCAATATCTTGAGACGCTCCGACATCGGCATCCGGTTCAACAGCTGCCCCAACTATTTGAGAAAGCTCCGCGACATCAGCGTGGCGCATTTTCCCGTCAACTCTGAGTCTCGTCGTAGCATTTTCTCCGAACAGCAATGCTCCTGCGACGGCAATCTGCGTTGGGCTCACATTCTTCGGCGAAATATCAAATAGCAGATCTGCCAAACTTGGAATTGTTTCATTTTGCTCTATTTGAGCCCTTAAAGAAGCTTTTCCGAAGCCGGGCATTGATTCGAATATGATTTGCATTTTATGCTGTCTTTCAGATTGACGGATTGCCTGGACCGGGCGTGAGCTCGTTAGAAACCCGGTCTTGTACAGATGCCAAGTCTCCGTTGGCGAAAATCCGATACTGGAGTCCTGTGCCCTCGAAGATCGCGCTTTTGAGTCCATCGGCAGCTTCTAGAGAACTGAACTGGATGATCCCAGCTGTCACTTCGTCCATTTCGCCACCACTCACAAAACGACGCAACGCGATAGATCGCTGCTTCTCCGTCCAAATACGTGAGTCGCCGACTACTAAGGCAACATACGGGTAGTGACCGAAGAATTCATCCGAAATGGTATCCATTCTGTTCAATACAAATTCGGTAAGTAACTGGGTGTTATTTTTCTTCGTGTTTTGAGGATCGATTTCAATATCTTGAATCAAGGATTCAATCTCGGGCCGTTCTCGAACTCGAATCGATACGTAGTCCTGGTTCGCTCCATTACCACACCGCTCAACGAATTCAAACCAATCCATTCCTCCAACATCAGCGAGATCTAGTCGTTTAACTCTCCCAATGGAGCCGTCAACGTCGGTGGCTGTGACTAGGTAGCCTGATCGCTTAACGAGGTGGTCCGGAATGAATCCTAAGAACTTCGTTTCCCAGTTTTTCTTATCAACCGGGCCCCAATCTCGACGAGCTTCCTGACTCAAAGTGTCGATTTCTTCACTGCTGAACCCGCGTCTAATGAATTCCAGGTTCATCTGAGCGACATATTTCTGCCCTTGACCGCCTTGATCAGTAATCCGACCGCTATGTACTCTCCGGAGGAGACAGACAACGCCGCTGTGTTTGAACCTAATTCCTGATCGCAGCATCCGGAACGTTAAATTGTTGTCGACCGCGCTCTCAATACCTTCGTCGTAACGGAACTTTCTGAGCAATTCGGTCCGCACGAGCCAAGTAGAATGCCCTGGTGCGAAACCGCTCATTAGTGCAGGACCATATCCGTAGTTTCTGCCGTGATGAAGCTGAAGCTGGGCTGACTCGTCGTCAAAATTAATGAATGCCCCATATATGAAATCAACTGAATCATTCGCGAACTCAAGCTGTTTTTCTAGCCGTGACGGCAACATTATGTCGTCATCATCATGGACCGCTGTCCAAAGTCCATTGGAGTGATCGGCTCCCGTATTCCGAGCAGCAGAAATTCCACGTCCTTGCTCGCGTACATACGTAACACGTGTGTCGTTCATAGATTCAACAATTTCACGCGTATTGTCACTTGAGCCATCGTCAACAACGATCAATTCGAGGTCCCGGAAGGTTTGGCTAAGAACCGAGTGCATACTTTGCTTAAGCAAGTTGGCCCGATTTCGCGTCGCAATGACCACGCTGATTAACGGCTTGTCCTGATTTTTCATTTGCAATAGATCCTTAGGGCATCGGCACAGCGACTACAGATATTATTTCGTTGAAGTTTTTGCCAATACCGTGAACTGACGTTCTGACATTAGCAACGCAATGGAGAGTCCGAGGAAAGGGTGTAGTACTTTTGCGGTTCCAGCGAACAAGAGCAACCTCCATCGTGGATGCGGTTCGTTCATCACTCGTCCGTTGCCCAAATTGAATATATGTCAAGTCGCCGCCCACATAGCAATACTTCGCGTCGAGGCGGGACGAGAATGGGAACTTACTTAAGTCTGTATAAAGATTTGAAATATTTGTATCTAGAATCAATGCAAAATCTCTTATTTCACTGCCAATAAGCGTAATAATTAAAGTATGCGGGGAGGATTCACGGGGTATCTCAACCGCATATTTCATAACCTCATATCCGGAAACTTTTCCAAAATCAGACATGATCGCATGCTCCTAGTTCTAGGCTTAACGTGCTGCAACTTCCAAAAAATTGCATCAAGTACTTTCGATAAATTCTGTGAATTCGCCAATCACGAATTTGTTATTTTTCGCTATCTTCAAACTTCGGAAAAATAGGTGTTGGAACTGGAAGCACGGAAGAAGGCTCTAACGGGATCGCAAGCGACCTGAACTCGCGCGCAGTTCCTTCTGACTGACCGAGAACTTCAAGCAACGTCGACGCCGCTACCGGCATGACCGGCTGTACCAGCAGGGCAACACGTCGAAGCACTTCAAGTGTCGTGTACAAAACCGTCTCCATCCGGGCCACATCGGTTTTCCGAAGAACCCATGGCGCCTGATCTGCAAAGTACGCATTCGTGTCGCCCAGTACCGTCCAGATGGCTTCCAGTGCCTTGCTGAACTCCTGACGTGAGAATGCATCTCGGCAGATTTCGAGTAGTTTTCCAGCCTCAGCCAAGATCTTCTGGTCTGCCTCCGCGAATTCGCCCGGAGTTGGTACCACTCCCCCGCAGTTCTTGGCCACCATGGACAGCGAACGCTGAGCCAAGTTGCCGAGGTTGTTGGCGAGGTCCGAGTTCATGCGACCCACGATGGTGTCGTGGCTGTAGTTGCCATCTGCACCGAATGGGACTTCGCGCAGGAAGAAGTAGCGAACCTGGTCCAGGCCGTACTGCGAGACGAAGTCCGCAGGAGCAACCACATTGCCCAGAGATTTGGACATCTTCACGCCATTGTTGTGCAGGAAGCCATGGATCATCACGCGCTTGGGCAACGGAATTTGGGCAGACATCAGGAATGCTGGCCAGTAAATGGCATGGAAGCGGGAGATGTCCTTGCCGATAACATGTACGTCCGCCGGCCAGTACTTCTTGAAGGCCTCCGACTCGACGTCTGGGAAACCCACGCCTGTCAGGTAGTTGGTCAAGGCGTCGACCCACACGTACATGACGTGGTCCTTGTTACCCGGAACAGGAACACCCCAGTCGAAAGTGGTGCGTGAAATCGAGAGATCCTCCAGGCCACGTTCGACAAAGCGAATGACCTCGTTGAAGCGCGTGTGCGGTGCACCAAAGTCCGGTTGCGACTTGTAAAGTTCGAGCAGCTTGTCCTGGTAAGCCGAGAGACGGAAGAAGTATGATTCTTCTTCAGTCCAGACAACCTCCGTATCGGTTTCCTTGGAGTAACGCACTCCGTCCTCGCGAACCTCGGTGTCGTCTTCGGCATGGAATGCCTCATCGCGCACCGAGTACCAACCGGCGTACTTGTCCAGGTAGATGTCGCCGTTGGCTTCCATGCGCTTCCAGATGGCCTGGGCCGCTGCATAGTGGTCAGCGTCCGTGGTGCGGATGAATCGGTCGTAGCTGATGCCCAGCTCATCGTTCATGGCTTGGAAAGCATCGGAGTTCTTCTGGGCCAGCTCACGCGGGGTGATCCCCTGCTTCTCGGCCGTCTGCAGCATCTTCTGGCCGTGCTCGTCGGTGCCCGTCATGAAGAACACGTCATAGCCGTCAAGGCGTTTGAATCGTGCCATGGCGTCGGTGGCGATTACCTCGTAGGCATGCCCAATGTGAGGCACGCCGTTCGGGTAGGAGATGGCCGTGGTGATATAAAAAGGAGTCTGCTCAGAAGTCACCCTAAAAATCTACATCAGTTTGGCTAGAACCTGCCCATCGACAGCCTTATGTGAGCTGATCGAGTTGGTTCCAGAACGCCACCCTCAAGGCACGACGGACATCCTGGATGTCCGTCTTCCACTCCCCAATGTGCTGCGCGCAATCCTTGAGGAGCACCCTGTCTATTTCTGCAGGCAAAAGCGGCCGGTCTGCAAAGAGGTTTTTGAGCTCAGTTTGAGTGGTACTTGCATGCCAGTTTTTGGCCACGGAGGTTCCCACTTCGGTAGCCGCGTCTAGGGCTGCCAAATCCTGCGGGGTATCTGCGGCAAACCCTGAACCGTGTTGCGTGGAACTGTAAACCAGTTGTGAGTCAGCCGGGGCAGGAACCATGGCCATCTGGAGTTTGGGTTTAATCGACATCATGGCAGGGGATGGCACTGCCGCTAGGCCAGGTTTTGGAAATGGCATGGGTAGATTTTCATCCTCGGATCCTGACTTGGACGGAGTCCCCGCGCCTGCGATCACTGCTGCATGCGCGGCATGTTCAGCGTCCCAGGTGACGGCTTTGACGAACGAAGAAGCGATCAATTCTTCGGGAAGTGTGATGATGCTGTCCACACGCAACGCTAGGTGTTCGGCAACCGATGCAACGCCGAGCCTGTGGTCTGCCTTTTGTACGCCGATGAGCACCACCTTCATGCCTAGGTCTTGGGCTTCTTCAACCGCTTCAGCAAGGTCATCGTCGCCTGATATCAAGAAAGCAACGGAGGCGGCACGGTTTCGGGCAATTCCTACGAGGTCCAGGGCCAGTTTCAGGTCAACACCCTTTTGTTCCCCGTTGAAGGAAATCCTTCCGAGCCTGACCTTGACGCCGGGCATCAGTCCAATCCGTTTGTGCTGGTCCGTGAAGATAGCGTCTTTGGCGGCATCGTACCAGTAAATGCGAAGGTTCTCGAGGCCGCAGTGTTCCCTGGCCGTTTCAAGAATGCCACTGATGAGGGAATCGTAATTGACGGTGATTGCCGAGCGAAGTGTCGTTCCGGCGGCACGGTGCCCGCCGATCGCCAGCAGGAAACTTGCATCAACGAAAACGGCGCTCTGTGACATCATCCTTTGATCCTATGTGCTCACATGAATGCCATTTGCAGACGCGCGGGAAAACCACCACTAGTCTAGGATTTTCCCAGCTTTCTGCATGTCAGCAACGGTGTATAACGAATGATTCACCGCTGCTTTCGGACGTTTGGTCAGTGCGCTGCCAATTGTGACTAACGAAAAGCGTGCCCCGTCAGACGACACAGCCAGAACAGAACCAAAATCATGAACTGACTAGATCGACGTACGGGGCACGCACTCACTACTGCAAGTTGTTGAGGACTAGCCCTCGAGATTGATCTCGCGAGCCAACGTGGCGCCAATGGCTGCTCGCACGATATCCAGCACGCCTGCGGGCAGTGCCGCATCCACTGCGAGTACTGCAACCGCTTCGCCGCGCTCCTCCTTGCGTGCTACCTGCATGCCAGCAATGTTCACGCCTTGCTCGCCAAAGACATTTCCCAAGGTGCCAATGACGCCTGGGCGGTCTGCATAGCGCAGCACGATCATGTGATCGGTGACCGGGATTTCGATTTCGTAGCCATTGATGCCAACGAGCTTTTCAATCTGCTTGGGACCGGTCAGGGTACCCGCGACTGAAAGCTGCATTCCTTCGGAGGAAGCACCCTTGATAGTCAGCAGGTTCCGGTATTCCGGTGAATCCGGGGTAGTGACCAAACGAGTGGCAACTCCACGCTGTTCGGCTAGTACCGGTGCATTGACGTACGAAACCTGATCGGAAACAACGTCCATGAAAACGCCCTTGAGTGCCGAAAGTTCCAAGGCCTTCACATCGAGGGAAGCAATTTCACCGGCGACCACCACGTCAATGTTTGTCAGTGAACCAACCGTCAGCGCGTTGAAGATACGTCCCAGCTTTTCAATCAGCGGGATACCCGGGCGAACGTTTTCGTCGATGACGCCACCGGCAACGTTGACAGCATCCGGTACCAATTC
The DNA here is from genome assembly GCF_900010755.1 of Paeniglutamicibacter antarcticus. Classification (GTDB taxonomy): domain Bacteria; phylum Actinomycetota; class Actinomycetes; order Actinomycetales; family Micrococcaceae; genus Paeniglutamicibacter; species Paeniglutamicibacter antarcticus_B. Next base: position 162,996 of record NZ_CZJT01000091.1, on the reverse strand, counting down.
GCCGGCCAAAGCCAGGCGGACCGACTTCGCAACCGAGACGCCGGCCTTTTCCTGGGCTTCATCAGTGGAAGCACCCAAGTGCGGGGTGACCGTGACGTTCTCGAATTCGAAGAACGGCAAGTCGACGCTCGGCTCCTTGACGAACACGTCAATGCCTGCGCCAGCGATTTCTTCGTTCTTCAGCGCGGTGTACAACTCGTCCTGATCCACCAGGCCGCCACGGGCGACGTTGATGACATAAGCGGTCTTCTTCATCTTCGAGAAGGCATCCTTTCCAAGCATGCCTACGGTTTCAGGCGTCTTGGGCATGTGAATGGTGACGAAGTCAGACTGGGCCAACAGTTCATCCAAGCTGACCAAGGTGACACCGAGCTGCTGGGCACGTGCAGGGGTGATGTACGGGTCATAGGCAAGGATGTCCATGCCAAAGCCCTGCAGGCGGGCAGCAACGAGTGCGCCAATACGACCCAGGCCGATGATGCCGGCCTTCTTTTCGAAAAGCTCAATTCCAGTGTAGGAGCTGCGCTTCCAGGCGCCGCCCTTGAGCGAGGCATTGGCGGCCGGGATGCGGCGGGCCAGAGACACGATGTGGCCAACGGTCAGTTCCGCAGCCGAGATGATGTTTGAGGTCGGCGCATTAACGACCATGACGCCGGCCTGTGTTGCGGCCTTGATGTCAACGTTGTCCAGGCCTACACCGGCGCGGGCAATAACCTTCAGGTTCTTGGCGGCGGCAATTGCTTCAGCATCCACCTGGGTGGCCGAGCGCACAAGGATTGCATCTACATCGGCGATAGCGGCCAACAGCTGGGTGCGGTCCGCACCGTCGGTTTGGCGAATCTCGAAATCGGGACCCAAAGCCGCAACAGTTGCGGGCGAGAGTTCTTCGGCCAAAAGGACGACTGGCTTGTTTACAGACACAGGGTGGCACCTTTGCTATTTCAGTGGGCTGGATGCTTGGCCCAGGAACGACCGGACCAGATGCCAGAATATCGCCCGAGCCGCCATAAACCCGGTTCCATAGCTTGATGTTACGAACCCAAACGCGGTCAAAGTGATAGTTTTCACACTCTGGGCAATGAGTGGATTTTACTGCTTTCGTATGGCTGGTTAGCTCGAACTAGCACACGAAAGTCTACTCAGGAGGCAGCTGGTACTCATTCCCTGACTCCCCTCTTCCTAGCCACTGTGTTTAATCCGGCGCATAATGCCGCTGCACTCTTCATCAGTTTCGTACTAGCCCAGTTGAGAACTACTTCAGCAGAAAATGGACCACAACGCGCGTCCAGCTAACGACAAAGTCTGACTGCTAATGTCGATCCGGATGCTAAAAGCATCCGTCTACTATTGAAAGGCCCCGCGTGACCAACGAGCCCCGTACAGGTCCCCAACTCGTGACCCGACGTGGACTGCTTTCGCTTGCCGGAATTGCAGCAGGTGGAGTCGCTCTCTCCCCTTGGCTTCCATCATCAACGTCCGCCGCCCCAGCTCCGGATACGTTGCCCAAGACGACACCGGCCCCGCCTCTGGGCCCGCCGCCATTCCGGAACAGAGACCTATTGTTCACCAAACCCCTGGTGAAAGGTTCCGCCACCACCGGCTCAATTTCCCACTTCAAGGGCGCATTCCCATCATTGAACGTCAAGACCGTACTCCCGCTGCCGGGAATCGATGGTACTCAAAAGCCATGGCTGGCAGTTTCAGTTGTTGGTCCCATCAACCAGTTGCAGATCCTCGATCCGGTTGCCGCCGCGCCAGCGCATGTAGTCAGCATTCCTGATAGCCACAGCGGTGGCATCGAATCCCTTGTCTGGCACCAAGCAAGCAAAACCCTGTATCTGTCCACTGCTGATACCCTGCTGTCATGGAGTCCCGCAAACCCCCTACGGGTTCGTCGGATAGGCGAAGTCCCGGACGCCACCACACTGTATGAGCTGCAACTCGATGCGGCCGGCAACGTGTGGGGTGGAACGTACCCAAACGGCGCCACTTTTGTCTATTCGCCGGTGACCAAGAAAATCCATGCCCATTCTCGGCTTGCCGCGGATTCGGACTATGCCAGGCGGCTGTCCATCGGTCCCGACGATACGGTTTGGGTTGGGACAGGATCCCGAAATCCGCGAATGTTCAGCTTTGAAGCTTCCCAGCCCGAACGACGCACCGAGATCCAGCTACCAGAACCGATGCTCAACGGCTTCATATCCTCCATCAACGTGCTTGGAAACCGAATAGTGGTTACAGCCAGCGACCTTGCCGGCGAGCTACTGCTGGACTCAGTCACCAAGAAGTGGGTCGGAAAAATTGAACGCACGTGGGCCTCGCGCCGCGCATCGGCGGCGTTGGAGGAGTCCTCTAACATCTATAATGTCACCCGCGGTGAGCTATACGCCACGGACATCAGAACGTGGAAGGACACCAAGCTTGGCGTGGTTCATACCAATACGCCGTTGGCCCTTCAAGCCGATGAGACACATCTGAGAGTGACAAGCGAAATCGCTTCGGGACTGCGCCTGGAATATTTCAGCTTCGCTAGCGGGAAAGTAGAGGCGGTGCACACAGTCTCACTAACCAGCAGTGAATATAAGATCCAATCGCTCATGGGTCATTCCGACGGGAACATCTACATTGGCGGCTATATGGGTGACGGCCTGGCTGCCGTAAACCCAGATACCGGAGACCACTGGCGTTCACCTCCCGAGGAAAAACTGATCAACCAGATCGAGGCCATGATCGAATTTGATGCCAAACGAACCTACATCGGATCTTACGGTTCGGCTGACATCATCAGTTTAGTATCCAGTCAGAAAGACAATCCTCAAGGTTACAAACGGCTGGATCGCCTTAGTCTCCAATACCACCAGTCCCGACCCTTCGGCTGGGCCGTGAACTCCAAGAACGTATTTTTCGGAACCGTTCCAGATTACGGCCGCGCCGGCGGCGTACTAGGCATGATCGATCCATACGCCAATGAAATTTCATGGATCTTGGACGGGGGTGGTAAGGGATTCATCGCAAAACACTCCATCATTGGATTGGCCGCCGATGAACGTTTCGTTTACGGGACCACATCAGTACGCAATGGCTATGGGATTCCAGATACCGACGGACCCGCCAAGGTTTTCAAGTTAGAGATCAGCACCAGAAGAAAAATCTGGGAAACAGTTCCAGTGTCAGATTCCGGCGCACTCTATTCGCCCAAACTCGTCGCTGGGTGGTTAATCGTCGCCGATGTCGAAGGCCTGAACGTCATCGATCCGAAAACGGGTCAGCTTGTAAAGCGGCATCGATTGACCGTGGCCAACAATGCTGCCAGTCGCCCGGGGTGGGCCGATGCCGACATCGCCCAGGTTGGCGACGGCTCCAAGATCGTGCACAGCGCGGCCAGAACGACAACCGTCGTGGACTTCCGTGCTGGATCCATGTCCGTCATCGGCAGCCGGACAAGCAAAGAGACGTTCGGAAGCCGGCTGGCGTCCACTCCCTCGGGCCGGGTTTTTGGGTACACAGACAAGACGGTATTGGTTGAGTTTGAACTGCTGCCCAAGAAGAATCCGACGAGGGCGGGAAAACACACAGCAGCATAGCCCTCGACGAGGTCTTCGTAGGACACCGGTTTCACCTTTGATGGTGCCAAGCGACATGCCAGTTGGCTATACCAATCGAAAGAACGCTTAGGCGGCCGTCCCCTCTAATCCATGCAAGTCCCAACATATGACGAAGGCTGCTATGAAGAATCACTTCATAGCAGCCTTGTCATTTGAAACCCCATCGCTTCGGTCGAGATGATGATCCGATGGCCTTCACTCAAATAGTCAATTAAGCCCCGCGAACAGCGATCTGTCCCGGCTTGGCACCCTCGGCTCCGAATACCAGGTAGCGCGTGGCGATCTTCTCGGTGAAGAACCTGTCGTGGCTGACCACCACTACGGCACCCGGGAAGTGAAGGAGCGCACGTTCCATGACCTGCGTGCTGGACATATCCAAGTGGTTGGTTGGTTCATCAAGGATCAGGACTGAAGCGCCAGATAGCAGGCACATGGCCATGGCCACACGGGCACGTTGTCCACCCGAAAGGTTTCCGATGCGGTTCTTGAGATCCGCTTCGGAGAATTGGAACATGGCAAGGAAACGGTTGACTGATTTCTTGGTGGCCGTGAATGCCAGCGAGTTCGGCATGGCATTTACCGCATGGGTCACCGTGTCATTCGGATCCAGTTCTTCAAGGACCTGATTGTAGGAAACCACTGCGGCTCCCTTGGTCCAGGTGATGTGACCGGAGTCCTGCTTCTCCAGCTCGGTCAGCACCCGCAGCAGCGTCGATTTGCCACTGCCATTGGCACCCAGGATCACCAGGCGGTTCCCACGACGAACTTCGAAACTGAGGTCTTCAAACAAGGTCTTCTCGCCATAGGACTTTGCCAATCCTTCGACCCGGCACAAGGTGTCCTTGATATGCAGGCCGCCGTAAATTTCGGTGATGATCTTATCCACCGGGCGGGGGGCACGTGACTTCTTGATCTTGGAGAGTTTGCTGTCCAGTCCCCTGCTCGCGGCCTTGGCCGCTTCACGGCGATCTGAGATCCCTTCGGCTTCGAAAGCCAGCAGTTCAGACTCATGGACAAACTGGGATTCGAGGGTCTTAAGCTTGAATTGCTTAGCCACAACGTATTCCGCGAAGTTGCCCGGGTACTCGTGCAGGTGGAAGTTCTCGACCTCAATGATGCGCGTCACCACTGCATCAAGGAATTTCCGGTCGTGCGAAACGATGATTGCCGCGCCCTTGAACGACTTGAACCAACTTTCAAGCCACTCAACGCCGGCGACATCAAGGAAGTTGGTGGGCTCGTCAAGCAGCAAAACATCGGGATCTTCAAGAAGGATCTTGGCCAGCGCAGCACGGTTACGCCAACCACCGGAGAGCGCGTCAATGGCACATACACGGTGTGCTTCATCAAAGCCAAGGGTCGTCAGCACCGTATCGATTGAACGCTTGTAGTCCCAGCCATCCAAACGATCCATGGACTCAAAAAGCTCAGACTGTCGGTGGATCAGTCGATCCATTTCATCGGCTTTTGGATCTGCCGCAATCGCGGCGTCTATGGATGCCAGCTCTGCCTCAATGTCTTTGACCTCAACAAACAGTTCATCGAGGACCTCGGAAATGGTTGATGATCCATTGAGCTCGGAGAACTGCGAGAAGTAGCCAATCTTGGTACCCAGCTCCACGGCAACCGTTCCGGTGTCAGGCTCAACCTGATCAAGCACGAGCTTCAGTAGCGTTGACTTACCCGAACCATTTTTACCGATCAGCCCAACACGGTCTCCCGCTTCCAGCTTGAAGAAGGCCTCACGCAGGATCTGGTTGTTTTCGAATCGCACGCTGACATCGTTAAGCCGGATCAGGCTCATGGTGGGGGTTCCTATCGGGAAAGTCGTTGGCAACCAACGCAAAGTTTTCTTGAAGTGTGTACGTTCCCGTCAGAGCCCGTCCAGAATGTGGAGCAGGGACTACGACTGCCATACGCCATCATCGATTCTACTTGCCAACGCACCGGCACCGGGCACCAGCTTTGCAGCAACCAGTATCTGGGCTGTCGCCAGATCAACCCCATGGTGCAACACTTGAATGAGGAGGCGCACAGTGGCCAACAACGATTTCGTCAGCTTCCCCAACAGTTCCGCCCACGACAAACTCATGTGGAATTACATATCAGGATTGTCGGAGCAAGAGATCGAGGCAATCATGGTGCACGCCGAAACCAAAACTGAGAGCATTGCGCACGGACGCCTACTTTCGGGAAGGCCGATTAGCCAGAAAATCCGGAACCGTTTAGTGCAAACCGCTATCCTGCGCGAAATCAATTTTCGCGCAGGATAGCAACGATTACTTCACCAAAGGTGAACGGGTACCCGAGCTACCGTAAGTTTCGGCGTGGATGTGGTCCATGTGCCGGGTGGTGTCATTCCAGTTTCCGGAAAATTGCGAACCGTATCTACCTGATTTGGAGTATTCTTCCCAGCCCTTGGTCGGTCCTAGCCATATCTTGTCCTGCCAGATCAAGTAGCTAATACCGAGTGACTTACGGTTGTCGATCAGGAACTGGGCCATCTCATCACCTTCGGCGATACTTACCGGCTTCTTGTAATCCTTGATCATGATGTCTGCTGCCTTGCCGGCGCTGTGTCCAACTGATCCCGGCCGTACACCACCGATTGAGGAGATGATCGGTTGGTAATATTTCAGAACTGCGTCCATCACAGCAAGCGTATCGGGCTGCAGCTGGGCAACGGGGGTTTTGGAAAGCAAGGAATCGCTCATCCACCCAGTACCCTTGCTCGATACCACTCGAGCCCACCCGTCTTCGGATTCAAGGTAAGTGACCTTTTCGCCGGCAGGAACCACGCCAAGAATGGAATAGCTCGTTGACTTACCGCTGCGTAGGTAGGTATTACCGCGTGCCCAACGGAATTCTGTGGCACCAGATTCGGCCCCTGTACCAGGCTTGTATTCGCTGATGGACAGGTGCGACTCGCTCACCCATCCGGTGCCCTCGCTCGTGGCAACTCTGGCCCACCCATCCTTGGATTCCAAGTAGGTGATCTTTTCTCCCACTGGAACGATGCCGAGTATTGGCGACGTTGCGGTGTTGCCGTTGCGCAAGTTGAGATTGGTGGTCGTCCATCGGAATTTGATCGTGACAGGTTTGTCATCGATCGCCGGCTTGTTCTCAACGGATGAAAGATAAGCATCGCTTACCCATCCGGTCCCCTTGCTGGTCTTGACGTTTGCCCAACCCCCGGAGGAGCCCGCGCTCATCACCTTTTCCCTTGCGGGAATGACACCCAATGAAGCGAAAGTTGTTCCACCACCGGACCGAACATTTACTGCGCTCGTTGACCACTTGGCGGTTTTGAAGGATGGAACTGGAGGTTTTGCGACCGGCGGCTTGATCGCCTGGGCTGAAAGATTCTTGGACTGCACCCACCCGATACCCGCGCTGGTACGCACCTGCTGCCACGAACCAGAAGCCCGCAACCACTGCACTTTGGTATTGTTCGCGAGCGTCACAATCGTTTTGCTCGTAGTTTTAGTGGATTGGAAAACCCGCTGTTTCCCATTGACCCAGCGATACACAGTCCCCGGCTTGGCCTTCACCACTACAGAGGTCGGCACAAAGCCGGTCTTGCCCGACACCCGGACCTTCGTCCACGACCCACTCTTTCCGAGGATCTCCACCTCGGTTTGACGATGCACGTAAACAACATTGCTCGAAGACACAGAGGCCTTCGCCTTCACCGTCGTGAAAGCGTTCGTGTAGTTATACACATGGGGTTTTGCGACCGGCGGCTTGATCGCCTGGGCTGAAAGATTCTTGGACTGCACCCACCCGATACCCGCGCTGGTACGCACCTGCTGCCACGAACCAGAAGCCCGCAACCACTGCACTTTGGTATTGTTCGCGAGCGTCACAATCGTTTTGCTCGTAGTTTTAGTGGATTGGAAAACCCGCTGTTTCCCATTGACCCAGCGATACACAGTCCCCGGCTTGGCCTTCACCACTACAGAGGTCGGCACAAAGCCGGTCTTGCCCGACACCCGGACCTTCGTCCACGACCCACTCTTTCCGAGGATCTCCACCTCGGTTTGACGATGCACGTAAACAACATTGCTCGAAGACACAGAGGCCTTCGCCTTCACCGTCGTGAAAGCGTTCGTGTAGTTATAATCCTTCGGCTTCGCCGTCGAAGCCGATTTGAGATAGTCACCGGAAAGCCAACCCGTTTTCGACTTGAAGGTCACCTGGTGCCATATTCCGCTGGTCTTCAGCACGGCCAGGGAGGTGTTTTGGGGAACCACCCGCAGCGACGCAGACTTGGTGTTGGCCTCCTTGCGAAGATTCAGATTCGCGGTGGTCACCTTAACCACCTTGGCGGGGGCTTGGGCAACGCTGATGCCATTTGCATAAACCGGGGCCAGTGGCTGGGCCACGGCAATGGCTGCGGGTCCGCCGATGAGGGAAACGGCAAGGGCCAGCGTTACTCCGAGGTGCTTACGCGGCATTCGGGGCTCCTGAATCAAGTATGGCAAGGGGTTATGTGAAACCACACTACCGAACATGTTTCAAGCCAGGGGGAGAATCCCAAAAAGAACGCCATGCGTCATTTGGCCTGTGCCCAGGGGCTCTAAGATTCGGCGTGGTTGTCCCAGTCAACTATCGACAGCAGAAGCGCCCGCGTAAGCCCAAACCGCTTCCACACCTGGCTACGCGGAATTCCCGGGCGAGTGCGTGGTTCCCGTTCACTAAGGTTCGTCGTGGTGCACCGGGACAACCACCACGGGCAGCACCTGATGCGCAATCACATGGGAGGCCGTCGAGCCGTTGAACAGCTCGGAAATGCGCGCCCCGAATCCCTTGTGCCGGGTACCCACCACAATCATGCGGGCGTGCGTTTCCTCCCCCAGCCGGGCGATGGCGTGGCCCGGTTCGCCGGCCAATACCCGTAGCGACCATTCGCAGGAACTGGCTTCCATGGTTTGTTCAAGCATCCGGATGATCTCGGCCGCATCCGCCGACATGTCCTCGTCAAGCTGCCCGGGGTTCAGGGACTTGCTGCGGATGTCTTCCTTGAGTTCCCATTCGACCAGATAGCTGTTGGGTTGCACGTAGGCAAAGACCAGACTGGTGCCCAGTGATTCGGCCAGCGCGCGAGCCTCGAGCACCACACGTGACGGCTGGTTCAACAGGACGCCGACGACGATTGGTCCGGTCCCACCGACATCTGGTTCCTTTGCCATGACGAACTCCTGACACTCCGATGGTGTTGAGCTTTTCCTTTAGTGTTTAACATGTTCCGGCAATTGCACCGTCAAGGGAACAGCACGGGGCCAACACATCGAAAGCCGCCATCGCGGGCATTTCCCCCGTCGCTCCCCAGCACACACCCGGGTGCCGGACAACGTCACTGCCTCCCCTGCTTTATCCGCCGTTTAAGCACTTTGCCCCCGATCGGATTCTCATCCAATCGGGGGCAAAGTCTCGAAAACTACCTGTTGGCAGTCACTCGCTGTGGCTGGTGGCCTTAGCGGGCAACCGAACCTTCGGTGTAGTCATCGCTGGTCTTCCAGGAGAAGAGGTTGCGCAGTTCGCGGCCGGTGGCCTCGATCGGGTGGGCCTCGCCCTTGGCGCGCAGTTCCAGGAACTCCGGAGCTCCGGCATCCTGGTCCTCGATGAAGCGCTTGGCGAAAGCACCGTTCTGGATGTCTGCGAGAACTGCTTTCATGTTCTCCTTGACCTCCGGGGTGATCACGCGCGGGCCCGAAACGTAGTCGCCGTACTCGGCGGTGTCCGAAACGCTCCAGCGCTGCTTGGCAATGCCACCCTCCCACATGAGGTCAACAATGAGCTTGAGCTCGTGAAGAACCTCGAAGTAAGCGATTTCCGGCTTGTAGCCGGCTTCGGTCAGGGTCTCGAAGCTGCAGGCGGCTGAAACGACCCCGCGCATGGTGGAGACGAGCCCTTTACTGCGTCGTCGTAGTTGTGGTTTTGGTTGGCCGATTGAAGATTGAGCCAATGATCTCGTCCACAGTTATGTTCTCTTGGTCGGTCCCAAGATCCTCACGCATGGCCATCACAACATTTCCAATCGAAAGATGTGCAGCCTGCTGTTGTTCATCGTTCAGTGAGAACGATCTGCCAGGGGCGTCGCCCATAATGTCCGTAATCATCGAGATTCGATCGCCAAGAGCTTTAACAACATTCGGGCTGGCCCAAACTGCAGCTTCTGTCCGCAGGAGCAAGTCCTTCTTGATATCACTTCCAGTACCGCCCGCATGCTGCCCAACCATGAACTGGACGATTTGACCATAGACCTGTTCACGATGGTGGTATTCAGCTCGAATCCGATCTTGGCGTCGTTCATCCGCCCAAGTTTTGAGTCCTCCGGCAGCTGTAAGTGCTGTGGCGCCGACAGTAATCAGCGTCGCAGCAGGAACCAACAAGCTTGCGCCCCGCTCCGCCGTGAAAAACCTAATGGCTGCAACAACGAGAAGAGTCATCCCAAGAACGAAGGCAGTCAAAGGAACGGTGAAAACAAAGAAAGATTTCGTCTTATCTGAGATTTCAAAACTCCAAATCATGAATATGCTAACCAAACGTACTTTGCCCCGACCAGCCATTCGGCCGATCGGGGCAAAGTCTTGAAAACTACCTAAGCGGCAGTCACTCGCTGTGGCTGGTGGCCTTAGCGGGCAACCGAACCTTCGGTGTAGTCATCGCTGGTCTTCCAGGAGAAGAGGTTGCGCAGTTCGCGGCCGGTGGCCTCGATCGGGTGGGCTTCGCCCTTGGCGCGCAGTTCCAGGAACTCCGGAGCTCCGGCATCCTGGTCCTCGATGAAGCGCTTGGCGAAGGCACCGTTCTGGATGTCTGCGAGAACTGCCTTCATGTTCTCCTTGACCTCCGGGGTGATCACGCGCGGGCCCGAAACGTAGTCGCCGTACTCGGCGGTGTCCGAAACGCTCCAGCGCTGCTTGGCAATGCCACCCTCCCACATGAGGTCAACGATGAGCTTGAGCTCGTGAAGGACCTCGAAGTAAGCGATTTCCGGCTTGTAGCCGGCCTCGGTCAGGGTCTCGAAGCCGTACTGAACCAGCTGCGAAGCGCCGCCGCAGAGCACAGCCTGCTCGCCGAAGAGGTCGGTCTCGGTCTCTTCGGTGAAGGTGGTCTCAATGACGCCGGCACGGGTGCCGCCGATGGCCTTGGCGTAGGACAGTGCCAGTGCCTTGGCACCGCCGGTGAAGTCCTGCTCGACGGCGATCAGGTCGGGGATGCCGCGGCCGGCTTCGAATTCGCGGCGCACGGTGTGACCCGGTGCCTTCGGGGCCACCATGGCAACGTCAACGTTGGCCGGCGGGGTGATGTAGCCGTAGCGGATGTTGAAGCCGTGGCCGAAGAACAGGGCGTCGCCCGGCTGCAGGTTGCCTTCGATGTCTTCCTTGAAGACGTGGCGCTGGACCTGGTCCGGGGTCAGGATCATGATGACGTCGGCTTCGGCAACTGCCTCGGCAACCGTCACCACGCGCAGGCCCTCGGCCTCGGCCTTGGCGATCGACTTGGAGCCGGCCTTCAGACCGATGCGTACGTCCACGCCGGAGTCGCGCAGGTTCAGTGCGTGGGCGTGGCCCTGGGAACCGTAGCCGATCACGGCGACGGTGCGTCCCTGGATGATCGAGAGGTCTGCATCGTCGTCGTAGAACATTTCAGTCACTGGAGTTTCTCCTTGTATATCGGTTTGAAGATTTTGGGTGAAGATTTAAGCGGAGACGGAGCGCAGGGCGCGGTCCGACATCGATTTGGACCCGCGGCCCACGGCAAGGGTGCCTGCCTGGACGATCTCGCGGATGCCGAACGGCTCAAGCACCGCAAGCAGTGCGTTGAGCTTATCGGCATTGCCTGTTGCTTCGATGATGACCGAGTCTGTTGACACGTCCACCACCGAGGCACGGAAGAGGTCTGCGGCCTGGGTGACCTGCAGTCGGGTTGCCGCGTCGGCGCGCACCTTGACCAGGATGTGGTCACGCTGCACCGAAGCCTCCGGCATGAGTTCAACGATCTTGATGACGTTGATAAGTTTGTTCAGCTGCTTGGTTACCTGCTCAAGCAGGTCGCCTTCTGCGTCGACCACCACGGTGATCCGGGAGATGCCCGAAACCTCGGTGGGGCCCACTGCCAGGGAGTTGATGTTGAACGCGCGGCGGGCAAAGAGCCCTGCCACGCGGGTCAAGACACCCGGGACGTCTTCGACGAGTACGGAAAGAGTGTGGCGTGCCATAACTTTCTAGTCCTCTTCTTCCCACTCGGGCGTCATGCCGCGAGCAATCTGGATCTGGTCGTTGCTCACACCGGTGGGGACCATCGGCCACACCATCGAGTCGCGGGAGACCACGAAGTCGATGATGACCGGGCGGTCGTTGATGGCAAGTGCGGCCTTGATGGTGTCGTCGATGTCCTCGTCGCGTTCGCACCGCAGGCCCACGCATCCGTAGGCGTCGGCGAGCTTCACGAAGTCAGGGACGCGCGCGGTGCCGTGGCCGGTGTTGAGGTCGGTGTTTGAGTACCGGGAGTCGTAGAACAGCGTCTGCCACTGGCGGACCATGCCCAACGAGGAGTTGTTGATGATGGCGACCTTGATGGGGATGTTGTTGATGACGCAGGTGGCAAGCTCCTGGTTGGTCATCTGGAAACAGCCGTCGCCGTCGATGGCCCAGACCACGCGGTCGGGGTTGCCGACCTTCGCGCCCATGGCCGCCGGGACCGAGTAGCCCATGGTGCCCAGACCGCCGGAGTTCAACCAGGCGTGCGGGCGCTCGTACTTGATGAACTGCGCGGCCCACATCTGGTGCTGGCCCACGCCGGCCACGTACACGGCCTCCGGGCCGGTCAGTTCGCCGATGCGCTGGATGACGTTCTGCGGTGCGGAGAGGCCGTCCTGGGTGGGGGTGAACCCGATGGGGTAGGTCTCACGCAGGCGGCGGATGGTGGACCACCAATCCGTGAGATCCGGTGTGCCGTCCTCTTCGAAGCGCGCGCGGCAGGCCTCGGTGAGTTCGGGGATGATTTCCTTGACCGAACCGACGATCGGGATATCCGCCGTGCGGTTCTTGGAAATTTCGGCCGGGTCGATATCCGCGTGGATGACCTTGGCGTTGGGTGCGAAGGTGTGCAGCACGCCGGTGACGCGGTCATCGAAGCGGGCGCCGAGGGTGATCAGCAAATCCGCCTGCTGCAGCGCGGTGACTGCCGAGACCGAACCGTGCATGCCTGGCATGCCAACGTGCAGGTCATGGGAATCCGGGAACGCGCCGCGGGCCTGCAGGGTGGTGACCACCGGGGCACCGACGAGCTCGGCAAATGCCTTGAGTTCGGCCGAGGCGTGGCCCTTGATGACGCCGCCGCCGACGTAGAACACCGGCTTCGAGGAGGCCGCGATGAGCTTTGCTGCCTCGCGGACCTGCTTGTTGTGGCCGCGGACCACTGTCTTGTAGCCGGGCAGATCGATCTTTGGCGGCCAGGAGAACATCATCTTTGACTGCTGGGCGTCCTTGGTGATGTCAACCAACACCGGGCCGGGACGGCCGGTGGAGGCGATGTAGAAGGCACTCGCCAGCATGCGCGGGATGTCTTCCGCCTTGGTCACCAGGAACGAGTGCTTGGTGATGGGCATGGTGATGCCCACGATGTCAGCCTCCTGGAAGGCATCGGAGCCGATGAAGGCGCTGTGGACCTGGCCGGTGATGGCAACCATCGGGACCGAGTCCATGTGCGCATCGGCAATGGAGGTGACAAGGTTGGTGGCGCCGGGGCCGGAGGTGGCAATGCAGACGCCGACCTCTCCGGTGACCATGGCGTAGCCTTGTGCCGCGTGGCCTGAGCCCTGTTCGTGGCGGACCAGGATGTGGTTGATCTTGGTCGAGTCCATGAGTGAGTCGTAGGTCGGCATGATTGCGCCGCCTGGCAACCCAAAGACGTCCTTGACGCCCAGTTCTTCCAGTGAGCGAACAATGGCTTGTGAGCCAAGCATCTCGGTGGGAGCAATGATGTTGTTCGGGCCCTGGACGGGGCTCGATGCTTCCACGACGGAAGAGACAGTGGCATCCTTGCTTCGGTTGGCGGGTTTTGCCACCGGCGGTGTGCCGGCGGGGGTTCCGTTACTCATGGGGATTATTCCTTCTCTATCTCTTCGTACCCTGCACATAAAAAAACCCCAAAGGCGCCTGGCGGCGAATGGGGTTTGCGCGTCACCGAAGCCCTCCGTGTGTGATGGAGGGACTCAAGCTCAGCGCTTGATAACTAGTAGTACTTCGGTGCGGATCTGCATGTTTCCAGTTTGGTCGCCGCCGCATCTGGAGTCAAACAGTCACACCACTTATCTCATATTATGAGACAAGTGTCCGATGGGTGGACGTTTTCGTGCGTCCACCCATCGATTTCACGACTCATCAGCCACAGTACGCGCCGGTGGAGGCCGAGTTGACCAGCTTGACGTACTTGCCCAGGACGCCTGTGGTGAACTTGGCCGGCAACGGCGTCCATCCAACCTTGCGTGACTCGAGCTCGGCCTCGTCAACCAAGAGGTCGAAGGAACGGGCCGCAATGTCAACGCGGATCTTGTCGCCGTCCTTCACGAACGCGATCGGTCCGCCGTCGACGGCTTCGGGTGCCACGTGGCCGATGCACAGGCCGGTGGTGCCGCCGGAGAAACGGCCGTCGGTGAGCAGCAGGACATCCTTGCCCAGTCCCGCACCCTTGATGGCGCCGGTGATGGCAAGCATTTCGCGCATGCCCGGGCCGCCCTTGGGGCCCTCGTAGCGAATGACCACCACGTCGCCGGCTTGGATCTCCCCGGCATCAAGGGCAGCCAGTGCGCCCTGTTCGCGGTCGAACACGCGGGCGCTTCCCTCGAAGACATCAGCATCAAAGCCGGCCGACTTCACCACGGCACCCTCGGGGGCCATGGAACCGTGCAGCACCGTGATGCCGCCGGTCTTGTGGATCGGGTTATCCAGCGCGCGCAGGATCTTGCCGTCGACATCCGGCGGGTTGATTTCCGCGAGGTTCTCGGCAACCGTCTTGCCGGTGACCGTCAGGCAGTCACCGTGCAGCAGGCCGGCATCCAGCAGGGCCTTCATGATCACCGGTACGCCGCCGATCTTGTCCACGTCGGTCATGACGTAGCGGCCGAAGGGCTTCAGGTCGCCCAGGTGCGGGATCTTGTCCCCGATGCGGTTGAAGTCGGCAAGGGTCAGCTCGACCTCGGCCTCGCGGGCAATGGCCAGCAGGTGCAGCACGGCATTGGTGGAACCGCCGAAGGCCATGGTCACGGCAATCGCGTTCTCGAAGGCTTTCTTGGTCATGATGTCGCGCGAGGTGATTCCCAGGCGCAGCAGGTTCACCACGGCTTCGCCGGAGGCGCGCGCAAACATGTCGCGGCGGCGGTCGGCCGAGGGCGGGGCGGCGGAGCCCGGAAGGCTCATGCCCAGCGCTTCGCCGATGCATGCCATGGTGTTGGCGGTGTACATGCCACCACAGGCGCCCTCACCGGGGCAGATGGCCTTTTCGATGCGGGTCAAATCCTCGAGGCTCATCTTGCCGGCGGCGCAGGCACCCACGGCTTCGAAGGCGTCAATCAGGGTGACTTCCTTTTCGGAGCCATCCTCAAGTTTGACCCAACCCGGCATGATTGAACCGGCATACAGGAACACCGAGGCCAGGTTCAGGCGGGCAGCTGCCATCAGCATTCCAGGAAGGGACTTGTCGCAGCCGGCCAGCAGCACGGAGCCGTCGATGCGCTCGGCCTGCATGACAACCTCAACCGAGTCCGCAATGACCTCACGGGAAACCAGCGAGAAGTGCATGCCCTCGTGACCCATGGAAATGCCGTCGGACACGGAGATGGTGCCAAACTGCATGGGGAATCCCCCACCGGCGTGGACACCTTCCTTGGCACCCTGGGCCAAACGGTTCAGCGAAAGGTTGCAGGGGGTGATTTCATTCCACGAACTCGCAACGCCAATCTGCGGCTTGGCGAAATCATCATCACCCATGCCCACGGCGCGGAACATGCCACGTGCCGGAGCTGCATGGATGCCGTCCGTGACCACGCGGCTACGCGGCTTGATATCTGGAGTTGTGTCCTGGCTCATGCCCTAGATTGTAAGTCCGTTATCCTGGCCCAACGAACCCGTGACGGCCCGATGACACATTTCGCCGGTTGAATGCATGACACGCGTTCGAAACAAGGCATGGCTACAGTGGAGTGCATGGAGAGACCCCAAGTTGAATCCACCGACCAAAGCCTCAAGCACCTGCTGCATGCGGCATTCGATAACCAGATCCCCAACTACGGAAGCTACAACCTCGTTGCTGCCTCCGGCACCTCTGGCTCCGCGGGGCTGAAGGTGATTGGCTACCGCCGCGAGCCGGCCGAGCTGATCATCTGCCCGCTGAATCCGCAAACCCTGGAACCAACCCAACGCGGCGTCGCGGTCAACAACACCAACGTTTCCCATGTGGCCCTCGTCAGTGACGGAAGCTACGAGGTGGGGACCAGCACCGGACGGGTTTACCGTTTCAGCATCCCCGCACATCCCACCCTGGATGTCCCGGGTGTTGGCGAATCCGGCAACCGGCGCGGACATCTGGACCAGTCGGATGACGCGACGGACTTTGCCGACTTCATGGATTCCTTCATGGACGTCCTGGAGCATGTGGCTACCGAGCCCAAATAAGCACACAGACCTTGCCACAGCGCCCGGAGACGAAGAAACCAATGATCAATGTTTTGGTCGGCAGCACCGTGCTGCCGAAAAACCTCCAGGCAGTCCTGGATATTTATCGAACACTGGTGGCGGAGACCCGCAAGGAAACCGGGTGCCTGGCATACGAGTTGCTGCAGCGCCGCGAAGATCCTTGCGAGTTGATGCTTTCCGAAGCATGGGAGTCGCAGGAGCACCTCGACGCGCATACCCACACGCCGCATTTTCTTGAGGCCATGGCGGGGCTTGAATTCCTGGAGAACGCGGAACCCGCGCTCATCTACACCCGGGCCTTCTAGCCAGCGCGGATCCTTGCCTCCGCCGGTTGATACGAATATGTTGGCAACACGGCACCTGCAGGTTGCAGGAGGTCCCCGCACGAGAAGCGAGGAAATCATGACTGAAGAACCGCTCACTCCCACCGGGCAGCCGCCCGTAGTTCCGCCAACGCAGCCCACAGTTCCGCCAGAGCAATCCGTGGTTCCACCCAGCAAGCCCGGCACGCTTCCAACGCAGCCATCCCCCGGAAGCCGTGCCGGTGTCGTCTGGACTTTCACCGTCGTCGCTGTGGTGGTCCTGATTTTCTTGGTGGTTTTCATGGTGCAAAACCAGGACCGCGTCACCGTCAACTTCCTGGGATTCCAGGGTCAGCTGGCGCTTGGCATAGCCATGCTGATCGCCTCGGTTGCCGGGGCACTGGTGGTGGCCATCGCCGGAGCAGTGCGCATCATCCAGCTTCGAGCCAGGGCCCGCACCGCCGCCAAACGCCTAGCCAAAAGCGGCAACTAAGCGCTCCCGGGCTCCGGTAAAGACCTTCAGGAACCCGCACCGCCAGCCGAACGCTAGGATCCGCTCTTATAGACGAGGTTCTCCGAGTCCCTGTTTTCTGCCCAGGCAACCACCTGACGCTTGAGCAGTGCCGTCATGCGTGGCAAGAAGGCTTCGGTATTTCCGCCGTTGTGCGGAACTATCAGCGCATTGGGAAGCTGCCAGATGGGATGGTCGGCTGGAAGCGGCTCGGGGTCAAAAACATCCGAGGCACAACGTAAACGTCCGGAAGCCAACTCGGCGACCAGTGCGTCGGTATCCACCACCGGGCCGCGGGCAACGTTGACCACCACTGCGTCATTCGGCAACGCAGCCAGCAACCGCGCATCAACCAGGTGGTGCGTCGATTCATTGTGCGGGACGATCAGGATCAGCACCTCAATGTTCCTGGCCCGTGATTCGAGCTCATCAATGGCAAAGATCTCGCCGTGTTCATCGGTGCGGGCCCGGGTGCCGAAGCGGCTGAGTTCAACCTCGAACGGATCCAAACGCTTGCGGATCTCTTCGCCGATGCCGCCAACGCCGACAATTGCCACTTTCCGGTCGGCCAACCCCGGCCAACGGCGCGGATTCCAGAGGGCGTTGCCCTGGTCCCGGACGGATTCGCCAATCCCCCGCAATGAGGCAATCGCCAAGCCGATGGCCAGCTCGGCCGTCGAAGCGGCATGGACACCGTGCGCAGTGGCCACCGAGACCTTGGGTCCAACCAGTTCACGGATGCCGTCAAAGCCGGTGGTCTGCGTCTGCACCAGCTTGAGGTTCGGGGCCTTGGTGACCGCCGCCAGTTGGGAGAAGTTCGCCATGTAGGGGAAAACCGCAATCTGAACATCTTCGAGCGATGCACCCACCGGATCGGAGTCGAAATCCCAGATAGCCGTTTCAAGGCCTTCGGGCAACGGGCCAACCGCGTCCAGAAGTTCAATGCTTGGAAAAGTAACCACTGTGTTCTGCTTCATGTTTCCAGCCTACGGCGGCACCGGGGGCCATTCCCAAAGACATGTCGCCGGCAAGATTCACACCGGCCATGCCGGGAAGCACCCACTTTTGGACCAAAAAGGGCCATTTCAGACCCCGTTTTGTGACCTCACTCGCAAAGCGGGGTTTCGACTTGCATTCCGCCACCGAGCTGGTAGAGTTTCTTGTCGTTGCAGAGCGCAGGAGTTACGAACTCCGGCAAAAACAACAGCCGCACCTCTAGCTCAATTGGCAGAGCAACTGACTCTTAATCAGTAGGTTTCGGGTTCAAGTCCCGAGGGGTGCACAGTCAAGAAAGGCCGGATCGCAATAGCGATCCGGCCTTTCGCTTTATCTGAACGGTTTCGCCTCACGCGTCGACTTACCGGATTTCCACCCTGGCCCAATCTAGATTCATGGCGGGGCACCGAATAGTCAATCGCCGCCAGGCATGGCCCAATCACCCAAAGCAAGAAGATCGAGCCACCGCGTGCGGGATCAACAAGTTCAACCGGACCCGCGATATCCACCCCATCTTCCGATGTTGATTGGAAATCCACTCGCGCATCGGCAAACGAGGACAGTCACCCCTACCGGCGCGCTACCCAGGCTTCCTGGACACCGAAAACATAGGCATCAAAATCCGACGACCGGCCCATGAACGTGGGCATCTCTGCCGACGCGAACCCGATGCCGCTCAAACCACCAAAAAGCTCTTCCACTTCAACTGCCCGCCAGGCTGCTAGTGCCGCTATTGCCGCTATTGCCGCAGGCAAACACAGGTGCCCGCCCGAGCCACACGCGTCATGTGCGCACAGTCACACAAGGAATTCCTCTTCAATCCCTCAATATTCAGGTGAATTGGACGCTCAAGACCGCCATTTTGCCCCGGAATCATGCGGTTCTTGACCCACGCCAACCCGACCCCACCCAGGATTTACCTTCTGGCCCACTTTCTGGTTATGATTATCTGCGTCGCAAGGACGGGCTCCGCACGGAGCGCTGACCAAAACGACAAAACGCACCTCTAGCTCAATTGGCAGAGCAACTGACTCTTAATCAGTAGGTTTCGGGTTCAAGTCCCGAGGGGTGCACGGTGAGAAGGACCCGATCTGTTTCGACAGGTCGGGTCTTTCGTTTTCCCCGGGAAGTTCCTCCCCTACATCGAGGTGATCGACACCGGACTCAGCAACGCTGAATCAGGAACCATCATGCGGGACGCGCAGAGGCTCTATGCAGGCCTGACCTCACCCCCGATTTTCTTTCTGGACCACTTTACGGTTATGCTTATCTGCGTCGCAATTACGGGTTCTTCACGGAGAGCCGGCCAAAACGACAAAACGCACCTCTAGCTCAATTGGCAGAGCAACTGACTCTTAATCAGTAGGTTTCGGGTTCAAGTCCCGAGGGGTGCACAGTGAAAAAGACCCGATCTGTTTCGACAGGTCGGGTCTTTCGTTTTCCCCGCCAGCACCCGACTCCCACCCCCGTTTCTGGCCCAAGCATCATGAACCCTCACGTGGGACGCTGATAGGCTCCCTGCATGGACGACAACATGCTTTCCTTCCTGCAAAATTTCGCGGCACTGACCCGCATGGCACATGAGAGCACCGAGACCGGCAGCGGGGAACAACTACTCACGGTTCTGACCGCTCACCTTGGCGCCGCACCTGAATCGCTGCCCCTGGTGACCGAGGCATTTCCCAGTCATCGACTGGCGGACACCTGCCTGATCCTTGAAGGCCTCATGGCCGGACAACCGTCCTCGCGCATCTTGGGCCTCTCCGGCCAACAACGCCACCACCTCGAACTCTCCGACATCGTCGCCGGCCACGGCATGAATGCCGGAGGCATTGGCGAGCCCAGCTACGAAACCATTGCCGTGGGGCCGGATGAGGAGCGGCGCTTCGTCTCCTCGGGACTCTTCCTCTTCACCCATGCCGAGGCGCCCCTGGCCGTGCTGCTCCGCCAGGCCAATCCGCAATACGGCAGGAACACCGCGACCCTTGAGGTGCTCGGCGGAAACCCCGAGGCCGTTGACGGTTTCCTCAAGCACCTGCGCGCCGAGCTGCGTGAAAACAGTATCTTCCGTGGCCACGTCATTTCCTTCACGGCAAATGAATACTCACCTTCGGCTGCCGGCATAACGTTCCACCGCCGCGCGCCGGTCACCAAGGAGGACGTGGTGCTGCCGGCGGGAACCATGGAGCGGATTGAAGCCCAGGTCTTGGGCATCGGGGAACACCGGGAAAACCTGCTCTCCTTCGGGGCCCACCTCAAACGCGGGGTGCTGCTCTACGGGCCTCCGGGCACCGGCAAGACCCACACCGTCCGCTACATTGCCTCGCAGGCCACCGATTACACGGTCATCCTGCTCTCGGGAAACACCCTCGCGTACATCGGGGAAGCCACCAAGATGGCCAGGGCCCTGCAGCCCTCGATTGTTGTCCTGGAGGATTGTGACCTGATCGCCGAGGACCGCAGCTTCGGAAACGGCCCCCAACCTTTGCTCTTCGAGGTTCTTGACGCGCTGGACGGGTTGGAACCGGATTCGGACGTGGCCTTCTTGCTGACCACCAACCGCGTGGAGCTATTGGAAGAAGCGTTGGTCCAGCGTCCCGGCCGCGTGGATCTTGCGATGGAGATCCCCCGGCCCGATTCCGCGGCCAGGCAGGCGCTGCTGGCACTCTACGGACGGCAACTGAACCCCGGCTGCATGACCATCGAAAAGGTCGCAAACATGATCAGGGGAACCACTGCGTCGTTCGCCAAGGAGCTCACCCGACGTGCCCTGCTGCTTGCCGCATTGGAGGGGCGCTCCCCCGGCGATGCGCATCTCCTGAGGGCCGCCGAAGAACTCATGTCCGACTCGGCGACGCTGACCCGCAGCCTGCTGGGTGGAACCAGTGACCCGACACCTGCCTCCGGATCGGAATTCTTCCCGCCCCAGGGCGGAGGCAATGGCTACGCGTCAGGGATTTCTTTCGAATAGCTATCCGGCGGCTACCACCCGCCGTTTTTGAGTGCCGCACGCAGTTTGGCGGAGCGGGAACCGATCCTGTTGGTGGCGCCGGTGCGGTGGGTGCGCGCCTTCTGGTCCGCATGGGTTCCCGCCGCGCCTGATGCGGCAAAACGAACCCTCTGCGAAACCAATTCATCCGGCAGCGCGAAACTTGCTGATTTTGCCGAACCTCGATTCTTGGACAAGGCACTCCCTAGTGTTAGTGATTGACATATTTCAATCACTAACACTAGGTGACTTTCCGCCTCAGCTCAACCCGCTGGGCTCCCCCGTTGGGTGAAGTATTCAATGCCACCGAGCTTTTGCCGATCAGGGCGTTTGCGGCCGGCGAATCCCCTTCAACGGGGAAGCCGGTCCCCAAAAGCGATAGGCTGAGGGGAAAGACCACCAACCATTTCGCGGAACCAAAGAAGTGCCCGCCAAACACCACAGGGAGCATCCCCCCATGAGCGAAAACGCAACCACCGAAGCCGTACGGCTGGCAGCAGGAGACACCGCACCGGACTTCACGCTGCTTGATGCCAACGGAGAAGAGCTTGGACTCTCCTCGCTGCGCGGAAAGAAGACAGTTGTGTACTTCTACCCGGCAGCCTCCACCCCGGGTTGCACCAAGCAGGCGTGCGACTTCCGGGATTCCCTCGCATCACTGTCGGCGGCCGGCTACCAGGTGGTGGGCATCTCCCCCGACGCTCCGGCAAAGCTTGCCAAGTTCGCCGCCAAGGAAGAGCTCAGCTTCCCGCTGCTTTCCGATGTTGACCACGCGGTTGCCAGCGCATATGGCGCGTGGGGCGAAAAGAAAAACTACGGCAAGGTATACGAGGGCCTGATTCGATCAACCATCGTTGTGGACGAGAACGGCCAAGTCGAGCTCGCACAGTACAACGTTCGTGCCACCGGACACGTCGCTAAATTGCGTCGTGATCTGGGACTCGATCCCAAATAAGTTTCGCCCACAGCCCAAAAGTGGAAACCCGGGCCGCCTGAATCCGCTACACTGATTCATGCTGAACCACGTGAGTGGTTGCGCCTTGCGAGCGTGGCGAAATTGGCAGACGCGCTGGATTTAGGTTCCAGTGTCTTCGGACGTGGGGGTTCAAGTCCCCCCGCTCGCACAAACTGCCTACAGTCGGTCTTGATACCGCAGGCAATCAGGCAAGGCCCCCGGATATTTCCGGGGGCCTTGTTCGTTAGTACCTTGCAGTGGCCCCGCGATCCCCTCCGGCGGTGCCCCAACACGTGAAGGAGTCTTAGGTGCCCACGCCGCCGTCATTCCCCGTACCGGCAGATTCCTCGCGTCGTGCCTTCCTTCTCGGAGGATTCGGCATTGCCGCCCTTGCCTTGACCGGCTGCATTCCCAAGAAATCCCCCGTCCCGGAAGTTACCGCCACAGAGCTCCCGGCACCCGTTTCACAGCCATTCAGGCTTGGGACGGCAGCAAATCCGGCAACACTTGATCCGGCGGTTTCAGGTGACAACGAAACCTTTCGGATCACCCGGCAAATCTTCGAAGGCCTCATCGGCGTGGATCGCGAAACCGGTGCAGCGGTCCCGCAGCTGGCCACCGACTGGATCTCCAGTCCCGACCGCCTGCAGCACACCTTCATCCTGCGCCGCGGAGTTAAATTCCATGACGGCACCGACTTTGACGCCGAAGCCGTTGTCATCAACTTCCAACGCTGGGCGGCCTTGCCGGTCAGCGTCAGGGAAGACTCCGACCAGGGGTTTACCCAGGTTTTCAGGTACAACGACTCGCTTCCAAAGCTTCCGGATTCCCTGCCCGCCCCCAAGCCGGTTGAAGGACCCGACGGAACCGAAACCGTCGACCCGCAACTCGAGGCGGAGCACCAGAGCGCCCTGGCTAGCCTGGAGACGCTGCGTGCTGCCCTCAAGGAGAATCCGTTCCTCGGTGCCAGCACCGGGGGCAGCGCCAACTACTTTGGTTCCATCAAGGCCGCGGGCACCCACACGGTGGTGCTCACGCTGCGCCAGCCCATCACGGGACTCATCGAGGCACTGACGCTGCCGGGCCTCGCCATGGCTTCGCCCAAGGCATTGGCCGCGAGCCCCACCCAGCAAGGCGCCGCCTCGGCCCTGGCCACCCACCCGGTGGGCACCGGCCCGTATGCCTTTTCCTCGTGGGACGGCGGAACGGTTACTGTCAAGCGCTTTGACGACTACTGGGACACCGGGCTGTTCGCCAACCATCCCGAGGCGCCCACGGAAGTCTTCTTCCAGGAAACCAGCAGCCCCGCCCGGCGCCTGGGGGACTTGCGTCGCGGGGAAATCGACGGATTCGACATGGTCACCGTCACCGGCCTGCGCGAACTCGTGCGCGAAGGCAAGCTCATAGTCCAGCGCGATCCGTTCTCCGTGGCCTACCTCGGCATGAACCAAAAGAACAAATGGCTCGCCAAGCCCGAGTTCCGCCAAGCCATCGCGCACAGCATCAACCGGCAAAAACTCATCGATGATTTCTACATTTCCGGGACCAAGGAAGCACGCGGTTTCATGCCGGCTTCCTTGGGGATCAAGCCTTCGGACACCTACTACGGACCCGATGCGCAAAAAGCCAAGACCCTGTTGGCCGAATCCGGGTACGACGGTTCCCCCATCCCCTTCACGTACCCGCTGAATATTTCGCGCGCCTACCTGCCGTTGCCGGAACTCATCTACGCCGAGATTTCGCGCCAGCTTGCCACCGCCGGAATCAACCTCCAGCCAATCCCCGTGGCCTGGACCGACGGATACGTTTCCACGGTGCGCTCAGGAGCCGTCCACGGCCTTCACCTGCTGGGCTTCAACGGCGGCTACCGGGACCCCGATGACTTCGTCGGCGGAATCTTCTCCGAATCGCGCCAGCAATTCGGCTACGACTCCCCCGTCTTGCAGGCACAGATCCTGCTGGCACGTTCACTTCCGGTCGGGGACGATCGAGTCAACGCCTACCAAGCGATCTCGCAGACCCTCGCCAAGGACCTTCCTGCGCTTCCCTTGGCATTCCCCATTTCGGGGCTCGCATTCAACGACACGGTGCGAAATTATCCGTCATCACCGGTCCTCGACGAAGTTTTTTCCGATGTGAAACTGAACACTAAGTGACGAAGCAGTCAAGGCCCCAATTTCTTGGACACCAAGGCCCCGCGCTAGTCTTGGCTTGAGTCTAGAAGAACTTTCAACGGAGATACCCTGTGCCTTCTGAAGCCACCAGTCAATCATTTGACGTCGTTCTAATCGGCGCCGGTGTCATGAGCGCAACGCTCGGAACCCTGATCAAGCAGTTGGAGCCGGGGTGGAGCATTGGACTTTTCGAAAACCTGGAACAGGCTGGCCTTGAGTCCTCTTCGCCGTGGAACAACGCGGGTACCGGACACTCGGCACTGTGCGAACTGAACTACACATCCGCCGCTGCCGACGGATCCGTCGATCCCTCCAAGGCCATCGGCATCAACGAGCAGTTCCAGGTTTCGCGCCAGTTCTACTCGCACCTGGTGAAAAACAACCACGTGGGCGATGCTTCGAGCTTCATCAACGCGCTGCCCCACATGAGCTTCGTTATCGGTGATGACCACTCGAATTTCCTCAAGACCCGCTATGAGGCGCTGAAGCCCCACACGCTGTTCAACGAGATCGAACACACCGAAGACCTGGACACCATCAAGTCCTGGACCCCGTTGGTGGCCAACGGCCGTGACGGATCCCAGCGCGTCGCAGCTTCCCGCGTCACCTCCGGAACCGACGTGGACTTCGGCTCACTGACCCGCCAGATGACCGAAAAGCTTGCAGCCTCCGGCGTCGAGGTCAACTACGGCCACAAGGTCAAGGGCATCAAGCGCGAGGGCGCCGGCTGGACCCTGACCGTGAAGAACAACACCACCAAGGCCAAGCGCACTGTCAACGCGAAGTTCGTCTTCGTCGGCGCCGGCGGCGGCGCCTTGGGCCTGCTGCAGAAGGCCGGCATCGAGGAAATCAAGGGCTTCGGCGGCTTCCCGGTCTCCGGACAGTTCCTGCGTTGCACCGATGAAACCATCATCAACCAGCACCACGCAAAGGTTTACGGCCAGGCTTCGGTTGGCGCCCCGCCGATGAGCGTGCCGCACTTGGACACCCGATTTGTTGACGGCAAGCGTTCGCTGATGTTCGGCCCGTATGCAGGCTTCTCGACCAACTTCCTGAAGACTTCCTCACTGTGGGACCTTCCGGCCTCGCTGCGCATGCACAACATCATCCCGATGCTGGCCGTGGGCAAGGACAACATGTCCTTGACCGCGTACCTCATCAAGGAAGTCCTCAAGTCGCGTTCCAAGAAGGATGACGCACTGCGCGAATACTTCCCTGAAGCCACCGGCGACAAGTGGGAATTGATCACCGCGGGCCAGCGTGTCCAGGTCATCAAGAAGGATCCGAAGAAGGGCGGCGTGTTGCAGTTCGGCACCGAGGTCATCACCTCCGCCGACGGCACCATCTCGGGCCTGCTCGGAGCATCCCCGGGCGCCTCGACAGCTACCCCGATCATGATTAGCTTGTTGGGCCGTTGCTTCCCCAAGCAGTTCTCCGGCTGGGAGTCCAAGCTCAAGGAAATCATTCCGTCCTACGGCGTGAAGCTCAACGAGAACCCTTCACTCTACGCAGAGGTTCGCGCGGAGACCGACAAGGTCCTCAAGCTGGCCTAGTCGCGTACGCTCAAAAGCCCGGCATCCCCTCAGGGAGATGCCGGGCTTTTGCGTTGGCAGGCACCCCGGGGAACTCTTTCGTTGGTGATATCGCAACGGCGCCACAACCAAGTCTTCAATAAACGCGCTTGAAACCCGCACACCCTTGCCCGGGCCAAGGCGAGATGATTATCTGAACTAGGTGAACGGAAACATTCTTCGCTCACCGAGATGGAAGGCATCAAATCCGCCGCGGAAACACGGGGGAAGTTTCTTGGACAGCAATGCGCATGGAGTTCGCCCGAACAACCCGCCAAGAACCACCCACGTTCCGAGGCAACGCAGCTTTCCCGGGTTCAACCCGGGAAGCCGCCTAACCCGTGAAGGAGTCCGGCATGTTAGAGCACGAGCAACTCCAGCAACTTTCAGAAAAGCGAATCCAGGTTTTTGGTTCGGACGGTGAAAAGATAGGTTCCCTGGGTCAGGTATTCCTGGATGAAGCGACCCGACAGCCAAACTTCGTTTCGGTGCATTCCGGACTCTTCGGCTCCGCCGAGCACATAGTTCCCGTTGAAGACGCCGAGCTTGCCGATGGGCACCTTAATCTCAGGTACACCAAGCACGTGGTCAAGGGGGCACCGAACATCGATCCGGCCTCACCTCTGGGTGCCGCAGCTGAACGCGAGCTGTACAACTACTATGCGCAGCCGCAAGAAGCAGAAGACCAGAGCCACCACCACGTCAACCCCGGCGCTGCTGTGACCGCAGCCGGGCTGGGCACACCCCTGATGGCCGATGAACTCATTCATCAGGACAACGCGGTTCCCGAGAAATCCAGGATGCGCACCATTGAAGTAACAGAAGCCGACCCGGATTTGAGCACGTCAAGCGGGCCAGCGTTGCCCCCGCACGAGGAGGATCCGCGCCCGGGCAACCCGTAGTGGCCACAGCGCTTCGGCGCTCGGTTCAAGTGCATGGTTCAGGCGCATAGTTCAACGGTGAAATTCCCCGGCCCAGCACCACTCCGGGCGATAACCTCACAAGTCTTCGAGTGGGGTATCCAGCATCCAGGCGACAGACTCCCCCGTAACCAAGCCGTCTCGCAAGGCTTTCAAATGGGCGCTGAGCAAATCCGCGGGAATACGCGGTGAGCGATAGGCCCCCGCCCTGCGATGACTCAAACAGTCAGGGTCGTGCCAGGCCAGCAGCTGAAGAGTGCCCTCATCGGCATGGATGAGCGCAGGTCCCTTCGCGATACCCAGGCCATCGAGACGACGAATCAGGGATTTTGCCGAAACCCCGGCGCTCCACAGATAGGCCGCCAGTTCTCGAGGAGTTTGTTTGCCCCAATCCATCTGGCGCAGCGTTGTCTCTGGCATCAAGAGCGCCAAAGCGAACTCCTCGGTCCAGGAATCCAAGGAAGCCTGCCGGGTCCCGATACGGTGCTGCTTGCCGCCCAAAAGGGCTCCCAGCTCACGCAAAAGCACCACGTTCGCTTCGTACCAAGCGCCGGTGCTCCTGACGACTATGTAGGACAGATCCCCCAAACTCATGCCCCGCGCATCAAAAGCGGGCCCCTCGGCAACAACAAAGACACCGATGCCGTAGGCGGCTTCGATGGCCGCCGGGATATCTTCCGCGAACCCTCGATCGGCCTGGCCTCGCAAATGAACAGCCACGAGACGTGCTGCCTGTTCCGGCGAAAGCTCTGGGCTCAGGGTCGGTATCGGCGGTGTCGTCAGGTCCACTTCCCGATAAGCCCCGGCGGGGAATGCCACGGTCTCACCGATGAGATCCGCAGCATTTGCGGTGGTCGCATCATCGGCACCGGGTTCGAAGGCTGCACCCGTCACCAGCCATTGCAGGGACACATTGAGCAGTTCCGCCAACTTCGAAAGCTCAATGGCTGAGAACTTTCGCTGGCCATTGAGTGAACGGCTCAAGGCATCCGTTCCCAGTGCAATATGCGCAGCAATCTTGGATTGGCTCAGTGGCGTTTCCGCGGCTTTGACTGCATCCCGAACCCTTTGCCCGATGTCATTCATGTCCCCTCACTTTCGTCTTCGTAGACTTTTTCCCAACGCGATTCAGAGGATTTCTGGCGAGTGGAGCCGTGGCCGCTCTCCAGCATTGCGCACCCGGAGGGCCCCTGTAAAGATGAGAAGTAGATAAACATTCAACATTTATTCGCATATCAATAAAACAATTCCGCACCCCTACCAATTCGACAATGGGCCGACATCCCCAGCAGGCCCGACGGGAGGCGCAGGTTCGCCTCGCAAACCCGGGTTATGCCGCCAGGAAAGTCGCCGGCGAGGCCCGTCGCTGCGCACCAGCCCACCACACACCCCCCCGCTCGCCCCCAAGGAGTGACATGAGTACCTTTGGAATCGAAGAGGAATTCTTCCTGCTCGAACAAGCCACTTATCGTCCGGCGACGCCTGACCCGGCAACCGCGCGCTCGTTGTTGGCGATTGGCGCCGAATCAGGGGGAACGCAGCAAGAGCTATTGGCGTGCCAGGTAGAAAACGCAACACCGGTTTGCACCACGGGCGTTGAGGCAGACTTCTCGCTGAGCAGCTATCGTGACGAACTTGCACGAACGGCGGCGAAACTGGGCATGATTCCAATTTCCTGCGGAACACTTCCCTCGATCCCTGCCGGCGCGGCCCGGATCTCCGACAATGAGCGGTACCGAAGAATCCAGGCCTTTGCTCCAGGAATCTGTGACGAGCAGTATATTTCCGGCCTGCATGTACACGTTTCCATTCCCGATGCGGAATCCGGAATTGCGGCATTGAACTCATTACGCCGGTGGCTGCCCCTGCTGGCCGCACTTGGCTCCAACTCGCCCTACTGGCGCGGAGAAGACACCGGCTTCGCCTCATGGAGGACCATTCGATATCGCCAATGGTCGGTTCAGGGAATCCAGCCCTATTTTGAAAATGCTCGCGACTACTACAAACGTTTAGCCGCAATCCTCGCCTCGGACGTGGTCTTGGATTCGGGGCATATCAGTTGGGCTGCGCGCCTTTCCAGCAGGTACCCGACGGTTGAGGTGCGGGTGGCCGATGCGCAACTCAAGGCCGGGGATTCGGTGCTGCTGGCGTTGATAGTACGGGCTCTGGTGGAAGCCAGCCGGGATGAGGCTCCGGTCGGGGACAACCTGATGCCGGAAACACTCGATCTTGCTCTCTGGCAATCGGCAAAGCATGGTCTCGTGGGGCCACAGCTTGATCCGGTATCCCGCCATCGAGTCACTGCGCGAACCGCGGTTGAAACACTGCTAAAACACATCACGCCGGCCTTGGCAGCGAATAACGATACCGTGTACGTCACTGAGGGGTTGGACCGGCTATTGCGCACGGGCACGGGCGCGGAACGCCAACGCCGCAGTTTCGCACAAGGCGGGCTTTCCCAGGTGATCCTCGATGCCCGTAGGGAATTGACTGCTGGCAGCGCCCCTGACAATCCGACCGCCGCTCCTCACGGCACCAAGGAATACCTTCGGCCTGAATCACCACTTTTCTGAAAGCTCAGGCTTTCTCCAGCCCGATCCTCGAACGAGGCTTGAAAAGCCAGGAATGCGGTGCTTCGCTTGACCCGGAACGGGCAACGGTAATGGAGCCGCACGCTGATCTGGCGGTGGGCAGCCCACGCGCACTGGACGACAGGCGCACCCGGAGCGGTAAGGAAACATGATGCTTGGCCACGGATTTGTTTATGCGCTGCGCAATGCAAAGAGCGTCGTTTACGGACCGCACGGTAAAAAGATCGGTACCCTTGGCAACATCTTCATGGATGTGTCCACCGGCGACGCAGACTACGTCACGGTCCACTTGGGCCCGTTCGGCGCAAGGGAAAATTTCGTCTCCCTTGAGGGAGCGACGATGGAGAACGGTCACCTTCGGGTGGCTTTCGAAAAAGTCCTGATCCTTGGTGCACCAAATGTTGCCCCCTTCGGGGAACTACGGGATCAAAACAAGAACCTACTTGATAGGTACTACTCGGTGGTGAACCGCGCGGCCTAAGCCGTGAGGTTCACCACCGGACATCCCTGTGGCGACTTAAAACAGAGCACCGCGGGTGGCTGAGTATCTCAGCCGGTCACTCCGATCGGGATCCGAAGCATGCACTTGCGTGCGCGGCATCTACAGGGATTCCCTCGAGCTACCTCAGTATTCCGGCCGTGGGATCGGGATTTGGCATTGGATCGGGGCCGGGGGCCGGATTCGGGAAAAGCGGCGGGTCAACAATCGGACCGGGAGCCGGTGGCCGCTCGTAGGGCCCGGGCTCGGGTGCCGGAGGCCCTGGCGGTTCGGTCGGATCATGGGTCGGCGGATAGGGCGGTTCTGGCATCGGCGGCGGGGCCGCGGGTGGTTGGGGCTCCGGTGCGTGTTGCGGCGGAATAGTTTCGCCGAGCGTACGGATCAGCGGGTCGATGCCTCGTGGATTTCGGATGGACATATATCTCCTCGTCATCATCGAGTTGAACTGCGTTCCGGTCGTCCTGCGGCTGCCTCGGCATGGAATTTCGATGCCGGCTGGCACCCTCAGGAATGTCCATCCTTGCACGAGACCATCATCGAATCCACCCCTACCGGCCACGCGCGAGACCAGTGCGACTTGATGATCCGGGCCAAGAGCACAGTCAGCTTCCATCTCTTGCCCGTGCAATCCCCGACAAATTACAGCGGCCGCAGCTGCCCAATTTTCCGCTCAGTTGGGCAGCGTCAACTACCAGTCCTCCGGCGAACACAACTCACCGGTTAGGGCTGGCGTGGCCTTGACGACTTCAATGTTTATCCGCCAAAACACCACAGGTGCGGCTCACCCGCAGCGGCGTAACCGCACTTCGGATTAGTGATCCGTGGGGTACCAAGAATCGCGAAAACCTTGGGGAAACCTTGTACAACGACTAATACGCTCTGGCGCTCCTTTACACCCTATTTCGGTGAGGGCCATACTGGGCTTCACTACAGCGGCAGGATGACCGAAAAGCCCCGCAAGGCACCATCGGTGGTATTGCCGCCGGGGGGCTCTGCTGACATTAGGGGTGTCGAAAACATGCTCGCAACTTGGGGAAAACACTATACGGCTCGCCATCGTATTCACGGGCTGGATCCCGTCCACGACGATCCGGGGCAACAGCCCTTGCTCTCACGACGAGCCCTGGGCATCACCCTTGGCTCGACGCTTGTACTCGGAGCCGGTGGAGTCGCCGCCCTGGCCGCGGCATTCTCGGCCGCTGGACCTCCAGGCACCACCACGGTGCGCACCAGCTTTGGCCGGGCGCGGATCTCCAGGGCGGAGCGGCAATCCAGGCTCTCGGCCAATGCCGCCACCACTGGCGCCCATGCAGGCCACCAAGCCTCCGGAGGCAGATCTCCGCAACCGGTGAACATGACCTTCGGTGACCATGTACTGCTTCAACTCGAGGTCTTCAACGAAAGCGATGAGGATCAGCTGTTTTCCCCCGGCCAACTACGCCTGCGGGGAAACAGCCAACCGTGGCTGGTAGTCAACCGGTGGAACGATCTCACGCCGGGGGTTTTGGCCCCGGGCACCGAGGTCAGGGCCAATATCAGCTTCCTGGTTCCCTCGGACGCCACGTCATTCACCGCGCTTTTTGACGACATCACCGCCCCTGCTGACGGACCCATCCATTTGCCATTGCCCTCCGTGGCCTGGCGCCCCGGATTCCTGGAGGCCGATCATGTTGCCTGAAACCCAGCCATTGACGCAGGAGCCCGTGCCCGGCTTGCCAGTAGTGGCGGCCGACGGACGTGAACACACGCTCAACAGGGCCAGCGCACTGAAGTTTGGTGCCGCAGCGGGGCTCGGAATCGCCGCGGCTTTCGCGGCGGTGGCAAGCCCCGCCGCGGCTGCCGCACCTCGGCGCGCACGCGGAGCGGCGCTTTCCATGGCCACCCCGTTGCCCGGGGTCCTGGACCTGTACATCAACGAGGGCTACACCAAAATGGTCGACGATTCCCTGGTGTACCAGCGCGGATTCGGCGACAGGCCAACGGCTCTTCGGGACGCAAAACCTTCATTGCGCATCACCCCCAAGGTCTTCACCAGGGACGGTTCCATCGTCGAGTCAAGGACCTATCCGCTGACTGCAGCGCCGCCACCCAACGGGACACCGCTGCCCTCCGGGCCCGATGCCGCGAACCCCGGCCAGTTCCTGATCAGGCGCAACTACTGGGCCAGCTACTTCCCGCAGCGCACCATCATCGCCGAAACCGGTTCGACGGTGCGGATCCGCGTCTTCAACCAATTGGCCGGCTCCCACGCGCTCACCTTTGCCCAGGCGGCCCACGGCCGCGCCGACATCACCACCGGCCCCATCCCCCCGGGCGGGGAGGCCTACCTGGAATTCCCCGCGCCGTATTCCGGCACCTACATTTACCACGACCCAACCAACGCCCCCGTGCAGCGCGCCATGGGACTCTTCGGGTCCTTGGTGGTGCTTGACCCGCAGGACGCCTGGTCCGTGGCACCGGGCCAAGCAGGTTTTGAACGGCAATGGCTGTGGGTCACCCACGCGATCTGCACCACCTGGACCGGGATCGAGGCCGGCGGCGGCACCGTGGACCAAGATGCAGATCCGGCGCTGCCGCGCTACTTCATGCTCAACGACCGCAGCGGCTACGAGGCTCTGGGCCACTCCCCCAATGCCGCGTTGAACAAGGCCTCCCACGAGGAATCACTGGTCTCCGGCTACCCCCGGCAGATCGACATCCGCGATTTCGGCGAAGACCTGGTGCTGGGCACCATCCGCGCGGGCCAGATGGTGCGCATGGTCAACGCTGGAATCGCCAACCACCAAATTCATTTCCACGGCAACCACCTGTGGACGGTGCGGCGCAACAATGTTGAATGGCCGCGCGATTTCGGGATGGTCGATGAGGACGGGCACGTCGTGCTCCAGCAGTGGGAGGACGTGGTCGAACTTCCGCCCATGGACCGCAAGGACTGCATGATCCCGATGAAACGGCCACCTGATGCCACCGACCAGGTCTGGTTCAACCGGACTGAAGACTGGAAGTATCCAATGCATTGCCACGCCGAGATGTCGCAAACCGCGGCCGGCGGGATGTACCCCGGCGGGCTCGTCGCCCACTGGGAACTCAAGTCATCGGTGAATGGAGGCTAGTGCCATGAATACACCATTCTGGGAATCACTCGGTGCCGCAGTGGGAATCGGCCGCGCCACCACCAACCCCACGCCAACGCCAAAATCCACCCAGTCAAAATCCACCACGGCACCAAAAGCCACGGCGGCACCCAAGCCCAAGCCCAAGGCTCCTGTGGCCAAGGCCAAGCCGACAGTAAAGCCCTCGCCCAAGCCGACCCCCAAGCCGGCCCCCAAGTCGACAGCCAAGCCAACGCCCAAACCGAAACCGAAGCCGGCTCCCAAACCAACGCCCAAGCCGACCCCCAAGCCAACTCCGAAGCCCACCGTAAAGCCGACGCCGAAGCCTTCAGCCAGCGCAACACCAAAACCGACCCCGAAACCGACCCCCAAGCCATCGGCCAGCGTCACGCCCAAGCCAACACCAAAACCGACTCCGAAGCCGACCCCAACACCCACCAAGCCGCCGACGCCAACCCCTGCGACCCCTTCCACCACACCCCCGGCATCTACCGCGGGACCCACCAGCTCCACCGGGAGCACCAGCTCAACGTCGCCCTCATCCCCGTCGCCCAAACCCACCACCGCCTCCCCGTCCTCGGACGATGATGACGGGGAGGAGCGGGACTACGATTCCCAGGCTGATTTCGCCTCGCACCAAATGCAGCAGAAAACCCCGGAAACCCAATTCCTTCAAACCCCGCAGCTATCGGTGAACCTGGATGTTGCCAACCGGAAGCTGACGTTCCCGGACGGGGCCGAATTCCTGATGTGGGTATTCCACTCGGACACCTCCGGCCGCGGCTTCCCCGGCCCCACCCTGCGGCCCAAGGAAAGGGACATCTTCCACGCCCGGGTGGAACCCAGCATGGGCCCGCATACAATCCACTGGCACGGCATGGAACCCGACCCGCGCAACGACGGCGTGGGCCACACGTCCTTCGAAATCGAAGACCACTACACCTACCAGTGGCAGCCGGAGCCCGGGCGGGCCGGCAACCCCAACTACGGCGCGGCCGGCACCTACTTCTACCACTGCCACGTCAACACCACCTTGCACGCGCAAATGGGCTTGCTGGGCCCGCTGGTCATCGACCCGGTGGTGCTCGATGGCTTCCCCGTGGCACCGGGAAACCGCAGGGCGTTTGCCGACGGGCCCGAATACGATATCGCCACCGAGTCGCTGATCATGATGTATTCGGTGGACCCCCGCTGGCACTCGCTGCACCATGCCGCCGGGCTATCGGGCGAGGACGTGGGACTGAACAGGTTTGAGCCCGATCATTTCTACATCACCGGCGGGCTGCTGAACTCGCGCAAGGAACGCGAGGGTGCCGTCTGGGCCCCCACCGAACTGCCCGTCAACGTCAAGGGAAACGGGAAGGCCCCCAGCCTGATGCGCCTGTTGGACGGGAACTACCTGCCCAACAAGCTCTATTTCCTACACGAGGACGGCTCCCCGGCCCGCATCGCCGAGCTGATTGCCCACGACGGGCGCCCCTACCGGCACACCACTATCCCCGGCGCCCCGGCGATCCCCACCAGCATGCTGGAAGACCCCCGGGCCCACCTGCTCACCCACGTGGTGGCGATGGGCGCGGCCGAACGCTACGACGTGCTGCTGCGTCCACCTGAGGCGGGAACCTACAGGCTGCGCGTCGAATGGAACCACTGGATCACCGGCAAAACCCTGGGCCGGCGGGAGCTCAAGCTGATCGCCTCCTGAGTCCGGGCCAGCGCCCCGGCACCGTGTGGCCAACGTCGAATGGGCAGCACAGTGTGGCCAACGTCGAATGGGCAGCACAGTGTGGCCAACGTCGTCCTTACGGTTCATGCCTGTTCCTGTCCGGGTGGCTAGAGTGGTAACAGCGCAAAACCACACACCACACTCTCCCTAGGATGGCAGATGCATCGCCTGGCCGTACTTTCATTGGGCAACCGTGCCCTGATCGCCTTGATCACCGTGTTTGTTGCGGTGTTCGGCGTGATCACGATGGGGCAACTCAAACAGGAACTGATTCCTTCCCTTGAGTTCCCCCGGATCTCGGTGGTCGCAGCCCAGCCAGGCGCCTCACCGGAGGTGATCGACAAGCAGGTGGCCCAGCCGCTCGAGTCAGCGTTGCAGGCTGTCGAGGGACTCGAATCCTCCTCCTCCACCTCGCAGACCGGTTTCACCACCGTGTCACTGTCATTTGTGTACGGCACCGACCTTGACCGCGCCCGCGCGCAGGTGGACAAGGCCATCTCCAACGCAAAGGCCACGCTGCCGGCGGACGTCGAGCCCTCCGCCTTTGCCGGTTCCATCTCCGATTTCCCCATCGTCTACATGGCGGTTTCCGGCGGCGAAAACCTCAACGCACTGCGCGCGGATGTTGAGCGCCTGGTGCTGCCCAAGCTCTCGAAGATCGAGGGCGTGCGCACCGCCGATGTCTCCGGCGGCACCTCCCAGCACATTGCCGTGCTGCCCGATGCCACCAAGCTTGCCGCCGAGGGGCTGAGCGTCAACGACCTGAAGACCACCCTTGAACAGGGCTCCGGCCTGATGCCGGTGGGCCGCATGGAAACCGGCGGGCTTGACCTGCCGGTGACCAGCGGATCGCAGATCGATTCACTGGAGACGGTCAAGTCCCTGCCCCTCAAGGGCTCCACCGGGGTGCTCAAGCTCTCGGAGCTGGCCAGCGTCGAGCTGAAAAACGACACAGCCACCTCCATCACCCGCACCAACGGCCAAGAAACCCTTGCGGTCTCGGTGACCAAGAAGCCCGACGGGGACACCGTTGGCATCTCCCACGCGGTCACCGCCATGGTGCCCGAACTTGCCACCCAGCTGGGTACCGGCGCCAAGTTCACCACCGTCTTTGACCAGGCGCCGTTCATCGAACAGTCAATCCACGACCTCACGGTCGAGGGCCTGCTGGGCCTGGGCTTCGCTGTCATCGTGATCCTGGTCTTCCTGCTCTCGGTGCGCTCAACGCTTGTCACCGCGATCTCCATCCCGCTGTCCCTGCTGGTCACGTTCATCGGGCTGCGCATGGGCGGCTACTCGCTGAACATGCTGACCCTGGGCGCGCTGACCATCTCCATTGGCCGCGTGGTCGATGACTCGATCGTGGTGATCGAGAACATCAAGCGCCACCTGGCCTACGGCGAGGACAAGAAGACCGCGATCACCACCGCGGTGCGCGAGGTTGCCACCGCGGTGACCGCCGCGACGCTGACCACCGTTGCGGTGTTCCTGCCGGTGGCGCTGGTCGGCGGCATGGCCGGGGAGCTCTTCCGCCCGTTCGCGCTCACCGTGACCATCGCGCTGCTGGCCTCGCTGCTGGTCTCGCTGACCATCGTCCCGGTGCTTGCCTACTGGTTCCTGGGCCACACCCAGCCCGGCGCCGCGGACCTGGCGGCGGCACGCGCCAAGGCGGAGGCCAAGGAAAAGAACTCGTGGCTGCAGCGCGGCTACTCCCCCATCCTGCGCGGCACCCAGAAGCACCCGGTCATCACGCTGGCAGCCTCCGTGGCGATCCTCGCCGGCACCGTGTTGATGGTCCCGCTGGTGCCCACCAACCTGTTGGGCGGCACCGGGCAAAACACCTTCTCCGTCTCGCAGAAACTGCCGGCAGGTTCCTCGCTGGACACCACGCTGAAGGCGGCAACCCCCATCGAGGAGGCATTGCGCACTGTCGATGGCGTGGTGGATGTGCAGATGACCGTCGGCACGCCCTCGGGCGGATTCGCTTCCTTCCAGGCCGGCGGCTCGGACACCGCCAGCTTCACTGTAATGACCGACGCCAAGGCGGACCAGGAAGCCATCATGGCCGACGCCCGCGCCGCCCTTGACCCGTTGGCCAAGGACTCGACGCTCACGGTCTCCGGTGCAGAGGGCGGCATGGGCGGATCTTCGGCGATCACCGTGCAGATTGGCGCCCCCACCCCGCAGATCCTCTCCGAGGCAACCACCGCAACCGCCAAGGCCATGGCCGGGATCCCCGGCGCCACCGGCGTGAGCGACAACCTCTCCGAGGCCCGCCCGCAGGTTTCCATCGAGGTCGACCGCGTGAAGGCCGCCAAGGCCGGGCTTTCCGAGGCACAGATCGGCGCACTTGCAGCCGGCACCATCTCCCCGGTTCCGGCCGGCACTATCCGGCTGGACTACACCGACTACCCGGTGTCCATCGGCGAGGGAACCAACCTGACCAGCGTTGAGCAGCTGCGCGACCTCAAACTGCCAAGCTCCACCGGGCTGGTGCGGCTCGCCGATGTTGCAAAGGTCCAACAGACCCAGTCCCCCGCCACCATCACCTCCTCCAACGGCGACCGCATTGCCACGGTTTCCATCACCCCGGGCGAGAACGACCTGGGCAAGGTCTCCGCGGAGGTCACCAAGCGGCTTGACGCGCTGGAACTTCCGGCGGGCGCCACCGCGGAACTGGGCGGCGCCGCCACCGAACAGGCGCAGTCCTTCTCCCAGCTGTACCTGGCACTGCTGGCAGCCATCGCGATTGTCTACGTGGTCATGGTGGCGACGTTCAAGTCGCTGGTGCAGCCGCTGATCCTGCTGGTGTCCATCC
This sequence comes from Paeniglutamicibacter antarcticus, assembly GCF_900010755.1. GTDB lineage: Bacteria > Actinomycetota > Actinomycetes > Actinomycetales > Micrococcaceae > Paeniglutamicibacter > Paeniglutamicibacter antarcticus_B. Next base: position 125,525 of record NZ_CZJT01000091.1, on the reverse strand, counting down.
CGTTTGCCGCCACCGGCGCCATTGGCCTGCTGCTGCTCACCGGTGTCCCGCTGGGCCTGCCGTCGCTGATCGGCATGCTGATGCTGGTGGGCATCGTGGTCACCAACGCCATCGTGCTCATCGACCTGATCAACCAGTACCGGCACCCGTACGCCGGCCGGCCGGCCATGAGCCTGCAGGACGCCATCTACCACGGGGCACGCCAACGTTTGCGCCCCATCTTGATGACTGCCGCGGCAACGATCTTCGCGTTGATTCCGATGGCCATGGGCCTGACCGGCGGCGGCGGGTTCATTTCCAAGCCGCTGGCAGTGGTGGTCATCGGCGGCCTGGTGTCCTCCACCGCGCTGACGCTGATCCTGGTTCCGGTGCTCTACCACCTGGTGGAGGGTGCCAAGGAACGCGGTGCCGCACGCCGGGCAGCCAAGCGTGCCGCTGCGGCCGGCGGCGACCTGGCCGCCCCGACCACCTCGACCTCGGATTTGATCCAGGCCATGGCGGCTGCCACCGCGGCAACGGTTGTCACCGGAGCCGGACCCGTGGTCCCGAAGCCTGCCAAGGGCAAGGCGCAGTCCACGGGCAAGGCGCAGTCCACGGGCAAGGCGCAGTCCACGGGTACCGGAAAAACCAACAGTGCCGGCAAAAACAACGATGCTGGTGCGGTTCCGCCGCCGGTCAGCGCCACCGGGAGTTACCCTCCGGGCACGCTGATCAACCCGGCCACCGGGTCCATCCCGTTGACCCGGCGTGAACGCAAGGAAGTCGAAGAGGGCAAACACCACCCCAAGGGCTCCTAACCGGGTGTGCTGGCTGTCAGGGCCCATGGGTCCTGCACCGAACGGGAGGCGGGTCTTGAACCACTGGTTCAAGGCCCGCCTCCCTTTTTGCCCCCTGCCCCAGCCATCCCAAACGCCTGCACCGTCCACTGACCTGCCGGCACTTGACCACAATCCGTTGGGCCACTCCCCTGCGAAGCCTCACGCGCGCGTACGCGCGTGCGCGCGCGAATCACCGACACTGTGTCTTCCAAAGCCTTTTTCAAAAGCCACTTCAAAAAAGCTGACAGCTCGCGAGTCCACCCAGCTGCCGGCAATCCCTGCTCTACCCCAGAACCGCGCTTCGACGTAGGCTCAAGCCATGGATAAGAAGCACGCCCACCAGGGCACCGAAATACTCGAAACCAACCAGTGCTTGGACCTGCTGCGCTCGATTTCCGTGGGGCACCTGGCCGTCAGCATGGACGACACCCCGCAGGTCTTCCCGATCAATTTCACCGTCGACCACGGTTCCATCGTCTTCCGCACCGGAGAAGGCACCAAGCTGCGGACCCTGCGCGCCCAGCCTAAGGTGGCGTTCCAGGCCGATGGCGTGAACCCGGAGACCGGCATGGCCTGGTCGGTCATGGTCCAGGGCCGGGCCGAACTCTTCGCCGGCATCGAGGAAACCCTCGACTCATTCAACCTGCGGCTCTTCCCCTGGGAATCGGGACCCAAGGACCAGTTCGTCCGCATCGTCCCCACCACCATGACCGGGCGCCGCTTCAAGGTTGCCGATCCGCTGACCTGGTGGAAAGACATGCGCCACGATTAACCACACCTCCGCCTCGCCAGTCACCGGTCGCCTGTGAGCACTTTTCCACAATTTGACCCAGCCCACCCCGGGAGGCGCTCCCCGTCGCGGACACTTGTCCCATGCAGTCCGATGCCTTCATCGCCACCCTTGCCGGCCACGGCAACACCCCGGGGTACTCTCCTACCGCCGACGATGAACAGCGCGCGCTGTTCGAGGCTTTCCACCAGCTCGACGCCCTGATCGCCAGACTCGCAACCCACGGCAATTCCCCCGTCCACGTGCTGCTCACCGCCATGACACTCGAACATGCCCAGCATGCCCTGGACATCGCCAAGATGAAGTTCGCGCAGCTCTCCCGGCAGTCCCTGGTCCATGAACTCCCCGCCGAATCGCTCACCGTGCTGCGTTCCGTGGCCGATAACCCCGTCGCCTTTGTGGCCGGGGAACAACTGCTTCCCGAGGATCCGCGCACGGTGCCCACCGGCCGGCTGCAATTCAAGACACCTGCCGACTGTTTGGCCACGATGACCGGAATCGACTATTGGTCCGTCCTGCGACGCATCAACGCCGCCGATGACTTGCTGCCGGGCACCGACCAATTCGGGATCCCGTGCGGCCCGCGCTATCCCAAGCTCGCCGAACAGCTTGCCACCGGGCAGGGCAACCTGTCCACCGTGGCCGCCGCGGCACGGAAACTTGAGGAAATGCGCCCTGTCATCGAGGCCCGCCCCGACGCCGCGGAGTTTGCCCGGGGTGCAGAATCCCGTGTCGCGGAATCCATCGGCGCCGGCGAGCCCAAGAACACCAAGTCGCTGCTTGACCTGATATCCGATGAACTTGGCCGCAACGACGCGCCGCCCACCAAGCAGGAACTGCGCAACAAGACGGGCATCCTCGTCAGCAAGCGCACCCGCCATCTCACCTACTTCACCGCATGCATGCTCAACGAAGACGCCGAGATCTTTCTCTCGCACTTTGCAGCCTCAGACAACGCCCGCACGCTGGCCGGCAACCGCCGCGCCATGGCCAAGGCTGCTACCATCCCGTTCCGCCCCGGTGTTCCCGCTCCCATCGTCGAAGCTCCAGAAGCTTCCGAAACCGCAGGTGACCAAGACCCCACACCCACCAATCCAACCGATCAGGATCCCCTGTTTGGCACATCGTCTGACGGCCCGGACTGGTTTGACCGCCCGTCCCGGGCCGAAACCTTTGAGGACGATTCCGATCTCGGGGAACCTGATCCGGACGCAGACGGAGACCTCGAGGATCCCACTCCCGCACAACGGCACCTGCAAACATTGCTGAATTTGATGCGCACACCGCGCTCCCCCGGCAAGGGCGCCACCGGGCTCCCCACCTCGACGTTGTTCGTCTACATCAACCTCGAAACCCTTGCTGGGTTGGCCCGCGGCGCCGGATGGAGCGCACACGGACTGGAAATCCCGGTCTCCCGGCTACGCCAGCGGCTCACGGAATTCAACTTCATCCCGATCGTGTTGGGCGGCGACGGCCAGATCCTTGACTACGGCAGAGCCCGGCGATATCCACCCGAGTCCATGAAGGCGGCCATCCGCGCCCGCGACCGTGGTTGCCTCAAGCCGGGGTGCACCACTCCGCCCGAACACTGCGAATTCCACCACATCAAGCCGTGGTCCGAGGGCGGCGGCACCAGTGTGCAGAACCTCGGCATGTTCTGCACCTCCGACCACCGCGCCGCCGACAACGGGGATCTCACGATCATCATGAAAAACGGCGTGCCCTGGGTCATTCTGCCCCAGCACGAAGACCCTGCGCAGATCCCCCGCCGCAATACCCATTGGCAGGGTCAGCAGCCTCCGCTATTCTGACCCGGGCAACCCTCGACGGAATCACCGGCGACTTGGACGAAATCATCGACAATGATTTCACCTCCGGTTCCGTACTCGTGGATATCCCGTCCTGGGCCACCGGATTTGAGAAGAACGGCTGCGGAACCTTGCGCCGTATCGGCTAACCGCCAACAACACAGCAGCACCCGGGATTCGCCCCGGAATCAGGCGTGAGAACTCGCCATGGTTCCGGGGCGTTCTCATGCCCGCATGCGCGAGGCCAAGTGCGCACCCCCGCGATCCCGTGACACCGGCACGACGGATGGACACAAAACCCGGACGTTGGACTCATGCGTGAACGGGCGCATCCTCCAGCGCACCGCGCGGGACCGCCAACAAGGCAAGTGCACACACGATGGCGGTTCCGCCGCAGATGGCCCAGACGATCATGTAGCCGGCCAGCGGGGCAGCAAAGTTCTCCCCGGCTCCCTCCGTGGCAGCACCGGCAACCTGCCCGATCAGCGCCAGTCCAAAGATCGCCGAGGCAAAGGACCCGCCGATGGTCTTGACCGCGTTGGTCAGTCCGGTGGCCATGCCGGTGCGGTGGAACGGCGCGGCGGCGGCCGCGGCGGCCGGAAGCGCCGCCACCAGCGCACCGGAGCCCAGGCCGGCAACAATCATGTTGGCCAGGACCTGGGCGAGCGATCCGTGCAGCGGCAGGAACATCAGGTAGCCGATGCCCACCAAGGTGCTTGCAGCAACCAGTGTCATCCGGGTTCCCATGAGGCGTGCAGCAAGCGGGAAGAGCAGCGCGCCGATGAGCAGCGAAAGCACGTAGGCGCCAATGATGATCGAGACCCCGGAGGCACTCAGGCCCAGCCCGTAGCCGTTGACCGCGGGGTCGGTGCGGGCAAAGGTGCTCATGGGGATCTGGGCGCCAAGCACCGAGACGCCAAAGAGCCCGGCGGTGAGTTGCAGCGGCCACATGGAGCGGGCGAAGAGCACCTTGAAGTCGATTAGCGGGTCGTCCTGCTTGTTTTCGTGGCGGTAGAACACGTACAGCACCGCCAACCCGAGCACCAGGCAACCCCAGACCAGCGGGCTTGAAGGCCCGTTGATGCGCAGGAAACTCAGTCCGCTGGTGAGCAGCAGCAGGCCGACGGCGAGGTAGCCAAAGCCTCCGCCGTCGATTTTTGCACCGTTGCGCGCCCCGTCATCGGGCACCCCGAAGCCCACGGCAAAGATGCATAACGTGGTGGCGACTGCCGGGATCACCATCGTCAGCGCCAGGTTTCCGCCAAAGATCCCAATCAGCGCACCTCCCGCCAGGGCACCGCCGATCACGCCGAGCTGGAGCGCACCCACCAACAGGCCCGCTGCGCGACGGGTGATGGGCCCAGGCGCCCCGAGCTTGCGGGAGCGCGAGAAGATGATGGCAATTTCCAGCGGCAGCCACACGGCATAGAACCCCTGGAACGCCCAGGCGATCAGGAAGGTGGTGAAGGAACCGGCAAACACCACGGCCCAGGAGGCTGCCGCGGTGACGATCGCGGAGATCAGCAGCATGCGCTTGTGCCCGAAGATATCCCCAAGGGATGCCAGCAACGGCACCGCAAGCGCGGAGACCATCAGTTGGGCGGCCTCGAACCAATTCACATCGGCATCGTGGATGCCCAGATGCCTTGCGATGTCCGTCATCAGCGGCGTGTAATAGCCCTGAAGGATGCCGCTGGTGATCTCCACCAGGGCCAGGAATCCGACGATCGAAGCGACAGCACCCCAGCGGACCGGGACGTTGGCGAGGCCTCCGGCTGGTGCTCCTGAGGGGTTCACTGAGGGTGAAGGCGAGTGGTCCATAGCCGGACTATATCGCGGACTTCGTTTCTGACGTGATGCGCAGCACAATGCGCCCGGGAATTATTTGACCCACCGGCGCGCTATTACATGCAAACGCATACAAATATGGCAGAATGATTGTCAGCACCAAACACCCCCCAGGAGGGACACCATGCAGTTCGGCATATTCTCGGTCAGCGACATCACCCGCAACCCGGTCAGCGGCAACACCCCGAGTGAAAAGCAGCGCATCGACGACATCGTCGCCATTGCCAAAAAGACCGAAGAGGTCGGCATGGATGTCTTCGCCATCGGCGAGCACCACAACCGCCCGTTCTTCTCATCCTCCCCCACCACCACACTGGCCTACATCGCCGCGCAGACCGAGAAGCTGATCCTCTCCACTGCCACCACGCTGATCACCACCAACGACCCGGTGAAGATCGCCGAGGACTTCTCGATGCTGCAGAACCTCGCCGGCGGCCGCGTGGACCTGGTGCTGGGCCGCGGCAACACCGCGCCGGTCTACCCGTGGTTCGGCAAGAACATGCAGGACTCGGTGAACCTGACGATTGAAAACTACAACCTGCTGCGCCGCCTCTGGGACGAGGACGTCGTGAACTGGGAGGGCAAGTACCGCACCCCGCTGCAGAACTTCACCTCCACCCCGCGTCCGCTCGATGACGTGGCACCGTTTGTCTGGCACGGCTCCATCCGCACCCCGCAGGTCGCCGAGATCGCCGCCTACTACGGCGATGGCTTTTTCGCCAACAACATCTTCTGGCCCAAGGAGCACTACCAGCAGCTGATCGATCTCTACCGCGAACGCTACGAGCACTACGGCCACGGCCGCGCGGACCAAGCGATCGTGGGCCTGGGCGGCCAGTTCTTCATCCGCAAGAACTCACAGGACGCCATGAACGAATTCCGCCCGTACTTCAACAACGCACCGGTCTACGGCCACGGCCCCTCCATGGAGGACTTCATGGAGCAGACCCCGCTGACGGTCGGCTCACCGCAGGAAATGATCGAAAAGACCCTCACCTTCCAGGAGGCATTCGGCAACTACCACCGCCAGCTCTTCCTGGTGGACCACGCGGGCCTGCCGGTCAAGACCGTGCTGGAGCAGCTGGACCTGTTCGGCGAATACGTGCTGCCGGAACTGCGCAAGGAACTTGACTCACGCAAGCCCGCCGACCACCCGGAGGCACCGACCCACGCCAACCGCGTGGCAGCACGCGATGCCAAGCTGGCGGCCGGATCGGTTGGATCCACAGGTGGCACCAATGCCTGACCCCGAGACACCGGGTGCCGCCTCGCTGCGTGACTCGAATGCGGCATGGGAGTCGCTCTTCCGGGCCCAGGTCTCGGTGATGCGCAAGCTGCAAAAGCTGCCGGAGTTCAAGCAGCTGAGCACCCGGGAGTACGACGTACTCTTCAACCTCTCGCGCTGCCCCTCCGGGTCCAGCCGGCTCTCGGATTTGAACCAGCACCTGCTGATTTCCCAGCCGAGTCTCAGCCGGATGGCTGACCGGCTCGAATCCAAGGGTCTGGTGTCCAGGGAGCCGGATCCCACCGACCAACGGGCGGTGCTGTTCATGCTGACCGAGGCGGGCGCTCGATTGCAAAAGGAGATCGGCCGCGAACATGTCAAGGGCATCCACACGCTGATCGGGGATGCGCTGGACGCCGAGGAGTTCAAGGTGCTCCAACAGCTGACCACCAAGCTGCGCAACCACGTCGAAGCCGGCTAAGCGCCGCTTCCGGCAGCCGCCAGGCAGCAGGCACTGGCTAAAAATCTGTCAATACACCGGGCAAGCACCGGGCCAACGGCGAGGGGAGCCAGCACGGCCCCCTCGCTGTTGGCATGCAGCCGGGTAGCCGTGCTGGAGGCTAGATCCGCAGCCTACACACCAAACGGTGCCGCGTAGGTGAACGTGCCGCGCGGAAGTTCACGGTCATCAAGCGCCAAAACCATGAAGTGATCCGCCCAGCCCAGGTCCGAGGGCAGGATCCCGGCGGGAATCGCCGGAACATAACCGAAGCGCGGGTAATACCCGGTATGCCCCAGCAGGACGATGGCTTGCTCCCCCGATGCGGTTGCCCGCTCGCGGATCTCGGTGAGCAATGCCCCACCGATCCCCCGGCCCTGGTGCTCCGGGGCCACGGCAATGGGGCCCAGTCCCAAGAGCGGGATGTCTCCGTCGAGCCACCCGCGCGTGGCGATCGCGTGGCCCACGAGCTCCCCATCCACGAGTGCGACCACCGAGAATCGGTCGATGTATTCATCGCATGCATACAGTGCTTCCAACAACGCCACTTCACCGGGCTCGCCCGGCGTGGCGGGGTCGGCAAACGCCTTCGACACAACCTTGCCGATCGCGGGGCGGTCATCTGGGGTTTCGCTACGTAAGAGCATGGTCCCAGATTATCGTCAACGAATCCGTCTGCCGGCATCCACCTCGGTGCGCACCACGACATCACGGCATGAAAGCAGGCCCCGTCGACCAGCGTCCGGGACCTGCCTGCACAGTGACCAGCTTCCGTTCTCCCCTACGCAACTAGTGCGAAGCCACCGGATGGTGCTCGTGGTAAACCTTCATGGCCGGCTGGATTGCCAAGCCCGTGGCTGCAAGTGCCACCACACCCGGAATCCAGGTGTTCCAGGCGACGCCCGGCATGCCCGTTGCAAAGCTGCCGATCCATGGGGATGCGACGACGGCCAAAGCCACCACCAACTGGATCCATTCGGCTGCCGGCATGCCCGGTGCCACCATGTTGATGGCGCCGATGACAATCAATGCGATACCGCCGGCGGTCATGTACGTATTCGAAGAACCCACAGCGTTGGTCCACGTTATGGCAAGCAACGTATACACGCCGGCTGCCACTACCAACCAGTTCTGCCATCCACCAAACCGCTTCATGGTTTAGATCTCCTTGCCTTTAATTTTTCCCCCCGGGGTCACAGGTCGTTGGCGCGTGAGGCGGAGGCTTGCCCGGTTGGGCCCTTCGGATTTTTGGGAATTCCGCGCGTTGTTGCCCGGGTTCCTTTTCTTCCGTCGGCGTATTCCCATCCTGCTACCGGACCCGTGGTGCGGCTAGGGTACAAAGTCACGCATGCCTGCACGCCCGCCACCGCACCCAAGGCGGCGACTGGCGACCGTCACCCGCTCAGGATTCGATGCTGCCCTCCCCCTTGTCCCGGGAATCTGGCTTTGGTCGTATTTAACCCATGAGCGACGCCGTCAAGGGGCCCCGGTCCTACTTTCCTTCAATCGAAACCACCTATGGCAAACCCATCGGGCATTGGATGGGCCTGCTGGAGTCTGTCGCCGGACAAAAACACCTGGAACAAGTCAACTGGCTGAAATCCGAGCACGGCATCGGCCACGGGCACGCAAACGCACTGGTGCATGTGTTCAGGTCCGAACATCCAGCCGAACCCCAGTAGCCCGCGTCGAACAGCCCACGTCACCCAGGTGCCCCAGTGGTTCGCGGCGGCGCATCCACACCACCCGGCGCACCACGCTGGGTCTCCGCCCTGTGGTTCGTGGCCGCGATGGCGCTTCCGCCGGCGCTCTACTACGCGTTGCGCCTCCTGGGCCTGGAAATCTACCCGGCATTGGCCATCATCGCGGTGGCCACCGGAGTCCCGGCCATCTACTCGCTGATCCGGCGCCCGCCCGGCACCTCGATCATCACCACGTACTTTTCCCTGGTCTCGCTGGCCGCGGTGCTGCTGGCGTTCATTCCCGGGAGCCCGCAATTCTTGATGGCCCGCGATGCAGCAATCACCGCCGGAACCGGATGCTGGTTCATCTATTCCCTGCGCTCACCCCGGCCACTTGTATACACGTTCACCCGGCCGCTGCTCGAGGGCCGGCTGCACTGGCCCGGCGGGTGGGAAAACCACTGGGAATCGGCGCCGCGTTTCCGGCGGATGTGGCGGACTTCGACCCTCATCTGGGGACTAGGATTCCTGGTTGATGCCGCATTGCGCGTGTATTTCGCCTACACGCTGAACCCCGACGCGGTCCCGGCACTGACCACCGCGATGTACCTCATCACCAATGCGGTGCTCATCGTCTTCAGCAACGTCTTCTACATTGCCTCGGGAATTTTCAACCCCCATTCCCGGCTATTCGCCCCCGCGTCTGGATAGGATGGGCCTCACGGCACGCCGCGCAGCAAGGTCCGGCGTCATCAAGTGATTGGCCACCGGCTCCACACCATGCGCAAACACGTAAAAATCCCGGCCCTCCTGGCAGCTTCGGCACTGACACTTTCCCTGTGGTTCACTTCCTGGGTGGCACCTGCCCTGGCGGCAGTTCCTGTAACTGCGGCAGCACCTGTTGCGGCACCACTGCTGGTCCCATCGGCGCTCACCATTGCCCCGCAATTCGCCGTCGCCCCTGCACTCGCCGTCGCCCCTCAGCTTGCCAAGAAGCCGGTGCCGCCACGCAACCCTGCCAAGGCCGACGTGCTGGTTTCCAAGTTCTACCCTTTGGTTCCCAAGACCTTTGTACCGAAAACCTCGACCATCTCCGGAACCGGCGTTCGCCTGCAAACCACTACCGCAACCGCCTACCGGAAACTTGCCGCGGCCGCCAAAAAGGACGGCGTGAGCATCAAACTCACCTCCGGGTACCGTTCTTACGCCTCGCAAAAGCAGATTGTTGACCAGTACACGGCCTGGTACGGATCCGCCTATGCCCTGCGTATCGCGGCAAAACCCGGCACCTCCGAGCACCAGACCGGCTTGAGCATCGACGTGGGCAACTACAACCGCGCATGCGCCCTGCAGGATTGCTTCGCCAACACGCCGGTGGGCAAATGGATGGCCAAGAACGCCCCGAAGTACGGCTTTGTGCTGCGCTACCCCAAGGGCCAGGAAAGCGTCACCGGCGTGAAGTACGAACCGTGGCATTTCCGCTACGTGGGACCAGCGCAGGCCAACGCCATGGTGAAGAAGAAATCCAAGACCCTGGAGCACTATTACGGTGTTGCCAGCGCCCCGAAGCCGGCGCCCAAGCCAACCACCGTTACGGCCACCACCAAGACCACCACCGCAAATGTGAATCTGCGCCAGGGCGCAACCACAGGTTCGGCCATCCTCATGACGGTGAAAAAGGGCACGAAAGTTACCCTGACCGGCAAGAAATCAGGCGTGTGGGTGCAGGTGAAATACGGGGCGAAGACCGGCTGGATGAGCTCGGCGTACCTGCGCTAGCCGACCCCGCCACTGGATGGCTCCCGGGGGCAACTGCCGGGGTGGTCCCGGGGCCCGGTGCGCATTGACTAAAATGGTTCCATGACTGCAACGCTCGTGGCCAAGGACCTTGCCGGTGGACACGCCCACCGAACCCTTTTCTCTTCCCTGAACTTCACCGTCTCCCCCGGGGACGTGATCGGCGTTGTGGGCGCCAACGGTGCCGGAAAATCGACGCTGCTGCGCCTGCTGGCAGGGGTCGACGAACCACTGGGCGGCACCGTCTCCACGGCGCCCGACGGCGCGTTCATCGGCTGGCTGCCGCAGGAACACGAGCGCATCGAAGGCGAAACCATCGAGGCCTACCTGGCCCGGCGCACCGGGTGCGCCCAGGCCACCACCGACATGGAGAGAACCGCCGAAGCCCTGGGCTCCGGCGCACCGGGAGCCGACGACGCCTACGCGAGCGCGTTTGACCACTGGATGGCTTCCGGTGCGATGGACCTTGAGGACCGCGCCCCGGCAACCCTCGCCGAGCTTGGCTTCGATCTGCCCACCGACACCCTGATGACTGCGCTTTCCGGCGGCCAGGTGGCCCGCGTGGCCTTGGCAGCCCTGCTGCTTTCCCGCTTCGACCTGGTGCTGCTCGACGAGCCGACCAACGACCTTGATTTGGCCGGTCTTGAGCGCCTGGAATCCTTCGTCTCCTCGCTGCGCACCGGCGTGGTGCTGGTCTCCCACGACCGCGAATTCCTGGCCCGCTGCGTCACCCGCATCGTCGAACTGGACCTGGCCCAAAACCAGGTTGCCGTGTACGACGGCGGCTACGACTCCTACCTTGAAGAGCGTTCCATCAACCGCCGGCATGCCCGCGAGGCCTACGACGAGTTCGCCGACAAGAAAGCGGACCTGGTCTCCCGCGCCCGCACGCAGCGCGAATGGTCTTCCCAAGGCGTGCGCAACGCCATGAAGAAGAACCCTGACAATGACAAGATGCGCCGCAAGGCCTCCAACGAGTCCTCCGAAAAGCAGGCGCAGAAGGTCCGCCAGATGGAATCGCGCATTGCCCGGCTGGATGAGGTCATCGAACCGCGCAAGGAATGGGTGTTGCAGTTCGAGATTGCTGCCGCCCCGCGTGGTTCCTCGGTGGTTTCCACGCTGAACGAGGCCTCCATCACCCGCGGCGATTTCACCTTCGGCCCGGTCTCTGCACAGGTCAGCGCCGGGGACCGGATCGGCATCACCGGCCCCAACGGCGCCGGCAAGTCAACGCTGCTGAACCTGCTGCTGGGCCACCTGGCACCTGATACGGGTTCGGCGTCGCTGGGTTCCTCGGTGGCCATCGGCGAAATCGACCAGGCACGCAGCTACCTCGGCGAGGACACCCCGCTGGGAGATGCCTTTGAGCTTGCGGTTCCGGAGATGAACCCGGCCGAGGCGCGCACGTTGTTGGCCAAGTTCGGGCTCAAGGCGCACCAGACCGCATCCCTGGTCCGCGACCTGTCCCCCGGCGAACGCACCCGTTCCGGGCTTGCCTTGTTGCAGGCCCGCGGGGTCAACTTGCTGGTGCTCGATGAACCGACAAACCACCTTGACCTGCCCGCCATCGAACAGCTCGAGGAAGCGCTCGAAGCCTACGAGGGCGCCCTGCTGCTGGTCACGCACGACCGCCGGCTGCTTGACAACGTCCGCCTTGACCAGCGCTGGCTGGTTGAAAACGGCCGGGTCAGCATCGGCATCAACTCCTAACAGCGGGTCCAACGCCGGCATGGCCACTGCCCAGGCGGCGGCCGTGCTCGGCGTACCGGCGCACGCATACCGTTCACCGGTGAACGCGTGGCCTTGCTGATGTGCGTGGCCACCACGGATCCATGAACTCCCTGAAGGGCGCAAGAAAGAACGCGCTTGCAGGCACGCACCAGTCACCGCCTGCCAATTTCCTCGCCGGCCACCACAGAGTGGTGTCGGCAACAGCATGAACCCGGGCAATCTTCACAGGTGGCTTGCGGTGCTGGAAACGGATACCGGGAGGGCGCACCCCATGGAACCTCCTGGATCGCCGGCGGCCCCCGGGGTGGCCCCGGCGTCTTCGATATCGAGTTCCACTTCTGCGACCACCGGTTCCTGATTCGCGTCACCGACGGAGGCGCCCGCTCCATCCCCCGCCGCGCACGCCAGGGCCATCTGCCAAGGCCCCTCCCGTCGGACCAAACTTTGACGCTCACCGCTCAAGTCCAACGCTGAAGCTCACCATTCTGGCTCATCGAGCAACTCACCATTCGATCTCATCGAGCAGCAGCGAAGCCTTCGCCACATCGCGGGCAATACTCTCACCGAGTTGCCCCGCGGCCCGCAAGTAGCCCGCATCGTTCAGCACCGTGCCGATGGCCCGGGCAATCCGGGGCGCGGTGGCCTTGCGCGATACTCTCAGGCCTGCACCGCGGGAGCTCACTCGAACCCCGTTGCCCGCCTGGTCGCGGCCGTGCGGCAAGATGACAAGCGGCACCCCTGCAACCAGCGCCTTCACGACGGTTCCGTGGCCCCCGTGGGTGATGACCAGGTTCATCTGGCCCATCACATCGTGGTGGGGTGCCGCGGCCACCACGCAGACGTTGGCCGGGGCGCGGATCGCTTCAGGCGCCACGGCGGGGCCGGTTGTGACCACGCCGCGCACGGGTAGGGTCCCCAGCGCATCCACGATCCGCTGCATGCATGGCACATGGTCCTGGAACGTCGATGACATCGCCACCAACACCAACGGGTCATCCCCCGGTGGCATCTCCCACCGGGTCTCCGAAGCCCAGGCCGGGTCATCGAGTATCGGCCCCACGTAGCGGGCGTTGGCGGGCAGCTCGGCGGGGAAATCGAAGGCGGCGGAGCTCAAAATCAGCAGGCGCCGGGCCTGACGCACTTGCTCCCAGGTGTTGGCCAGCGGGGCCAGCCGGTACCCGGCACGCAACTCGTTCAGGGACGCTAGCGCGTACTTGTCGATCAGCTTGGTTCCGCCGTAGGCAATGATCCTGTCGCGCAGGTGCCCCAGCTGACCACGGGCAGGGCGCAGCCCGGTGATGGGTGGCGGCATTCCCCTGGCCGGCAGCGGGTAGGTGTTGGGCATCAGCACATCAAAGGGAACTTCCTGCGCTTGTGCAGCAATCATGGCACCGAACGCGAAGAACGAGGTCAGCACAAGGTCCGGGTGCAGCTCGTCGATGACCGCCACGGCATCCCGGGCTTGCTGCGGCGCCGGGCCGCCGATCATGCTGCGGGCCATGTCGCTGGCCTGGTTCAGCGGGGACTTGGCCTCCCAATCACGGACCTCGCCAGTGGCACTATCGGTCCAGGGGCGGAAGTCGATCCCGTTTTCACGTGCCTGTTGTGCCATCGAGTCGTCGCCCAGCAACACCACGTGGTGGCCGCGGCGGGCCAAACGCCCTGCAACACCGAGTTCCGGAGGCACCGTGCCACCGGCATCCTTCAACGCAAAAAGGTAGGTGCGGTTGGCCACGGCCGGAGCCGTTGGCGCCCCCTGCTCCAGTGGATCATGTTCACTCATGGCAACACGGTAGACCCAGGCCGTGCCTGCAGTATCCGTACCAGTACCTGTTTTCCGGCCCACGCCCTCACCCTGTTGCGGCGCCGTGTCCGGGTTGCGGCAAGTTGTCTGGGCCGCTGGCTACGCTAGGAAACAGCACAACATCCACCGAGGGTCGAACGGAAACACCATGAACCGGCAGGCCACCCAGCAATCCAGCCAGCCAGATTTCGCCAAGACCGCACAAGAGCTCGCCCGCCGGGCCCATGCCGGACAGCAAGACAAGGCGGGTCTGGAATACATCACCCATCCCCAGCGGGTGGCCGCCGGCGTTCGCGCCCACGGCGGGGATCCGCAGGCGGTGGCAGCTGCTTGGCTACATGATGTGCTTGAGGATTGCGATGTCACCGCCGGGGATCTGGCCCGGGCCGGCATCCCGGTTGCCGTCATCGAGGCGGTGCAGTCGGTGACCAAGACCCAGGGCGAACCCGTCGAGGAATACTGCCGGCGCATCCTGGCCAACCCGATGGCCCTGTTGGTCAAACGTGCGGACATCGAGGACAACACGGATCCGGCACGCACCGCATTGCTGCCCGAGGAAATGCGCAGCCGGCTGGCCGCCAAGTACGCCCGCACCCATTCCCTGCTCGGATTCCCCCAGCAACGCTAATACGTATGCGAGTTCAATGGGCAGAGTAGAACGACTCCGGGCGAGCAAATGCCCGGGGTCGTTCTTCATGTACCGCTGCGGCAGCGAAGATACTGGCGCTTCTTTCGACTACAAGGTCGATGCTGACCCTTTTATGGATTTAATGAATGTCATGAAGTCCGCTTAATTCCGCTTCAAGACTGTTGCCGCGGCGATGGCCTCTTCGGCCACGATCTCATAGTTTTCCCGGGATGCAGAGAGCGGAACGGAATCCTCACCGTATTTCTGGTAGGCGATCCGCACGAGATCCGCCGGGTCGGTGATGCCCAGCGCATTGGCAATTCGGCCAAGATCTTCAATGTCTTTCTGCCGTTCGGCGGCAAGCTTCATGGCCGCGAGAGTCTGAAGATCCGCAAGCCATATCGCAGAGGAAGATCCTTCCTTCCCTGCGATCCACACGGCATCGTCCGGCAAGAACGCGGCAGCCTTCGAATTTAGCCAGCTGGCCGGCAAACCGTATGCAACGGCCATATCACCGGCGACCTCCTCGACCACGGGAGCACTCGCGTACCTGGCATCAATGTCCTGGGTGGAACGATCCAGCAACCCGTGCAGCAGTAAAGCTGCCCCTCCGACGATCTGGATATTCAGTGCAACGCCGCGGGCATCAAGCCGCCGTTCCAACTCATCGAGGAGTTCGAGAATGCGTTCGGTGCGAAATTCCGGTGCACTCACAGCGTCGCCAGGTCGCGGTCGCGGATCCAGACGTTCAGTTCCGCCATTTCCGGGGACGTCTCGCGCCGGATGAGTTCTTTCATCCGATCCCCGACGGGATGTATCTTCTCGGCCAGAAAGACGGGATTGGCAGAGGGTTTGATGCGGTGGGCCCATCCGGGGACCGGCGTTTGGGTTTTGTGGGACAGCCAGCGGGTGATCGCTCCCAGCGCTGTTATGTATTCCTTGTCGCGGATTTTGGGCGCCGTCGCCATAAGCGCCCGGCCGGCCTCCAGCGATGCCGTCGAGTACTCCCCCAGAAGCCGCAGCGCGAAATCATAGTCATCCTCGGACAGGGTCGTCTCGAAGGCTTCCTGGTACCTTGTCGTGGGCACTGCCGCGGCACTCAGTGCGGGCCCCTCAAATCCCAAGGCGGAAAGCGCCCTCAAGGTGAGTGCAAGGGAAACATGTTCCTTGCCTGCTTCCAGCTCCACGATGAACTTTCGGGATGTGCCGATGGAATCGGCCAGGGCCTGCTGGCTATACCCCAGCGACTCACGCCTGTCCCGTAGCTCACGTCCCAGCGTGAGTGTGCTCAGTTCAAATACTTCCATGATTAAACAATGTCACCGATCGGTTACACAATCAAGTGAAATCCTTGACAAATAGTCCGGAATCACGACGCGAGGGCTGGAATCTCGGCAGCAATCCAGCACCACACGAAAGAGCCCTCACGGCCGGGATCTTTACTAGCAGGGAAATTGAACGCTAAACGCGCGGCACCCTTTTCGGCTTCGCCTGCAATCTCAGCGACACCGGAACGCTGGCCGTCCTGGCACCCGCGGCGCACACTGAAGCATGAAGGTTTTGCTGCAAACACCGCGCCTGGTGCTGCGCGAATTCACCGAATCGGATGCCGGGCTACTTATCGGGTTGGATTCGGATCCGGCAGTCATGCGTTTCATTTCCAACGGGCTCCCCACACCGCGTGCTGAAATTCTCGCCGACTACATTCCCGCCTATCTGGCCTACCACCAACGGACCCCGAATTTCGGTTTCTGGGTGGCACAGCGCCCCGACTCCGGTGAGTTCCTCGGGTGGTTCCATTTGCGCCCGGAGCACGGCGCGCCGGCAACGGAACCGGAACTCGGTTACCGCTTGCGCCAAGCCTGCTGGGGCCGGGGACTGGCCACCGAAGGATCCATCGCGCTGATCAACCACGCCTTCGCGAACACCCCGGCCACCCGGGTCACCGCCAGCACCATGGCCATCCACAGCGCATCACGCCGGGTCATGGAAAAGTCGGGCATGCGGCTGGTCCGTGAATTCACGGCAGAGTGGCAGGTGCCCATCGATGGGGATGAGTTCGGGGACGTCGAATACGAGGTCACCCGCGCATCATGGCTGGCCTCCCGGGCCTGAATGCCTGTCCACCGCGGGTCTTTGGCCCCTTGCCTGCGACGGGCCGCGGGGCGAACAATAAGGACAGCTGAAGGTTTTGACATGGCCCCGGGGAGGAATCGAGCATGAGCATCACCATCGAACCGGGCGGAACGCATCCCACGGACCACGAACTCGCCGGTTCCGGCACACCGGCCACCCCCATTCGCGTCTTCATCCTCGATGACCACGAGCTGGTCCGGCGCGGCCTGCGCGAACTGCTGGAGGGCGAAGGGTTTGAGGTGGTGGGCACCTCCGGCACAGCACACGATGCCCGCAAGCAAATCCCGGCGCTGCGCCCGGATGTTTCGGTGCTTGATGCCCGGCTGCCCGATGGCACCGGCATCGAGGTGTGCCGGGATGTGCGCTCCATCGACGGTTCGCTCAAGTGCCTCATCCTGACCAGCTACGACGATGAGCAGGCATTGCGCGGGGCGGTGTTGGCCGGCGCGCTTGGCTACGTGCTCAAGCAGATTGCCGGCAACGACCTCATTGGTGCGCTGCGCCGCGCAGCACGCGGGGAATCACTCTTTACCCCCGGGCTCAAACAACGGATCGTTTCCGGGCTGTTCACCCACGAAAACCGGGACCCGCGCATGGGCCTGCTGACCACCCAGGAACGCCGCGTGCTCGAGCTTGTCGGCGAGGGCATGAGCAACCGGCAAATCGGCGAGCGCATGCGTTTGGCGGAGAAGACCGTGAAGAACTACGTCTCCTCGATGTTGGCGAAGCTGGGCTTTGAGTCCCGCACGCAGGCGGCGGTGTTTGTGACCCATCCGCCGGCCGGCCCGAATGACGGTGGCACCTGACCTCATGGCACGGGCACGGCCCAGGACAGTGCGGTTCCGTCATCTGGGGTCGATTCAACCCGGAGGGTTCCGCCAAGTTCGGCGGCGCGTTGGGCCATGTTTGCCAGTCCGCTCTCCACCTGCGAGCGCACGAATCCCCTCCCGTCGTCGCTGACGCGCACGAGCAGCGTGTGGTTCTCGAGTCCAACGTCAACGCCCAAGGAGCGTGCGTGTGCGTGGCGCACCACGTTGGACAGCGATTCGGTGATCACCGCCAGCAGGTGGGTGAGCAGGGTTTCGTCGTCCAGGGTATCCAGGCCGCCGCCCAGGTGGACGCGCGGGGTGAAGTCCAGTGGCTCGCAGCCCAGCCGGATGGCGCGCAGGATGCGGCTGCTGGGCGTCTCCTGTTCCCCGACACTGGTGCGCAGCGAGTGGATGGTCGCGCGCAGTTCGGCGATGGTGGTATCCAGTTCCCGGGTGATGCCCGCCGCGCGTTCCCGGGTGGCGGGTGTTGGCAGGTGTTTGGCCAGGGCGCTGATGCTCAGCCCGGCAGCGAAGATGCGTTGGATGACCACGTCGTGCAGGTCCCTGGCGATGCGTTCGCGTTCCAGGTACAGGCGGAGGTCCTCGTGCAGGCGGTGCATCCGGGCCAGTCCCATCCCCTGTGCGGTGCTTGAACTGAAGACCGCTGCCATCTGGGTTTCGATGGGCCGGTAGGCGGGTTGCCCCTGGTCCCTGATCATCAGCAAGATGCCGTAGTGGGTGTCGCGGGCGCGCAGTTCGGTGAGCAGCGTGGGGCCGCCATCGGCAATCTCGCCCAGTGGCAGTACCGCCTCGGGGCTGCTCAGCAGCAGCGGAGCCAGCCCGTCCGGGGCACTTGGTGCGGGCCCGCCCAGGGTGGCGAGGGCGCCCAGGGCGGCCACGATGCGTCCGGAGAGGCTGGGGTGCACGTTGGTGCTGATTCCCGCGATGCGGTAAGTGTTCTGCGGGTCGGGTCCTTCCCCCACCGGGGTGAGTATGAGCGCGTACTTGGCGCGTGCCTCGCTGCGGGCGAGTTCGGCAACGCCGTCCAGCTGCTCGGCGCCTTCCCTGTCCCCGCCCAGCAGGGCTCCGATGCCGGCGGTTGCTTCCAGCCAGCGGACCCTGTCTGCCGCGTCTTGGTAAAGCTGGGCGTTTTCCAGGGCCACCCCGGCGGCCGAGGCGAGCGCGCCCGCCAGTTCCTTATCGAAGCGCGAGTAGCGGTCCTTGCCGTTTTTGGGTCCCAGGACGAGGCGGCCAAAGAGTTGGTCACGGGTCTTCAGCTCCACGCGCAGGCGTTTGGTTTCCTCGCGGTGTGTGGTGTCGGCGAGCGCCGCGGAGTCCTTGCCCTTGGCCAGGCGCCCCTCCGCTTGGGTGGCACTGGTGAGTTCAAGCAGGCCCGTGGTGGCACCGAAGGCGCCCATGGCTTCATCGAGCAGGCGTCGGGAGATGGTGTTTACGCTGAGGTCGGAGGCGACGTTGGCCATGGAGGCCAGCAGCTCGCGGATGCGGGCGTCGCTGCGCTTGGACATTCCCCTGCCTCCCTAGTGGTTGCGGCCCAGCAGATTAGGCCGATTGCTTGAGGCCTAGTACGTCAAGGATCCCCGTGCGGTTGTTCCATCCAAGGCCCCCATCCAGTTGCCAGACTACGCGGCGACCGTGTTTCCCGGCAGGGTCCACCCGGGCAAATTCCAGGATTAGAACACCTGTTCTAATGTGGAATGATTCGGGCGCCGCCACCTCCTCACACGCCCTGCCGCGTGACATGCTTATCCCAGAGGATGTCGACGCATTGCGATGGGTGCACCGCTACCCTGCAGGCACCCGCCAGCTTCACCGAGAACCAGGAGGGCAAATACCATGGGCAACGCCACCAAGCACGCCACCAAGAACGTTATCAATGAGCAGGTCAACGACATCGCCAAGCAGCTGGCGCAGTGGTCGAAGAAGGCGAAGCGGGACTATCCGCAGCACCTTGAGGATGCGTTGCGTCATGCCGTGGACAAGCTCGACCCGCAGGCGCTCTCCGATGCGTCGGCCAATATCGTTGCCACGGTGACCGGAAACCGCAAGACCGCCAAAAAGGTGCGAAAGTCGGTGGCAAGCACCCTGGCCAAGGCGCAACGCTCCTACGGCACCAAGGCGTCGAAAGCACCATTGAAGGCACTGTCGAAGGGCCATGGTGCACTCTACGGGCTGGGGGCCGCCACGTTGATCCTCGCGGCCTGCCTCGCTGCCATGTGGCGGGCCACGAGAATCGTTGAGCGTTCGCCCCTACCTGCACAGCGCACCGCAGCGGACGCCCCTGAGGACACCCTTGAGAACACCCGTGGAAGCGCCGTGGGCATCGATCCGGATTTGGGCCCGGTTCCGGCCGGGTAATTTCCCGGGGCTTCGCAGGTGGCCTCCCGGCGCATGCGTTCCCGTCGCCCCCTAGAGCGAGCGCAGCAGCCGCGAGTAGAACGCGGTGCCCTTGACCAGCTCGGCCAGGGCCACCGATTCGTTGGTGCCGTGGATGGCGCCGCGCTGTGACTTGTCCATGGACAGCGGGGCAAAGCGGTAGACGTGCCCGCTGATGCCCGTGAAGAAACGCGAGTCGGTGGCCGCCATCATGATGTACGGGACGGCGATGGCCTCCGGGTGCGAATGCCCCATGCAGGCCTCCAGCAACGCGAACTGTTCGCAGTCCACCGGCGAGACGGGCGAGGGTTCGGAGGCTGAGAGCACCGTGTGCTTGATCTTGGGGTCCGCGATGCGCTTGCGGATCCCGGTGATGACCGAGTCGACGGATTCGGTCACCGAGATGCGGATGTTCAGCGTCACCGCGGCCCGGCGCGCCAGCACATTGATGCCGTCACTGCCGGCAAGCTCGGTGGTTGCCACCGTGGTGCGGACCATGGCGGCGGGTTCGGCCCCGACGCGGGCGAGCACTTCCCCGGCGGCGCGTCCCGGACGGGACAGCAGGCCAAGTCCGGTGCGGACCAGGGCGGGGGCGCCGGACCCCAGGCGCTTGAGCATGAGCCCGGTCACCGGGTGCACGTTGGCTGGAAACGATTTTCGCTGCAGGCGCACGATGGCCCGGGCAATGCGCTGCACGGCGCCGAAGGCCGGGGGCGCCGAGGCGTGGCCTCCGGCATCGTGGGCCTCGAGCAACACGTCGAGAATGCCCTTCTCGCTCACGCCGATGACCCCGACCGGCGCCTTGACCCCGGGGAACGCCTGGTGCGCCACGGCCCCGCCCTCATCGAGCACCAACCACGGGGTGACCCCGCGTTCACGCAGGAAGTCGACGGCCTCGGTGGCGGTGTTGCCGGCGGTTTCCTCGCAGTCGCCCAGGAAGAAGTAGACATCCTGGCCCGGGATGAAGCCGGTGGCGGCCAGCGCGTCGGCCGCCTGCAGGATGCAGGCCATGTCCCCCTTGTCATCCAGGGTGCCGCGGCCGTGGATGCGCCCGTCGGCCACCAGGCCCGCAAAGGGCGGGTGCTCCCAGTCCGCCTCGGATTCCACCGGGACCACGTCCTGGTGGGCCATCAGCACCACCGGCTTGGCCGCGTCGGCGCCCCGCCAGTGCCAGAGCTGCCCGGTGATGCCCAGCGTGTGCTGCACCACGGCGCCGGCGATGGCCGGGAAGTGTTCGTTCAGGACGGCCACGTGTTTGGTGAACTCGGCCCGGTCTTCGTCCTGGCGGTTGGGGCGCGACACGGTGCGGCATTGGATCATCGCCGATAGCTTGGCGGCTATGTGGAGCCCCGTGGCGTCGAGCGGAGCTGGAACATGTGAGGTGGATGACATGTGTGAAGTCTATTCCCCGGCGAGGCGATGCAAACCGGGCCACCACAGGTCAAACGCTGCTCAAACGCCGGTGAAGCGCTGCCCAAACGGACGTCAACCGCTGGAAAGGCCGGCCAGCAGCGCCGCCAGCGGGGCGGGGATGGCCTCCGGGGCGAGGGCCGAGGCGAGCAGCGGCGCGTAGCGGACCTTGTTGCCGCTGCGGCCACCGAAAAACCTGGCCAGCTGGTGCTCGATGGACGACGCGCGCAGGAAAGGCTGGGCCTGCAAGCGGCGGAAGGAGGCAAGCTCACCCTGCGCGGCGATGAGCGCCACGACGCCGTCGACACCCAGCGCACGGATGAGCTCGGCCTCCAGGTCCGGGTTGCACACAAAGACGGTGTCCAGCACGCTCTGGAAGTCGGTGCGTTCGGCGGCGTCCACAAGCCCAAGGATCCGTTCTCCGGTGAATTCCGCCGCGGCCCGGCGGACCCCCTTGGAACCGCCCACGGGCACCACCCGCGGTTCGGGCAGGCCCAACCGGGCGGCAAGGGTCCGCAGGGCCGCCGCGTCGCTCTCACCCTCGACGAGCACTATTGTCATGCAGACAGGGATATCATGCCCGGGGCCCTGCACCCAAGCAGTGTTGGCGCATCCATTGGCCCGCTCCGGCTTATTCCCCGGCGATGGCCTTGACCGCGGCAACCACGGCACGTGCGGCGGTGGCGATTTCCGATTCCTTCACGGTGCGGGTGAAACTCAACCGCACGGCCGTGTGCGCTTCATCGGCGCTGCGGCCCATGGCCAGCAGGACGGCGGAGGGTTCGGTGGATCCGGCGGCGCAGGCCGAGCCCGAGGAGGCGATCACCCCGCGGCGCTCGAGTTCCAGCAGCACCGTCTCGCCGCCGGTTTCCGGGAAGGTGAAGGATACGATGCCCGGGACGCGTTCGGTGCGGTGCCCGGTGAGCGTGGCGCGGATCCTGGGCTGCGCGGATCCGTCGCTTTCCGTTCCTGCGTTTTTTGTTGCCGCGTTTTTTGTTGCGTCGGCCGTGCCATTCAGGCCCCTGAGCACCGTGCCGGCCAGGTATTCGCCGTAGCCGGATGCGGTTTCCGCTGCGTTGGCGCGGGCCGCCATGGCCAATGCCGTGGCAGTGGAGACGGCGCCGGCAACATTCTCGGTGCCCGAGCGGCGTTCGCGTTCCTGCCCGCCGCCGTGGACCAGCGGTTCCACCGGCAGCTTCCCGCGCACCATCAGCAGCCCGGCACCCTTGAGCCCGCCGAGCTTGTGCCCGGAGATGCTCAGCGCATCCACGTGGCCGGCGAGCTCCGCGGCATCCAGCCAGCCCGCTGCCTGCACCGCGTCGGTGTGCACCAGTGCGCCGACGGCCCGGGCAGCGGCTGCCACCTGCGCGATTGGCTGGATGGTGCCGACCTCGTTGTTCACCGACATGACCGAGACCAGCGTGGTGTCAGGGCGCAGCAGGGCGGTGAAGGCCGGCAGGTCCAGCACGCCGTCGGCATCCACGGGTGCGATGTCAAGGGTGAAGCCGTGGTGCCGGGCCAGGTAGGCGGCGGGTTCGGCCACCGAGGGGTGCTCGATGGCGGAAATGACCAGGTGGCGGCCGCGCGGGTTGGCCAGTGCCAGCCCCTTGAGCGCCAGGTTGTTGGACTCGGTCCCGCCGGAGGTGAAGACGATGTCCCCGGTGCGCACGCCCAGGGCGTTCGCGGCGGTCTCGCGGGCGTAATCCAGCGCGCGGGCTGCGTTCTGCCCCATTGAATGCGTGCTGGAGGGATTGCCGTAGTCACTGGTCAGCAGCGGGATGATGACATCGAGCACCTCCTGGCGGACGGGGGTGGTGGCTGCTGCATCGAGGTAAATCATGGTTGGCGCGCTTCAATCCTGCTGGGTTCTGATACTGGGCGAATCTGCTGTTCGGGGGTGTTGCGAGCGGGTCTTGCTAGCTGACGGATTCAATGCTGAGGTCTTCAATGCTGAGGTCCAGTCCGAGGTCAAGGGCGCGCACCGAGTGGGTGAGCGCCCCGGAGGAGATCACGTCGACACCCGTGGCCGCGATGGCAGCAACTGTGTCCAGCTTGACGTTACCCGATGCCTCGACCAGCGCGGCACCGGCGATGCGGCGCACGCCCGTGGCCAGGTCCGCGAGGGTGAAGTTATCGAGCATGATGGTGTCAACCCCGGCGGCGAGCACCGCGTCGAGCTGCTCCAGGTGGTCAATCTCGACCTCGAAGTGCACGGTGTGGCCCAGCTGCGCGCGGGCGTTGCGCAGGGCCGCGGTGAGTTCCGCGCCGGTGCCCAGCAGCGCCAGGTGGTTGTCCTTGGCCATGACGGCCTCGGAGAGGTTGTCGCGGTGGTTGTGCCCGCCGCCGCAGCGCACCGCATAGCGTTCGAGCACGCGCAGGCCCGGGGTGGTCTTGCGGGTGTCGACGATGCGGGCGTCGGTGCCCTGCGCCGCCTTGACGTAGGCCCGGGTGGCGGTGGCGATGCCGCTGAGTCGCTGGAGCAGGTTCAGCCCCACGCGTTCGCCGGCCAGCAGGCCGCGGGCCGGGCCGGACACGGAGACCAGGGTGTCTCCGGTGGCGAATTCGTCGCCGTCGGCCAGCGCCGGGGTAACTTCCAGGGCGGGGTCGGTGAGCTTCATGGCGGCGATGAAGGTGTCCAGGCCCGCGCACACACCCGGTTCACGGGCGATGACCGCGGCGGTGGCCCGCAAGTTGGCGGGGATCAGCACGTTGCCGGTGAGGTCCCCGCGCGGGTTGTCCTCGGCGAGCGCGGCGTTCACGATCTCGTTGATGACGCGGGCCGGGACGGGCATCGGGACGGGCATCGGGGGTGTGGTTGCGTGTGCCAGCGTGTGGGTTGCCGGGCCGTGGGCGGTGGAGGTCTGCGTCATGGTCATGATCCGATGTTCGATGAGACGAGTTGGGAGGCGGCGCGCGTGGTGCGTTGCTGCCGGAAGCCGAAGCGCGGCAGCTGGCCGTTGAGGGGTTCCGGGGATTGGGGTGCATCGAGCCGGTAGTGCGCGCCAATCGAGTTTTCGCGGGCCAACGCCGCGTGGGCAATGACCCTGGCCAGGGTGAGCAGGTTCTCCAGCTCGCGGGCCGCCCGGTCATCGCCCGGAACATGCCAGGTGGCCAACTGCGCGATGGCTGCTTCCAGCCCGGCACCCGTGCGTTCAACGCCCAGGTACGTGGTGGCGAGGTCCTGCAGCATTGCCAGGTCGACGGCACGGCTCTCCCCGCTGGATGAAGCCATCTGCGTGTTCAGGGGCTGGGTGGTGATCACGTTGGTGAATGCACTGCTGGTTTGGTCCGCTGCGGAGGCCTTGACGTTTTGCGCAGGTAGGTTCACCACGGTGGACCAGGCGAAGACCAGGGCCTCGAGCAGCGAGTTTGAGGCCAGGCGGTTGGCCCCATGCACCCCGGTGCAGGCGGTCTCCCCCGCAGCGTAGAGCCCGGGAAGCGTGGTGCGCCCGAGTTGGTCGGTGAAGACCCCGCCCATCCAGTAGTGCGCCGCCTCGGTGACAGGTACCGGTTCGGTGGCCAGGTTGTGGCCGAGCTTGGCCAGTGCGGCAGTGATGGAGGGGAAGCGGCGGGCCAGGAAGCCAGCCCCGTGGGCTGACTCGACGGCACGGGCGTCAAGGTAGGCACGGGAGCCCGACGCGTTGACAGCATGGATGGCGCGGGCCACCACGTCGCGCGGCGCGAGTTCGGCATCGGGGTGGATCGCTTGCATGAAGCGTTCGCCGGCCTCGTTGATGAGCAACGCGCCTTCCCCGCGCACCGCCTCGGAGACCATGAAGCCGCGCTCGCCGACCGCGGAGGCCGCGGTTGGCACGGTGGGCGTCACGAGCGTGGGGTGGAATTGGATGAATTCGCTGTCCGCCAGCAGCGCACCGGCCCGGTAGGCCAGGGCGGCGCCGTCGCCGGTGGCACCGAACGGGTTGGTGGTGGCAGTGAACAGGTTGCCGATGCCGCCGGTGGCCAGCAGCACCGCTTCCGCGTGCAGGTCCTCGGTGGAGCCGTCGGCGTTGAGCACGCGCACCCCGGTGATGCGTTCGGGGGCCCCCGCGTCCTCGGCCAGAAGCTCGGTGGCGAAGGTGCGTTCGCGGATGGCCAGCGCGCCGGCTGCCTCCTGTTTCAGGCATGCGGTGATCAGCGCGCTGGACAGGGCCTTGCCCGTGGCGTCTCCCCCTGCGTGCAGGATCCGCGCATGGGTGTGCGCGGCTTCCAGGCACAGGGCAGGGGCGGCGCCGTCGGCATCGGCATCGGCATCGGCATCGGCATCGGCATCGGCATCGGCATCGGCATCAAAGACTGCACCGGCGGCGATGAGGTTCTCCACGTGGGACCAGGCGGCCGTGCACATGGCCAAGACGGCTGACTCGTCGTTCAGCCGGGCGCCGGCGGTGAGCGTATCGGCTACATGGCTGGCCACCGAGTCGCCGCGCGACATGCCCAGCGGCCCCACCGCGCTCAGCCCGCCCTGGGCGTACCAGGAGTTCGAGTTCTCCAGGTTGTCCTTGGTCAGCAGCGCGACCTCCAGCCCGCGGGCGGCGGCGGTCAGTGCCGCGTAGAGCCCGGCGACCCCGGAGCCGACCACCAGCAGGCGGGTGGATCCGGCACGGGCTGATCCGGCACCGGCGGATCCTGCACCGGCGGATCCTGCACCGGCGGCAGTCATGGACGTGCCGCCAGCATCCGGTCAAGCGCCACGCGCGCGTCGGCGGCAATGGCGGGTTCAACCACAATCTGGTTGAGCACCTCGCCGCGCACCAGTGCTTCGAGCACCCAGGCCAGGTAGCCCGGGTGGATGCGGTACATGGTGGAGCACGGGCAGATCACCGGGTCCAGGCAGAAGATGTGGTGCTGCGGGTATTCGGCTGCCAGCCGGTTGACCATGTTCACCTCGGTGCCGATGGCAAAGGTGGAGCCGGCCGGGGCCGCGGCGACGGCCTTGCGGATGTAGTCGGTGGACCCGGCCGCATCGGCCGCGTCGACGACTTCCATGGGGCATTCGGGGTGCACGATCACCTGGACACCCGGGAAATCGATGCGTGCCTTGTCGATCTGCGCGGTGTTGAAGCGGCGGTGCACCGAGCAGAAGCCGTGCCACAGGATCACGCGGGCATCGAGCATCACCTGCGCGTCGTTTCCGCCAAGCGCCTTGCGCGGGTTCCACATGGGCATCTGCTCCAGCGGCACACCCATGGCCTTGGCGGTGTTGCGGCCCAGGTGCTGGTCCGGGAAGAAGAGCACCCGCTGGCCGCGCTCGAACGCCCACTCAAGGACGGTGGCCGCGTTGGAGGAGGTGCAGACGATGCCGCCGTGCTTGCCGACGAACGCCTTCAGCGCCGCCGAGCAGTTCATGTAGGTCACCGGGATGACCGGGGCCAGGTCCTCGGGGGTCTTTTCGGTCCCGTAGAGGTCCATCAGCTGTTCCCAGCATTCCTCCACGGAGGATTCGTCGGCCATGTCCGCCATCGAGCAGCCGGCGGCAAGGTTGGGCAGGATGACCTTCTGCGCATCGGTGGAGAGGATGTCGGCGGTCTCCGCCATGAAGTGCACGCCGCAGAAGACTATGTATTCGGCTTCCTCGCGGGTCAGCGCCGCGTTGGCCAACTGGAAGGAGTCGCCCACGAAGTCCGCGAACTTCACCACCTCGTCGCGCTGGTAGAAGTGGCCCAGGATCACCAGGCGCTCGCCGAGGGTTTGTTTGGCGGCGAGGATGCGTGCGGTGAGCTCTTCGTCGCTCGCCTCGCGGTATTCGGCAGGGATCTCGCCCTGCTTCGGCGTGGCGGCCGGGGCAACATCGGCCTCCGAGGAACCCGGGCCATAGGCGGGCGCACCGGTGTCAAACGCCCAGGGGCCCTTGGCCAGGTCAGTGTTGCAGGTGGATTCCGGGGAGATCAGCGTCAGGCGCTGGATGGTGGAGTTGATGCTGCTCATGAGATGTTCTCGCTCTCAAGTGGGTGGGAAATTGAGCCTGTGTAGCGGTAGAGGCGTGGGGGGCGGTGCTTGCCGCCGGAGAGGAACTCGTCGGTTTCCTGCAGGTCGGTGGCCGTGCGTAGCTGGCGGCGGAAGTTGGCGGGGTCCAGGGACTTGTTCAGCACCGCTTCGTAGACCTCGCGCACCTGGGCGAGGGTGAAGCGTTCGCCGAGCAGTCGGTGGGCGATGGACCCGTATTCGACCTTGGTGCGCAGCCGCCAGAGCGCGTATTCGATGATTTCGCGGTGGTCGAAGGCCAGCTTGACCAGGACCTCCTCGTCGTCGGCGCGGAACCAGGCGACGTTGGGGTCATCGAGCAGCACCGAGGTGGCGTGGGTGTCGGTGTGCGGAGCATCGTCCTCGCGCACCAGCGCCCAGTAGACGATGGAGACCACGCGGCGGGTCGGCGAGCGGTCCAGGTCCCCGAAGGCGTAGAGCTGTTCGAGGTAGCGCGGGACCAGGCCGGTGGTGTCGCGCAGGTTTGCCGCCGCCGCGTCGAGCAACGAATCGCGGGCGCCAAGCGGACCGCCGGGCAACGCCCACTGGCCGCGGAAGGGCTCGCGGGTGCGTCGCACCAGCGGAAGCCAGAGGCTCTTGCGCCCCGACCGTTCGTCGTCGCGCAGCGCAAAGATGACAGTCGAGACTGCCAGCGTTGGCGGTTGTTCGCGGCGTTCGGCCACGTTTGCGAATGGAATCTTTCTCAACACCTTAGTTAATGTCATCTTGACCAAAACTAAGGATACGGTCGGGCCCGCCGCTGCACAAGCCGTGTGACGAGCCAGTTTTTCCGCACGCCGGGACCCGCAAAACACGGCCTGCGTCATGAATTCGCGCCACTTCGCGCATTACCGCCGACTGCTCCACACTTGGAACATGATCACCGAACATGCGTTGCTGCCGGTCAAACCGGGAATGGAAGATGACTTCATGATGGCCTTCGGGGAGGCGCGGAAACTGATGGCGCAGACCCCGGGCTTCATTGACCTCTCGCTATCCAGGAGCATCGAAACCCCCAACGAGTTCCTGCTGCTGGTCCGCTGGGAATCCGTCGAGGCGCACACCGCGGGCTTCCGAGGCTCGGCAAACTACGCAAAGTGGAGTGCCGCATTGCACCATTTCTACGAACCGTTCCCGGTGGTCGAACACTTTGCGGCGGTCGATCCTTCCGGGTCGGGGCCGGGACCGGTTCCCGCGCCCCGGTGAACTCGCAAATCCACAGTCGATCTGCAAGGATTTGCCCATGGGATCCACACATGAGCACCTCGTCGAAGGCACTGCCAACGCATTGAGCCTGACCATTTACGAACCGGCCGCCCCCGCCGGGCTTCGTCCCGTGGTGCTGTTGCACGGATTCGCCTCCTCCAGCGAGTTGAACTGGGTGAAGTCGGGCTGGATCCGGTCCCTCACCGAGGCCGGCCGCAAGGTGATCGCGATCGACCTCCCGGGGCACGGCATTTCCCCGGCACCGGAGGACCTTGACGCCTACACGCCCAGTCGCATGCGGGCCGATCTTTTGCAGCTGCTGATGGATAACGGTGTCCTGACGCTGAAGGACGGCGATCCGCACAGTGGCGTGGATCTCATCGGATACTCGCTCGGCGCACGCCTGGCCTGGGAATTCGGCGGTACTCAGCCGCAGCTGGTGAACCGGCTGGTACTTGGCGGCCCGGCCAGCATCGACCCGCTGGCAGCCTTCGACCTCAATGCCGCCCAGCAGTTCCTGGCCGACGGAACCTCAATTGCCGACGAGGCCACCGCGGATCTGCTGCGCATGGCGCAGACCGTGGAATCCAACGACACGTTCTCGCTCATGAGCATGATTCAGGCGATCAAGACCGAGCCCTTCGCCCCGGAACAAATGATCCCGACCATGCCAACCCTGCTGGTCGCCGGCGACGGGGATTCGCTGGCGACCACCATGCCGCGGCTGACCGAGCTGCTTGGCACCCGCAACACCCCGAAATCAATCCTCTGGCTGCCGGGCCGCGACCACGCCAACGCCGTGACAAGCCGCGATTTCAAGAACGCTGCCGTCGAATTTCTGGCGGTTTAAGGGCAGCGAAACCAGCACGGCGCCGCCTCGGCGGAGTCCGTGGCGTGTCAGTCCAGCTCCGATTGTCGAATCTGCCGGAGAGTAGCTCAGATCCTCGATCGGCTCACACTATGCTTGGCCGAGTGCCCGCTGAACCCGATTTTCGAAGCCAGATAAGTGAACTCCGGGACCGTTTAGCCGCGATAACGACCCGCCACTACACCACGTGCGCCGATCACGCTTGGAGCCTCCTTGGTCAGCGGCGTCTAAAATCCGTGCCGATGCCTGTTGAGAGTTCCCGGCCTTACGCGGTTGGTCAAAGAGTTGTGCGTCATTGATGTTGGAGCCTACTTGGCCCACGATGTGGTTGGCCGAATCCCGAGACCAATCACTTGCCAGCCAAATCGAAAGCTGACAAAGGGCACCAACACCTCTGGAGGATTCACTCGGGGCCCTACCGGGGACCCCGAGCTCTCCACTTGCGGCTGTTGGCTCAGCAGCGCGTTTGGATCGGCAGTTTGCCTTCGGTCTGTTGGGTCTTATTGTCAACGATGTACGCATAAACGTTGACGCAAGTACTACCTGGTGCGTTAACCATCCCGCTCCAAGACGTCGAAACATCATAGGCAGCACCATCCGCGGTGTTACCACCGCCAGCGGGTAATGCCTGAATGCCCGCATATACACGGTTCCCCGGGGTATTGCTCGACATCCGAACCCAGTTGGTTCCGCACTTAGGTGAGTACCTCAGCTCGACGGTGCCTTGGTATTGACCATATTTCGAGTTATAAACGCCCCAAGCATCAACGGTGTATGCATCCCTTGCACAACCCGAAGAGAGCGGGTCCCTGAACACTTCTGCCTGGGCAGGTGCGGCGGTTCCCAGGACCATGGCCACTACACCGAGTGAAGCGAGAACCGTACCGGTCCGTGCGCCCTTTGATTTAGTCTTCATCATTTCTCCTTGCTCGAGGTTCAGACAATTGAAGATCTGATCCAACCGATGGCATTAAGCCAATCGTTAGACTATCAGCGCAGGGAGTTCGTTGGTGGGATTTCCCCACAGAGACTTTCAAACAGAATATGGCGATTTCGATGTGGGGCCGCGGCCAGAGCCGCACTCACATTCACCCCATTTACCGGCGCGTTAGCACAAAACACGGTCCCTTGTGGCCCGGAACCGACCATCCTCAAATCGCCAGAAAAGGACATTTCCCACTAACGAGACCAAGGAAGCCAACGCTCAGATCAGTCGGCGACCGCCACTCTGGAGACCGCCACCCGCGCCTAGGTCATCGCCGCACTGGGCTACCAAGGCAAAGGCTGCCAACTCGGGGGAACGTCCCGCCAGGAGCGCCGAAACGCAGGCATGCGCGGCCCCGGACGGGTCATCATCGACGGCGCAAGGCGCAAGGGATGCTGGGTGCACGGAAAAGGCCGGAATCCCCCAAGGATTCCGGCCCCCTTCGTCCCGCGTTCTTGTGAAATGGGGTTCGAACTCCCCCCAAGGAGTCCGACCCCCCCAGCGGTCGCATGCCCCCCCAGCACGGCATCGCCGCGGCCTTGATTCCAGTCATCGGCCCCCAAGGACCGATGACTGGATCTTGAATTTTGAAACCCGACGATCCGCGGTATTGGGCTCCTTCACCAACTAAGACGCGGGACCCGTCGAATCATGACGCGGTTTCCTTGAAAACTTTTTACTCCGGCCTCACACGCGGCGTAAGACCTTGTGATCGCCGGATTCCGCGACGGGGAAACGTGCATTAACCGACGGCCACGCCAGGGGGTGTTGACAAACCTGGAGACCCGCGTCACACTGGATCGTATACGATTTCATACATCACAGGAGGAAACGTGAGCAGCGACGCCACAGCCATCGAACTGGTCCAGGTGGACCAGTCAATCTTCGACGCAGCCGGCAAGGTGCTCGCGGTGCATCTCTCCTACTCCTCGCGAGCCGCCCAGCGTGGCCGCATCCCCGCCTTCCCGTCGTACTTCATGAAGGCCTCCTCCTCGCTTGCGGCCTCCGGCGACACCGTTGAACGCCCCGCCGGCACCGAACTGCTGGCCTTCGAGGGCGAAATCGCCCTGGTCATCGGCACCGACGCCCGCCGCGTGGCCGTCGAGGATGCTTGGAGCCACGTCGGGTCCGTGACCGCCTCCAACGACCTGGGCGTGTATGACATGAAATACGCGGACAAGGGGTCGAACATCCGCTCCAAGTCCGGCGACGGCTACACCCCGATGGGCCCGGTCCTGCTCCCGGCAGCCGCACTGAACCCCGACGCCCTGCGCATCCGCACCTGGGTCAACGGCGAGATCGCCCAGGACGCCTCCACCGCCGAGCTCATCTTCTCCTTCGCGCAGATCGTCGCGGACCTGTCCCAGCAGATGACCCTGAAGGCAGGAGACGTGATCCTCACCGGCACCCCGGCCGGATCCTCGGTCATCGTCCCGGGCGATGTTGTGGAAATCCAGGTCGACGACGAGGCAGCGGGCCTGTCCACCGGGCGCCTGTCCACCACCGTCATAGAGGGCACCGCTGACTTCGCGACCTTCGGCAACCAGCCAAAGATCACCGACGCGGACCGCATCGACGCCTTCGGCACCGCCTCCGCGGCCGGCATCGAATTGCCGATCACCGGCAAGGCGGCACTGACCGAGGAGGTCAAGGCCAAGCTGCTCTCGGTGGCCACCGCAACCATCTCCGGCGCCCTGCGCAAGCGCGGGCTGAACAACGTTTCCGTCGACGGGCTGCAGGCCACCAAGGGCATGAAAAAGGTCATCGGCACCGCCCGCACGCTGCGCTACGTCCCGAACCGCGAGGACCTCTTCAAGTCCCACGGCGGCGGCTACAACGCGCAGAAGCGCGTCATCGACGACATCGGCCCGGGCGAAATCCTGGTCATGGAGGCCCGCGGCGAAAAGGGCTCGGGCACCCTGGGAGACATCCTGGCGATGCGCACCCAGGTCCGCGGCGCCGAGGCCATCATCACCGACGGCGGCGTACGCGACCTGGACGCGGTGGCAGCACTGGACATCCCGACCTTCCACAACGGCGCCCACCCTGCGGTGCTCGGGCGCAAGCACGTGCCGTGGGACACCGACGTGGCGGTTGGCTGCGGCGGAACCACCATCGTGCCCGGTGACATAGTGATCGCCGACGCCGACGGCATCCTGGTGATCCCGCCGCACCTGGCCGCCGAGATCGCCGACGAGGTCGTCGAATCCGAACGCCAGGACACCTTCGTGTTCAAGAACGTCGCCAACGGCGCCGAGATCAAGGGCCTGTTCCCGATGAACGCCGGCTGGAAGGCCAAGTACAACCAGTGGGTCGCCGACGGCGAACCGGATTTCTAGGCCGGCCATGAACGCTAGCAAGTCAGAGGTCGCCTACCAGCTGCTTCACACGCGCATCACCGAGGGCACCTTCACCCCCGGCTACCGGCTGGTGCTGGGCACCATCGCCGCCGAACTTGGCTGTTCGGTGGTGCCGGTGCGCGAGGCCATCCGCCGGCTGGAGGCCGAGGGCCTGGTCAGCTTCGAACGCAATGTCGGGGCCACGGTGGCGGCAGCGGATAATGCGCTGTACCTGCACACCATGCAGACCCTGGCGATCATCGAGGGCGCGGCCACCGCACTGAGCGCACCCTTTGTGGATGCCGACCAGCTGGCGGCGGCCCGGGCCATCAACCAGGCGATGACCGATTTGCTCACCGACTTCGACCCGCCGCGCTTCACCGAGCTGAACAACGAATTCCACCAGGTGCTCTACCGCAACTGCCCCAATCCGCACATCCTGGATCTGGTACAGCGCGGCTGGAACCGGCTGGCGCTGATGCGGTCCTCGTCCTTCACCCACATCCCGGGCCGCGCCCGGGAATCGGTGCGCGAACACGGACAGCTGCTGGACCTCATCGAGGCCCAGGCGCCGGCGGCGGCCATTGAACAGTCGGCCAGGGCGCACCGCACCAACACGCTGAATGCGTACCTGGCCGCGGCCAACATGCCGGCCTCCCCGCTCTAGAAACCCAACACGCAGCACCAAGAACCAAGCACTTAGCAACACCACCTTCCTGCACACTTGTCACACCCAAAGGAGACAGCACATGAGCAAGCACTTCGTACCGGAAAACCTGCCAACCCACCTGCAGCACTACATCGGCGGCAAGTTCGTCGACTCCATCGGCGGGGAAACCTTCGATGTCCTGGACCCGGTGACCAACACCAACTACGCAACCGCGGCAGCCGGCCAGAAGGCAGACATCGACGCCGCCGTCGCAGCCGCCACCGAGGCCTTCAAGAACGGCCCGTGGCCCACCATGAGCCCGCGTGCCCGCGCCAAGGTCCTGTACAAGATCGCCGACGCTGTCGTCGCCCAGGAAGACCGCCTGGCGGAAATGGAAACCTTCGACACCGGCCTGCCGATCACCCAGGCCCGCGGCCAGGCACAGCGTGCCGCCGAGAACTTCCGCTTCTTCGCCGATTTGATCGTCGCCCAGCACGATACCGCGCTGAAGGTCCCGGGTTCCCAGCTGAACTACGTGAACCGCAAGCCGATCGGCGTTGCCGGCCTGATCACCCCGTGGAACACCCCGTTCATGCTCGAGTCCTGGAAGCTGGCCCCGTCCATCGCCTCCGGTTGCACCGTGGTGCTCAAGCCCGCCGAGTTCACCCCGCTCTCCGCCTCGCTGTGGGCCACCATCTTCGAGGAGGCCGGCCTGCCGGCAGGCGTTTTCAACCTTGTCAACGGCATCGGCGAGGAAGCCGGCGACGCACTGGTCAAGCACCCGAAGGTCCCGCTGATCTCCTTCACCGGCGAATCCTCCACCGGCCAGCTGATCTTCCGCAACTGCGCGGAGAACCTCAAGGGCATGTCCATGGAGCTGGGCGGCAAGTCCCCGGCCATCGTGTTCGCCGATGCGGACTTCGACGCAGCGATCGATTCAACCCTCTTCGGCGTGTTCTCGCTGAACGGCGAGCGCTGCACCGCAGGCTCCCGCATCTTGGTACAGCGCCCGATCTACAACAAGTTCATCGAGGCCTACGCGGCGCGTGCCAAGAACATCAAGGTCGGCGACCCGCACGACCCCACCACCCAGGTCGGCGCGCTGGTCCACCCGGAGCACTATGACAAGGTCATGAGCTACGTGGAAATCGGCAAGACCGAGGCCCGCGTGGTGGCCGGCGGCGGACGCCCGGAGAACCTGCCCGAGGGCCAGGAAAACGGCTCCTACGTCGCCCCGACGGTCTTCGTCGACGTGGCACCCGATGCCCGCATCTTCCAGGAGGAGATCTTCGGCCCGGTCGTCGCGATCACCCCGTTCGACACCGATGAAGAAGCACTCGAGCTGGCAAACAACACCAAGTACGGCCTTGCAGCCTACGTGTGGACCAACGACCTCAAGCGCGCGCA
Source organism: Paeniglutamicibacter antarcticus (assembly GCF_900010755.1). GTDB lineage: Bacteria > Actinomycetota > Actinomycetes > Actinomycetales > Micrococcaceae > Paeniglutamicibacter > Paeniglutamicibacter antarcticus_B. Next base: position 90,731 of record NZ_CZJT01000091.1, on the reverse strand, counting down.
CAACTTCGCGCAGGACGTCGAGGCCGGCATGGTCTGGCTCAACTCCCACAACGTTCGTGATTTGCGCAGCCCGTTCGGCGGCGTGAAGGCCTCGGGCCTGGGACACGAGGGCGGCTACCGCTCCATCGACTTCTACACCGACCAGCAGGCGGTGCACATCACCCTCGGTGACGTGCACACCCCCAAGTTCGGCGCCTAGCCCTTCCCCCCTCCCCCATATTTTTTCGCGAAGGAGCGAACCCCATCATGACCAAGTCACCAGCAAACCCAGTTCCCACCCCGTCGGTTCCGGCCCCGGACATCCTGCGCTGCGCCTACGCGGAGCTGGTTGTCACCGACCTTGCCGCATCGCGCAAGTTCTACGTCGACGTGTTGGGCCTGCACGTGTCCTACGAGGACGATGAGCAGATCTACCTCCGCTCCTTCGAGGAGTTCATCCACCACAACCTGGTGCTCACCAAGGGCCCGGTTGCAGCGCTCAAGGCCATGGCCTTCCGCGTGCGTTCCACCGAAGAAGTGGACAAGGCCGAGGCCTACTACAAGGAACTTGGCTGCCGCACCGAGCGTCGCAAGGAAGGCTTTGTGCGCGGCATCGGCGATGCGCTGCGCGTGGAAGATCCGTTGGGCTTCCCCTACGAGTTCTTCTTCGAGACCACGCACGTTGAACGCCTGCACATGCGCTATGACATCTACTCGGCCGGCGAGCTGGTCCGCCTTGACCACTTCAACCAGGTCACCCCGGACGTCCCGCGCGGCCGCGCCTACCTCGAGGACCTGGGCTTCCGCGTCACCGAGGACATCCAGGACGAAGAGGGCACCACCTACGCTGCCTGGATGCACCGCAAGGGCACCGTGCACGATACCGCCCTGACCGGCGGCGACGGCCCGCGCCTGCACCACGTTGCCTTCTCCACCCACGAGAAGCACAACATCATCCAGATCTGCGACAAGATGGGCGCACTGCGCATCTCCGATCGCATCGAGCGCGGCCCGGGACGCCACGGCGTCTCCAACGCCTTCTACCTGTACATCCTGGACCCGGATGACCACCGCATCGAGATCTACACCCAGGACTACTACACCGGCGACCCGGACAACCCGGTCATCACCTGGGACGTGCACGATAACCAGCGCCGCGACTGGTGGGGCAACCCGGTAGTTCCGTCCTGGTACACCGAAGCCTCCAAGGTATTGGATCTGGACGGCAACGTTCAGGAAGTCATCGCACGCACCGACTCCTCGGAGATGGCGGTGACCGTCGGCGCCGACGGCTTCTCCTACACCCGCGAGAAGGACGAAGACGGCACCTACCGTGGCGAGCCTTCCAAGGGCTTCAAGCTGGGTAACCAGGTCTAAGAACCCGTCCTAGGGTTTTCGAGACAAAAGTCAGCCCGGTGTGGCGGCAAAGTTCTACATCGAACTTCGGCCGCCACACCGGGCTCTTTAGTGCGTTCACAGGCAAACTTGCATCCTTCTCGGGGAACCGAGGGATCGACCCGGGGAACCGAAGGATTGACCCGGGCGATCTAGGCTGGCGCCTCATCGCTCACCGGCTATAGGCCTCTACCGAAAGCCCCGTCTTCCGGTGTCCGTGACGCCAATCCACTAGCGCAACCCAGAACGTGGCCAGCACCAGGATGCTGATCGCCACGAAGGAAAGCGTCATGGCGGTTGGATACCCGGCGCTCTGGTTGACACCGTAGAACACCGCTGTTATCACCGCGATGCCCACCGCCGTACCCACACGCTGGGAGGTCTGCATCAGCCCACCGGCACTTCCGGAGTTCTGCACCGGAACTTCCATCAGGGTCAACGCTTGGTTCGGAGAAATAATGAACCCCTGTGCCAACCCAATAAAGGAAAGCGAAAGAAGCAACCACCAGATGCTCAAGATGCCACGTGCTTCCAGTTCAATGATGGCGATCGTGCACAGCAGGCCTAAGAGCGCACTCAAGGTTCCGCCAACGACCAGCTTGCGGCCAGCCGTCATGACATAGCGGCCGGCCACGTGGGAGCTGAGCGCCGAGAAGAGCGCTGCAGGCAACGCGATCAGACCCGCCTCCAAGGCACTAAAGCCGCGAGCCTGCTGCACATAGACGGCAACCAGCACCCACACGCTGGAGACACCCATGAAGTAGAGCCCGGCAATGACCGTGCCATTGCTGAAGCTGCGGATCCTGAACAGTGAGAGCTCCACCATGGGTTGTGCACCGCGAAGTTTGTAGCGCTTTTCCCACCAAACCCATAGAGCCAGCAGGACCAGGGCCACGGCCAGCAGCGACCACAGCACAGGGTTCTCGCGGGCCTGCACAAACGGGAAGAGGAAGGCGAATATGCCTGCGGCAAGCAACAGCGTGCCCACCGGATCCAGGTCCACCCGGCTGGTCGGGCGGGTGAAGAGCGGCCTCGGCAGCCAGGTAAACGCCATGAGTACAGCGATCATGCCGATGGGAACGTTAATCAAGAACGTTGAACGCCACCCGGCATCGGGCCCGAGCCAGTTGATCAACACTCCGCCAAGTACCGGGCCGATGGCGACCGAGAATCCGACGATGGTACCCAAGAAACCGTAGGCCCTGCCACGCGCCGCACCCTGGAAATGCTGTTGGATCATGCCCATGACCTGCGGGTTGAGCAGGCCCGATCCGATGCCCATAATGAACCGGGCAACGTTTAGCTGCATCGGGTCTGCGGCAAATCCGGCGAGAATCGAGGCCAGCGTGAAAATCACCACGCCGATAATGAACATCATGCCGCGGCCCAGCAGGTCACCGGCCCGTCCGGCGGCAACCAACACCACGCCGAAGGTCAGTGCGTACCCCGCCAGCACCCATTGCAAATCGGATTCGCTGGCCCCCATCGTGGATTCAATGGACGGTAAAACCACGTTGACGATGCTGACCGACACCAACGACATGAACATCACCGCGAGTAAGACGCTGAGCAATTTCCATCGGCCCGCCGGGGACAGTTCCGCGGCTTCCAGGTGTTCTGCTGCATGCGGCTGCGCTACGGGTGGCGCGTCGGCGACCGAATCGACCGCTTCACCAGCGAGCGTGGAGTCGTGCGGGGGCTGGTTGGCAGGCATTGACCACTTTCAAAGTACGAATGAGTGCGTGTTCTATCCGGCTCCCGAAGGCACAGGGAACGGCCACGGAACCAAATCTTTGCCTGTACAAGACTTTGCTGGCCGGTACATGGCACACATCGTCTACAGCACCGGGACGCGTTCGGTTATTCCCGCGCTGACCTCGCCGTGTGAAAGATGGTTCTAGCGCCGGGCAACTACCGGTGCACATTCCGCCTGCCCCTGCCCACCGCAAAGTTCACGGCGGGCAGGGACAGGCCATGTTTGCTTCGCGGTTACCTCCAGCTGTGCAGGGGCGCCACGGACTGTTCGGCAAGCCATTTTTGCCACAGGGGTCCAAAGCTGACTCGTCGGACGCCCAATTCACGTAGTTCCGCCAGCTTTCCCGCCCCATGGCCATTGATCGGGTGTGCCGTGACATTCAACGGCACCGAAACCGCGCCGACCAATCGTGAAACCTGCTCCGCGGTGGTGAGCGCCACCGGGTATACGGCACGGGCACCGGCCTGTTCCATGAGCTTGATCCGGGCCTCTGCCTCCGTGAGCGGATCGTCAAAGACGACAGGCCCCAAGCTTTTCTGCATCGGTGCGTCCGTTGATCACCAGCGCCATGCCCTCTGCATCCGCATCAGCGCGAGCCGCCAGCGTGTCGTTCGAAAAACGTACTTGAATGGCGCTTATAACCGCTGAGAGTTAATGTGATTTGGCCGGCAGATATAGGATCGCTACCAGTCAACTCACGATCCCAGATGAATTTGGGCGCGGGCTGGCGCGGGCAGTATGGTCTGGCTGACTCACGCTCTTGGGAAGAATCTCGCCGAAAGTTACCGCGGCTTGTGAGGTTGTGTACAACCCCGCGCGGGGCACATGACTTGCTACAGCGCATCTTGCATCACTTCTCTTCACCTAACCGATAAGGCTCCGATGACATTAAATCCGAATGCAGTCCAGATCTTTGCCGCCCTCAGGGACACTCACATGCGTGAATACTTTGAACTGACTATGCTGTTGTGGCTTGATCGTGAGGAACGCGATCAGAACCGCGCCACGATCGCCGAGAGAAACGATGCTCGCAATGAGGGGCAAAGCTTTGGTCTCACTGCGTTGTTGCGAACCGACGAATACCACGACCTAGTCGAAGCGCTAAATGCCATCGACCCCGAGCGATCCATGCGGGTGCAAACAATCCTAGAGGTGCGGGAGTACGAGGAGCGCCTTGTAGCGCTCAAGCAAGGATCGATGCAGGAGTACATCGACGAGCTTCGCGTGATTTCAATGCAGGAGCTCTACGATGCTGTCCGACACGGCACGGTCGTCAACGCAGTCGACCCAGAGGGTGCACCACTCGCGATTGCAAGCGACGAAAGCTACTCAGCGACCTTCATGGAACAGCCCGTAGCTACTGCATGGGTTGATGCGCGGCTCTTGGCGGAGGTGCTTGGCTCGTTTGGCTCTCCCGAGAACAATCACTCTTACGGTCCGCAAGGTCTCCGCCTCCGCCAAGTCGTCATTGGCGGCGACGCCGGCCTTAACCTGAACTGGCTTCGACTTCCATTTCCGCTCGGGTTCCAGGGCTGCGATTTCTACCACTGGATTTCGGCGGACTACGCAGAATTACCTTGGCTGAGCTTCGAGAATTGCGACTTCACCCCTCACTCACATGCTTTGCCGACACGTGGCGGCGCTTTCAACGGTAGTAACCTGCAAGTGACCCACGACCTGAAGTTCTGGGAATGCTCGGGGTTCTCCCAGTTGTTCGTACCGAATGCCAGTATCGGGAGCTTTGTACTTCGTGGGGTGAGTGCGAAGGCCGGAAAATCCGACGACGCAGAGGCCACGAACGAGGACACCTGGAAAATCAGCACCGTCGTCGACGGTGCCACGTTCGGTGAGGTCATCGTCACTGAGAGCGAGGAGAGTGGAGCCGTGAGCCCCTTCTCATTTGCAACTGAAGGGACGCCTCCAACCATCCAACGGATCGAAGGAGAAGCTTCGGCGATATGTGCCATGCTCAAGGAACAAGGCGCGTCGCAACGTGTCTGGGACGAGTTCGCAGACGCGCTCGAACGCTCAGGAGAGCACGATGAAGCCGTGTCCCTGAGAGTCAACTACCAACGATGGAACAATACTCGCCGCCCTTGGTACAAGCGCCCACTCTTCGCAATCTTTGGGGACTGGGCTGTCGGGTATCTGCACCGTCCTTTTCAAGTCTGGCGCCCACTCGCCCTCGTCTTTGCGGCCACATTTGCAATTGCGTTCTTCTTCCATGACCAGCTAATCAAGTCGCCGATCGCCAACGATGCGATCCCCGCAAGCTGGTTCCAGGAGGTGGGTTCGACGGGAGCCTGGGCTTTCATGTATTCACTCGACAGCACCTTTGCCCCGCTTTCACTTGGGCAGGTAGAAATCATGTGGCTCAGCTCGGCGTGGCTACTCCTCTTGCTCGCACTGCTCAAGGGTCTGAGCCTCATATTCCTCGCGCTTTTCATCAGCTCGGCGACCACGCTAGTGAGTAAGAAATCTAACTAGATCACAGCAGTAGCGGGCCCGACACCTAAAAAGGGGAACCCCACGACCGTGGTCGTGGGGTTCCGGTGTTCTCAGTGCAGCGCTATATGTGCGCTCGATCAACGAGGTTTCACGCATCGTTCGGTCTAAACATCATTTCCTTGAGGGAGACGTTTTAGTCGAGGACGGTGCGGCTCCGTGGATAAGTGGTGAATTTTCCCTGGCGTTCTTTCTGGCGTGGGGTGTCTAGCTTCACGTCGTCCGATGGCATAGCGCTGGGCGCGTAGCAACGTTCTGCTTAACTTCGCGTTCGGCGAGGAGCACGAGATGCTTGAGTAGGAAGTCCCCCGGTGGGGTCTTCGCGGTTACCTCCAGCTGTGCAGCGGCGCCACGGACTGTTCGGCAAGCCATTTTTGCCACAGGGGTCCAAAGCTGACTCGTCGGACACCCAATTCACGTAGTTCCGCCAGCTTTCCCGCCCCGTGGCCATTGATCGGGTGTGCCGTGACATTCAACGGCACCGAAACCGCGCCGACCAATCGTGAGACCTGCTCCGCGGTGGTGAGCGCCACCGGGTAAACGGAACGGGCACCGGCCTGTTCCATGAGCTTGATCCGGGCCTCTGCCTCCGCCAGCGGATCAGCAAAGACAGCGGTGCCAAGCTTCATCACATCGGTGCGGCCATTGATCACAAACTCGATTCCCGCTGCATCGGTATGTGCGCGGGCAGCGGCAATGTAGTCGGCGTGTTCCTGTCGGCCACGGAGCCGTTTGCCTTCCGAATGCACAACGTCTTCGATGTTCGCTCCGACGGCACCGGTTTCCAGCACCCGTGCCATCAATTCGGCCGGTTCCACACCGTAGCCGGATTCCACATCAACGCTCACCGGCACATCGACGGAATCCACAATGCGTTTCACCACGGCCAGGTATTCACTCAAATCCATGGCTTCACCATCGGCACTGCCAATCGCGTCGGCCACCGGGTGGCTGCCCACCGTCAGCCCGGCAAACCCCGCCTCCACGGCTACGCCGGCGCTGAAGGTATCCCACACGGTGGGCAGCACCAACAATTGCCCGGATGCGTGGAGCTGGGAAAGTTTCTTGGCATGTGCTTCGAGGTTGGACATAAAGTCCCTCCTTCGTCTCGGGGCCTTCAGTCTACGTCGCGTCTCACCCCTGCAAGCCCGAGCGCCGGATCTACCGCGGGCCAGCCGAGTCCTTCCCGGCTGCGTGCCGGTCACTGCCCCGGCAGCTTTGCCCACAACAGCGGCGGCCCACAGTCCCCCCTTCACGGTTGGGGACCGGAGCTGCACACTTGAACCATGAACGGATTGGCTTCACCGGGGTTTGCCAACAGGTCCTCCGCAGGCGCACTGCTGGGTAAATTGCTCGCTGCCCGCGGCGTCCTTGACCCCGGATCCGTGGTGCTTGGATTGCTGCGCGGCGGGGTGCCGGTGGCGGCTGGAATCAGTGCCACGGCAGGGTGCCGGCTCGGGGCGTTGGCGGTGCGCAAGCTCGGGGTGCCCTCCGACCCGGAGGTGGCCTTCGGCGCGGTCGCTGCCTACGGTTTCCAACGATCCACCCACTTGGTCCAGCGCATCCACCAGGAGGCCTTGCTGCACTGGGGGCCGGATCCGCTGGACCAAGTCTTGGCGCGTGCCGGGGCAGATCTAGAGGCCTTGGCCACCCGCTTCGCCGCCCACGCCCCGGCGCTGGCAGGGCGCACTGTCATCCTGTGCGACGACGGGCTGGCCACCGGGGCCACCATGCACGCAGCGCTCGAGGTGGTCTCGGGATTCCACCCCGCCGAAATCATCGTTGCCGTGCCGGTTGCCCCCGCAGCAGTGGTAGAGGAATTTTCATCTCGCGTCACCGCAGTGTTCTGCCTGTATTCGAGCACTGACTTCGGTGCTGTCGGCGCCTACTACCAGGACTTTTCGCAAGTCAATGAGGATGTGGTGTTGAGGCTTCTGGAAACCCACCGTGCGCTCGGCAGCTGAGCGGGCTTCGGGGCCGCGGGCATTGCCTTGCTCCGGCGCCCGGCGTAGGTTTTAGCCGTCGGCGCCGCGAACTCCACCGTCAATGAATTCCACAGGAACACCCCGCCTGGATGCGGGCCAGCACACGGCAAGGGAGCACACCATGTGGTTGGTCAGCTGGATCATCCTGGGCCTGATCGTGGGCGCACCGGTCAAGTCCGTGTAGCCCGGAAGAGTCGGAGGCGGCTGGTTCTCATCGCTGGTCCTTGGGGTGATCGGGGCCATCCGGGGACGCGGGAAAGCCGTCGCACGCTAGAAAGACATGCCGGGCCATTCCAAGTCCGCGGCGCACCCGTCGTCACATGCAACTCCGTCGTCATATGCTATTGCCCGGCCAGCACCCCGATTTGCTGACCGTCCTTGTTGAAGACGTTCAGGTTGGCGCCGTCGATCTTCGCCGTTGTTGCCAGTGACAGCCAGGTGTCCACACCATCGCAGGCCATCAGCGTGGTGGCAGTGGCGCCAAGCGTCACGGTCTCCCCCTCCTGCGTCCACGAACCGTTCATGGAGTTGCAGCCGTCGTTGCCGGTGAATGTCCCCGCCTCGGCGAAATCGAGCTCCGGCGACTGCTCGGGAACCCCTCCCCACTGGCCCACCACTGACTTCGCGCCGGCCTCGGGGGTGGAGCCGCACCCGGCGAGGGCCAACAGCGCCAGGGGAAGCATCAGCAGGGCTGTCATTCGGTTCATAGGCACAGGCTAGCGCGTAAATGCGTCGAACGCATGGGTCATGCGGCTTTGAAATCCACGCACCTCCGATTCGCCGTCAAACCACAGCGCCTGCGGCGCGGATACCTTGGCGTCGCATTTCGTGGTTTTGGCGCGCCCGCTGGGGCAGACTTGAACCATGAATCCAGCCAATGTTGCACCCATCCGCTTTGCCGACAGGGTCGAGGCGGGGGAATTCCTGGCCGGCGAGCTGACAGCCTTTGCCGGCGATTCGAATGTTGTGGTCCTGGGCCTGCTGCGCGGCGGTGTTCCCGTGGCTGCCGAGATCGCCAGGATCCTGGGCGTCGAGGTCGACGCATTGGCGGTGCGCCCGCTGGTCATGCCCGAACGCAGCGATGTTTCCTATGCGGCGCTTGCCTCCTACGGGGAGACGACGTCGTTGAAGTACATCCAGCGCATGTGGGATCCGGCGCGCGAACGCTTCACCCCCGAGGTCCTTGCCGCGGTGGAGGCCACGGCCCGGGAAGAATTGGCGGACCTGCAGCACCGCGTCATCGGCGATGTTGTCCTGCCGGTGCGGGACCGGACTGTGATCCTGGTCGATGACGGCATGGCGTCAGCTGCCACCATGCTGGCAGCCGTCGACGTTGTTCGTGCCGCCGGGGCGGCGCGCGTGGTTGCCGTGGCGCCCGTGGCCCAGAAGCAGGCACGCCAGGACATTATTGAGGAGGCTGACGAATTCATCTGCGCCATCTCCCCCAAGGTCTTCAATACAGTCAGCGCCTTCTACTCACGGTTCGATGCGGTGAGCGATGAGGAAATCATCGCGTTGATCCCGCACCTTTGAGTTTCACCCTTTGAGTTTTACGTAGGGCCTTCGGAACGCATCGCACGACGCACCGAAGACCGCGGAGGTTGCACCCACTACATGCGCAGGGCCGGTCGGCCCGATCTTTCCCGCATTCGTGACTGGGAAGGAATCGAGCCGACCGGCCCTGTTGGTGATGCGCGCCGGGTTAGCGCCTAGGCATGCTGGCCGCGCTGTTCGGCGTCATGGGCAGCCTGCAGCTCCGGGTCGATGTCCTCGACATGGAGGTTGTTGCCCTTGGTCTCGCCGACCCAGAAGACGGCGGCCACCGAGATGACGGTCATGACCATGATGTAGATGGCAATCGAGATGGACTTGCCGGTTTCCTCCAGCAGGACCTGGGCGATGGTTGCGGCGAACGCGCCGCCGAGGATCGCGCCCAATGCGTAGCCGATGGAGATGCCCGAGTAGCGGATGTGTGCCGGGAACATCTCGGCGTACATGGCGGACTGCGGTCCGTAGGAAAGACCCAGGCCGATGGTCAGCACGAAGACCGCGACTCCGTAGAGGAAGATGCTGCGCGTGTCGATCAGCATGAACATCGGGATCATCCAGACGAAGACAATCGCATAACCGAGCACAAAGGTGTTGCGGCGTCCGATGATGTCCGAGAGCCAACCGCCGACCAGGGTGAAGATCAGCCAGCCCACGGAGCCGACGGTGGTGGCCAGCAGCACCGGCGCCGCTGGCATCTCCAACACCTTGGTGGTGTAGGAGATGAAGAACGCGATGACCAGGTAGCCGGCGGCATTGTTGGAGATGAAGATCAGGGCAGCCTGGATGACTTCCTTGGTGTTGGACTGGAAGAGCTGCTTCAGCGGGGTGTGTTCGCTGGCCTTGCGCAGCGCCAGCTGTTTGAAGATCGGGGATTCCTCCACGGCCTTGCGGATCAGGTAACCGACGATGATCAGCAGCACCGAGAGCAGGAACGGGATGCGCCAGCCCCAAGCCAGGAACTGCTCGGGGGTCATGGAAACGCGCAGGATGTAGAGCATGCCGGTGGCAAGGATCATGCCGATCGGGACACCGATCTGCGGGTAGGCACCGAAGTAGCCGCGCTTGTTTTTGGGCGCATGCTCGACGGCCATCAGTGCCGCACCGCCCCATTCGCCGCCCGCGGAGAAGCCCTGGATGATACGAAGCAGCACCAGCAGCAGCGGGGCCCAGAGGCCGATCTGCGCGTAGGTCGGCAACAGGCCGATCAGCGCGGTCGCGGCACCCATCATGATCAATGTCGCGACCAGCACACGCTTGCGTCCGTACTTGTCACCCAGGTGGCCGGCGACGATGGCGCCCAGCGGACGGAAGAGGAAGGAGATGCCGATCATGGCGAAGGCCAGGATCTGCGCCAGTCCCGGGTTGGATTCACCCAGCGGCTTCAGGAACAACGGGGTCAACAACGTTGCGGTGAGCTGCGCGAAGATGAAGAAGTCGTACCACTCGATGGTGGTGCCAACCAGGGTGCCGGCAAGGACGCGGCGCTCCTCGGAACGCTTTGACTTTGCTGCCAACGACGATGAGGCCATGGGAACTCCAAATGGGGGGTGCGCCGGAGCGCTGGCGAATGATGCGATATTTCTGAATACCGACCGTTCGGACGGTAATGTGACTTGAATCATGGTACCGCACTTTTGGTGACGAGGCTCACCCGAATTCCATATTTTGAGACGACACCCGCAGGTCCGCCACGCACCGGGAGCCCGCAACAACTTTCGCTCCCACATGGACTGACCCATGGCATCGCGGGTCTCAGTCCGCGCGGGCCAGGAATTCCCGCACGCGCGCCCGGGCCGGTTCACGGTCGTAGCTATTGACCAGAGCACCTGCCATGCGGACCGGGTCGCCGAAGAAGAAGTACTCGTACAGGGCCTGCCGGCTTGAGAATCCGGTGATCGAGGCGTCGTAGGCAAGCTTGAAGAGCTTGATGCGCTCGGGACCGGTCAGCGATTTGCCTTGCAGGAACATCTCGATGTCGCCGCCGGCCACCTGCAGGTCCGCCTGCCCCGGCAGGGCCATCAGGCCCGAGGCGCAGAATTTCCTGATGATCTCGGGGAAACGCTGGGAGGCTTTCGGGTACCAGTTGCGCGCCGCATTCAGGGTGTCCCAATGCGGAAGGAACACCCCGTCGGCACTCGGCGCGGCCAGCGCCTCGGCTGCGGTGAGCAGCGCCTTGCCCAGCTCCACGTAGCGGATCAACTCGGCAAGGTCCTCCTGGATGTGCTGGAAGCCGTCGATGCCGATGGCCGACGCGATCTCCGAGGCCAACCCCAGGTAGAACTCCGACTTGGCCACCGTGCGGGTGAGAACCTGGTGGGTCATCAATGCCCCGGCGCCGGTCTCCTGGTACCAGGCGTTACATAGCTCCGGGTGCCCCTTCATGAAGATGCGTTCGTTGGGGACGAAGACGTTGTCGAACACGACGACAGCATCGATCTCATCGAAGCGGCTGGCCAGCGGCTCATCGTGCGCGTTGCCGCCATGGTGCAGCCCGGTGCGGCACAGGTAGCGAAGCCCCGGGGCGTCGTTCTGGATGGCGAAGGCGAACGAATAGGGCTCATCCTCGGGGGTTCCGCGCAACACCGTGGAGGGGAAGACCAGCAGCTCGTCGGCAATCGGGGCGATGGTCGCCAGCATGCGGGCGCCGCTGATGACGATCCCGTCCGCGTCTTCACGGACAATCCTGGCGGTGAGTTGGCCACCGAGCTGCTCGGAGCCGGACACCGAGCGGTTGGCCTGGGGCGGGATCAGCGTGTGGGTTGCCAGCAGGTCGTTTTCGCGGGCCAAGACGTAGTACGCCTCGAGGCGTTTGCCAAAGACCGGGTCCGCCTTCGCGAAGAACGTCTTGGCGGTGGCCAGTGCCGTGAGTGCGGAATTCATGTAGTCGCCGGTGCGGCCCAGGAAACCGTTTGAGTATTCGGCCCACACCTTCATGGCGGCACGCCGGGCCACCAGGTCCTCGAGGGATCGCGGGACCATAAAGGAGGCGTTGACAAGATCCCCGCTGCTGGGCGAGGTGTAGGTCAACGTGTCCCGGTAGGTGGGGTCGTGCTGCATATCAAAGAGCCTGGCGTAGGTACGCGCGAGCCCCCTGAAGGCCGGGTGCTCGGTGAGGTTCCCCGAAACCACCTCGCCGTCGATGACCAGGTGCGGGGTCATCGAGTTGAGCTTGTCCAGGAATTGCTTGCCGGTGCGGATACCCATGGTGTGCCTCTTGTGCTGTGCGGTTGCGGTGTTGCGGCACCGGGGCGGTCCATCCCGCCCCGGCCGGGGAGCTGGCGGTTCAGAGGAGTTCCTCGACTCCCAATTGACTTTCGGGGATGGTGGTGAAGGCGCCGTTGGCGAAGGCCAGCGCGTCACCCTGGCGGTAGTTGAAGTCCCGCACCTCACCCAGGTAGAGGGTGTGGTCTCCCCCGTCGTAGGCGGCCCAGGGCGTGCAGGAAAAGAAGGCCAGTACACCGGATAACCGCGGCGCCGTCGAACCCTCGACCCAGAGCGGGTCGCGTCCCGGCGTGCCGGCAAAGTGCATGGCAAGTTCGCGCTGTTCGGCGCCCAGGATGTTCACGGTGAACGGGCGTCCGGCAAGTTCGTCGTGGGCCCTGGTGCTGCGGGCGATCGATACCAGCACCAGCGGCGGATCCATGGAGACCGAGGTGAAAGAATTGACGGTGATCCCGTGGCGTCGTTCGGTGCCGTCAAATGTCACGATGGCAACGCCCGTGGCAAACCGGCCGAGGCTACCGCGGAAGTGCCTCAACGCGGCACCGTCCAGCGTCCCGGGAAGGCCGCCCTCGGCGACCACGTCCTTGCGTATGGCCATCGTGAATTGCTCCAGGATTCCCCGCCGTGTCATGCGGCTCGCATCCGGGTCGCAAACATTCTAATATCGAACTTACGGTTCTAATATCGAAACTGTGGCTTCAACCATAGTTGAGTTGCGTTCGGCAGACAAGGCTCCACGGGCCCGGCAAGACTTTTTTCGAAAGGGTCACTGTTCACATGGCTTCCTCCCCCAACGCGGCACCGGCTCCGGCGTCGCAAACGTTGTCGCGCGGCATCCGCATGCTCGAGTTGCTCGCCGAGGCCAATGGTCCGCGGACCATCGCCCAACTCGCCCAGGACCTGGGCGTGCACCGCTCGATCGCCTACCGGATCCTGCGCACCCTGGAGGACCACCGGCTGGTCACCCGCGATGAATCCGGACGCGTCCATGCTGCCCCGGGACTCGCGGTGCTGGCCCGCGGGGTGCAACGGGACCTGCAAAGCGCCGCCTTGCCGGAGCTCACGGTCTTGGCCAACGAGCTGAAGATGTGTGCCTTCATTGCCGTGTGGGACCAGCCGGACTGCACCACCTTGGTGACGGTGGAGCCGCGCCACGTGCATGCAACCGTGGTTCAGCACCCCGGGACCCGGCACCCGTTCGGGCACGGAGCCCCCGGCATTGCGATGCAATCCACGCTCACCGAGGGACAGTGGAACGCCCTGAAGAACGAAACCCCGTACCGGGACAATGCGGCATTGGCCCGACGCAAGGGCTATGCAACAAGCATCGACGAGGTGATTCCAGGGCTGTCCTCCGTGGCCGCGCCCATTGAGGTGCCCGGACGGCTTCCGGCGGCCGTTGCCGTCGTCTACAGCAGTGGGTCGAACTCCAGCGACGTCGACGCCATTGGCGCGCGCCTGCGCGAAGCGGCACGCGCCATCGAGGCCGAGCTGGGCTAGGCTAGGCAGCCAGTTTGCGGCGCTGGATGCGCGTGCGCGTCCAGGCCATCGCGGCACCGGAGAGCAGCAACAACATCGCGGCCGCCGCGGCGACACCGAAGGCTCCGGCGTATCCGTGCGAATCGGCCAGCAGGCCGGCAAGCCCGTTGCCTATGGAGGTTCCGACGACGATGCCCGAGGACAACAGCGTCATCACCGTCGAGAGGCGCTGCGGCGGTGCGATTTCCCCGCCGAGGGTGAAGATGGTGACAAGGATCGGTCCCACCGGGAGACCGACCAGCAGCAGCACGGCGATCATCGAGCCAAACCCGGAGGGCAACTGCAAGAGCAACGCCGCCGGAACCATGAAGATTGCGCAGGCCAACCAGCGGCTGGCCTGCGGCCAACCCTGCGGCCAGAAGGCCACGGAGAGCGCCATCAGCGAGCTGGTGGTGCCGACCGCCGCATAGAGCAACCCGCCGATGTTCGCATTTCCCTGGGCGCCGGCGAAGGCCATGGTGCCGGCGGCGCTGGAACCGAAGAAGGTTCCCATGCCGATCATGCCGACCACGGCAATGGCGATCCCGGAAACCTGGTTGCGCGTGAGCTTGATCTTGGAAACGTTTTTGACCTGTGGAAGCACAGCTTTTTCGGTGTGGTGCATGGCGAACAGCGGGACCAGCACCAACGTCATGACAGCGGCGATGGCCAGTGGCAGCCACGGGGCGATCAGGGCCGCGAAGAGTCCGACGGCTGCCGGGCCAAGCACGAAGCCGAGCTCGTCGACCATGCTTTCATAGCTCAAGGCCGCAGATAGTTCACGGCCCCCGGTTTCGCGCTTACGGGTCAACGCCATCCAGCGGACTCGAGCCAGCGGGCCGATCTGCGGACCGGTGGCACCGGCCAATACCGAAAGCAGGATCACCAGCCAGATCGGGCCCAGTGCCGCGGATCCACCGAACCACATCAAGGCGGCAATCAGCACGGCTTGCAGGACCGCCACCGGGATCAACACCCGGCGTTGGCCAATGCGGTCCGAAAGGTAGCCGACGGTCGGGCCGCCGACCGCGGAGCCCAGGCCGACCATGGCGGCTGACAGGCCGCCCATCGCGTAGGAACCGGTCGAATCGACCAGCAGGGTCATCGAACCGATGGTGAGCATGGCCAGCGGAAGCCGGGCAAAGAAGCCCAGCGGAAAGAAGGCCCAGCCGACCAGGGGCGGCAACGCCGCGTAGGGCGATCCCTTGGCTGGTGCTGCGTTTTGGGAAGTCTTGGATTTCAAAATGAGGGTACTCCGCTCACGTGCGTGTGCCGTCCCCCCTCCCGGCACACAAAACCCTTTTCAGACGTCTCTGAGTCTAGCCGAGATACCGCGCGGCGCTAGCCCGCGATATCCATGGATACCGTTGACCCGTTTCTTCCCTTGTGCACCTGCAGTTGGGTGGTGATCCGCTGTTTCATGTCAGCCACGTGGGAAACGACCCCGATGACCCGGCCGCCGCTGCGCAGCGCCTCCAGCGCGTCCATGACCTGTTCAAGGGTTTCGGCGTCGAGCGAGCCGAAGCCCTCGTCGACAAAGAGCGTTTCGATATCTATGCCGCCGCTTTGGTGTTGGATGACATCGGCCAACCCCAGCGCCAGGGACAGCGAAGCCATGAAGGATTCGCCGCCCGAGAGCGTCTGGGTATCCCGGCGCACCCCGGTCCAGGAGTCGAGGATCTGCAGCCCCAAGCCCGACTTGTTGTTCCCGCGCGGGCTGTCATCATGCACCAGGGAGTAGCGCTGCCCGCTCATCACCAGCAAGCGCTGGGTTGCCGCCAGTGCCACGGCCTCCAGGCGGGCTGCCAGCACATAGGTGCTCAGCGTCATCTTCAGCCGGTTCTCCCCCAGCCCGCGGGCCAAATCCGCCATCGATTTGAGGGTGTTGTACCGTTCAAGCACCGGCCCCTGTTCACTGGCGAGCGCTGCAAGCTTGGACCTGGTCGCGGCCAGGCGTCCGGTGTAGCTTTCAAGCACCGCATCCCGGGCCAGCACGCCGTCGCGTCGCGCCAGTGCTTCACGCACTGCGCCCGCCGCCGCCTGAAGCTCTTCGGGTCCCGGGGCCCCGATGCCCGCAGCTGCTTCACTGCGCGCGAGCTCCGTTTCCGCGGCCGCCGCCAGCGTCTGGATGCGCACCGACTGTTCGGCATGGCCATCGACAAACCGCTGGTGCGCGGTGCGATCGGCCACCGGCAACAGCTGGCCCAACCAGGTGGCGGTGTCGGGGATATGTGCCTCGGCGAGCTTTGCTTCCCATTGCGCGGAGGCGGCCAGCGCGGCATCATGTGCACTCAGCAATCCGCCAGCGGCAACGGCCAGGGACTGCCAGCTTGATGCTTCTGCGAGCAGCTGGGCGTGGCGTTGCTTGAGGCTTTGCCCGCCGGCACTGAGCGCGCCGAGGGACTCGGTGAGTTTGGCGATGCGCGCCGTGATGGCCTCGATTTTGGTTTCGGTGACCTCCAGTGCTGTTGCCGCGGTGGCGGTGTCCGTCCTGAGGACTGCAAGCTTGCCGGTGGCTTCCTCCAGCTCGGTGGCGGCGTCGCTGGCCGCAGTGGCGGATTCGGTGGCTTCCTGCAGTGCGAGGGTTGCCGCGTCGAACGCGGCATCAGCCTGTGGCTGGTCAAGTTCGCCGATCTTGTCGGTGATCAACGCCAGTGCCGTATTTGCCTTTTCCAGCCGCGCGGCAACCTTGCGTTCGGCCTGGTCCGCGGCGGCCGCAGCCTCCTGGGCGCGGTCGATGTCCTGGGCAGTGACCAGTTCGGCAGTGGGCAGCACCGCAGGCTCCGGGTGCTCCGGCGAACCGCAAACCAAGCAGGCCTGGCCATCAACCAATTGGGTGGCCAAGGCGGCTGCCGATTGGTCAAGGCGCAGCGAGACCAGCCGGGACACGGCCTCGCGCAGGGAAAGCGTGTGGGTCTTGGCGTCGTTGAATTCCCCGTGGACCTTCAGCTGGGTGCGTTGGGCCTTGGCGCATTCGGCGACCTGGCTGCGACGCTCACTGGCCAGCGCGAGGGCATCGCGCAGTGCCGGAAGGGAGGCGACCAGCTTTTCCGATGAAGCGCAGGCAGCTTCAAGCGCCGGCAAGGCAGCGCTCAACGCGGCGGTTTCCTCCGCGCGCGTGGCTTGCGCCAGGGTCTGGGTTTGGCGCGAAGCCAGCAGCTTGTCCAGTTCGAGGCGCCCCGAGGCAAGTTCCTGCTCATCGGGCAAGGCGGCCTCGATGACGGCTGCCTGTTGAAGCGCACTGCTTGCCGTTTCCGTGGCGTGCTCCGCCAGCCTGGCCACCAGCCCGATCTGCGCGCCCGGTACCGCGGAAGCAGCCAGGAGTTCACCAACCCCGGCATCGGGTTTCCCTCCCGTACCGGAGGCGCCAAGCTCCAACGCCGCGGCAGCGCTTGCCTGCAAGGTGGACTCGGCGGCGCTCTTGGTTTTCGCTGCATCCTCGTGGTGCTGGTGGTAGGCCTTGAGGGCCACCGCGGCGGTGTCCAGCGCCAGTTTCCCGGCCAGCTCCGCGGCCTTGGTGCTTTGTTCCTCGTGGGCGGCGCGCAGGGTCTGCAGCTCGGCGAGCTGGGCATGCCGGGCCACACGTGCTGTGAGCGAGTTTTCGGCGGCCCGTGCCGCGTGCGATTCTCCGTCGGCGAGCAGCAATTCCCCGGCGGTCGCTGCCCGTTTGCCGGCAAGCTGCCCGGCAAGTGCCTCGCCCAGTGCGTCGAGTTCAGCCGAATCGCGGAGCACCGCCAGGTCCCCGGGCAGTTCGACGTGTTCCGGGAACAAGGTGGCCAGGGCGTCGGAGGTGAGCTGGTCGCCGGTCACCCGCTGGTTCCGCTCGGCGTCCTCGGCCTCGGCCTTGGCGGCCGCGAAGCGTTCGGTGAGCACCTTTTCGGTGAGCGTGTATTCGCTGGTGTCAAAGAGCGAACGCAACAGGTCCTCGCGGTCCTTGTCCTTGGCGCGCAGGAAGGCGGCGAAGGCGCCCTGCGGCAGCATCGCGACCTTGGTGAATTGTTCCTTGTCCAGGCCCAGGATCCCGGAGAGGATGTGGCCGACCTCGTCGTTGCGGGTGGATTTCTCGATCCAGGTGCCATCGACGAGTTCACGCAGCCGGCTTTGCGCCTGCGCCGTGGTCGTTCCGCTCTTTCCGCGCTTGGACGGCCGGTCCCAGGCCGGTGAACGGGTGACCTCAAAGCGGCGTCCACCGGTGGAAAACTCACACATCACTTCGGGGGCCACCGAGGCCTCCGCATGGTCGCTGCGCAGCGACTTGCTGCCCTGCCGCACCCCGGGCAGCGAACCGTAGAGGGCATAGCAAATGCCGTCGAGAACGCTGGTCTTCCCGGCGCCGGTTTCCCCGTTGAGCAGGAAGATCCCGCCCTCGGAGAGCGCATCGAAGTCGATGGTGGCGCGCTTGGCGAAGGGCCCGAAGGCCTCGATTTCCAGCGAGTGGACCCTCATTTTTCAACCTTTTCGCTGCGGACCTGGGCAATGACCGAGGTGAGCAGATCGCCCTCGGCCGTATTAAGCGGCCGAAGCCGCACGTGTTCAACGAAACCCGAACACACTTCCATGGGAGATGTGGCGGCTGCGAGCCGGTCGGCATAGCTGTGCTGCTGTTCCTCGGGCTTGCCCTCGGGGTCGAAGTTCAGCACCAGGGTGTCAGGGAACCTGCCGCGCAGCCGTTCCATGGCGGCTGCCGGGCGGTGCTTGTCGGTGAGCGTGATCTGGCACCAGGCGTCCTGCGCCGCGTCGTACTGCTTGTCGGTGAGCAGGTCATCGATCTTGCCGCGCAGGATGCGCAGGGATTTGCTGGCCGGCCAGTTGACCGTCTTGACCTCGCCGAGCCCGTCCGCCGTGACCTCCAGGACCCAGGCGCCCTTGTGGTGCCCGGCTTCGGAGAATGAATACGGGATCGGCGATCCTGAGTAGCGGATGTGTTCGGCAAGTTTCTGCCGCCCGTGCAGGTGGCCCAGCGCCGAGTAGGTGAAGTCGTTGAAGTGGGAGGTCGGGACGATGTCCAACCCGCCGATGCTCAGTTCGCGCTCGGATTCACAGCCGGCTCCCCCGGCGGCAAACACATGCGCCAACACCACCGAATGAACCGGGAGCGCGGATGCTGCGGTGCGGGCGGCAAGGTCCGTGCGGACCTTGCCCAGTGCCGCTGCGACCACCGGGGAATGCCCCGGTTCGCTGACGCCCAGGGACTCGGCGACCATGCGCGGTTCAAGGTAGGGCAGCCCGTAGACGGCGAGCGCGAAGCCATCGCCCTCCAGCATCACCGGGCGGTCAAGGTCCGCGAGCCGGGTCCGCAGGTGCAGGCCCGCGTATTCAAGCAGGGCCGAGCCGAAGCCCAGGCGCAGTGCCGAATCGTGGTTTCCGGAGGTGAAGACCATCTGCACGCCGCTTGCACGCAGCCGCACCAGGGTCCGGTCAAAGAGCGCCACGGCGTCAACCGAGGGAAGCGCACGGTCATACACGTCCCCGGAGACCAGCAGCACCTCGATGTGCTCGGTCTGAATGGTCCCCAGCAGGCGGTCGATGAATTCCTCCTGCGCATCCAGCAGGGAGGCCCCGTGGAAGGAACGGCCAAGGTGCCAGTCTGAAGTGTGCAAGATTCGCATGGGTTCCACCCTAGCGAGGGGCCGCCACCCTTTGGAAACCGACGCGGCACCCTGTTCACACCCAATAGACTGGAGGGGTGAGTGATTCAACCGATCCGTACGCGATTCCCGCTGATTTTTCCGACCGTGTCTTTGGTGTGCTGCTGGCCGCCGTGGACGGTGCCACCCATGCCCGCGACGGCGAGGAACCGGGCGAGAGCGAGACGCTGTCCCTCTTCCTGCTCGACGGGCTGCTTGAGGCCCTGGAATGGGCCAACGACGGCGTTGCCTCCGATGAGGCGGCCTGCATGTGGCTTGCGGGGTTGCGCTGGTACAAGCTGGTCGCCGGCGCCTTCCCGGAGGGCGCCCCGGTGCCGCAACCGCGTTGGATCGACGCGTCCTTCGAGGGGGCCGAGGTCTTTGCCGCAGGTGATGCCCAGCACCGCCTGGCGCTTGCAGAATCCGATATGGCCTCCATCGGGCGCCCGCTGTTCCCCGAAGCCGACACCACCGGCGTGCTCAGCCGGGCAGCCTTCATGGCCCTGTTGCCGCGCGTGGATGAGGCAACCACACAGAAGCTTGCGACCGATGCCGCGGCGCTGACCCATGGTTCCCCGCTGGCCCACCAGGCGGCCGGACGGGCGGCGCTGGTGGTTCGTGCGGCGCTGGAGCGCGGTTCGGCGGCTGCCCCGCGCTGGGCCGAACTCGTTGAAGGCCTTGAAGGTGCCGCCGGCGAGGCGTTGGGCACCGCAGTTGCTTTCGCCACGGAGGCCCTGGCCCATGCTGATGCGCACACTGCATATGATGCGCTCTTTGAATTGCTTGGTGAGGAACCGGATATCGAGACAGCCTCATTCGCCTGCGCGCTGATGGCAGCGGTGCTTGGCACCGACGCGGTCTCGCACCGTCCGGCCTCGGCCATGGACCCGATCCTTGATGACATGCATGAACGTTGGGTCAAGCTGACCGTGGGAAGCTAGTTCCATGAAGCGCAAGGGGGCATCCGGGACGCGGCAGCTTAAGCCGCGCACCGGGTGCCTTTTGCGTGGGGCCCACGGGTCGGGTCCGCAGACGCAGGTTCCCGTCAACCAGGAAGAACAGGCTACCGATGAGCGATATTCTGTGAGCGATTTTGATGAGTGACAACGAATCCCCCGGCATACTCGCTACCGCGCCGGGGAAGTTGCGTGGGACCTGGACCAAGGCACTGGCCGCCACCCGCTCCACCGCCGTCAAGACACCGTTCACGCTGATGCTGGGTGTGCTGATCCTGCTGGGGGGCGTGATCAGCGGCTCGCTGTTCCGGCAGGTGGACCACAACAGGTGGTTCTCCGACCTTGCCTACGGGCTGCCGGCCTTCAGCAACGGCGACTGGTTCACTGCCATCACCGGCACCTTCATCCTCGGTGAACCCCTCGCGTACCTGTCCGTGGCGGTGCTGCTCCCGCTGGGCGTGGGCTGGCTGGAAACCAGGCGCGGCACCAAGACCGCCGCCTTGACGTTCTTCATCGGGCAATTTGTTTCCCTGGCCGTGGTGGCCGCCGTGCTGCTGCTCTTCCGCGGGCTGGGTTCCAGCTGGATCGATGCGTTGGCCAACGACCTGGATTCCGGTCCCACCGGCGGGCTCTATGCGTGCCTGACCCTTGCCGTCTGCTCACTGCGCCAGCCGTGGAGACTGCGTTGGCAGGTGGTGTTGGCCAGCTACGCGCTCATCGGGGTGACCCTCTTCGGGGAAATCAGCGACCTTGAACATGCTGCGGCCATCGCCGCGGTGCTGGCCTGGAAATTCCGCAGCTTTTCCAAACCGAACCTGCGCGAGCAACGATTCATGGCCTGGCTGGGCCTGCTCTCCCTGGTGGCCATCCAGATCCTGACCATCATCATCCCCACCAACGGGCCCTTTGGCCCCACCCAGGCCGGCGGCGGCCGCTTTGCGGTACTCTTTGACGCGGCACTTGCACTGGTCTTGGCCCGCGGGCTGCGTTCGGGACGCAGGATCGCGTGGATTGCCGCCCTGGTGCTGGCGGTGCTCAACGTCCTGCGCGGGGTCCTGGGGATCACGCTCATTGTCACGGTGGGCCCGCAGCTTCACCACGGGGCCGGGATTGCCTCGTTGGCCGCGGCGCTGGCCGGGCTCTGGGTGTTGCTGCTGGCCTACCTGGTGGTGTGCTGGCGGGCCTTCGGCGTGCGGAAAACCCGCCACCTGCCGGCTGCGTCGGGGCATCCGGCGGTGGGCGGGGGCCGGCTACTGGCCCAATTGCAGCAATACGGCGGCGGAACCCTGTCCTGGATGAGCACCTGGAACGGGAACCAGCACTTTTCCACCCATGGCGGTTCGGTTCTCACCTACCAGGTCCATGCCGGGTGCGCGATTGGCTTGGCCGAACCGATAGGCCCGGCCGGCGACAGGGATGCCGCCATGCACGCATTCGCCGGTGCTGCCGAGCGTGCGGGGCTGATCCCGTTCTTCTTCTCCACCAGCGCCCCGCTGGATTCGCCACCGGATCATTGGCGTGCCATGCAGATCGCCGAGGACACCATCGTGGATGTGCAGGGCCTTGAATTCACCGGCAAGAAGTGGCAAGACATCCGCACCGCGATCAACCGAGCGACGCGGGAGGAGGTCACCTTCAGGATGAGCATGCTGATCGACGAGCCGGCGAAATCGCTCCGTCAGCTGGAGGAGATCTCCAAGGCCTGGGTCGGGGACAAGTCGCTGCCGCAGATCCGTTTCACGCTCGGCACCCTTGAGGAGGCGGCCGACCCGCAGGTGAAGCTCGCGCTGGCCGAGAACGCCGCCGGGGACATCCAGGGATTCCTGAGCTGGTTGCCGGTTTATGCCGCGGGCGGTGCGATCACCGGCTGGACCTTGGATTTGATGCGCCGGCGCGATGACGGGTTCGGGCCGGTCATGGAGTTCCTGATAGGTTCCTCGCTGAAACACTTTGCGGCCTCCGGCGCCCGTTTCGCCTCGCTCTCCGGGGCGCCGCTGGCCCGCACCGGCCATTCGGCCGAGCAGGAACCGGTGGATCGGGTGCTGACTTCACTGTCCCGGGCCCTGGAACCGCTCTATGGATTCGGCTCGTTGCATGCGTTCAAGGCGAAGTTCAACCCGAGGATCGCCCCGATGTACCTGGTGTACCGGGATGAGAGCGATTTGCCGCGCATTGCGGCCGGATTGACCCGGGCGTTCTTGCCCGAAGCTTCCATGGGGCAGTTGGCCCGCGAGGGGTTCGGTGCGCTGCGCGAGGTGCGGGCCGGGAAGAAGTAGTACCCTGCGGAAAATGCTGCGCCTAGAGCGCGCTGAAGCCGTCGACCAGCTGCAGGAATTCGCCCTCGGCCAGGATGGCCACGCGCTGTCCGGCTTCCTGGAGTCGCAGCACACGCTTGGCCTTGCCGGTCAGCCTGCCGTTTGAGAGGTCCTCCGGGACAAAGCCGTCGCCCACCACCAACACGGTGGTGGCCTTGGTGACCCGGCTGGCGGTGGTGGCACCGCGTTCGGCGGCACGGTCCTTGGCCACCTGGCGGTTGATGCCGAGGTTTCCGGTGAAGACCACGGTTTCGCCATACAGCGGGTGGGAGGAGTCTGCGTCCAGGTTCGGTTCGGGGTTTTCGCCCTCCTGCGGCCAGGCTGCCCAGTCCGGCTGCACCGGCACGTCGTTGCCGCGTGTCGCCCAGCCCTGGGCGTCGCGGGTTGCCTTGGAGAGCTCCTGGCCCGGCGCGTAGGCAGGGGCAAAACCCATCTTGACGCTCAGGTTTGCTGCCGCGAGGGCCACCGAATCGGCTTCCTGGATCCGCGCGATGTCGACCATGATGGCCGCGCACGCGTGCGCGTCGGCGAGCGCGTCGTGGTGGTTCACCATCGGCGAGCCGGCTTCCTCGGCCACGAAGGGCAGGGAGTAGGAGGAGAGCTGGTAGGTCTTGCGGGCCATCTTCACGGTGCACGCATAGTCGTAGGCGGGGCCGGAAAGCTCGGAAACCTCAAGGGCGGAGCGGATCACGCCGAGGTCGAAGGCTGCGTTGTGTGCCACGAGTGTGTCATCGCCGATGAAGTTGGCCATGGGCGTGAACAGTTCCCCGAAGCGCGGGGCATCCTTAACCATGTCGGCGGTGATGTGGTGGATCATCGTGTTGCGCGCATCAAAGTGGTCGAATCCCGCGGGCGGTCGCATCAGCCAGGACACTTCCTCGACGATGATTCCGTTGCGTACCTTGCTCAGGCCCACGCTGCAGGCAGAGCCGCGGAATCCGTTTGCCGTCTCAAAGTCGATCGAAGTAAAGTCCAAAGCCACGCTTGACACGATACCGTCGCCATCCCCCATTTCTTGAACCGGGATGCCGGGATGTGTCCGGAATGACAGTGCCTGGCATCCTTGGCACCGTCCCGTGACACTGCCATCGGCTCCCCCGTCCGGTGGGACCAGGGAGCCGATGGCAGTTTTTCTTGGCCGCAGTTTCTTGGCAGCCGTTTCCGGGCGCAGCTGCTATGCGGTGGCCCGCCGGAGCGTCAGGTAGGAACCGCCGGCCAGCAACACACACAGCACCCCCAGGCTCAGGGCCAGGCCCAGCACCGTGGCACTGCCAACCCAGGTCCAGAACGGGATCCACCAGTGGTTCATGCTCATCAGCCCGACCCACGCCAGCGTCAGCAGGGCAACGCCGATCCCGAGGACCAGCATTCCGGTGGCCTTCCAGCGCAGGTAGATGGTGGCGCACCAGAATCCGATCATGAACAGCAGCACCATGATCACGAAGTAAAACAGGATCTGGACGCCCGCATTGTTCTCCGAGATCCAGCCCAGCGCGAAGAGTTGGCCGCCCATGCCCCACCCGCCGGTGGCCGTCTCGATGAGGCCAAGCACGTAGTAAAGCACCGCATAGGCAAGCGCGATCGTGGCGAACAGTCCCAGGGTTCCGAGGTAGAAGGTCTTCCGCGAAACGCTCATGGCTTGGGAGAACGGGAAGGTGAGGGTCAGAGATTGGATCCCGAGGGCCAAAAAGTACCACACG
Organism: Paeniglutamicibacter antarcticus; assembly: GCF_900010755.1. Taxonomy (GTDB): domain Bacteria; phylum Actinomycetota; class Actinomycetes; order Actinomycetales; family Micrococcaceae; genus Paeniglutamicibacter; species Paeniglutamicibacter antarcticus_B. The sequence goes on along the minus strand of NZ_CZJT01000091.1, from coordinate 66,222 downwards.
ACGGCTTGGCTGGATCCCGAGACGAGTATTCCGCCTTTGGGGATCATTGCCCAAATCGCAATGGTCAGTGCCGTGGATCCAACCAGGATCACCATCGGGATACCCAGGAAGGTCCATTTGTTGATCAGTTGCATGCGGGCGACGTTCATGACGCGACTCATTTCAGGGCCTCTTGGCTTTCTGTCAGTTCTTCCCGGGATTGTGCGGCCAGGGTGGTGCGAACCACCAATTGCTGCAGCGGAACCGGGGAAAGTTCGAGGCCCAGTTCTGCTGCCATCTCCTGTTGGGTGGCGGTGAGCCGCGCCTTGATGGTGACCGAGGCGAGTGAGCCGAGCGAGTCACGATGCAGCACCTCGTAACCGTTGATGAATCCCTCGACCTTTTCAGCGTTGCCGGTGACGGCCACGGCAGAACCGCGCAGGGACTCGGCATCTTCGTTGAGCATGATCCGGCCCTTGTCGATGACCACCACGTGTTCGAGCAGGTTTGCGATCTCGTCGATCAGGTGGGATGAGAGCACGATGGTGCGGGGGTGGTGCGCGAAGTCTTCGACCAGGCGGTCGTAGAAGATCTGCCGGGCCACGGCGTCGAGCCCCAGATAGGGTTCGTCGAAGAAGGTGATCTCAGCCCGGGCCGCCATGCCGATGATGACACCCACCGCGGAGAGTTGTCCGCGGGAGAGTTTCTTGATCCGCCGTTTCAGGGGCAGGGCGAAGTCCTTGGCCAGGCTGTCTGCCAGGTCCTGGTCCCAGTTGGCGAAGAACAAGGCGGCGGCCTTGAAGGCCTGCAGGGGGCTGAAGTCATCCGGGTACTTTTGGGACTCACGGATAAAACAGATGCGTGCCAGGGTCTGGTCATGTTCAAACGGGTTGGCCCCGAAGATCAGGGCTTCTCCGCTGGTTGGATATCCCTGTCCGGTCAGCATGGTCATCAAGGTGGTCTTGCCGGCGCCGTTTCGCCCGAGCAATCCGTAGATCCGTCCAGGCTCGAGACTCAGCGAGATGTCATCCAGTGCGTTGAGGTCCTTGTAGGACTTGGTGAGGTTGCGAAGCTCGATGGCCGGTGCTTGGGTGTCGTTCATCGTATGCCACTTCCTTCGGTGAGTTCCGAGATAAGTGATTGCTTGATCATGGCGTTGAGTTCATCCGCTCCGATGCCGAGTTTCTGTGCTTCGCGGGCCAGCGGCGCGATGTATTGGGTTTGGAAGTCCTTGCGGCGGGTTTGAAGTAGTTGCGCCCGGGCTCCGGTTGAAACGAACATTCCGATTCCCCGTTTCTTGTGCAGGATTCCACGTTCGACCAGGAGGTTGATTCCCTTGGCGGCGGTGGCTGGGTTGATGCGGTAGTAGGCCGCGAATTCGTTGGTGGAGGGAACCTGCGATTCCTCGCCGATTGTCCCCGAGACGATGTCGTTTTCGATCAGTTCCGCGATTTGCAGGAAGATCGGCCGGGAATCATCGATCATGCTCACTGGCGCCATCTCCTGTGGTTCTTTCACACGAATCACTTGGTTGGTTCAGTGGTCCATTACTCATGTAACTAACCATAGTCGTCCGGAGTTCACAGTCAAGGGTTTTCCCGAGGAAATTCAGGCATGTCGGTGACCCACAAGCGCACACGATGGCAAATATGCCTACCTGGTACGGATGTTCCGCGTAAGTGATTTTGACGAGGGCGGATGAGCTGGTGCACCTGATTAGTTGACCAAGACGCGGTCCTTGAAACGGTGCTGCAGGTCCTTGATACTCTCGAATAACTCCACGGCCAACGTCGCCTCCGGTGCCGTGTTTGGCAGCAGCAGCCTGGTTTGCCGACCCGGAACGTGGAATCCGGTTCCAACAGCCAGCAAGTGGTTAGACTCAGCATCCCCAAAACCAGCACAACCGCCAACCCCGCACCAAAATACGGAATCAGCGACCTGCCGACACTTCATGAAATGGCTGGGCTAGGCTCCGCTGGATGCCTTGTAAGTTGCTTCGACCCACGTGGCAAAACGGTTCAGCTGCGTCTGAGACTGCCGTCGAATCACCGGACCAAGGAGAAAGGCCACAGCGGCCCGAATCGGATGCATGCGCAGATTATGCTCAACCACCCAGCGAACCTGACCCTGCTCGATGGGCAGCGCGCGGGCGAGCATTCGGAATTCGATGCCGTTGGCCAGACCCACCGATTCCTCGGTTCCATCGGGGTCCCGACGCAGGAAGGTCTCATCGGCGCTCACCCGCCGTCCGTTGGGCAACAGCAGGTGGTGCCTGCAGGTGGATCCAGCGGCGCCCGGGACACCCGATAGCCATTCGATGCGTTGCACCTCGGGTTGCCAGTGCTTAGCATGTTCGGGATCAGCCAGCAGGCTCAGCACATGTTCCAGCGGCGCCTGAATCACAACATCTAAAGTGAACTTCACTAGTGCTTCCTCGGGTAAATGCGGGTTGGCCTAGGGGTTCTCACCGTAGCAATAGTGAGACCCCCCCCGGCCAACTCGCCGCGCCGCGCCCACACATCGACGCGGGCAGCTCGGGGACTTACCGTTCAGGCGCCAGCGGGCGCCGCCTCCGGCGACTCCCCCACCAGCGAAGGATCGTCTCGAATCGGGTCTGGCGAGGCTAGGGAGCTGAGGTCCTGGTTGGCACTGCCCTAATTGACACCACTGCAATTGCGGGTCACTGCGCCCGGGAAGGCATCGCCCGCTGCTTGTTTTGTTCGGGTGGCGCAGATTGTAAAAATTCCCGCGTAGCTAGTGCCCGACAACGTGCGGAATGAAGTTCGCAAAGTTGTCGGTGATGGGACCGCCGCTTTCCCGGATAGCCAACCCCGAGGGTTCGCCGTCGACCATCCAGATGCCGAGCACCGTACTGACATCTGTGTTCTCATCATCTCGACGGAACGTCGGTGGCAGGGCAAGGCCTTGAATAATGAAGCCCTCTTCGCCGTAGCCTTGGAGCTCCCCGTGGGTCATCTCCCCACTGGGCATGGTGATGGTGATATCGGCGCCCTCGCGGCTGAGCAGGGGTTTGCGGACGTAGCCCTGGGGCAACTCCAGGTACGGGGCCTGGTCTTCGAACCATGCCGGGATCAAGTACTGCGCCCGGGCAGGGTCGTTGCCAAAGAGCTTCCAGAGCACCGGCAGAATCGCCTTGTTGCTCCACAGCATCTTGTACGGCGGTTCAATCCAGATGGTGCCCCCGGCGTAGGGCGCACCGTTGAAGCCGCAGCGTTGCAGGTCATCGAAGAGGGCCTGGGCTTGGGGCTCGTGGACCATGTGCTCCCACGGGTAGAGCTTGAAGATGACCTCAATGCGTTCGCCTGATTCGCCGGCGCAATAGTGGCCATCGGCATCGAGCGACAGGTTCTCGATGTAAATGGTCTCGGTCCGGTAGCCGGCGGCCGCACAAGTGTCGCGTAGTACGAGCGTGTTCATCTCGTCCTCGTGGCTGGGGTCCTGGTTGCTGCAGGCAAAATAGACCACGGGTTCATGGCCGATCTTGGTGGTGACCAGTTCGATGTTCCGGCGCCAGGCCGCCACCAGGTCCTCATACAAGTTGGTGAACTGAGTCTGACCCAGGTGTGAGTTGTCTTCGAACCACTGCCATTGGGTCAGCGATTCAACCAGCGACGTCGGAGTGTCGGCATTGAACTCGTAGAGCACCGGCACCCGCATCTGCGGATCCGCGTGGTCGAGCCCACCGAAGCGGAAGTCAAAGCGGCCATAGATGCTTCCGCAGGCAGGCTCTTCGTTCCAGCTTTCGATGACCGAGCGCATCATCGGGGCCGGGATGCCAAACCGGGTCAGGTCCACGGCTCCCTCCGGGGAGAGCAGCCAATCGCCGGCCTCCTCGAACATGTCAAAGACGGCCTTGGCTGCATCTTCAAGGGTTTGGATCTCGGCCAATGAGAACTGGTAGTAGGCGTCATCGCGCCAGTAGCGGTAGAGCTCCGGGTTGGGGCCGGACTGCTTCTCGTGGGTGTAGACCAGGCCTGTGGCGTGGACCTTTTCGAGATAGTTTTCGCGCGCAGTGGTCATCATGCGTTTCATGGGCCTTAGCCTCCCGTTCCGGAACTGCCGCCGAAGCCGCCGGGTTTGCCAGATTTGCCTGGGGTCGATCCTGATTTGCTGGTGGTTCCGGACTTGCCGAAGCCTGCGCTCTGGCCGTTCTTCACCGCTCCAGTCGGGCTCAGGCCTGCGGCACTACGCCCGGCGGAGTCGTTGGTCTGGACACGGTGGTTGGAAAAGGCCGGGTCGAGCTTGGCACCGGGGCGCTGGCCGGAGGCAAACCGACCGACCATGTACCACAGCAGCAGGGAGCTTCCAGCGGAATGGTGCGTGTTGCCGCCGTTTGCGTTGGCTTCGGCCTCGCACTGTGCCTCATCGACGACCACGTTGTCCTTGTCGACGCAGTAGACGGTGTCCTCGGGCTGGGCTGCGGACTCAAAGCCCGAGCTGCCGCAGCCGGTGAGGACCAAGGCCGCAGCGGTGGCGACCGCCGGCAGGGTGAATCTGGTAAATGATGGCATCGTGTTCTTTCGTTGCTCTGTGAGAAAAGAGCTGGTGTGATTGGCGGCCCGAAAAAACAATACCCAGTTTTTGGGGCCGGGGCTTGCGCCATGCCTCTTTTTTTGGTGCAAGTAATGGTTCATGTGCTGGAGATCGAGTCGCACTGACTTACCGATTCACCTTGCAGATAACCCCCACTGGTTTGCGGAAACTAAAAACCCGGTCACGGCAAATTCCCGGACTCCATTGCTGGCGGGAATCACTGCGACCGGGTTCCAGGAAACCTGGAGGCGTGTTGCCTCTAGTCGGTGGCTTCGCTTTCCAGCACCGGCTTGTTCGCGCGGGACTTACGCTTGCGAACCTTCAACACCAACCACAGGGCAAGCAATGCGATGACAGCCACGATAACGATCTTCTGGAAGACATCGGCGTAGGTTTCGACAATGTGCCAGTTTTCACCCAGGTAGAAACCGGCAAGCACGAAGATCGAGTTCCAGATCAGTGATCCGGCCGCGGTCAAGGCCAAGAACTTGCCCTGGTTCATCTTGGTGATACCCGCCGGGATCGAAATCAACGAACGGAAAATCGGGATCATGCGGCCAAAGAACACCGCCTTGGAACCGTTGCGGTCAAACCAGCCCTCGACCTTGTCAACGTCATCGAGGTCCACCAGCGGCAACCAACCGAAGATCTTGCGGGTGCGCTCCCGGCCCAGGGCGCGCCCCACCCAGTAGAGCGCATAGGCACCGAAAATCGAGCCGATCGTTGTCCACAGCAGCGCCTCGAAAAGCGTGAAGGATCCGCGGCTGGCGGTGAATCCGGCCAGCGGCAAGATCACTTCCGAGGGCAGCGGGGGGAAGAGGTTTTCCAGGGCGATGGCCAGTGCGGCGCCGGGGGCACCGACGACTTCCATCAGGCCCACGGCCCAGTCGGCAAATCGGGTGATCAGGCTATCGCCGGAAGAAGCGGCGGTGGCGGCCTGTAGCGCTATCAAAGTCGTCATCACCTTTCAGTCTTCCTTACCTACCCGAAAATTTACTGTGATGACCGCCGTGATGTGGCGAACACCTCACGGTCGGTACACATAGGATCGGAACATGAAGCCTGCAAGCGCCCGGGTGCCAGAGATCATCCGCATGTTTCCCGACTACGCAGACACCGTGCTGTGGCTCGATGGGCCGATCGACTACGGAGATACCGGGTTGAGCACCGGGCTCGTTGTTGAACTGCAGGCTTGGGAACAGTTGTTCTACGACTCATTGAACCGCAACTACGTTTTTCGTTCGAGGGGCCTGGAAGCAAAGTTTACGCGTGAGGGCATTCATCTGGCCGAGCTGATCTCCACGGAGATCGGCTCCGGTCACATCATCGAATATCTCGGTGCCAAGAGCCTGAATCACCGAGTACTGTTCCAGTGCCCCGGTACTGCAGCCAATCCGGCCGCGGCCACGTGCTTTGACGACCTGGTGGAAGCGAAGCTGCGCGCGGCCCGCGACATGCAGGAAATTTTGAAGGACGGCCCCCTCTACGCCTATGCACCGTTGAGCGACAGCGTGTTTGACCCGCACGGGATCACCGGAACATCCGGTGGGCCCCGCAAAGGCAAGAAATAGCCACCGGGGCGTCGCCGAGCCTGCCGGTGTAAGGGCTTATGCCGTGGAGTCAGAGCCGGGCCTGTCGGTCTTGGCCACCGTCAGCAATACTGCCGACTCCTCAAGTGCCGTGATTTGTGAAGTATCGGAGGGCAGAACCAGCAGGTCCCCGGTCCGCCCTTCCCACTGGTTCTCCCCCGAGCTCAGCCGAATCCGGCCACTGAGCACCAACACCGTGGCTTCGCCGGGATTGAGATGTTCCTTGAGCTCGGTGCCGGCCGCCAAGCCGATGACCGTCTGGCGCAGCGTATGTTCGTGCCCGCCAAAAACGGTGCTGGCACTGCGACCGCTGGAAACCGCCGCCGCCGTCCGCAGATGCGTCCGCGCAATGGCAGTGAGTGAAAACTTCTTCATGCTGTCCCGTCTCCCCGCGATGTCCGATGCCCAATGTTTACCGTTTGCCCGTTCCAGGGTCAAGCAAACTACAGTTCAGACGCCATGCGGGGGCCGGCCAAGCACGAACGACCCCTGCATGCCCGTTCAGAATCTGAAAGGAAGTGCAGGGGTCGCTCATGGTTCAGCTAGCGAAAAGCGAGGCAGGTTATTCCTTGAATTCCACGTGTCCACGACGCGGCGGAACCGGGGCCTGGTGGTCCCCGGCAGCTGCCACCAGCTGGACACCGCTCAGGCGCGGTGCTGCTTCCTTGCCGGTGTACAGGATCCACGGCCCGACCATGAGGTAGTCGTCATCGTTCTCGGCGGCGGTGACCACGCCGGTGATCACGAAATCGCCATAGGGTTCCTGGGCGAAGGCGGCAACCACCAAATCACCGTGGCCAATGCTCTCTGCGGTCAGCGGGGTCGGGGTGAACTCCCCCTCGAACTCCGCCGGGAAGGCGCGCACTTCGGTATCCGGCTGGCGCTGTCGCAACGGCGTTCCGTCGGCAGATTTGGTTTCCTTCGCTGCGGCCGCGGCGTTCAGCCCGCCGACCATCAAATCATCGAGCACCGTCAGGTGGGCGGCTCCGGTGACCAAGAAATTGCCGTAACGGGCGTTCTTGAACAGGACGGAAACCACCTCTTTGTCCTGAACCTGCGCGAAAGCGGCCTTCATGCCCGCGACATCACGCTTTGATGGTCCCTTGATAAAAATATCCACGTCAATTTCCGTTCCTTGTGGGTGGCTCTGGTATCCACTCTATTCGCTGTCGCCGGCAGCCGGCGGAAGGCCCCGGACCCGCCGAAGCACAAGGGGCGGCCCGTTCCGGTTTTACACCGAAAACGAACCGCCCCTCGATCGACTCTCGCCAAAGCGGCGACGCAATCTACGCGATGCCTACTTGCCCTCTTGCTCTGCCAGCGCCTTGACGATCTGCGGCAGCAGCCCGCGGAAGGCACGCCCGCGGTGGCTGATGGCGTTCTTTTCCTCGCTGCTGAGCTCCGCGACGGAAATCTCGTAGCCCTCGGGCTGCAGGATCGGATCGTAGCCAAAACCGCCGTTGCCGCGGCGTTCGCGCAACAGCGTGCCGGGCAGGTGCCCGAGCTCCACTGCGACGAACCCCTCGGGGGTTGCCAGCGCCGCGGCGCAGATGAACGAGGCACCGCGGTGCTCGTCGGAGATATCCCCCAGCTGCGCCAACAGCAGGTCGATATTCGCCTGGTCATCGCCGTGGCGTCCGGCCCAACGGGCCGAGAAGATACCGGGTGAGCCGCCGAGTACGTCGACTGCCAGCCCCGAGTCATCGGCAATGGCGATCAGGCCGGTGGCCGCGGTGACGGCGCGCGCCTTGAGCAGCGCGTTGCCCTGGAAGGTGACCTGGTCCTCGACAACATCGGGGGCACCGACGGCGGAGGCGTCAACCACCTGGGTGTCGACGTCCAACCCGGGGACCTGGCCGCGCAGCAGCTCGCGCAACTCTCGCAACTTGCCCTTGTTATGCGTGGCAAGCACCAAACGGGGGCCTACGCTCATGCGCCTTGGCCCAGGGTTTCACGCTGGATGCGGGCCAGCTCGGTGGTGCCCACGAGCGCCAGGTCCAGCAGCGCATCGAGTTCGGCGCGCTTGAACGGTGCGCCCTCGGCGGTGCCCTGCACCTCGACGAAGTCGCCACCGCCGGTGACCACTACGTTCATGTCGGTCTCGGCGTCAACGTCCTCAACGTACGGCAGGTCAAGCATCGGGGTGCCGGCGATGATGCCCACGGAGATCGCGGAGACCGAGTCGGTGAGCACCGTGGCGTTCTTCTTGACCAGGTTGCTGGCCTTGGCCCACTCGATGGCCTCGGCCAGTGCCACGTAGGCGCCGGTGATTGCCGCGGTGCGGGTTCCGCCGTCGGCCTGCAGCACGTCGCAGTCCAGCACGATGGTGTTTTCGCCCAGTGCCTTGGTGTCGATCACGGCGCGCAGCGAGCGGCCGATCAGGCGGGAGATCTCGTGGGTGCGGCCGCCGATCTTGCCCTTGACCGATTCGCGGCCGTTGCGGGTGTTGGTGGCGCGCGGCAACATCGCGTATTCGGCGGTGACCCAACCTGTGCCCTGCCCCTTGAGCCAGCGCGGAACCCCGGCGGTGAAGGAGGCGGTGCACAGCACCTTGGTGTTGCCGAATTCGATGAGGGCCGAGCCCTCGGCCTGCTTGGACCAACCACGGGTGATGGTGATCTCGCGGAGTTGGTCCACCGCGCGCCCATCGGCGCGCACTACTGCTGAAGTCGATGCTGAAGTCATGGCTTCAAGTCTAGTGCTCCCGACACGCGCCTTTTGCTATGGGGATCCGCCTATCGGGGCGCGAAGGTCCCGTCACCCATGATGATGGTTATGAAGCCGCTCCGCTTAACCGTCATGGTCGCGGAAATGGCCCGGCCGCGGTCGGCCCGCTGCAGTTTGTACGCACTCTTGGTAGCGCCCTTGATCTTGTTTCCGTCGCGCTTCCACTGGTAACTGTATGTATTACCGGCGCCCCAACCAACAGGCTGCACCTTCACCGTGGTGCCGACCTTTTTGCTCCCGACGTAGCGCAGCGTGCCTTCCTTCAGAATGCCATAGCCAATGGTTTTCGTGGACGAGGTGCGTGCCACAGTGGTGTATCCGGTCTTCGAGGCGGTGACCTTGACGCTGACTTTCTGCTTCAGGTCTGCAGCCACTGTCGTATAGGTCTTGGCCGTGGCGCCCTTGATGGGTTTGCCGTTGCGCAGCCATTGGTATTTGAGTGCGTCAGCCGGAACCCAAGGGCTTGGCACCGTAACACCGATTTTTGAACCGACCCTTGCTGTTCCACTGATAACGGGGGTGCGGACGCCAGTGAATTTCCCAGTGACCGGGCGCTTGGATGCAGATGTTTTCACCACGCTGGTGTAGCCGGGCTTTGAACCGGTCACGCGCACTTGCAGGACCTGGTTCAGATCTGCCTTACTCGAGGCATACTCTTTAGTGGTCGCCTTGGCTATGGGCTTGCCATTGCGCAGCCACTGGTAACTCAGTTTTGTTCCATCGGTCCAGCTTCCCGGGTTGGCGGTGAACGTGCTGCCGATGCCGGCCGCCCCTGTGATGGTTGGCAGAGGGGCTTTCAAGACGCCAACAACCCCGAATGGCACAGAAACCAATTCCACGCCATCATATGCATCGGCGCGGACAAATAGTCTCACAGTGATCTTGCGGTCAATGTCTTCGACGGTGGACTTGTAGGTTTTTTGCTGGGGGGCGCCAAGAATGGGTTTACCATCTCGGAACCAGACATAGGCATAGCGAATATCGCTGGCGATTTGGTGTTTGGCCGGTACAACCAGCGGGTGGGTGGCACTAAGTATTGATCCCACCGTGCGATTACCTGTGATCGACACCGAATTGATGGCCAGTTTTCCCTTACCGACCGCGTCGAGGGTTGTGTGCCTGGTCCGAACGGTTCCGTCGGGCCATTTCCCTGTTACCTGAAGGCCCAGCTCAGGAGGTTGGTAATCCCAAGTCAGATCGACCTTTGGGCCATTGGCCAGGGGCTCCCGCTGATAGCCGAAAGTCCACCGGTAATCCATGATGGCACCTGGCCAGTTGGCATTTGCGGTGAGGGTGTTTCCCACCCGCATCGTCCCACTGACGTTGCTCGCTCCCACCGGATGTTCCGGATCATCAATCGTAACCGCGGCATCGGTGGTGGCCACTTCATAATTATGATATTTGTCGATCAGGACCACATTGTCCAACGAATACCTTCCATAGGCCGTCGCGTCATTTGTTATGAAGGTATCCGTGAATGCAGTGATCCCGTTTCCCTCGTCAACAACTTCCCGCTTGATCATGCTCGGAGGACCAATCTGGTCCGGGCTGCCCGTTCTATCCGTGAGTATGTAGTTTGCCTCGACAGGTTTGTTGGCGTCCTTCACGCGGAGCGTTACCCGGACGTCTTCGCCCGGCACAGCTATTTTCGGGTCAACGGTGACGGAGTCCAAAACCGGCGGCACTGCATCGTACGAGGGGTTTTCAAAGGTGAACCCCAGCGGATCCAGCACCCTGCGGTCGGTGATAAGTGTGATGTTGTGGAGCCTGTCGACCAGCTGGATATTCGTGACCGACCAGCGCTTGGGACGCTCGTTGGCGTCCATGCCACCGCCTTCCTCCGTATGCCACACCTCGTCGACCTCGTCATATGTGGCCACGAGCGGTTGAGCCCTGGTTGCTCCGGTGTCTTCGGTATCGTCGTCCCAGCGGATCAGCAGGTCGACCGACAACATCCCGTCCGGGTCGGCGGCCCTGATTTCGATCGCCCGGGAAGCATCCGGGAAGATCGCGGTGTCAGTACCCAGTCGCGTGGCGCCGAGCAGCTCCGGGCCCAGTGCGATGCTTTGCGCCGCAGCGGACGCTGAAAGCGGCATGAGAAGCCCCAGGACCGCCGCGGTGAGCAGGCTCATGAGCGTTCGGAGAATTCTTGTTGGCATCGGTCGATTCCCCAGTCGGATCAGAAACAATTCAGAACAGGATATCGCAAGAGAGTTGTATCCACCTCCGGCCTACCCGCAAACACGGAAACGCACCCTGGGAACCCGCCAAATCGGCGAAATCCCAGGGTGCGCCTTCGAAAAAGACTTGTTATTTTTTCTTGATCGGGCCCACGCCGGGCCACTCGCGGTTCTTTCCGGAGCGGACCAGCGATACCGGGGCCGTCGGCATGGCCTTGGGGGTGCCCAGCTGGGAACCCGACCAGACACCGTAGGTGACACCGGAAACCGCGACGGCAATGCCGCCGGAATAAACTTCCTTGGCCTCATTGACCACCGTGTTGATGTCCGTCCAGACGGGGATGTGGGTCAGCAGCAGGCGTTCGGCGCCGGCTTCCTTGGCGGCCTGGCCGGCACGGCGGCCGGTCAGGTGCACACCCTTGATCTCGTCGTCGCGGCCCTCTTCGAAGGCTGCCTCGCAGAGGAACATGTCAGCACCCTGGGCTGCCTCGATCAATCCGGGACAGGAATCGGTGTCGCCGGAGTAGGTGAGCACCGAGGTGCGCATGGTTCCGTCGGCCATCGGCTCGGTGGCCTCCACGCGCAACGCGTAGGACTCCTCAATGGGGTGCAGCACCGGGTACGGGGTGATGGAGAACGGGCCGATCTTCACCGGTTCGTGGGCTTTCCAGTGCTGGAAGTCGTAGTCCGGGTGCATGCCCTCCTCCAGCGGCAGGCCGTAGGCGGTGGCCATGCGGTCCGCGGTGGCTGCCGGACCGTGGACCAGCATCCGCTCGCGGTTCCAGCCGTTGGGATCCCAGCGGATGGCAACGTGCATGCCGCACAAATCCATGCAGTGGTCAGGGTGCAGGTGCGAAATGAAAATCGCATCCAGGTCCTTGATGTCCGTGTAGCGCTGGAGCACGCCAAGTGCCCCGGAACCCAAATCCAGCAGGATCTTCCAGTCACGTTCACCGTCGAACGCACTGACAAGATAGCAGGAGGCGGGCGATCCCGGGCCGGGGAATGATCCGGTACAGCCAATGATCGTCAGCTTCATGACACACTCGCTTTCGAAAGGGCAACCATCTGCGGGGTGATCATCGCGATGGAGCCGGTCGGATAGTGGGCGGCGACATGGTCAACCTGCTCAACCGCCAAAACTTCGGGGCCCAGGAAACGGCGGGCCAAAACCTCAAAACTTGCTGCGTCCCCGGTGGCCAGGAACTGGTGCGTCGGTGCCTCGGTGAGCTCGCGGGCCAGATCGTGGCGCATCAGCGCGCGGTAGACGTCCTTGGCGGTTTCCTCGGCGCTGGAAACCAGGGTGACGTCCTCGCCCATGACGTAGGAGATCACGCCTGTGAGCAACGGGTAGTGCGTGCAACCAAGCACCAGGGTGTCAACGCCGGCGGCCTTCAGCGGGGCCAGGTATTCCTCGGCGGTTTCCATGAGTTCGGTGCCGGTGGTGATGCCGTTCTCGACGAATTCAACGAAACGCGGGCAGGCAACCGAGGTGATTGACAGCTGCGGGGCTGCGGCGAAGGCGTCCTCGTAGGCGCGGGACCCGATGGTGGCCAGGGTGCCGATGACGCCGATCTTGCCGTTGCGGGTGGCGGAAACCGCGCGGCGGACCGCCGGCTGGATGACCTCTACCACTGGAATTCCATAGCGTGCCGTGTAGCGTTCGCGGGCGTCGCGCAGCACCGCTGCGGAGGCCGAGTTGCAGGCGATGACCAGGAGTTTGACCCCGGCATCGACAAGTTCATCCATCACGCCCAGCGCGTTGGCGCGGACCTCGGCAATGGGAAGCGGGCCGTAGGGCGAGTTGGCGGTGTCCCCCACGTACATGGTGGACTCGCCGGGAAGCTGGTCGATGATGGCACGGGAAACTGTCAGCCCGCCTACACCCGAGTCGAAGATGCCCAACGGGGCATTGGCCCGGGGCGTAGTGAGCGGGAAGGTTTCGCCAGTGGACGTACTTGTCATGATCTACGAAGACTACTAGCTAGTGGCGCCCGAGAACCAGCACGCGCGCCACACTGTAGTCCAGCTCACAACGATTTCAGCATGGCTTGCATGAGCGATTCCTGCAGCCAGGTGACGAAGTTGTAGACAAGGGCGAGGTATTCATCGACGGTATCCGCCTTGGACCAGTCATCCTGCGCGTGGATGGCTTCGGCGTCTTCCTGGGTTTCCAGGCCCAGGCGTTCGGCGAGCACCAGGCGCACGTCGTTCACGGCAGCGGCAAAGCGCGGTGCGGCTTCCGGGCCCAGCACGATGGTCGCCGAATCCATGAGCATCGCGGCCTCGCGCAGCGCACCGATCTTGCGTTCGCGGATGCCACGCTCCGAAAGCCTGCGGAATTCCAGTGCGGCGATCGGGTCATCGGGGTCGGCATCCGGCAGCAAGCGCCGGGTGGCCGGGTCGCTCGGGGCCGCGAAATGGTCCTTGTGTGCGTGGGGGTCAAGGCCGACCATCGCCCACAAGGGGTCTTCGTCGGGCTCGCGCTCGGGTTCCAGCAGCTGGATGACGTCTTGGAACAGGCCGCGCAACAGCTTGCGTTCGGCGCTTTCAAGGGTCGCGGTGAATCCGCGCTTGGTGTTTTTGAAGGCACGTGCCATGGTTATGCGGCATCCGCCTTGGAGAGGGTGGCCCAGAGCCCGAAGCCGTGCATGGCAGCGACGTCGGCCTCGATCTTTTCGCGGGTGCCGGTGGAGACCACGCTGCGTCCTGCCTGGTGCACCTGCATCATCAGCTCGTCGGCCTTGGCCTCGGAGTAGCCGAAGTAGGAGCGGAAGACGTAGCTGACGTAGCTCATCAGGTTGACCGGATCGTTCCAGACGATCAGGACGTATGGTTGGTCGGCTTGCAGCGCTTGAGCCTGTTCCACGTGCTCAAGCACGTCAGGCATCGCGGTCATCAATGGCATGATTCCATTCTACGACCGCCCGGAGACGGTATGCACCGCTTGCACCGGGGAGGGTATGGATGAACCGGCATTCACTCGGACACCCGGTTCGCACAAGGCTGAATTGTTCCGCGCAGGTTTAGAGTAGCTACTAAACAACCGGCGCCCCAGCCAGCGTCCTGACAAGCTCACTTGCAGCTGGCCGCCGAAAACAGCGTGCGGGTTTTCCCGCACCACCATCCGCCGTCCCCATTGCGAGGAGCCAACCGCATGTGGCAACAGCCAACGTCCTTGTTCACCGACCACTATGAGCTCACCATGCTGCAGGCAGCGCTGCATTCGGGTGCCGCCCACCGGCCCAGCGTGTTCGAGGCCTTTGCCCGCCGCCTGCCCGAGGGCCGGCGCTACGGTGTTGTCGCGGGAACCGGCCGGATCCTGGAGGGACTCAAGGACTTCCGCTTCGGCGAGGAGCAGCTTGCCTTCCTCTCCGAGACCAAGGTGGTGGATGAACAGACCATCGATTACCTGCGAAACTTCACGTTCACCGGCAACATCTACGGTTACGCGGAAGGGGAGATCTACTTCCCCAACTCCCCCGTGCTGATCGTCGAATCGACCTTCGCCGAGGCCTGCGTGCTGGAAACCTTTATCCTCTCGGTGCTCAACCACGACTCGGCCATCGCCTCCGCGGCTTCGCGCATGATCGCCTCGGCCGAAGACCGCCCCTGCATTGAAATGGGATCCCGGCGCACCCACGAGGAATCCGCTGTTGCCGCGGCCCGCGCCGCCATCATCGCCGGTTTCGATTCCACCTCCAACCTTGAGGCCGGGCACCGCTACGGGCTGAAGACCGTGGGCACTGCCGCGCATTCGTTCACGCTGCTGCACGATTCAGAGCGTGAGGCCTTCGAGGCCCAAGTCGCCTCGATGGGCGCAAACACCACGCTGCTGGTTGACACCTACGACGTGGAGAACGGCGTGCGCACAGCCGTCGAGGTCGCCGGGCCCGAGCTGGGCGCAGTGCGCCTTGACTCCGGGGACCTGGTGGAACAGGCCCGCTGGGTCCGCATCCTGCTCGATGACCTGGGCAACGAGAACACCCACATCACCGTCACCTCCGACCTGGACGAGTATGCGATTGCCGCGCTGCAGGCGGCCCCCGTGGATGCCTACGGCGTGGGCACCTCGCTGGTCACCGGTTCCGGGCACCCCACCGCTTCAATGGTTTACAAGTTGGTCTCCCGGCAGAACGATGCCGGGGAATTTGTTTCGGTGGCCAAGGCCGCCAAGAACAAGGCCTCCGTGGGTGGGCGCAAGTTTGCGCTGCGCCGGCTCAACGAGCGCGGGCGCGCCACCGAGGAGCTCATTGGCGTGGGTGAGCTTCCGGTGGCTGACGCCAACGACCGCGTGCTGCTTGAGCATTTTGTCATCAACGGCCAGCTGCAGGAGGGCTGGACCGGGGCCGACGGCGTGCGCCGGGCCACCGCGCGCCACAAGGACTCCATCATGGAAATGCCCGGCAGCTCACGTCGCCTGCAGCGCGGCGAGCCGGTCATCCCGACCACCTACATCGACTAGTTACGAAGGAGCCTCTGGAACATGAACACCCTTGAGGAACCACTGAATCCCGCCACCACCCAGGACTCCCCCGCCCAGGCTCCCGCGCCGCGCGCGTTGATCATCGTGGATGTGCAAAACGACTTCTGCGAGGGCGGTTCGCTGGCGGTGGCCGGCGGGGCCGCGGTGGCAACAGCCATTGCCAGCGACGTGTTGGCCCGCCGGGACAGCTACGCGGTGGTGGTGGCCACCCAGGATTGGCATATCGACCCCGGGGCGCACTTTTCCGCGGACCCCGACTATGCGGACTCCTGGCCCGTGCACTGCGTCTCCGGCACCAACGGCGCGGCCCTCCATCCGAACCTTGCCCCGGCAGTGCACCTGATCGATGCCGCGTTCCGCAAGGGGCGCTTCGCCGCTGCGTACTCCGGCTTCGAGGGGCACCTGGCCCTGGAGGGCGCAACCGATGCCGACGAGTCCGGAGCGTTGCTGGGCGACTGGTTGCGTGAGCACGGAATTACCGCGGTTGACTTGGTGGGGATCGCCACCGACCACTGCGTGCGTGCCACGGCCCTTGATGCCCAAAGGATGGGCTTCGACACCACGGTGATTTCGCCGCTGACCGCGGCGGTGAATCCCGAGAACAACGCTGCAGTGTTTGATGAACTGCGCGCCGCCGGGGCCACCGTCCTGACCCTGGGCTGAGAACCGTTCCCGCACCGCGGTCAGTTTCGGTTCAACCCGAACCTCCTGGTGAGAAACGCACGCTTGTAGTGCGCCTCGGCGGCATCGACGTCCGCCGCCGGGGTGCCGGGGCTGAACACCCGCAGGATACTGAACTGGAGATGCTTTCGGTGCGACATTTCCAGGGCATCCAGCTCACGCAGCGCGAGGTTGCCGCCGTGTCCGGTCTTCGCATAGGAGCTCCAGCGGCCCAGG
The DNA here is from genome assembly GCF_900010755.1 of Paeniglutamicibacter antarcticus. Classification (GTDB taxonomy): domain Bacteria; phylum Actinomycetota; class Actinomycetes; order Actinomycetales; family Micrococcaceae; genus Paeniglutamicibacter; species Paeniglutamicibacter antarcticus_B. The sequence goes on along the minus strand of NZ_CZJT01000091.1, from coordinate 49,810 downwards.
AGCCGTTGCTCCCCCTCGGCTTTCCCCACGTACAGCTGCCCGGTGCTGGTGCCGGCAATCAAAAATAACGGGTGCGCACCAAGCGGAATGGTGTTCCGTTCGGTGCGCACCCCTTGTTGCAGGCACTTTGTTGCAGGCACTGCTACTTCTTGCCGATGAACCAGCCCTGCAGCTTGTTCAATCGCGTTTGCAACTGCTCGGCATTGGCTTGGGCCACCGCGGGTCCGCCGCAGACCTCGCGCAGCTTGGTGTGGATGACACCGTGCGGGGTGCCGGTGCGGGCACTCCACGCGGATACATTCTTAGAGAGCGTCGAACGCATGTCCATCAGCGCACGGTGGTCAACCACCGGAGCTTCGGCCGCTTCCTCGTGGCTCTTGCGCACCTTGCGCCGGGTGACCTGCTCGGCCTGGCGTTGGCGCAGCAGTACGCCCACCTGATCGGCGTCCAACAGCCCGGGAATGCCCAGGAAGTCCTGTTCCTCCTCGGAGCCCACGGCGCCTCCGGTGCCGAATTCGCCGCCGTCAAAGAGCACGCGGTCAAACGATGCGTTGGAGTGCAGGGCCTTGAACTTCTGCTTGTTCAGCTCGTCGCTGGCCTTTTCCTCGCGGTTGGCCTCGGCGACCAGCGCGTCTTCGGGGTTGTAGTCCGGGTCTTCGATGTGTTTTTCGGGGCGATCCAGCGCGTGGTCACGCTCGGCTTCCATCTCATTGGCCAGGGCCATGAGGATAGGCACCGAGGGCAGGAACACGGAGGCGACCTCGCCGCGCTTCCGGCTTCGCACGTAACGGCCGATGGCCTGGGCGAAGAACAGCGGGGTCGAGGTGGAGGTGGCGTAGACGCCCACGCACAGACGGGGCACGTCGACGCCTTCGGACACCATGCGCACCGCGACCATCCAGCGGGAATCCCCCGCGGAGAAGTCATCGATCTTCTTAGAGGCCTTGGCATCATCCGAGAGGATGACTGTGACCTTTTCACCGGTGATTTTTTCCAGCTGCGCCGCATAGCCGCGGGCGTCCTCGTGGTCGGTGGCAATGACCAGGCCGCCGGCGTCGGGCACCGTGCGGCGGACCTGGGTCAGCCGCTTGTCGGCTGCATCAAGCACCGAGGGAATCCAGTCTCCGGCCGGGTCAAGCGCGGTGCGCCAGGCGTGGGCGGTGATGTCCTTGGTGAAGCCCTCGCCAAGCTGGGCTTCCATTTCCTCGCCGCCACTGGTCTTCCAGCGCATGGATCCGGAGTAGGCCATGAACAGCACCGGGCGGACCACGTGGTCCTTCAGGGCGTTGCCGTAGCCGTAGGTGTAGTCGGCCTTGGAACGGCGGATGCCGTCGGCACCCTCGACGTAGTCGACGAAGGGGATCGCCGCGGTATCGGAACGGAAGGGGGTTCCGGTCAGCGCCAGGCGGCGGGTTGCCGGCTCAAAGGCCTCGCGGATGCCGTCGCCCCAGGAAAGCGCGTCGCCGCCGTGGTGGATCTCGTCAAGGATCACCAGGGTGCGCGCGGCCTCGGTCTTGGCACGGTGCAGCAGCGGCTTGGAAGCCACCTGCGCGTAGGTGAGCACCACGCCGATGTAGCCGTCGCCATGGCGTCCGTCGGCATTCTTGAAGTTGGGGTCGATGGCCAAGCCCACGCGGCCCGCGGCATCCGCCCACTGTTTCTTGAGGTGGTCGGTGGGTGCCACGACGATGATGCGGTTCACGGTCTTCGCGTCAACCAGCACCTTGGCCAGGCGCAGTGCGAAGGTCGTCTTTCCGGCGCCCGGGGTTGCCACGGCCAGGAAGTCACGCGGTTCGGTACTGAAGTACTTGCTCAGCGCCTCGGCCTGCCAGGCACGCAACTTGGATCCGGTGCCCCAGGCTGTACGTTCGGGGTACGCCAGGGGAAGGCGATCCTCCATGGGCAATTTTTCTCCAAGGGAGAACAACGTATCTGTCATGCACACACCCTCCGTGGCGCTCGAAAAGCAACACCCCGCGCGTTGGCACGGGGGTGGCTAGGAACTTGATTGGTGTTGGGTGTTACTTCTTGCCCTTGTCTCCGCCGCCGGAGAAGGACTCGTAGATTTCCTTGCATTCGGGGCAGACCGGGAACTTGTTCGGGTCGCGGCCCGGAACCCAGACCTTGCCGCACAGGGCAATCACCGGATCGCCGCTGAACGCCGACTCCATGATCTTTTCTTTTTGCACGTAGTGGGCAAAGCGTTCGTGGTCGCCGGCCTCGACTTCCTGGGCGACTTCGGTGCGCTCGATGGTCGTGGCACCGCCGCCGGAAGTTGTGCGCGGGTCGTCTTTGAACGGATCTAGGGGCATGCTCATATCCACCAGTCTAACAACCCGATTGCTTCTTCGGGCGGAATCCGGTGGTGCGGTAAGTCGCACCACCGGATGGCTATTTGTTGACCATGACGGCTTGCATCAGCTCCGGCATGCGCCTTTCCATCCAGCGCCCGCCAATGCGAATACCCAGCATGAGGAACACCACGCCAAGGACGAGTCCGACGCCCAGCGCCAACCAACCGAAGAGCGCATCCCCGGAGATCAACTGCACGACGGTGAGGGCCAAAGCCGGAACCAACAGCACAAACATGATCCCGAAGGTGGCAAGTTGGGTGACCGCCATGCGGGCACCGGCACCGGGAGGGGTCTTGAACGGGCTCTCCCCCGGCAGTGGAACCGAGTAGGTGAACCTGGCCGAGGCCATGGCCGAAACCCCCAACCCGGCGAACAACGCACACAGCGATACCCCCAGGATGGCCGGCAGCAACTCGGTGCGCCCCATCAGCACCGGCGGCAGGATCGCCGCAAGCAGCGTGACCGGCAGGGCAAAAACCGCACAGGCAATGACACGGCCGGCTCGGTCGGCAACGCCGCTGACGCCGGTAAGCACGTGAAGGGAGAACGCCGTCGAATCATAGGAGACATCCGCGGAAATGGAGAACGCCATCAGGATGGCCAGCAGCGGGCCGACACCCAGCATCACAGTGGAGCTGCCCGAATTCGTGGAGGCAAACCAGAGGATGACAGGCATCAGCGGGACAATGACAATGCTTGCCGCGTAGCGCGGGTCCTTGAGCCAATAGGTCAGCGAGCGGGCGGCCACGGCACCGGTCGGCGTTGCGGGGAAGACGTTGAACAGTCCCATCCCCACGGCCTTGGTGCTGGTCTTGGGCGAAACCGGTGTTTCCATGGCCCGGTGCAGGGAACGCTCCCAGGCCCAGATGACAGCACCCAGGTAGGCCACCCCGAGGACAAAGCGCAGCGCTGCCAGGACCACTGAGCCGCTGGCAATGTCACCGGGAACCGCGGCGAAAACTCCGAGCGGGGTCCAGGCCAGGACCTCGGCCACCCGGGGAAGCCAGCTCAGTGCCGATTCGAAGCCACCGGCCAGGGTGCCGATGATGGGGCCGAGCAGGATCAACGGGATGAAGGCAACAATTCCCGCAACATCCTTGAACCTGCGTGATCCAGTCAGCTGGGCCATCGAGGTGGTTGACCAGCGGGCCAGCGCCAGGCACATAAGTGCAGCAAGCACGCCGCAGACCAGCGCCGCAATGAGCGCCACCGGGTCAACGCGCCAGGCCAGGAATTGGGAGGCCAGGAGCAGCAGCGTGAGCAGGCCCGGGATGCCGATGAAACCCGAAAGCAACAATCCTGCGGCAAGCTTCGGCCGGGAAATCGTGAAGGTGGTGAAGCGTGCCGGGTCCAGGGTCAAGTCCACGCCGAAGGCAACCAGCGGGATGAGCGTCCAACCCAGGGTGATGGCCGAAACCGCCAACACCAGGTACATCATGATGACCGCCGGTTCATTCTCGGCCAGGAACACCAGGCCAACCACCAGCATGGCGATCAGGCCCAGCCCGTAGAGCCCGCCGATGATCACTCCCACCAGCTGCCAGGGGCTGCGCTTGAAGGAGTTGCGCAGCAAAAGGAGCTTGAGTTTTAGGAGGTGTGCAACCACGAGAGTCCCTCATTCGATCCGCGCCCGCCGACCAAGTCGACAAACTTGTCTTCCAGCGACATGCCGCCGCGGACCTCGTCCACGGAGCCGGCTGCCAGCAGGTTGCCGTTGGCGATCACCGCAACGTGCGAACACATGCGCTGGACCAGGTCCATCACGTGTGAGGAAACGATGACGGTTCCACCGTGGGATACATAGTCGGAAAGGATGTCCCGGATGTTCGCGGCGGACACCGGGTCCACCGCCTCGAATGGCTCATCGAGCACCAGCACGCGCGGGGAATGGATCAGCGCGGTTGCAAGTGCGATCTTCTTGGTCATGCCGGCCGAGTAGTCAACCACCAGCTTGCTGCCGGCGTCAGCCAGATCCAGCACGCGCAGCAAGTCCTCGGTGCGTTCGTCCACGGTGGCCCGGTCCATGCCGCGCAGCAAACCCGCATAGGTGACAAGCTGGCGGCCCGAAAGCCTGTCGAAGAGCCGCACGCCATCGGCCAGAACGCCCAGGGAGGCCTTGGCCTTCATGGGTTCGGCCCAGACATCAACACCGTGGATCCAGACCTGTCCGGCATCCGGGCGCATCAGGCCCGTGGCCATGGACAGCGCCGTGGTTTTGCCGGCGCCGTTGGGGCCCACCAGGCCAAAGAAGGATCCGCTGGGCACATCCAGGGAGATGCCGTTCACCGCGACTTTTTCGCCGAATCGTTTGCCCAGTGAACGAATCGACAGGGCCGCCGTACCGGGATCTAGGTAAGAGTTGCTCATGCCACGAAAATACCAGTGCGGAAGGCTAAAAGTAGTCATCACAATGGACTAATCTCACCGCCCCGGGGCGGCTCCCGGCGCTGGCGGGCAGGCCCGGTGCCCGCATCAGCAACCTGTGGTTCGGCGTGGGTATCCAGGCAAACCAAAAGGCTCCGCGAGCCACAGTTCCAGGGTCACTTGCGAACAAGTTTTGAACCGCTGGGGCTGTGAAGCCACGGAGCCTTAATGGTTTGGTGCAGGTGTACCGATTGTTAGAACAGCACCCGGGCAAGCTTCTGGCGAGAGGCAACCACGCGCTCGTCAGTGGTTCCCACGATCGAGTACAACTCGACCAGGCGAGCGCGGGCGGCCTCGCGTTCTTCGCCGAAGTTGCGGCCAATGAAGTTCACCAGGCGGGCAAAACCGTCCTCGACGTGTCCGCCCATGACGTCCATGTCGGCAACGGCAAGCTGGGCCTCGAGGTCATCGGGGTTCTGTGCGCCCGCGGCGCGGACGGCTGCCAGGTCCTTGCCTTGGGTGCGCATGAGCAGGCGGACCTGGTTCAGACCGATGGCCGCATCCGTGTCGTTCGGCTTGTCATTCAGCGCGTGCTTGTAGGCGATCTCCGCTGCCTGGAAGTCCCCTGCCTCGATCGCCTCGAGGGCCGCCTGGTGTAGCGGCGGCAACGGCACCTCGACGGGCTCGGCGCCGGTGCTGAACGGGGCGACGGTTCCCGCGACGCCGTGTTGGATGCCCAGCTTGAGCAGTTCGTCGAGCAGCGACTGAATCTGTGAAACCTCGGCACTGCCCTGGAACATCGGGACCGGCTGGCCGTTGATCAGTGCGATGACCGAGGGCACCTGGGTGACCTGGAACGCCTGGGCGATCTGCGACTCGGCTTCGGCGTCCACCGTGACCAAGACGGCGGCACCGTTCTTGGCATTGATCACTGCTGCCAGCAAACCATCAAGCTGCACCGAAGCCGGCGAACGCGGGCTGCCCAGCGAAACAATGACAGGAACCTGTTGCGAGAGCGCAACGATCTCCGGGAAAAGCTCCTGGTTGATCGCTCGCACCCAGCTGGGTGCTCCGGTTGCCGTGGTGTCGACGGGCTCCGGGTGACTCTTTTTCAAGGCACCCAAGTCAATGGCGCCGCGCGAGGATGGTGCAGTGGGTTCAGGCATGCTGGAGGTCATGTCTCTACTTTAGGCCGCAGGTGGCCAGCTGGGAAAACCCTGCAGCATGCAGAAGGCGGGATCCACCGAAACTTTTCGGTGAATCCCGCCTTGATACAGCGCCCGGTACTCACCGGATGGTGTTGCTACTTCAGCAGCTTCGCGCCCTTGGTCATGACCTGGGCGGCAACAATGCTGACCTTGTCCTTGGAACCCTCGGCCGGAATGAACACCAGCATCGGCTCACCGTAGGTGATTTCGATGCCCTTCTTGGTGTCCTTGGCTCCCGTGATCTCTGCTGTCACGGCATCGAGGCCAATGGTGCCACCGGTTTCCTTGGGCTTGGCGGTGGTTACCGCGGTGAAGTTGCCCGAAACGAGTGCGCCTCCACCGGGAACCGCGAGCACCACCGTGTCTTTTTGATTGACGGTGCGCTTAAAGGTAATGTTCGCATCCTTGTTCACCTTGACCAGATCGGCCTGGCCCTTGGCACTGAGGGTGAGGAATGCGCTCTTGGAAAAGTCGCCGGCAAACTTGGACTTTTCATCGTCCATCACGTTGGCCAAGCGGTTCAGGGCATCGGTTGGAGTCATGATCAAACCCTCGGCATCCGCCGCTTCCATCTGGACTTCCGGGTCACCCACTGCGATACCGGGGAAGGTTGATCCCGGCAGCATGGGAGTCGCGAAGACCAACTTGTAGTTATCGCGCGGGTTTTCCTGTGTCAGGGTCAGAGCCATCGGGATGGTGGTGGCGGTGGCGTCCTTGGCCGTGACAACCATGATGGAACGGGGGAAGGTTGCCTTCTCCTGGGTCGGCACAGCGGCCGAACGGATCACCGAGGTGTCAATGGCCGGCGGCGCGTCAAGCTTGACGTCCTTGTTACGCAACGCATAGTTCCCGGTGCGCAGCGTCTTCACGGCAGCCGCCGTGCGTGCATCAAGATCCGCGGCCTTCTTCGACTTATCGGCAGCTGCCACCGACTTGGCGGTGTCCTCAAGGATCCGCTCAAGCTGGGATTGCAGCACCACCGGGAACACCGGGGCTTCGTCCTTGGCTGTTTCGCTGGCGGTCGGCGAGGCCGAGGCAAGTGCGGGGGTCGAGGGAAGTGCCACCAGGGCCAGCACGCCTGCCGTGGCCACAACCTTCTGCATGGTGGTGGGGCCCTTGGACTCGGGTACCTGCGGAATTGTTCCGGTTGCATCTTCGGTTCCACGGGCCACCGAGCGGCGACCTCCGCCGGACCCACCGCGTGGCTTGGGACGCACGACGGCTGCGGCAAGACCGGCAACCACCAGGAGCGCACCGATAAGAATCAACGGCATAGACCACGGGGTTGCCGTGTCGCCGGGCCAGGTCACGCTGACATCCGTGGGTGCAGCTGCCTTGCCGTCGGCTGCCAGAAGCAGCGTCCAGGAACCCGCATCCGGGCTGGTCCAGTGGAAGGTCATGGTCTTATCGGCCTTTTCGGTGGCCTCGAAGATGTCGCTGCCCACGGGGTTCGGCACTTGGGCCTCGCCGGTGGCGCTGGTGGCTACGAGCACCTGTTCGCCGGCATTGACCCCGGTGATCTCGGTGTGTGCGGCCTTGCCAACCCATGCCTCGGCATCCGAGGTGCGGATCATGGAAGCAGTAAATTCGCCCGGTGCGTTGATGGTGATGACGGCGGGCTGCCCGGCGACGGTTCCCACACCTGATTGGATGAGGGTCACGGGGGCTTCGGCTGGAGGCTGGGAGAAGGAAGCGGTCAGCGTCTCGGGCGGAGCCCAGATGGTTCGCTGACCGATGCCCACTACCAGGGCTGCTAGCCCAAGAATGATCGCGATCGCTGAAAAGATCTTTCGCACAATTACACCTAACGGAACGGGGGTCGAGATTCGGCCTCAGTGTGCCAACCAGATTTCATTGGAGATGTTGACACACCCTAAGTCTAACGAGTAAGCGCCTACAAGTGTTCCAAGTTGTAACGAGAACCACCAGAGTTTTTGCCATCACAACAACGGCAAGTTCCTTCTCGGCAACGCCCGTCCACGGGCACGGAAGCGGCGGGAATCGTACTATGCTCGGGCTGTGACTACACATGATGGCGACGATTCAAAGGCACAGGCGGTACCCGCAGAGGGGCTGCCAGATGCCAGCGAACCGGTTCAGGAAACTCCCAGCAAATCCATGGGCAACCCGGCACAACCGGTGCCGCAGAACATCCAGGAGTCGACCGTGCGGCCCGTTTGGTGGCGCCGCCTGCTAGGGCAGGCGCAACACACCATCGGATCACGCGTCAAACCTCCGGAAAACTTTGGGTTCCCTCCGGCACCGTCGACGGGATCCGAGTTCCCCGGCGCCGAACCCTTCCCGGGTCCCCGGGCCCATCCGGTGGCCTACGGGTTCCTTTTCACCGTCGGAGTGGGTCTCGCACTGCTTGGCTACTTCCTGCTGACCAACGTTGGCTCGCTGATCATCTGGATTGCCATTGCGCTGTTCATCGCCTTGGGACTGGATCCCATCGTGCGGTTCTTCGTCGCCCGGGGGCTTTCACGCACGGTGGGCGTGCTCATCACGATGGCCCTGTTGTTGGGAGTTGCCGGCGGATTCATCGGCATCATCATCCCCACCATCGTCACGCAGACCTCGCAGTTCATTGACAAGGCACCACAGATCGTCGACGGGTTCCTGAAATCCGAATTCTTCATCACCCTCGACAAGCAATACCAGGTTTCCGATCGCATCAGCGAGGAAATCGGCAAGTTCTTCTCAGACTCGGGTGCCGTGGGCGGCATCTTTGGCGGAGTGCTGGGCGTGGGCAGCGTCGTGGCCCAAGGCATGTTCGGCGCACTGATTGTCTTGGTGCTCGCCATTTACTTCCTGGCGTCGCTGCCTGCCGTCAAGGCGTTCGGATACCGGCTAGCCCCCCGTTCCAGTCGCGCAAACGTTGAAAGACTCAGCGAAACCATCACCCATTCGGTGGGTAACTACGTCATGGGGCAGGCATTCGTTGCGTTGTTGAACGCAACCGTTGCGCTGATCCTCATGACCATTCTCAAGGTCCCGTTTGCGGCATTGCTGACAATGTTGGTCGCCATTTTGGCCTTTATCCCGCTGGTCGGCGCGGTCGCTGCCGGCATCCTGGTCTCGCTGGTCTCGCTGTCACTGGGTTGGCAGAGTGCTGTCATCTACGCCATCTGCTACTTCGGCTATCTGCAGGTGGAGGCGTACTTCATCTCGCCGCGCGTGATGCAGAAGGCGGTAGCGGTACCCGGAGCCGTCGCAGTGATTTCGGTGATCGCCGGTGGCTCATTGCTAGGCGTGGCCGGGGCCCTGATGGCCATTCCCACCGCCGCTGCCGCCATGCTCATTTTGCGAGAGGTGTTCATCAGCCGGCAGGACCGGCGCTAGTACTTGTAGGAACGTGATTCCCAGCACTTGGGGTGCCAGTGCCGGCGGGCTTCGGCCGAAGCGGAGTCGCCCGACCAGTGATCGGCACGCCAAGCCACCACGTGTTCAATGCCCGGCTTGATGAATTGGCCGCAGCCCGGGCACTTATACGTCTTGGCCGCACTGGTGGCCGAAATCTTGCGTACATGCCATTGCCCATCGGGGGCATCCTGCAAACGCTCCACGCCGTAGCGTGCCCTTTCCATCCAGGGCTCATCTGCCCCGAGCTCCGGACGGGTCCACTTATTGGTACGCCCACCTCGGGTTCCTGAGGTGGAGGAGCGACTGGGGCGGTTCGAACGGGCCATGCATCAATTCTGCCCCAGATCCACCGCTGCCCTGTGCCGCCGCCCACGTGGTGCAGTTACCCTCCGGCGAAACCCGGTAGAGTGCACGTTGTGCGTTTAGTGATTGCCAAGTGTTCAGTTGATTATGAGGGCCGTTTGCGAGCCCACCTCCCCCTTGCGACCCGTCTGTTGATGGTGAAGGCCGATGGTTCGGTCCTGGTGCATTCCGACGGCGGCAGCTACAAGCCGTTGAACTGGATGAGCCCGCCGGCCGTGATGCGCGTGGTGGAGCCCGACGAGGAGCAGGCCGCAGAGGGCGATATACAGCTCTGGCACGTGGCGCACCAGAAGTCGGATGACCGCCTGGTGGTACACATCAAGGAAATCATCCACGACACCGAACACAATCTCGGCATCGACCCCGGGCTCATCAAGGACGGCGTCGAGTCGGACCTGCAGCGACTGCTCGCGGATCAGATCGAGACAGTGGGCGCAGGCTTCACGCTGGTCCGCCGCGAATACATGACGGCCATTGGCCCGGTGGACATCCTGGCACGCGATGCCGCCGGCGCAACCGTTGCCATCGAACTGAAGCGAAATGGCGACATCGACGGCGTCGAGCAGCTCACCCGCTACCTCGAATTGCTCAACCGCGACCCGCTGCTCAAGCCGGTGCGCGGCGTCTTCGCCGCCCAGAAAATCAAGCCGCAGGCCCGCACGCTGGCCACCGACCGTGGCATCGACTGCCTGGTGCTCGACTACGATGCGATGCGCGGAGTCGACGACATCGAATCACGCCTTTTCTAACTCAAGGATGCTTTCCCGGTCCCGGGGGTCGCGGCGCCGCGCAGGCAGCACCACGGCCCCCGCACCTGTTAACGGGCACTTCAGGGGCGCATTACCCCCACCGGGCGCAATATCAGCACCCGATCTGTGTCCGTGCTTGCGCACGCACATAGAATGAATTCATGATCCCCACAGCAGCCCCGGCCCGCTATGCAGTTACCGGACACCTCATGTCACACGGTACCGAGACTCCCGACGGAATCGTTGCGGTTGAAGGAAACCGCATCTTCTTCGCCGGCAAGGCAACGGAGTTCGCGTTCCTCGAGGATTCGGCGAGCTTTGAATTGCGCAACTCCCCCGCGGGCACGATCATCATCCCGGGCCTCATTGACCTGCACTGCCACGGTGCCGTCGGCGGTGATTTCCCCTCCGCCGATTCCGAAGCAATTGGCAAGGCCATCGAGTTCCTGCACCGTTCGGGAACCACCACGCTGCTGGCCTCGCTGGTGACCGCAAAGCGCGAAGACATGCTCGCCTCGGCCCGGGTGCTTTCCGAATTCGCCGTGCGCGGGGACCTAGCCGGCATCCACGCCGAGGGCCCCTTCCTCTCCGATGTCCGCTGTGGCGCCCAGGACCCGGCGTTCCTCTCCGACCCGGACCCCGACTTCATCGACGCCCTGATCGAAGCCAGCAGCGGACAGCTGCGCACCATGACGTACGCTCCGGAGCGCGCCAACTCCGATGCCTTGGTGGAGCAACTGGTCTCCCAGGGAGTGGTTCCGTCGCTGGGCCACACCGATGCCGATGCAGCGATGGTCACCGCGTCGCTGGAACTGGCCAGGGAAGAACTGGGCAGCGCCGGCGTCGACGGCTTCACCGAACGCCCGACCATCACCCACCTGTTCAATGGCATGCCCCCGCTGCACCACCGCGCCCCCGGGCCCGTGGCAGCCTGCCTTGAACTTGCCGCGGCACGCAAGATCATCGTCGAACTCATTGCCGATGGCGTTCACCTGGACCCGGTGACGGTGCGCACGGTCTTCAACCTCGTGGGCGCCGAGTCGATCGCCCTGGTCACGGATTCCATGGCCGCTGCCGGACTGCAGGACGGCGAGTACTCACTGGGGCCGGCTCAGGTCACCGTCGCCAACGGCCAGGCCAGGCTTTCCTCCAATGGCTCGTTGGCCGGAGGCACCGCCACGATGCTCGGGGTACTGCGCTCCGCCGTGGCAGGAGGGGTGCCGCTGGGCGATGCCATCGTCTCGGCAACCAGCGTCCCGGCAGAAGTCCTCGGACTCATCGACGAAGCAGGACGCCTGCACCAAGGATTCGCAGCTGACCTGTTACTTCTGGACCAAGACCTCACATTGCTGCAAGTTGTTCGCAACGGGGAAACCATTTATGAAGTTTCTGTTTAGCATCACCGCGAAAGGTATTGACCCGGCTCACAAAGACATGTGATGCTGGACTCAGTCTTTGTGTTGGTTAGTCATACCCGCCAAAGCTAGGTTGCGGGTGTGGAGCGACTGACGAGGTCTAGACCAACTCAGTATTCTTCTCACTTCTGTAGCACCACGGCCGACACACAGTGTGCCGGCCGGCTTTTCGCACTAAATGAGGAGAAATACATGGCTCAGGGAACCGTGAAGTGGTTTAACGCCGAAAAGGGATTCGGCTTTATCACTCCGGATGGCGCCGAGGCTGACGTGTTCGTTCACTACTCGGAAATCCAGACCAATGGCTTCCGCACGTTGGAAGAGAACCAGCGCGTGGAGTTCGAAGTTGGCCAGGGTGCCAAGGGTCCTCAGGCAACCGGCGTTGTCGGTCTCTAGGACTTCAAAGACTCTTTGAAGCTCCGGGCCCCTAGGGCCCGGGATTGAAATAGTTAAAGCAGTGGGGCGGGATGATTGAATCATCCCGCCCCACTGCTTTTGTCTTTAGTCTTGCCGCCACGTCCCGACACCGGCAACGGGGCCGGCCTCGAGCCAAGCTGAGAGACCGTTATAGGTCCCGTAGTCCATGGCAAGCAATACGTCTCGGCCTTCGTAGGTCACCATGACGATGACGTTTCCAGGCTGCACCAAGTGCTTCTCTTCATCCGCGGGCTTTCGCCACCCATTGATTTCAATGGAGCTGCGCAAGAACTTGCGCACCGGAAGCGGGGAGACGGAAAAGAGCTTGAGGAACTCAAGCTCTCCGGCTCCATAACGAGCGATCACCATCATCCACTTCCCGGGGGTCGTGGAGATGGAACCGTCGAAAGTGCCAAGAGTGCGCCGTAACTGAATACGGCGCACTCCCATGGCACCCAGGAACATCACCACTAGCAGCAGGGCTGCCAGAACGATGAGTACAGGAATGCCGAGTTCGTTCAAGGCAGGACTATCGAGTTCCCGCCGGGGCTGAATCGGCCATGACGGCGTTATCGGCCACGATTACCACACGGTCGGCATCAACGGAGAAGAACCCGCCATCTACCTGGACCGTGAAGCGGGGACCGGAAACCGGTTCGATTTCCAGATCTCCGGCAGCCAGCACGGCCAGCATCGGCACGTGGCCGGGAAGGATCCCGATCTCGCCGTTGCTGGAACGTCCCTTGACCAGTTTTGCCGCGCCGGACCACACGAAGTGGTCGGCAGCAACAATTTCGACTTGGAGTTCGGCCATGGTTACTTGGTCGATTCCTGGATCTTGGCCCACTGGCGTTCGACATCGTCCATGCCGCCAATGTTGAAGAATGCCTGCTCTGCGATGTGGTCAACGTCGCCGTTGCAGATCGCGTTGAAGCCTTCGATGGTGTCCTTGATGGCAACCGTCGAGCCCTCGACACCGGTGAACTGCTTGGCAGTGTAGGTGTTCTGGGACAGGAACTGCTGGATGCGACGTGCGCGCGATACAACAATCTTGTCTTCTTCGGACAGTTCGTCGACACCGAGGATGGCGATGATGTCCTGCAGTTCCTTGTTCTTCTGAAGGATCTGCTTGACGCGCACTGCAGTGTTGTAGTGCTCGTGACCAACGTACTGCGGGTCAAGGATTCGCGACGTGGAGGTCAGCGGATCGATGGCCGGGTACAGACCACGGGAAGCGATTTCACGGGAAAGTTCCGTGGTCGCGTCCAAGTGGGCGAAGGTCGCTGCCGGAGCCGGGTCGGTGTAGTCATCTGCAGGCACGTAAACGGCCTGCATGGACGTGATCGAGTGGCCCTTGGTCGAGGTGATGCGCTCCTGGAGGAGACCCATCTCGTCGGCCAGGTTCGGCTGGTAACCCACGGCCGAAGGCATGCGGCCCAGCAGGGTCGACACCTCGGAACCGGCCTGGGTGAAGCGGAAGATGTTATCGATGAAGAGCAGAACGTCCTGGTTCTGAACATCGCGGAAGTATTCCGCCATGGTCAGTGCCGACAGTGCCACGCGCAGACGCGTTCCTGGCGGCTCATCCATCTGACCGAACACCAAGGCGGTGTCCTTCAGTACGTTTGCTTCTTCCATTTCGACCCAGAGGTCGTTACCTTCACGGGTGCGCTCGCCAACACCGGCGAATACCGAAGTACCACCGAAGTTACGTGCCACACGGGTGATCATTTCCTGGATCAGAACCGTCTTGCCAACGCCGGCGCCGCCGAACAGACCAATCTTGCCGCCCTTGATGTAAGGGGTCAAAAGGTCAATCGACTTGATGCCGGTTTCCAGCATTTCGGTCGAGCCTTCAAGGCTCGCGAAGGCTGGTGGCTTGCGGTGGATCGGCCAGCGCTCGGAAACCTGGATTTCCGATGCCGGAACGTCGAGGGGTTCGCCCAAGACATTGAAGATGTGACCCTTGACGCCGTCGCCTACTGGCACGGAGATCGGGGCACCCGAATCGACAACCGAGGTACCGCGGACAAGTCCGTCGGTGGCCTGCAGTGCGATTGCACGAACCATTGAGTCACCGAGGTGCTGGCTGGTTTCGAAGGTGATGGTCTTGGTCTCGCCGTTGAGGGTGATCTCAGCGGAAAGAGCGTTGTAAATGGCAGGCAGGGAGTCGGCGGGGAATTCGACGTCGACAACCGGGCCGATAACGCGTGCGATACGGCCGGTTGCACCGGTCGTGGCAGCGGTACCCTGCTCGTTAAGTTGGGCAGTCATCTCTCTCTCACTTCATTTGTGTAGATGGCGTGGATGTAAGTGTTTGGGAAGATCTCGGTTAGCCGTTCAGCGCGTCAGCGCCGGCAACGATTTCGGAGAGTTCCTGGGTAACCTCGGCCTGGCGGGCGTTGTTACGAAGACGCGTGTACTTTTTGATCAGTTCCTTGGCGTTGTCACCGGCGGTCTTCATGGCACGCTGGCGTGCGGCAAGCTCGGAAGCTGCTGCCTGCAACATGGCATTGAAGATACGCGACTCGATGTAACGCGGAAGCAGTGCGTCAAGCACCTGCTCCGGTTCCGGCTCGTATTCGTACAGCGGCAGCAGCTCATCGGCAGGAGTCTCGGACTCCTCCTCGACAACCTCAAGCGGCAGCAAACGAATAACCGTCGGTTCCTGAACGACCATGGACTTGAACTGGGTGAATACAACGTGGATTTCATCCACGCCGCCCACTTCAAATTCGTCGGCGAAGTCCTGAAGCAGGACCTTGCCCAGTTCGCGTGCGGTTTCAAACTCCGGGGCGTCGGTTCCACCGGTCCACACCTTCGCGTATTCGCGTCCGCGGAAATCAAAGTACGCCTGAGCCTTGCGGCCGACCAAGTAGGTCTTGACGTCCTTGCCTTCTTCATGGAGCAATTCAACGAGGTGCTCTGCCTGCTTCAAGACGCTGGCGGAGTAGGACCCGGCGAGTCCGCGGTCCGAGGTCATTACCAAGACTGCCGCGCGACGGATTGATTCCGGCTCGGTGGTCAGTGGGTGATCGATCTCGGACTGTGACGCGACGGCAGTAACAGCACGGGTAATCGCATTGGCGTACGGCAGCGATGCCGAGACACGCGCGCGTGCCTTGCCAATACGGGAAGTAGCGATCAGTTCCATCGCCTTGAAGATCTTGCCCATCGACGTCGTCGATGCAATCTTCTGGCGGTAGACCCGGATCTGGGCTCCCATGTTTGTCCTTTCCTTATCCCTTTGTAGGGGTTGCCGCGCCGCGCTTGGCGGCGCGGCAACCCTTACTCAAAGGTGATGTCAGCGCTTTTGCTTGACGATCTTTTCCTGGTCGACGGATCCCTCGGCCAAGGCATCGAATTCTTCGTGTCCGGCGGCGACAAGCTTGTCGTCACCTTCAGCGAAGAAGCCGGCCTTGAATTCGGCGATGTTCGACTTGAGCGATTCAACGGTGTCGTTTTCGAGCTTGCCGGTTTCGGCAATCACGGTCAACACGTTGGTACGGTGACGCAAGTGAGCCAGGAAACCGGTCTCGAAGCGACGAACGTCTTCAACCGGAACATCGTCCAAGTAGCCGTTGGTGCCGGCCCAAACGGAGATGACCTGGTCTTCAACCGGGAACGGAGCGTACTGTCCCTGCTTGAGCAGTTCCATCAGGCGTGCACCACGGGTCAGCTGCTGCTTGGAAGCGGCATCCAAATCCGAGGCGAACATGGCGAATGCCTGCATGTCGCGGTACTGAGCCAATTCAAGCTTCAAGGTACCGGCAACCTTCTTCATGGCCTTGATCTGTGCCGAACCGCCAACGCGGGACACCGATACGCCTACGTCAACAGCTGGGCGCTGGTTGGCGTTGAAGAGGTCAGACTGCAAGAAGATCTGGCCGTCGGTGATGGAAATAACGTTGGTCGGGATGAATGCCGATACGTCATTTGCCTTGGTTTCGATGATCGGAAGACCGGTCATCGAGCCCGCACCCAGTGCGTCAGAGAGCTTTGCACAACGCTCAAGCAAGCGGGAGTGCAAGTAGAAGACGTCGCCCGGGTAAGCTTCGCGTCCTGGTGGACGGCGCAGCAACAGGGAAACGGCGCGGTAGGCTTCGGCCTGCTTGGACAGATCATCAAAGACGATCAGAACGTGCTTGCCGTCGTACATCCACTGCTGGCCAATGGCCGAGCCGGCGTACGGTGCCAGGTACTTGAAGCCAGCCGGGTCCGAAGCCGGGGAGGCAACGATGGTGGTGTATTCGAGGGCACCGTGATCTTCAAGGGTCTGTCGCACGGCGGCAATGGTCGAAGCCTTCTGACCAATTGCCACGTAGATGCAGCGAACCTGCTTGTTGGTGTCGCCCGAAGCCCAGTTGGCCTTCTGGTTGATGATCGCGTCAACGGCCAGAGCGGTCTTACCGGTCTGACGGTCACCAATGATCAGCTGACGCTGGCCACGGCCGATCGGGATCATCGCGTCGATGGCCTTCATGCCGGTCTGCAGCGGTTCGTGAACCGACTTACGCTCGGTTACGCCGGGAGCCTGGGCTTCCAGTACGCGACGTCCGGTGGACGCGATCGGTCCGAGGTCATCGATAGGCTCGCCCAGCGGGTCAACAACGCGACCCAGGAAGGCGTCGCCCACTGGAACCGAGAGGATCTCGCCGGTGCGCTCTACGCGCTGGCCTTCGGCGATGCCGGTGAAGTCGCCCAAGACGACGACACCGATCTCGCGGGTGTCAAGGTTCTGGGCCAGGCCCAGGGTGCCGTCTTCGAAGCGAAGCAGCTCATTTGCCATGACGGAGGGAAGACCCTCCACCTTGGCGATACCGTCACTTGCCGTGGTTACGCGGCCGACCTCGGTGCGCTCTGCTTTGCCCGGTTCGTAGGACGCTGCGAACTCATTCAAGGCATTGCGGACGTCGTCGGCGTTGATGGTCAAATCGGCCATCTGCAGTCCCTGCTCTCCTAAGTTGTGATTACCGCGGTTCGTTCATGTGCGGTAACCGAAAATTGATTCAGTCTATGGTGACTGGCTGGCAGGTAGACCCCAAGGGGGTCTACCTAGCCTGCCAACCGGCGGCGAAGATCCGACACGCGGGTGGCGATGGAAGCGTCAACCACTTCATCGCCCACCTTCACGCGGATGCCGCCGACTAGTTCCGGGTCGATATCGACATTGATTTTCAAGTCGCGACCGTAAAGGTTATTCAGGCCTGCCTGCAGGCGCGCGGACTGCGCAGCGGTGAGTTCACGAGTGACGCTCACCGAGGCAATCCAACGTTCCTGGCGCTTAGCCACCAATTCCACGAAGCGCTCCACCAAGGCAGCGGGCTTGAGCCCACGTGGCGAAGCGACGGCCTGGCGGATCAGCAGTGCAGATGCGTCACTGGCATTCGGGACAAGCTTGAGCGCCAGGGCGCCCTTGGCTTCCGTCGTTGCCTGAGTATCATCAAGTGCACGCTGCAGATCATGACTGGACCCAACAACACGGATGAACGCGAAGAGGTCTTCTTCGAGCCTCTCCAGTCCAGCGGAACCGCCCTGACGTTCGGCGATCATGATTGCAGCGTTAGCTGCCACGATCTCCAATGCATCGCCAATGTCTCGTGCCGAGCTCCAGCGCGAAGATGCAAGAGACGCGACGGTGGACTCGGCATCCGCCGAAACCTTTCCGCGCAACAGCTGGGCTACAAGCCCAGCCTTGTCAGATGCCTCACGGGCGGGATCAGTCAGTGCGCGACGCAGGCCTGCACTGCTGTCGATGACCGCGAGGGCCTCGAACAGCTCTGCCGACAATTCCAAGGGCGCGTGTGCAATCTTGGTTTCCAACGACGCTAGCGCCGCGGCGAGTGACTCGCTCGATACACCTGCCATTAGTTCGATGCACCCGCGTTCTGCTGGGATTCCAGATCGGACAGGAACTTGTCGACCACGCGGGAAGCGCGCTCGTCATTTTCAAGAGCGTCATCGACGATCTTGCTGGCAAGGGTAGTAGCCAGGGTTCCAACCTCGGCGCGCAGCGAGGAAGCTGCTGCAGCGCGTTCGGATGCGATGGACTGCTGGGCCTGCGCGTGGATACGTGCAGTCTCGGCAGTTGCCTTGGCGTTCGACTCTGCGAGAATCTGTGCGCCTTCTTCGCGCGCATCCTCACGGATGCGGTTGGCTTCGGTGCGTGCTTCCAACAGCTGCGCCTTGTACTGCGCAAGGATGGCGTCGGCTTCGGCCTGTGCGGCCTCTGCCTTCTCAAGTCCACCCTCGATGGCCGTAACACGGTCCTGGTAGGACTTCTCGAATGCCGGGGCAATGTACTTGACCACGATGAACAACAGGACAGCGAAGCCTGCAGCAGTGACAAGAATTTCCCACGGGTTCGGAAGCAGCGGGTTCGCGCCCGCACCTGCAGCGAGGATCAATTCGTTGCTGATCATTCTCACTCTTCCTTATCTCTTAAGTTCCAATTGCAATAGCCCTGCGATAGTGGCAGGGCCACCACCAAAGGAACTAAGCGCCGACGACGAAGGCGAAGACCAAGCCCAGGATTGCCAGTGCTTCTGCAAGGGCGAAGCCCAGCAGAGCGATTGGCTGCAAGATACGTGCAGCTTCCGGCTGGCGTGCAACGCCGTTGATGTAAGCAGCGAAGATCATGCCAACGCCGATGGCCGAACCGATTGCAGCCAGGCCGTAGCCGATCATGTTGAGGGAGCCGTGGAGTTCCATTTCGTTCCTTTCAAGATACCGACACTCTGTCGGCAGGTTGTGAGGTCATTCCCCCATTCAAGGGGGAAAACTTTGTGTTGTTTTGTTGCTGGCCCGTATTACTTAGTGGGCGTCTGCATCCAGGGCGCCCTGGATGTAGATTGCGGTCAGCAGGGTGAATACAAATGCCTGCAAGACCATGATCAAGAGTTCAAGGAAGTACATCGCCACGGAACCGACGATGACCAGTATGCCGACGCCGTTCAGGGCGAGGGATTCCTGGACCATGATGAGGTGGCGTGCACCGGTGGCTGCCAGCAAAACGATCATGTGACCGGAAAGCATGGTTGCCATCAAACGCAAGGAGTGGGTCAACGGACGAACGATGAAGTTCGAGATGATTTCCAGTGGAACCAGCAGCGGCATGATCCATCCCGGGACACCCGACGGAACAACGGCTAGCTTGAAGTAGCGCAGACCGTGGTTCTTCACGCCCACGGCAATCCAGGTGCCGTAGATAATCAGGGCCATGGCGTAAGCCGAACCTGCATGCGAGAAGGAAGGGAGCTGAAGGAAGGGAATCGCACCGAAGAGGTTATTCAGCAGGACGAAGAAGAAGGTAGCGAAAAGCAGCGGCACCCAGGGGCGGAAGTTCTTTTCGCCAATGATGTCGCGGCCTACGGAGTTGCGAACAAAGCCGTAAGCGGTTTCGGCAAGGAACTGAACCTTGCTTGGGACCAACTTCGGGTTCTTGATTGCGGACTTGAAGAACCACACGATCAGGATGATCGAGAGGATGATCATGATCATCTGCTTACCAAAACCGGTACCGTACTCAGCCATCCAGGGAAGGACATCTGGAAGGTGGGTATCGCTAATGGTTGGCGGTACGTAGGGTTCTGAGGCCATCGGAAGCGCAAACGCGTTCAACGCGCTGTCCTCTCTGCAGTTTCGGTCATGGGGCAAAGTGGGTGACTCGACGCCGGGCGTCGTTCACCGTGTGAAGTTCTGGTGGTCGATCTCATGACTTGGTGGTGCTTTCGCGGCTACGGCGCCGCTGGTGGTACCGTGCCAGATTGAATCCGGCCAATGCACCAAGAAGGGCACCAACGAAGAGTAACCATCGGGTGTCCAGTAAAAGATCCAGACCCCAGCCTATCAAACCCCAGGCGATGAGCCCGCCAATCATGTAATTGATGGTCTCGCGCACGGGGCGTTCATGGGACAACTTGTCGCGGGGTTCGATATTGGAATCCATGCTACTTTCCAGAACCTCCGGACGGGGATGGCTCGTCGTCGGCAAACACCGGAAGGCGCGCCCTTGAAAAGGCCCTGATCTCCCCGATTTGCCACAATACGAGGGCGCCAATGGCACCCCACATAAAGGTTGGCCGGTGTACCCAATCGGGCAGGCCCGAGAAGAACACCAGAAATCCCATGCCGAAGATCTTGAACACGTAGGTGAACAGGAACGCCGGCAGGGCGTAGTTGATGTTGATTCGTCCGGCGGCCTCAGCAATCAACAGGCTGACGCCGAAGAAGAGAATTACCAGGCCCACGGCAAAAGCCGCGGATCCGGCGACGTGCGGGCCAAGAAATGGCCACAACACCAGCGATGCAATCGCGCCCGCACCGGCGGTGTAGGCGGTGCAGGTCTTCAGGATGCCCATCCAGGGGGAACGCGGAGCCGACGAGGCAACAAGTGCACCGCTGGCCTTCGAGCCGCGAACCGGCTTGGTCATCTGCATCCTGTTCCCTTGTGTACAGCAACTTTGGCGCAAAAGTCCTGCGCTACAAAGATTTTGGTGTGCTGGCTCCCGTGGGAAGCCTCTTGAATTCTACACGAGATAGAACGCCGGCTCGACTTCAGCGGGAGAACCTTGGGCAGGTGGCCGGCAGGTTACTATGCGCGCTCGGCTTTCAATTGCTTGATACGGTGCCGGACGTACGGCGCCCATGTGGCGAATCCCACAACAATCAGTAGTGCAACATAGATGGGTACAACGATCCGGCGGTCCAGCAGTGAAAATGCCATGACCCCGGAGGCGCACAGCGCGGCCCACAAGTACATCAGGATCACGGTTGTCTGTTCGCTATGCCCGCCCTTGACCATCAGATGGTGCATATGGCCCTGGTCAGCCCGGAACGGGGACTGCCTGCGCAAAATTCGCCTGACAACCGACATGCACAAATCAAGGAGCGGCAGGATGATCACTGCCGCCGGGAGGATCACCGGCATGTAGGCAGGGACATTGCGGAAACGGAACGCGTCATCGCCCAGCACGTCACCGGTGATGGCGATGGAGGCTACGGCAAGGATCATGCCGATCGCCAACACCCCGCTCTCCCCCATGAAGATTGAAGCCGGGTTGAAGTTGTGCGGCAGGAATCCCAGGGTTGCCCCCAAGAGCACCGCGCACAACAGGGCGGAGAAATTCGCGTAGTCCTCTTCATTGACGCGCATGGCCAGGTAGTAGCTGTAGCTGAAGAAGGTGGCGGCGCCGATGGCCGAGACACCGGCGGCCAGCCCGTCAAGGCCATCCATGAAATTGATGGCGTTCATGATCATCACTATCAAGACAACCGTGATGCCCACTTGCACCGCGTAAGAATCGAAGTGCACGCTGCCCACGGGAAGCGCCTTGATGACGATTCCATGCGAGGCAACAATCAAGCCGATGCCGACTTGGCCTATCAACTTGATCCACCATTTCAGGTCCATCAGGTCATCCAGTACACCCAAGACCAAAATGACGGCAAGCGCCAGGAGCACGCCCCTGATCGGTTCGGGGTTCCTGAAAACACCGTTCAAGAAGGGTATTTGGCTGGCCATGGCCAGGGAAAGGTAGATCGCGCCAATGATTGCGACGCCGCCGAGCTTGGGCGTGGGACGTTTGTGCATGTCCCGGTCGCGCACGATGCCCGCCGGGAGGAACTTCGCACCAATGCCGCGCAGCACCGGCGTCAGCAAATACGAGGTCACAAATGCGACCCCGATCAGCAGCAGATATGTTCTCATGACTCGGTGGTGGGCTCCGTGGCCGCGGTTTCCCGATCTTCAGGTGTTACGGCTTCCGGGGCGTGGACCTCTTCGTTTGGCGCTGCCGGCTCTTCGCCCAGGCCCAGCAACGAGGGCACCACTGCACGCAGGGCCTCGAGTTCGAGGGCACCCTGGCGGACGACGCGCGGCGGGGTCCTGGTGAAGTCGACGATCGTCGAGCTCAAGGATTCGCCGCTGAGCGGACGCACCCCTGCCTCAAGGTAGACGTCCACCGACTCGCCAAGCTGCTCGAAGGCCTCCTCGGCGGTTGTCGCCGCAGGGTTGCCCGTACGGTTCGCCGAGGACACGGCAAGCGGTCCGGTGACCGAGAGCAGCTCGCGGGCCACCTCGTCATCGGGCACGCGCAACGCAACGGTGCCGCGGGTCTCCCCCAAGTCCCAGGTCAGTGATGGTTGGGCCAGCAGGATCAGGGTGAGTGCACCTGGCCAGAATTCCTCGGCCAGCGCACGGGCTTCTTCCGGCACGCTGATGGCCAACCCGTCCATGGTCTGGATCGAGGGGATCAGCACCGGCGGAGGCATGTTCCGGCCGCGGCCCTTGCTGGCCAGCAGCGTCGACACTGCCTGGGCCGAGAACGCGTCCGCGGCAATGCCGTACACGGTGTCGGTGGGCATCACTATGCAACGCTGGGCGGCAAGTGCCACCTTCGCTGCTTCCAGGCCGGCTACGCGGTCTTGGCTGTCATTGGCGTCAAAACGTGAAGTCACGCGGTCCATTCTTCCATGGGTAGGGCCTCAGGGGCGGCGGATTGCGCTGGTGGAGCGGTCGCGTCCGGTCAAGTCGAGGTGGGTTCGGATCTCGCTCCAGGCACCGGAGGCCTCAAACATCGCCGCCATTTGTGCCGCCTGCACCTCCGCATGTTCCATCACAAACAGCCCACCGGGGCGCAGCAGGCGTGCCGCGGTGGCCTCGGCGGCACGCGGCATGACCATGCCGTCGGCGCCGCCGCCGTACAGAGCCATGTGCGGATCATGCTCGCGGGCCTCGACCTCGCGTGGCACGGCATTTGCGGGGATGTACGGCGGGTTCGAGACCACCGCGTCGCAGGTTCCATCAAGTTCGGCGAAGGCCTCGCGCATGTCCCCGTGCACCAGGTGCACGCCCAGCGGCGCCAGGTTCTTCAGCGAGTAAGGGTAAGCCTCATCGGAAAGTTCAACCGCGTGGACCTCGGCGCCGGGCAGCTCGTGGGCCAGGGACCCGGCAATGGCACCGGATCCGGTGCCCAAGTCAACCAGCCGAGGGCGTTGAAGCCCCCTGGCAAAATCGATGGCCAGCTGCACCACTGTCTCGGTCTCCGGGCGCGGGACAAACACGCCCGGGCCCACCTGGAGTTCCAGGTAGCGGAAGTGCGCCACGCCGGTCAGGTGCTGCAAGGGCACCCGGGTGGCACGCGCGGCGATCATTGCCTCGAAGGCGCCGGCGTGCTCGGCGGGGAAGGGCTCCCCCATCATTTCCAGCGCCTGGAGCCGCCCGCGGCTGATCTCCAGCACGTGAACCGCCAGCAATTGCGCGTCCACCTCCGGGGAGGGAACACCCGCTGTGGCCAGCCGTGCCGTGGCTTCGGCCAACACCTCAGCCAGGGGTTGGCCGAAACCTTGTTCATGCATTGGTGCTTTAGTCCTTGTCTCCGCCGAGTGCGTCCAGGCGCTGCTGCTCGTCCATTTCAATGCAGGCATTGATCAACGGATCGAGTTCGCCGTTCATCACGGCATCAAGGTTGTAGGCCTTGTAGCCGGTGCGGTGGTCGGCAATGCGGTTTTCCGGGTAGTTGTAGGTGCGGATGCGCTCGGAGCGGTCCATGGTGCGCACCTGCGACTTGCGGATGTCGGAGTTTTCGGCGTCGATGATGGCCTGCTGGTGGGCCAGCAGACGTGAACGCAACACGCGCATGGCTGCCTCGCGGTTCTGCAGCTGCGACTTTTCGTTCTGCATGGCAACCACGATGCCGGTGGGGATGTGGGTCAGGCGCACGGCGGAGTCGGTGGTGTTAACCGACTGGCCGCCGGGGCCCGAGGAACGGTACACGTCGACCTTCAGGTCATTCGGGTGAATATCGACTTCTTCGGGTTCGTCGACCTCGGGCAGGATCAGCACGCCGGCTGCCGAGGTGTGGATGCGGCCCTGGGATTCGGTCTGCGGCACGCGCTGCACGCGGTGCACGCCACCCTCAAACTTCAGGTGTGCGTACACGCCCTCGGCGGGGTCGTTCGACTTGCCCTTGATGGCAACCTGGGCGTCCTTGTAGCCGCCGAGGTCGGACTCGTTGAAGGAGATCATCTCTACCTTCCAGCCCTTGGTTTCCGCGTAGCGGGTGTACATGCGCAGCAGGTCGGCCGCGAACAGTGCAGCCTCGTCGCCGCCTTCACCGCCCTTGACCTCGAGGATGATATCGCGTGCGTCGTTGGGGTCGCGCGGGATCAGCAGGCGGCGCAGCTTTTCCGCGACTGCCGGAAGCTGTTCTTCCAGCTCGGCGACCTCGTCGGCGAAGTCCGGGTCCTCGGCAGCCATTTCGCGGGCTGCCTCGAGGTCCTCGTCCATCTGCTTCCAGCGCCGGTGCGCCTCGACAATGCCGTTGAGCTGGGCCGAACGCCGGCCGAGCTTACGGGCGAGGGCCTGGTCCTGGTATACGGCGGGATCCGAGAGCTGCGCCTGCAGGGCTGCATTCTCATCGAGTAGTCCCTTGACGGACTCAAACATGGTTTTCCACTTCTTTCGCGACGACTGGTTCCCAGTGTAGGGAACCTGCCAAGGTTTTGGTATTAACGACCAACGCCCGGTCCGCCGTGCCCGCAGAAAGCGGGCACGGCGAAACCGGGCGTGTAGCGTAGCTAGGCGTCGTTCTTGGAACCCAGCGTGGTCTTGTTGATAAGCATCAGGAACTCGGCGTTCGAGGAGGTCTCACGGATCTTGCCCGTGAGGGTTTCCAAGGCCTGCTGGGTGTCGAGGCCCGAGAGCACACGACGCAGGCGCCACATGATGCGAACCTCATCCGGGGACAGCAGGTTCTCTTCGCGGCGAGTGCCGGATTCGTTGACATCGACGGCCGGGAAGATGCGCTTGTCCGCGAGCTTGCGGGACAGGCGGAGCTCCATGTTGCCGGTGCCCTTGAATTCCTCGAAGATGACCTCGTCCATCTTGGACCCGGTTTCCACCAGGGCCGTGGCCAGGATGGTCAGCGAGCCGCCGTTTTCGATGTTGCGGGCAGCACCGAAGAAACGCTTGGGCGGGTACAGCGCCGAGGAATCGACACCGCCGGAAAGGATGCGGCCCGAGGCCGGGGCAGCCAGGTTGTAGGCGCGGCCCAGACGGGTCATCGAGTCCAGCAGGACCACGACGTCCATGCCCATTTCCACCAGGCGCTTGGCGCGCTCGATGGCGAGCTCGGCAACCGTGGTGTGGTCATCCGCCGGGCGGTCGAAGGTCGAGGCAATGACCTCGCCCTTGACGGTGCGCTGCATGTCGGTGACTTCTTCGGGACGCTCATCAACCAGCACCATCATCAGGTGTACTTCCGGGTTGTTGATGGTGATGGCGTTCGCGATGGACTGCAGGATCAGCGTCTTGCCGGCCTTGGGCGGCGAAACGATCAGGCCACGCTGGCCCTTGCCGATCGGTGCCACGAGGTCAATGACACGCGGGCCAATCAGCTTCGGGTCGGTCTCCAGGCGCAGGCGGTCCGTCGGGTACAACGGGGTCAGCTTGGCGAATTCAACACGGTTGGTGTTTTCTTCGGGGTTCTTGCCGTTGATCGCGGTCAGCTTCACCAGTGCGTTGAACTTGGCACGGGTGTTGGCATTCTCGTTTTCACGCGGTGCACGGATGGCGCCAACCACTGCATCGCCCTTGCGCAGGTTGTACTTCTTGACCTGGTTCAGGGTGACGTAGACGTCGTTGGGGCCGGCGAGGTAACCGGTGGTGCGGATGAACGCGTAGTTATCCAACACGTCAAGGATGCCGGCCACCGGCAACAGCACGTCGGAATCGTTCAGCTCGGTGTCATCGACATCCGGCTGGTTGCGGTTGCGGCGGTTGCGCGAGTTGCGGTCGTTGCGATCATTGCGGTCGCCACGTTCGTTGCGGTCATTGCGCTCGGTGCGTTCGGCACGCTCCGGGCGGTCGTTGCTGCGCTCGTTGCGTTCCTTGTTGCGTTCGCGGTTGCGCTCGTTGCGTTCCTTGTTGCGCTCACGGCGGTTTGCGTTGCGGTCCTCGGTCGATTCGCGCACGCGCTCCTCGGACTTCTCGGCAGGCTTCTCGGCGCCAACTTCCTCGGTGGCCTCAACGGATTCAGCCGTCTCGGTGACCTCGGCGGTGTTTTCGCGGCGGTCGCGGCGGTTGCGGTCGCGGCGGTTGCGGTTGCGTTCGCCGCGCTCTGAGCGCTCGGAACGTTCCGGGCGGGAATCAGCGGCATCGGATTCGGTTGCGGCAGGTGCCTCAACGGAAACCGGAGCCTCGATCACTGCAGGCTTCTCCTCGGCCACCGCGGAGGTGCTGGCCGATTCGGCGCGGCGGTTGCGGGTGTTGCGGCGCGGCGGACGGGTATCTGCTGCCGGGGCTTCAACAGCCGGGGCCGGGGCGGCCTCGACGGTTTCGACGGCTGCTGCCGGGGCGCTGACGGTGCCCGTGGACTCGGCGCGACGGCTACGGCCGCGGCGCGGGGCCTGCTCTTCGGCTACAGGTGCTGCCGGGGCTTCAACCTCGGCCTTGGCCGGGGCTGCCTTCACGGGAGCCTTGGCACCACGCTTGGCCGGGGCCTTGGCCTTGGTTTCGGCTACTGCTTCAACCTTGGGCTCTGCCTTGGCCTTGGCATCGCGGTCGGCTACCGAGCCGCCGCGTTGGTGGCTGGAAATCGCGGTGACAAGATCGCTCTTGCGCATCCGGGATCCGCCGGTGATACCCAGCTGGGACGCAAGCGCCTGCAATTGTGCAAGCTTAAGGCCGGCGAGTCCGCCGCCCTTGGGTGCGTTTGATTCTTCCACGCCTGCTTTGAGGCTGGTGGTTTCGGTCACGAAGGTTCCTTCCCCCTCGTCGGGCGGATCGCATCAGAGAGATCCGCAACGTTTGACTGCCCTTTGTCCGCGTCAGATGCGAAGAAAGGTTTTGCCGCGGCCAACCCTTCAAGAGCGGAAGGCATAACGGTCGATCGTGCGTGGGACACATCCAAGGATCCAGGGCCCGTCAAAGGCGACGGGATCGATCGGATGGTGTGAGGGTGCTTGCGCGCCTGGCTAAAAGTGGTTTGGAGGCGGTCAACCGCAGTAAAAACGGCGATTGAAGGTTGCAAGAAACGCACTGGATCCTACCCAAGAACTCGGATGATCCGCTTAGAGACTTGTGCTAAAGCACTTCTACTCTAACACCGCTGTGCGGCACTGAGGGAATCAGGACACGCCAAGAGGTTTCATTGTTCCCCCGGGCGTGCTCGGCAATGGCCAATGAAACCTTTTCCGCTTCCTGCGCCCCGCGGCACAAGACCAAGACGGTGGGACCGGCACCTGAAACGACAGCTGCATGCCCCAAGGAGCGCAACCGGGTGATCATCTCGGCGCTGGGCACCATGGCCGGGGCACGGAAAGACTGGTGCAGGAAATCCTCGGTGGCCAGCAACAAGGCATCCGGGGCATGGGCCAATGCATGGATCAACAACCCGACGCGTCCGCCGTTTGCTGCGGCCACCGCATGCGGAACGGTTTCGGGCAGCAGCCCGCGCGCGGCATGGGTTGACAGTTCAATGTCCGGGATCGCAATGACCGGGACGATCGAATCGTGCAGCACGCCGTTGAGCGTGCCGAACCCGTTCCCGGTGACCCAGGAAAGGGTCAGTCCCCCGTACACGGCGGGCGCCACGTTATCCGGGTGGCCTTCCCAGCGCGCGGAAGCCTGGAAGATTTCTTCCAGGCCCTCCTGCGCTTCGGGCGGAAGCAGTGCGTTGGCAGCGGCCAGCGCACTGACCATGGCCGCGGCGCTGGAGCCCATGCCGCGGCCGTGCGGGATGCGGTTGGTCGCCTCAATGCGCAGGCCACACCCTTGGTAGCCGAGCTCGGCCCAGCGCTGAAGGATGGTCTTGGCAATCAAGTGGGTTTCGTCGGTGGGCAGCGTGTCCGCGCCCTCCCCCGTCACCGTCACCAGGACCCCGGGCTCATCCACCGTGTGGACCACCAGCGTGTCGAACACAGACAGTGCCATGCCCAATACGTCGAAGCCCGGGCCCAAGTTGGCGGTGGTTGCCGGCACGTGCACGGCAATCGACTGGCCGGCCTGTATGTGCGCCATGTTGCGACTATCCCCTTGTGAAATTGTGTTTAGACGAGGCCGAGCGCGCCGGCAACGGCAACAACATCGAATTCGACCTTGATCGGCGATACCTCGGAGCCGTCTTCGGTCTTCAGGGCCCAGTTCGGGTCCTTCAGGCCGTGGCCGGTCACCGTGATCACGATGGTCTTGCCGCTCGGGACGTTGCCCGCGGCATGGTGCTTGATCAGGCCCGCAACGCCCGCCGCGGAGCCCGGCTCCACGAAGACGCCCTCGCGGGAGGAAAGCCAGCGGTGCGCGGCAAGGATTTCGGTATCAGTCACCGAGTCGATGATTCCGCCGGATGAGTCGCGTGCTTCCTCGGCTTGCTGCCAGGACGCGGGGTTGCCGATCCGGATGGCGGTGGCGATGGTGTCCGGCTCGGTCACCGGGTGGCCCAGCACGATCGGGGCCGCGCCGGCTGCCTGGAAGCCCCACATGATCGGGGTCTTGGTGGACACCGGTGCCAGCACGTTGCCTGCCTGGTTGGTGTACTCGGAGGAGTACTCCTTGTAACCCTTCCAGTAGGCCGTGATGTTTCCGGCGTTGCCCACCGGGAGCACATGGTAATCCGGGGCATCGCCGAGGTAGTCAACCACCTCGAAGGCGCCGGTCTTCTGGCCCTCGATGCGTGCGGGGTTCACCGAGTTCACAAGGAACACCGGGTAGTTTTCGCTCAGCTTGCGGGCCACCTCGAGGCAGTTGTCGAAGTTGCCATCGATCTGGATGATGTCAGCTCCGTGCGCGATCGCCTGGGACATCTTGCCCATGGAGATCTTTCCGTCCGGCACCAGCACCGCACACTTCAGGCCGGCCTGGGTTGCGTAGGCAGCAGCGGAGGCGGAGGTGTTGCCGGTGGATGCGCAGACAACCGCCTTGGCACCGGCGGCGACAGCAGCTGTCATCGCCATGGTCATGCCGCGGTCCTTGAAGGAGCCTGTGGGGTTCATGCCCTCGACCTTCAGGTACACGGTCGAACCGGTCAATTCGCTCAGTGCGGGGGCAAACACCAAAGGCGTGCCACCCTCACCGAGGGTGATGACCTTTGTATTTTCGTCAACGGGCAGGCGGTCGGCATATTCGCGGATGACTCCGCGCCACTGGTGGGCCACTTAGTTTCCTTCAACTCGCAGGACAGAAATTACTTCTTGGACGGCTTCCAGCTCCGCAACGCTTGCCACGGTGGCGGCAAGTGCGGATTCGGTGGACCGGTGGGTGACGATGCGCAGGTCCGCGGCGCCGGCACCCGAGTCGGCGTTAACCGACTGGCGCAGGGTTTCGATGGAAACCCCGTTCTTGGCGAAGATCGTGGCGATCGCGGCGAGCACGCCGGGTTCGTCGGACACGCGCAGGCCGATGGCGTAGCTGGTGGATGTCCGGGCGAAGTCCAGGACCTGCACCGACTGCTGGGTGGAGATAGCCGGCAGCGGGCCGCCGGAAACCACGCGGCGTGCCACGGCGACGGTGTCACCGAGCACCGCGGAGGCCGTGGGTGACCCGCCGGCGCCGCGGCCGTAGAACATCAGCTCGCCGGCGTTTTGGGCCTCGACGAACACTGCGTTGAAGGCTCCGTGCACTGCTGCCAGCGGGTGGGTGCGGCGCAACAGCGTCGGGTGCACGCGCACGCCGATGCCGTTTTCCGTTCGTTCGGCGATGGCCAGCAACTTGATGACCATGCCGGCGTCGGTTGCCGCGGCAACATCGCCGGCGGTGATCTTCGAGATGCCTTCGCAGTACACGTTTTCCAGTGCGAAGTCGGTGTGGAACGCCAGCGAGGCAAGGATGGTGGCCTTGGCCGCGGCATCGTGGCCCTCGACGTCCGCCGTCGGGTCGGCCTCGGCGTAGCCCAGGGCTTGCGCCTCGGCGAGCACGTCGGCAAACTGGGCGCCGGTGGTGTCCATGGCGTCGAGGATGAAGTTGGTGGTGCCGTTGACGATGCCCATGACCTTGGTGATCGTATCGCCGGACAGCGAGTCGGAGATCGGGCGCAGGATCGGGATGGCCCCGGCAACGGCGGCCTCGTAACGCAGCTGGGCGTCATGGGCGAAGGCCAGCGCGCTCAGCTCGGCACCGCGGTCGGCGATCAGTGCCTTGTTGCCGGTGATGACCGAGGCCCCGCGGGCCAATGCCCGGGCGATCAGCTCACCGGCCGGCTCCAGGCCGCCGAGCAATTCGATGACAATGTCGGCGCCGTCAACCAGGGATTCGGCATCGGTGGTGAACAGCCCCGCGGGAATCTGGCCCTCGCGCTTGGTTGCCACATTGCGCACAGCAATGCCGGAGAGTTCAAGGCGGGCGCCGGCACGGTCTTCAAGAACCGACGCGTCGTCCAGCAAAATGCGTGCCACTTGGGCCCCCACATTGCCACAGCCGAGCAGGGCTACCTTCAGTGTCTTCACGTTTCTAACTATGCTCCCAAATCGCGGGCTAACAGGTCGGCTTCGGTTTCCCTGCGGATGATGGCGCGTGCGGCTCCGTCGCGGATAGCGACAACTGCCGGGCGGCCCAGGTAGTTGTAATTGCTGGAAAGTGCCCAGCAGTACGCCCCGGTTCCCGGCACGGCAAGCAGATCGCCTGCGGCAACATCCTCGGGCAGGTAAACGTCCCGTACGACTATGTCACCGGACTCACAGTGTTTGCCAACAACGCGGGAAATAATCGGTTCACTTGCCGTCACACGGGAAGCGATGACCGCCGTGTAGTCAGCGTCGTAGAGCACCGGGCGGGCGTTGTCGCTCATGCCGCCGTCCACCGAAACGTAGCGGCGCGGCACCAGGGTGCCGTCCTCGGTTTCCACCTGGACGGACTTGCGCACACCCGCCTCGTAGAGGGTGAAGGTGGAGGAGCCGGCAATGGCGCGGCCGGGTTCGATGGAAATGCGCGGCACGGCGATGCCGAGTTCCAGTGCGGTTTCCCCCACGGTCTTGGCCATGGCAGCGGCCAGGGTTTCCGGTGCACTGGGGGTGTCAACCTCGGTGTAGGCAATGCCGTAGCCGCCCCCGAGATCCAGCTCGGGAAGTTCCACGCCGTGTTCGGCCTTGATGCCGGCCAGGAAGCCCAGGAGCTTCCGGGCGGCCAGTTCAAAGCCCTCGGCCTCGAAGATCTGCGAACCGATGTGGGCGTGCAGGCCCAGCAGGTTCAGTTCTTCGTGTGCCAGCGCATAGGACACCGCGGCGGAGGCCGGGGAAAGATCCTGCCCCAGCTGGATCATTGAGAGCCCGAACTTCTGGTCCTCGTGCGCGGTGGCAATGAATTCGTGGGTGCTTGCATGCACGCCGGGGGTCAACCGCAGCATCACGTTGGCACGGATGCCGGCCTCGCGCGCCAGGGTCGCGACGCGCTCCAGCTCATCGAGCGAATCCACGACGATGCGCCCGACGCCTGCCTCGATGGCGGTGCGGATCTCGGTGACCGACTTGTTGTTGCCGTGCAGCGAGAGGTTCGCCGCCGGCACGCCGGCCACCCGGGCCACCGCCATTTCCCCGCCGGAGCAGGTATCAAGACGCAATCCCTCGGCGGTGACCCAGCGGGCCACCTCGGTGCTCAGGAAGGCCTTGCCGGCGTAGTAGACATCCACGCCGCCGCACAGGTCCTTGAAGGCAGCGTCGAAGGCCTGCTTGAAGCCGCGGGCCCGGGCCCGGAAGTCGTTCTCGTCAAGCACGAACAGCGGGGTGCCGAATTCCCGGGCCAGCTCTGAGACGGTGACGCCCTGGACGGCAAGTTCTCCGTCCTGCGCGCGGGCCACGCCGGCTGCCCATTCGATGGGGCGCAAGGCATTTGCGTCGTCGGGGAAGGAAAGCCATGCCGGGGCAAGGGGTGAAATAGCCATGGGTTACATCTTCTCCGGTGCCGAAACGCCCAGCAGGTCAAGGCCGTTGGCCAAAACCTGGGTGGTGGCGTCGTTCAGCCATAGTCGTGTGCGGTGGATGGCCTCAACCGGCTCATCTCCGATGGGGGTGACGCGGCAGGCCGCATACCAGGAGTGGTAGGCGCCGGCGAGCATCTCGATGTGGCGGGCGATGCGGTGCGGTTCGCGGTGCGTGGCGGCCTGGGCCACCACGGACGGGAACTGGCCCAGGGCCGCCAACAGGTCGTTTTCGGTTTCGTGGGTCAGCAGCGTCGCATCGAAGTCGGTGCGCGTGACACCCTTCTCGACGGCATTGCGGGCAGCCGCGGCCGAGCGTGCGTGGGCGTACTGGACGTAGAACACCGGGTTGTCGTTGGTGTTCTTCTTGAGCTGTTCAGGGTCGATGGTCATCGGCGAATCCGCCGGGTAGCGGCCCAGCGAGTAACGCAGCGCATCGGCACCGAGCCAGTTGATCAAATCGCGCAGCTCAATGATGTTGCCGGCGCGCTTGGACAGCCGGGCGCCGTTCACCGAGATCAGCTGACCGATCAGCACCTCAATGTTCTTGTCCTTGTCATCTCCCGCGCAGGCTGCAATGGCCTTGAGGCGGTTGACGTAACCGTGGTGATCGGCACCGAGCAGGTAGATCTTCTCGGTGAAGCCGCGGTCCTTCTTGGAGAGGTAGTAGGCGGCATCGGCGGCGAAGTAGGTCGGTTCTCCGTTGGCGCGGATCAGCACGCGGTCCTTGTCGTCCCCGAAGTCGGTGGTGCGTAGCCAGACCGCCCCGTCGGTGTCATCAATGTGGCCCTGTTCGCGCAGGCGCGCCACGGCGTCCTCGACGGCCCCGCCGGCATGCAGCTCCTGCTCGGAGAAGTACACGTCGAAGTCGACGCCGAAGTCCTTGAGGGTGTCCTTGATATCGGCCATCTGCGCCACGTAGGCGGCCTGGCGGACGATCGGCAGGGCGGCTTCCTGGGTGAGCGTGCGGATGTCCGGGTGCGCGGAGGCGACCGTGTCGGCCAGTTCCTTGATGTACTCGCCCGGGTAGCCACCCTCCGGCACCGGCAGGCCGTGCAGGCGGTTGTAGACCGAGAGGGCAAAGATGTTCATCTGGTTGCCGGCGTCGTTGATGTAGTACTCGGAGGTGACGGTCGCGCCGCTGGCCTTGAGCACGCGGGCGATCGAATCGCCCAGGGCGGCCCAGCGGGTGTGGCCGATGTGCAGCGGGCCGGTGGGGTTGGCGGAAACGAATTCCATGTTGATGTTGTGGCAAACCAGGGCCTCGTTGGTGCCGAAGGCTGCACCTGCCTCGACGATGGTCTTGGCGAGTTCGCCGGCGGCCCCTGCCTCGAGGGTGATGTTCAGGAAGCCGGGCCCTGCGATGTCGACCTTGGACACGCCGGCGGCATCGGCCAGCCGCGTGGCAAGGATCTGGGCGAAGTCGCGGGGGTTCATCCCGGCCTTCTTGCCCAGCTGCAGGGCGATGTTGGTGGCCCAATCGCCGTGCTCGCGACTCTTCGGTCGCTCCACTCGCACAATCTCGGGTACTTCAACGGAAATCTGGCCCGCGTCAACAGCGTCACGAAGGCAAGCGGAAATGGCTGTGGAGAGTTCTTCAGGAGTCACCCCTCTAGGATAACCCGCGTGCAGGGCCGTCTTTTGTCGATGTGACGCCGCGACGTCGCACATATCAGCGCCACTTTTGAGGCAATCGACAGAAGACCCGGACGCCAATTTGTGCTTCACGACTTCACACCTGCTAAGCTCGTCTACGTTCCCAGCCGGAATATGTGTTTACAGCCAAGAAATTGGTTGTTGGCTCCCGGCACGCCCTCGTAGCTCAGGGGATAGAGCGGTTGCCTCCGGAGCAACAGGCCGTAGGTTCGAATCCTATCGAGGGCACCAAACAAAACCCCGGGTTCCCAATGGGAACCCGGGGTTTTGCCTTGCCCAAATATGTGGGCGCCGGATTTTCCTATGCCGCCAGATGGTGGGCCTCATCTTCTGCCTGTTTCGCCTCAATTGCTGCCACGGTTGCCGCGGCACGGAGCGCCGAGTCGTTTTCGCGGGCCAGGAACGTGGCCAGTTCGTTGATGGTGCTCATCAACGGGGCCGGGAAGACCACCGTGGAGTTCTTGTCGACTCCCAGCTCAACGAGCGTCTGGAGGTTCCGCAGCTGGAGGGCCAGGGGGTGGGCCATCATGGTGTCCGAGGCATCCCCGAGCGCGGCGGCTGCAAGCGACTCCCCCTGGGCGGCGATGATCTTTGCCCTCTTCTCGCGTTCTGCCTCGGCCTGGCGTGCCATCGCACGCTTCATGCTTTCGGGAAGCTGGATGTCCTTGAGCTCCACCAGCGTCACCTCGATTCCCCATTCGAGCGTTGTCACATCCAGGATTTCGCGAATCCCGGAATTGATGACGTCGGTCTCGGCGAGTGTTTCATCGAGTGAGTGCTGGCCAACCACCTTGCGCAGGGTGGTCTGGGCTATTTGGTCGATGGCCGCATAGACGTTTTCGATGGCAACCACGGATTTCACGGCATCCACAACGCGGAAGTATGCGACGGCCGAGATGCCGACGCTGACGTTGTCGCGGGTGATGATGCCCTGGGACTGGATCGGCAGCGTGATGATCCGCATCGAGACCTTGGTGAGCCGGTCAACCACCGGGATGATCAACACCAAGCCGGGCTTCTTGACCCCGATGACGCGGCCCAGGCGGAGGACGACGCCCATCTCGTACTGGTTGATCACGTGGATTGCCAACTTGGCAATGATCGCGACCAGAAGAATGATGACCACATAAATGGCGATGGTGAGTGTCATGGCATGTCCTTATGACGACTGAAGTTTCCAGACGTTGAACTCGCGGATCACCGGCGACGGTCAACCAGTCGCGTCGCCGTGCAAGATTCGTTTGAAGCGCATGGTTGTTAACCTTCAATGTAGGCTCGCCAAGCCCGCCGGTGGAGAGTCAAAAGGCCCTGCGTGTGGACTCCCGTGACCGCTGGCTGCCCGGTCTCTTCCGCGCGAGCCTGCCGGGGGCTTCTTCAGAATCCCGGCGACCTGCCCAGAATTCGATTCGCGGAAATACAGCTGGCAGGAACTTGCGCACCCTTTCGATTCGGCACGCCGACACCCTCACGCCGGGTGCCCGGCGTTCTGCTGGCGCTGCCAGCGCTGCACCAGGATTTGAGGCCCGGAATCCAAGGCGATTTTGGTTCTGCGACTTAAATTAATCAGCCCCCACAGTGACGGCGAATCTCTGTGGGGGCCTAACGTCCGCTTCTTTGAGAAAAGATGCATCGGCTGATAAGAACAGTACCGGCATCCCCCGGAATCCTTTGCATTCCAGCCACGTGATGCTCGATACAGTCCCCGATGCGGCAGCGTCCCGGGGTTAGCGCCGAATCCCGTTTTCATAGGAATAGACAACGATCTGAACCCGGTCCCGCAGATCCAGCTTGCGCAGAATCGCCCCGATATGGGTTTTCACCGTCGACTCGCTCAGGAAAAGCTTTGCCGAAATTTCCTGGTTGGTCAGTCCCAGCGCAACCGCGGCAAAGACTTCCTTTTCACGATCGGTGAGTTCACAAAAATCTGCCGGCACCTCGGGAACGGGCTCCGGTTCGGCTTCCAATAACGCAGCGAGATTTTGCGGGGCAATGACCGAGTTGCCGGCGTGCACCGCCCGGATTGATTCGCATACAAATTCCGGGGTGCTGTCCTTGAGGATGAAACCGCTCGCGCCGTGCCTGACCGCACTGGCTGCATGCTGGTCCCAGTCGAAGGTGGTCAGCATGATTACCTTCGGTAACCGGGCGAATTTCCCGGTGGCATCTGAGAAGATCCTGCGGACAGCCTCAACCCCTCCCATCGGCGACATCTGCACGTCCATCAGCACCACGTCCGGAGCATTTGCGGCAATCACGTCCAGTGCTTCGGTGCCATCGGAGGCCTGCCCCACCACGTCCATGTCTTCCTGGGCACCAATGATGATGGCCAAGCCCGAACGGAAAAGCTGCTGGTCATCAACCAACACCACCGAGATTTTTTGGTCGTTCAACGGCCTGCCCATTCATTGTTAAGGGGAAAAGTTGCTGCAATCGTGAAAATGCTTGGGGCCCCGGCTTCACCCTCGTCGGTGTCGATACTCAGGGTTCCGGCCACCGACGCCAAGCGCTCACGCATGCCGCTGACACCGGTTCCGTGGCGCAGGGATTTGTTTCCCGGCTCGAAGTAGTTTGTCACGCTCAACGTGTAACTGGTGGTTCCCCAATAGTGCCTGACGTAAATCGGTGTCGTCGAAGTCCCGTGATGCAGGGCGTTTGCGAGCATCTCCTGGATGATTCGACGGATGACCGGCAACAGTGCTGCAGGCAACGGAACCGGTTCCCCGAGTGTTTCTTCGGTGACGTCGTAGCCGGTGGCCCTGACGTTGTGCAGAATTGCCGAAATATCCGAAGTTCGAGGTGGCAGCAAGCCAAGCTGCGCTGTCTGGAGCGCTTCGCTGCGCCCTGCCGGGTGGGTGGCCGTCATGGTTTCGGCAGTCTGTGAAAGCACGTGGCGCACCTCCCCCAGGGAACGGCGGGCCGCTTCGGCGATGGTATTCGTGGTTTCGCGGATCCGCACGACCTCGGAATCCGGGATGTACCGGATCGAATCGGCCTGCGCAATGATCACGGCCAGGGAGTGGCCCACCACGTCGTGCACATCCCGGGCCAGCGCCGCATTCTCCGCCCTCAACCTGGCAAGCTCCAGTGCACTGTCTGCTTCCTCACGCGCTTGGGCCGTTGACTGAAGTGCCGATTGCTTGCCGGTGAAGAGCCGGATCATGAGGCCCAGGAGCCAGGGAACCATCATCACGGTTCCAGCTGCAATGAAGACCGCAATAAGTTGGTTGTTGCTCGGCCACTGGTTGTTCGCGACGGCACGCACAATGGGACCCACCAACCAGGAATCGGTCCTGACCATGTAGAAGGTACCCAGCGCGGCACCCAGCAGGATTGAGAGCCCGGAAAGCACAACCCACGCGCGGCTCCCGTAGCGGGCCGCCATTCCCACAACATAGAGCACAGCAAGCTGGCTCAGCAGGATGTCGAAGCGTTCATTGAGCTGCAGCAGCGTGGAGAGCCAAACGAGTGAAACCGCAAGTCCCGGCATCGCGCGGGCGCACGCCACGGCTATCGCGGCCAGGGCAATAAACACCACGGTGTCGGCCGAATCGCGCCAGTGATCGTTGTAAGCGCCTGGCCACCCGAAAATGGCTTCTTGGCCGACGACCACCACCGCAATGAAGGCAACCGTGACAATGGCATCCTGTTGCCAGCGCGCCCAGGAACGCATTGGCCTGTCCTGCAGCGCTTTTTTCATGCCCCGACGCCGATGATTCGATGCCTTTGATGGTTCGGTGAAGCTGTCGCCGACACCGGAGCCGGGGAACAAACACAATTCTGCATACTCCAACGTTAGGCGCATTCGCGCAATGCCGTGGTCCTCCGCGGGTACCCGCGGTCTCATCCTCAGGTACCGGATACCCCTTGATATATAGCTACCGTGGCCTGATGTGCCGCAACATGAAAACGAGAAGGATTGATACATGATCACTTTTCCTTCGCAAACACCGCGTTCAGCATTTTCCCGTTTCCTTCGAATCGGCACGGTGGCTACCTCGGTGATGATCTTTCTCGCTTGCCTGGTTGGGTTCGCCTATGCCTTGTGGCCTGCCAAGGATCTTGGCAGCTACGGGTCCGCGGATGCGCCGGTGGCGATTACTGCCAGCCAGCAGAAAGCGGATGCAAGGTCGCTGGGGTCAACCTACGGCAACGGACAGATCCCTGAATCCCAATTGAGGGAAATCGCTCCAGGTCATTCCATGACCCCGCAGGCGGCAGAGCGCTTCGCTGCCATGAAAAAGGCGCTGCAGCGAGATGGCAAGCAGTTCAAGGTCAACTCTGCTTACCGCTCACTCGCCGAGCAAGAAGGACTGATCAAACGCTATGGGCTGCTCAGCAACGGAGGAACCGCGGCTCCCGTTGGCGAAAGCGACCACGGGTTGGGTCTGAGCGTCGATCTAAAACTCGATGGAGACGCACTGCGATGGATGAGCGAACATGCCGGGTCCTTCGGATTCAAAAACACAGTCACCGGTGAGCCCTGGCACTGGACGTTTGTCGGACAAAGCTAGCAGCACCCCGGAATGGTTCAAGGACCGCTCCCAGCCAACCGGCGAGCGCGCGACGATAAACCCATGAGGCAGTGCTCCGCTTTCCGGGGCTGAAGCTGATGCGGTTACCTATGGTTCCGGGGTCGGCCGTTGGCCGGCATTCGGCTTGTTCCCCAACCCCTGCCAATGCGAAGCGGACGCCGCTACTGTGGACTTAGCGTTGATTCCATTATCGGCGGGAGGTCCATCCCATGAGCACCAGCGACCAGCAGCAAACCACCCCGGTCATCAGGCGCACGCTTGCAGGCCCCGTCGAAGGTCTTCTCACCGGCGGCATCGAGCGTTTCCTCGGTATTCCTTATGCTGCGCCTCCCGTCGGAGAACTTCGATTTGCGCTGCCAGGTCTTCCGCTGCCGTGGTCCGAGATCCGTTCGGCCCGCCGCTTCGGGCCCACGGCTCCGCAGGTTCCCTATGAGGGCTCGCTCGGCAGGTTGCTGCCCACGGTGTCCATACCCGGTGATGCCTATTTGAATCTCAACGTGTTTGCCCCGGCCCGGCCGGATGGAGCGCTACGGCCTGTGATGGTGTGGTTCCATGGCGGTTCGTTGCGCCATGGTTCCAATGCGCTGTCCATCTATGACGGAAACAGCTTTGCCCGTGATGGCGTGGTGTTTGTGTCAGTGAATTACAGGTTGGGGGCCGAAGGCTTTTCGGTGCTCGAGGGGGCTCCGTTGAACCCCGGGCTGGCCGATCAGGTGGCGGCCCTTGAATGGGTCAAGGCAAATATTGAGGCCTTCGGCGGGGATCCCACCCAGGTAACAGTGTTTGGGCAATCGGCCGGGGGCAATACCGTCGCGGCATTGCTTGCCCATCCCAGGGCCGGCTCACTGATGTCGCGCGCAATTATTCAAAGTGCGCCGCTGAACGCGCAACCGGTGGCCCAAGCCAAGCGCATCACCCACCGCATCGCCCACGACCTCGGGATCCAGGCAACGCGCGAGGAATTCATGTCAAAGTCCCCAGCGGAGCTGCTGGCTTCACAAACGCGCGTGCTTGCCGGAAGCACCCAACTTGCGGGAGGCCCGCAGTTTGCCCTGGCCGTGGATCCCGAGCTGGTTCCCGTCGACCCCTATGAGGCGCTGCTTTCCGGAGCCGGGAACGGGATACCGCTCATGATCGGAACCACCGCAGAGGAAGCCAGGTTGTGGATTGTTCCCTCGGGTCTGGCAGCAAAGATCAGCAAGTTCCATCTCGCCCTGATACGACGCAAGCTGGGTATCTCACGTGCCGCCCAGCAACTGTTCCAAAACAACCGGCCAGCGGCGAGCCCCGGCGACCTGTTGGTTGCACTCGCCACAGACAAGCTGCTCCGGGTGCCCCTGTACCAGGTGGCAGATGTTCGCCACCGCGCCCAGGCGCAAACCCATGTCTATGAATTTGCGTGGAAAAGCCCGGTGGAAGATCTCGGAGCGGCCCACGCGGTTGACTTGCCATTCGCCTTCGATAACATTGCCTCCCCCGATGCGATTGGCTTGGTGGGGATCGCCGCACCACAGACCCTGGCAAGTGCCATGCATGAGGCTTGGGTATGTTTCGCGACCATGGGTGTACCTGGATGGAGCAGCTGGGATCTCAGCCGACCGGTAAAAACCTTTGACGGGAAGGACAATCCGGTGGTGCTTGCCCCCAGGGATGACGAATGTGAGGCGCTAAGTTAGGCGTTGATGACGGCAAACACGAAGAAAACCACCTGCCATGGGCTAGCGTAAACACAAATACCACGGCTCTTGGCAGGGGAACCAACTCGCATGTTCAACAACCTACTCACGTGGGCCACCGCACTCATCGTTATTGATATCATTGTCCGCGTGCTGGCGGTCATCTTCGTGCCACGCAACCGCAAGCCGACTTCCGGCATGGCATGGCTGTTGGCCATCTTCCTCATCCCTTACGTCGGGGTCTTGTTCTTCCTGCTGATCGGCAGCCCCAAGCTCCCCCGCAAGCGCCGGGAAACCCAAGACGAGGTCACCGCCTTCATGCGTGCCGTCTCAATCGAGGAACGCCGCGACCAGGATCTCTCCGGGAATCCTGCATGGTTCAATTCGCTGGCCGAGATGAACTCCAACTATGGCGGCCTGCCGCTTCTCCACGGCAGCAGCGGACGTTTATTGGAGGACTACGACGACACCATCAAGGTCATGGCCGATGCTGTGGATGAGGCCACCGATTACGTCCACGTCCAGTTCTACATCTTCAGCATGGACACCACCACCGCACCGTTCTTCGACGCCCTGGAACGTGCGACCTCGCGCGGGGTGCGCGTGAACGTCCTGTTCGACCACTGGGCGAGCAGAGGCAAGAAGTACTACAAGGAAACCAAGGCGCGGCTCGATGCCATGGGTGCGGAATGGTCCCTGATGCTCCCGCTGCTCCCCCTGGAAGGAAAATTCCAGCGACCGGATCTACGCAACCACCGCAAGATCCTGATCGTTGACGGACTCGTGGGGTACATGGGTTCGCTGAACATGATTGACCGGACCTACAACGTGAAAAAGAACATCGAGCGCGGCCTGAAGTGGCAGGAGCTGGTGCTTGAACTGCGCGGGCCAGGCGTTGCGGCGCTTGACGCGGTGTTCATTTCCGACTGGTACTCCGAAACCGGCAAGGTACTCACCGACGGCGTCCGCCGCGCTGAGCTCGTGGCCACGGGAGACACCACGCTCAGCGGGCTGGGCGCATCGATCATCGACCACAGCGAAGACCAGGGCACCATGCTCACCCAGGTGGTTCCCTCCGGACCCGGCTTCGAACGCGAAAACAACCTGCGCCTGTTCCTGGGCATGATCCATGCAGCCCAGCAGCGGGTTGTCATCACCTCGCCTTATTTCATCCCGGATGAGGCGCTGATGTATGCGATCACCTCGGCAGTGGCCCGCGGGGTCCCGGTTGACTTGTTCGTCTCCGAGATCGGCGACCAGGCGCTGGTTTACCACGCGCAGCGTTCCTACTACGAGGAGCTGCTGCGTGCCGGGGTGCGCATCTACCTGTACCCGGCTCCCTACATCCTGCATGCCAAGCACTTCACTGTCGATGACGATGTGGCGCTGATCGGTTCAAGCAACATGGACATGCGCTCATTCAGCCTCAACATGGAAGTTTCGATGCTGGTACGCGATGTCGGCTTTGTGCACCAGATGCGCCAGGTGGAGGACCACTACCGCGACATCAGCCGCCTGCTGACCCTCGATGAATGGCTCAAGCAGCCGTTGCGTTCCACGGTGCTGGACAACATCGCCAGGCTCACCTCCGCGCTCCAGTAGCGGCGGGACCCCCGGACACGGCAAAGCACCGCCGCGACGTTTCTCCATGGGAGGGGGAACGTCCCGGGTGCCGGAATGGGACTGACCCAGCGCGGCGCGCTGGTGGTTGCACCGACTACTGGAACCCTTCTGGCCCACGCGGCCCGGGGTCTCGCGCAGCTAGCTGCCCCACCTATGCAAGAAGCCGCACTCCCCCAAGGGGAATGCGGCTTCTTGTCTACGTTGCAGATGCGGATTCAAGCGTTACTGGAGCAAGGTCCGGTCATCTAGCTGTGCGCCCTTGATCTTCTCGAACTCGTGCAGCAGATCCGGGACTGTCATCTTGGCCTTCTGCTCCGAATTCAGGTCAAGGATGACCTGACCGTCGTGCATCATGATCAAGCGACTGCCCAAGCGCAGTGCCTGTTCCATGTTGTGCGTGACCATCAGCGTGGTCAGCTTGTGGCGTTCGACGATTTCCTCGGTCAACCGGGCCACCAGGGCGGCGCGCTGCGGATCCAAGGCTGCCGTGTGCTCATCGAGCAGCAGGATCTTGGGTCCGGAGAACGTAGCCATGAGCAGGCTCAACGCCTGGCGCTGGCCACCGGAGAGCAGGCCGACCTTGGCCTTGAGCCGGTTCTCAAGCCCCAGCTCCAGCGACTTCAACTCCTCGATGAATCGCTCGCGCTTGTTCTTGTTCACCCCTGGGTTCAGCCCGCGGAACTTGCCGCGGCCCAGGGCCAGGGCCATGTTCTCTTCGATCGACATGTTCGGTGCGGTGCCGGCCATCGGGTCCTGGAACACGCGGCCAATGTACTTGGCACGTGCGTGGTCGGGAAGCTTGGTGACATTCTTCCCGCCGATGGTGACGGTTCCGGTATCCGGGCGCAGCTTGCCACCGACCATGTTCAGGATCGTTGACTTGCCGGCGCCATTGGAGCCGATGACGGTCACGAATTCGGCGTCGTTGAGCGTCAGGTTGATGTCGCGCAGGGCCTTGCGCTCATTGACGGTGCCCGGGAAGAAGGTTTTGTTTAGGCTCTTGATCTCAAGCATTGGTCTTCACCGCTTCTTCCAGTGGTGCTACGGGCTTGCCGGTGATGCGGATTCGGTTTGCGAACTTCGAGAAGCCCTTCCATTGCGGAAGGATCAGCGCGATGACCACCAGCACGGCGGAGATCAGCTTCATGTCCTGGACTTCGAGCCCCAGTTCCAGTGCCAGCTGGATGACCAAGCGGTAGATGACCGAGCCGGCAATCACTGCGAGGGCAGCAATCCAGATGAATTTCTGGCCGAATATTGCCTGGCCGACGATGACCGAAGCCAGGCCGATGAGGATGACGCCGATGCCCATGCCGATGTCTGCGAAGCCCTGGAACTGGGCGATCAGGGCACCGGATAGCCCGACGAAGCCGTTGGAGATGGCAAGGCCCAGGATCTTCTGGTTGTCGGTGCTGACGCCGAAGGAGCGGATCATTTCCTCGTTGTCGCCGGTGGCGCGCATGGCCAAGCCGACGTCGGTGCGCAGGAACCAGACAATCAGGGCCACGGCGACCAGGCAGCCCAGGAACA
The DNA here is from genome assembly GCF_900010755.1 of Paeniglutamicibacter antarcticus. Lineage (GTDB taxonomy): Bacteria > Actinomycetota > Actinomycetes > Actinomycetales > Micrococcaceae > Paeniglutamicibacter > Paeniglutamicibacter antarcticus_B. The sequence continues at coordinate 6,656 of NZ_CZJT01000091.1, read as the reverse complement.
TCAGCCCGACCGACCCCCAGGTGCCCATGAGATTTGCTTCGCGCAGTGGCGTCATGAGCGTTTTTTCGCCCAACAACGGGGTGTTGGCCTTGCCCATGATGCGCAGGTTGATTGAATACAGGGCAATCATGGTCAGGATGCCCGCAAGCAGGCCATCGATCTTGCCCTTGGTGTGGAGCAACCCCGTGACAACGCCGGCCAGCGAGCCGACGAAGAAGGCGAAGATCGTGGCCAGGACAGGGTTGACGCCATTGACGATCGAGATGGAGGCGACAGCGGCGCCCGTGGTGAAACTTCCATCGACCGTCAGGTCCGGGAAGTCGAGAATGCGGAAGGTCAAGTAGACCCCGAGTGCCATGATCGCGTAGATCATGCCTAGTTCAACCGCGGTGATCATGGGTGGATCCTTGCGTTTCGAGTGTTGGGTTAATGTCGGTGGCCGGTCGGTACAGACCGACCGGCCACCGGAAGACCGAAGATTCGGCCGGGGTTACTTGTAGGTCTGCACTGCCGAGGAGAGCAGGTCGGCCGGGATCTCCAGTCCGATCTTTTCTGCGGCTGTGGTGTTGACGTAGAGCTCGACCTTGGTGATGGTCTCAACCGGCATGGTTGCGGCCTTCGCCTCGCCCTTGAGCAGCTTCACTGCCATGGCTGCGGTCTGCTCTCCGAGCTTCTCGTAGTTCAGGCCGTAGGTTGCCGTGGCACCGCGCTTGACGGATTCGCCGTCAGCGGAGATGACCGGGATCTTCTTGTTCTGCGAGACCTGCAACAGGCCCTCGAGTGCCGAGACGACTGCGTTGTCGGTCGGGACGTAGAAGGCGTCGACGTTCAGCGAATCTGCTGCCTGCTGCACCTCGGAGGAAGCCGAGATGGCCTTCGCCTCGATGGTCAGGCCGAGTTCCGCTCCGGCTTCCTTGGCCCAGTCGACCTGGACCTGCGAGTTGACTTCACCCGAGGAGTAGACAATGCCGACGGATTTGGCTTCGGGCTTGATCTTCTTGAGCAGCTCGAGCTGCTCCTTGACTGGGTTCTTGTCCGAGGTGCCCGTGACGTTGCCACCCGGTGCCTCAAGGCTTGCAACGAGCTTTGCCGCCACCGGGTCGGTCACTGCGGAGAAGAGCACCGGGATATCGGTGATGCTGGTCGCGGCAGCCTGGGCTGCGGGGGTTGCGATGGCCAGGACCAGGTCCATGTCCTTGTCCGCTGCGAACTTGCCAACGATCGAGGTGTTGGTTGCCGGCTCGCCCTGCGGGTTCTGCTCGTCGTAGGAGATCTTGTCGCCGGTGTATCCGGCGTCTGCCATGCCCTTCTTGAAGCCCGTAGCCACGGCGTCCAACGACGGGTGGCTGATGTACTGGTTGATGCCGATCTTCACCGGGCCCTCGGCGGCCGGGCTGGTGGCGCCCGAACCCGAGCCTGCGGGAGTGGAACCGCCACAGGCGGAGAGCAACAAGGCGGTGACGGCGAGGCCGGCAGCGATCTGTGCGGACTTGAAGAGTTTCATGTTTTTCCTTTCACGACATGCGAGTCATGCCCGGTCTTCGACAAATGCCGTGTCGGGGCCCGTTCACGATTCCTACGTTCCCGCCTACGGCCGGAAGTTCTCCTCATGAATCACCTAGATACTACATGTGAATCAACTCACATTTCTTCCATCAACCATGAAATACAAGACGAATTGATCTTGTTTCACGCTCAATGGTGAAAAAGTATGAAACCTATCCCCCACTAATGAACTTTTTGTATCTAGCCGAACCAAGTTTCAGACGGATACTCGGGGGTTCGGCTGTGGCTTTGGAGATCAAACACCAAACCAGCGGGCCACCACACGATCACCTGGGCATTTCATCAGTGCCGACGCACCCGGCGCACGGCCGCGGGGAGGCGCCCCCGCACTGGATTAGACTTGGGTGATCATGGCCCTGACGATTTCATATCCCGAAGCACTGCCCGTTTCCGCACGTCGTGAAGACATCACGTCCGCGATCAGGGACCACCAAGTGGTCATCGTCGCCGGCGAAACCGGATCGGGCAAAACCACCCAGCTGCCCAAGATGCTGCTCGAACTCGGCCTGGGCGAGAAGGGCATGATCGGCCACACCCAACCGCGCCGGCTTGCCGCACGCACGGTGGCCGAACGCATCGCCGAGGAACTGGGCACGACCATCGGCGACGAGGTCGGCTTCCATGTGCGCTTCACCGGCGAAACCTCACGCAACACCAAGGTCAAGGTGATGACCGACGGCATCTTGCTCGCCGAGGTCCAGCGCGACAAGCTGCTCAAGAAGTACAACGCGATTATCATCGATGAGGCCCACGAACGCAGCCTGAACATCGACTTCCTGCTGGGCTACCTGCGCCGCATCCTGCCCCAGCGCCCGGATTTGAAGATCGTCATCACCTCGGCGACCATCGATCCCGAGCGCTTTTCCGAGCATTTCGCCGCCCCCGGCATTGACGGCGCAGACCCGGTTCCCGCGCCCATCATCGAGGTCTCCGGGCGAACCTTCCCCGTGGAGCTGCGCTACCGCCCGCTGAACCCCGCCGACGGCATGGACGATGACGAGCTGGACCCCGATTCCCAGGTCGAGGACCGCGACCCGCTCGATGCCATCGCCGAGGCAGTTGACGAACTCGCCCTCGAGGCGCCCGGGGACATCCTGATTTTCTTCTCCGGTGAACGCGAAATCCGCGACGCCGCCGAGGTGCTGCGCGCCCGCGTGCAAACCAACAAGCGCCTGGCCGGAACCGAAATCCTGCCCCTGTTCGCACGGCTCTCACTGGCCGAACAACACCAGGTCTTCAACCCCGGGCGCAACCGTCGCATCGTGCTGGCCACCAACGTCGCCGAAACCTCGCTGACGGTCCCTGGCATCAAGTACGTGATCGATACCGGAACCGCACGCATCTCGCGCTACTCCCACCGCACCAAGGTCCAGCGCCTGCCCATTGAACGCGTCTCGCAGGCCAGCGCCAACCAGCGCTCGGGCCGTTGCGGCCGTGTCTCTGACGGCATCGCCATCCGGTTGTACTCCGAGGACGACTTCAACTCGCGCCCCGAGTTCACCGACCCGGAAATCCTGCGCACCAACCTTGCGGCCGTCATCTTGCAGATGAGCTCCATGGGCGTGGTCCGCACCGCGCGCGATGTAGCTGACTTCCCCTTCGTCCAGCCGCCGGATGCCAAGTCCATTGCCGACGGCGTCTCGCTGCTGCGCGAGCTCGGTGCGCTGAACACCGGCACCGATGCCACCGTGACCGCCGTGGGCAAACACCTGGCCCAGCTGCCTGTCGATGTGCGCCTGGGGCGCATGATCGTGGAATCGGGCAAGCGCGGCTGCGCCAAGGAGGTCATGGTGCTCGCCGCTGCGCTGAGCATCCAGGACCCGCGCGAGCGCCCCAGCGAGGAAACCGGTAAACGCGAGCGCGCCCAGGAACTTCACAAGCGCTTCGTGGACACCAAGTCCGACTTCTCCTCGCTGCTAAACCTCTGGAGCTACCTGCAGGAACAGCAAAAGGAACTCTCCTCCTCCGCGTTCCGCCGGTTGTGCAAGAACGAGTACATCAACTACCTGCGCGTGCGTGAATGGCAGGACCTGTTCGCCCAGCTGCGCCAGCTGGCCAAGCCGCTGGGCATCACGCTCTCCCCCGAGCCGGTTGACCCGGCCGGCAACGAGGACGCCATCCACATCTCCTTGCTCTCCGGGCTGCTGAGCCACGTGGGTTCATGGGATGAGCGCAAGCGCGAATATGTGGGCGCCCGCGGCACCCGGTTCTCGGTCTTCCCGGGCTCCGCATTGTTCAAGAAGTCCACCGAATGGGTCATGGCAGCCGAACTGGTGGAAACCAGCCGGCTCTGGGCGCGCACCGCCGCCCGGCTGGATCCCAAATGGGTCGAGGAGGTCGCCGGCGACCTACTCAAGCGCAGCTACTCCGAACCGCACTGGTCGCGTAACGCCGGGGCCGTCATGGGCTACGAGAAGGTCACGCTCTTCGGACTGCCGATCGTCCCGCGCCGCCGCATCCAATACTCGCGCGTGGACCCGGAGCTCTGCCGCGAACTATTCATCCGCAACGCGCTGGTGGAGGGCGACTGGAAGACCCACCACAAGTTCTTCGCCCGCAACCGCCGCGTGCTGGAGGACATCGAGGAACTCGAAACCCGCATGCGCCGCCGTGATTTGCGCGTGTCCGACGAGGACCTGTTCGAGTTCTACGACTCGAAGCTAGGCCCGGAGGTTCTCTCCGAACGGCACTTCGACCGCTGGTGGAAACAAGCCCGGCACGAGAACCCGACGCTGCTGGACTTCGACCCCGAAGCCATGCTGCTTGCCGACAGCCAGGAACTGGACGAAACCGCATTCCCGCGCACCTGGCGCCACGGAACCCTGGACCTTGACCTGGTCTACGAATACAACCCGGCCGCCACCGCCGGGGAATCCGACGGCGTCTCGGTCCGCGTGCCGGTGCTCTTCTTGAACCAACTGGACCCGGTGCGGTTCCGCTGGCTCATCCCGGGCCTGCGCGTTGAACTGGTGACGGCGCTGATCAAGTCGCTGCCCAAGGCCATCCGCAAAAACTTTGTCCCGGCCCCCGATGTGGCACGCCTGGCGGTGGCCGCGCTGGAAAAGGACTTCAACCCGGAAACCGACGACCTCGCCGAAGCCCTGGAGCTGGCGCTGCGCCGACTCAAGGGAGTGGTGGTCCCCCCCAACTCCTGGAACTGGGACGCACTGCCCGAGCACCTGAAATTCTCCTTCCAGGTTATCGACTCCGACTCCAAGATCCTTGACGAGTCCAAGGACCTGGCGCTGCTGCAGCAGACACTGGCCGCGGCAAACCGCTCGGCCTTGGCCCGTTCGCTGGGCATCAAGCCCGGCGCCTCCATGCCCTCGGGCCAGGGCGCAAGGACTCCAGAGAACAAGGGCAGCGCCGGCAAGAACGGGAAGAACGCCCAGTCAAACACCCGGGCAACGCACGGTGCTGCCAAGGCCCCGGCCGTGGCCACCACCGTGTGGGAACGCAGCGGGCTCAGCGATTGGGACAACCAGCTGGGCGTCAACGGGACCATCACACCCCGGGTGGTTTCGGAGGTCGCCGGCCAGAAAGTCACCGCCTACCCCGCGCTGAAGGATGAGAAAACCTCGGTGCGCCTCACGGTCTTCCGCAATGAGGCCGAACAACTCGCGTCCCACCGTGCCGGTGTCATCCGCCTGCTGCTGATCAAGGTGCCCTCACCGTCGCGTTACGTGCTGGACCACCTGAGCAACAAGGAAAAGCTGGTCTTCACGCAGAACCCACACGGTTCGGTCGAATCGCTGATCCAGGACTGCACCATGGCCGCGGTGGACAAGCTGGTTCCGGAGAAGCTGCCGTTCAACAAGGCAGACTTCGACGCCCTCTATGAGAAGGTGCGCGCGGAACTGATCGATACGGTCTTCGCCGTGACCGAAATCGTGGAAAAAGTGCTCTCCGGCACCCGGCGGATCAACAAGGAAATCAAGGCTGCGTCCTCGATGGCGTTGATCAACGCGCTGAACGACGTGAAGACCCAGCTCTCCCAGCTGGTCTACCCGGGCTTTGTGGCGGCCACCGGATACTCCCAGTTGGCCCAGCTGCCGCGTTACATCTCCGCCATCGAGACGCGCCTGGAGAAGCTGAAGGCCGGCAACGTCACCCGTGATAACGCAGCGACCCTGAGCATCCAGGGTCTCGAGGACGAGTACGATACCGCGTTGGACATGCTGATCCCGGGCATGAGCACTCCCCCGCTGTTGGCCTCGGTGAAGTGGATGCTGGAGGAATTCCGGGTGTCGCTCTTCGCCCAGGAGCTGGGCACCGCGTATTCGGTGTCCGAAAAGCGGATCCGCACAGCCATCAAGGACGGGATCGCTGCCGCACGCTAGGCGGCACAGACGTGCAGTATGGATTTATGTCGGGCCTTGTCGGTTGCGTGTTGCAGCCGTCAGGGCCCGTTCCTTTGGGCTGTGACACGCGAGTTACGGTGGGGCATCCCCATCGACGATTCCGCTGAACTAGTGCGTCCCACGGTCTTCCTGGAAGTACCGTCGAACCTCCTGCCAAGGACGTCTCGGGGCTCTTGTCCCGAAAGTGTCACGCCGCGTTAATTTGGAAGGACCCAATGCCGCGTGACTGCATTCGCCCTAGTCGTGGTCGTTGAAAATGCGCACATCTGTGACAAGGCAATATGACGTGTTTGCAAAGTAGCCCCACCCCAGACGGGTACTACGATGGACTCTGGCAATGGGCCAAGCAGCAGATCGAAAGCGAATATGATCGATGAATTTTTTCAGAATGAAGGTGCATCTATGGCTTGTTCTGCTTGTTGCTGCAGGATTTGTTGCCGTTGGCGTGCTAAGCGCGGTTGGCACGCTGGGGACAGCGTCGGCATTGGGCAATGTCTTTTCCTTCGGAAACAAACCTGATAGCCGAAATTCGCAAGTCATTGAATCGATTACCCGCCAGGAGCAGGTCGTCCTGCTGAGTTTAGCCTCGATCCACCGACCCAGCTCTGACCACCGTTTGATTTCGGAGGTTGGGGCCGGTTTCGTTTGAGGGCATGGCAAGTTGTCCGGCCTCACTGCCGGTGGTGTTCCAACTGGGTTCCTGGGGTTGAGCCATTCTGTGGCTCGGTG
>NZ_CZJT01000090.1 GCF_900010755.1 Paeniglutamicibacter antarcticus | reverse complement strand
CTAGACGATTGATTCCAAGGGGTGACATCGCAGGCAAGGGTGCCCAGAATCGAGGTGTAATAGCCAAAACTCGGACTTGGAGAATTCCGATGGACAACGATCTGGACACCCTTGCAACAGCACTGTACGCCTCCACGGACGACTTTTTGAAGGGTCATCCGGAGTTGGCCCCGTGGCGTCCCGCCGTCGGTTTGCAGCCGCGGATCACCGATGCGGAACTGGTGACCGTGGCGGTGATGCAAGCCCTGTTGGGCTTCACCTCCGAACGCCGCTGGCTGCGTCATGCCCGGGTTGACTTGATCGAATGGTTCCCGCACCTGCCAGAGCAGTCCGGCTACAACAAGCGGCTGCGGCACTTGGGCGAAACCTTCCAGGCCGTGATCGCGCACCTGGGGCAGGACACCGACCTCTGGGCGGATGGGATCTGGATCGCCGATTCCACGCCCGTTGAATGCGGCCGCTCCCGCGACACCGCGCACCGATCCGATCTGGTGGGATTCGCCGAATATGGGTACTGCGCCTCGCATTCGCGTTGGTTCTGGGGACTGCGCCTGCACCTGCTGTGCACCCCGGCCGGGATGCCGGTGTCCTTCGCCCTGACCGGTGCGACGGCCGATGAGCGCACGGTCCTGCTCGGCATGCTCGAATCCATGCCCGCCAGGGTCGGTGCGGGGCAAGTGATCCTGGCGGACAAGAACTACTTCGGGAAACTGTTCGAAAGGGACCTGGCCGAGGGCGGCATCGTCCTGGTCCGGCCCACCCGGCAGGGCGAGCGACGACGACCCGGCAGGGAATTCCTGAAGCCATTGAGGCAGGTCATCGAGTCAATCAACGACACCCTCAAGGGCCAGCTGGACCTCGAGGCGCACGGTGGCCGCACCATCGCCGGGGTCACTGTGAGGGTGCTGCAACGGATCCTCGCGATGGCCGCGGCGATCTGGCACAACCAAAACACCGGACAGCAACCCCTGCGCTCATTGACCGCCTATGACCACTGACCCCTTGGAATCAATCGTCTAG
>NZ_CZJT01000089.1 GCF_900010755.1 Paeniglutamicibacter antarcticus | reverse complement strand
AATACTTCTTGGCAAGGTCCTCCTCGACTATTCCACGCAACACCAGATTCGTGTGAAGCTTGGCGGGTTTGGGGCGGGAGGCCCGCTCGTAGGCCAGCACGTGGGCCGAGGTCGCCCGATACTCATTCCCCGCTTTGGTGTTGCGTCGCAGCTCCCGGGACACCGTCGAGGCGGAGCTGCCGATGGCGTCGCCGATCTTCCGCAGGGATTGGCCTTGGGCACGCAGGATGGCGATCTCCTCACGCTGTTCAAAGGTCAGGCAGCGGCCTTTGAGGTTCCTGCCTCGGCGGGGACGGACGCCGCCGGCGGCGGCCAGGACGGTGCGTCCGGTGCGTCTGCTGGTGTTCAGGGGAATGACGGCGTCGGTGATGAAATCACCTGCCTGCATTCCTGCCCAAAAGACCTGCAGAAGATCTGGTCGGTAAAGGATTGAATATTTTCCCATGTCAACACTCATTCACTAAGTGTTGCAATCACCGCGCGAACCCAAGGTTGGCCCAGCAGGTCGCTGATCTCACGGGCTGTCCTCGCCACCGCGGTGCCGTAGTCCTCAAATTTCGCTGCGACGATCCTGCTGGAAGGCCCGGAAATGGAGACGCATCCGACAGGTGTTCCGGCGGAGCCGACAATTGCCGCGCCCACCGAGGTGATGCCGCTGCTCAGCCCCTCTTCGTTGATTGAGTAACCGCGTTCCCGGGATTCTTTGATGAGCTGCCACACGCTGTTGGGCTGGGTCTTGGTTTGGTCGCTGACCTTCTCGAGCGAACCGCCCAGGATCTCGTGCACATAGGCGTCAGTAGACGCAGCGAGAAATGCCAAACCGGTCGCCGAAGCGTGCAGCGGGACCTGGGTTCCCAGCGCGAGGAAGGCCCGCAAGACATGCGGGGTGTCAAGACGTTCAACCACAACCAGCGCATCGCCATCGGGGACACACAAGTGAACAGTTTCCTGGGTGTCCAGCTGCAGGCCGTTCATGGGGCCAATGGCCACATCGCGAATATTTGCGCCAATGCTTGCCCGCGCGGTGACTGCATATGCGTGGATAGTCAATGACCACGCCGCGTCCCGCGACTCGCTCTGCGCGACCCAGTTCAGTTCCTTCAGGGTGTTGAGCATGCGCAGAACCGTTGCCTTTGATGAGTCCAGCTGCTTGGCAATATCCGAGAGCCCTATGGGCTGGTGCAACGAAATCGTCTCGATGACCTTGATTGCCGTCACCACGCTCTGCGTACTCATTTGGGGATTTACCAACCTTTCCTTGACCAACCACGGGTTGTGATATAGCTTACAGCCACATTCAAAAAATGAACCGTCGGTTCACTGAATGAACCATTCCCGTTGTTGTGAAAGGTTAGGCATGCTTCCTCAAGTTCTTGCTCTATTGATCTTCGTGGGGATCTTCGCGCTGGCAACCCTGCGCAAGGTCCACCTGGGCGTCATCATGTTTGCCGCGGCAGCGGGCGTTGGTATCTGGCTGGCCGACATGAAACTCAGTGAGGTGATCGATGATTTCCCGATCTCCATCCTCGTGTTGCTGGTGGGAGTCACCTACTTCTTCGCCATCGCCCATGCGAACGGGACCGTGGACCGGATCATCGAAGCTGCAATCGCCAAGGTGGGTGACAACGCCTTCATCCTCCCGGCGGTCTTCTTCGCGCTGACCGCCGGCATCTCCGCCATGGGATCGCCGCTTGCCGGTCTGGTCATGACGCCCGTTGGCATGCCGCTGGCCAAGAAGTACGGGATCGACAGGATGCTGATGGGCCTGGCGATTGGCTGCGGCCTCAGCGCAGGCGGCTTCGCACCCACCAGCCTCTTCGGAATTGTCACCTACGGAACTGCCCACTCGGTCGGCATTGACCTGAACCCGTTGCTTCTCTTCAGTGTGGCACTGGGCGCAAACCTGATCCTGCTCGTGGCCGCATACGTGATGTTCGGCGGCTTTGGATTGCTCCGCTCGCAGAAGACCGGAGGTCTGGGCGACACCGCTATGCCGCGCTTCAGCAACAGGAAGCCGCTGCCGGCCCACCCGTTCGAACGCGAAGGCCTGACCGAGCGCAGCCGGCAGACGGCGCAAACCGGCATCCAAGTCCTTGAAGCAGTCGATATTCCGGCAGGCCTTCGCACCAAGATGAACGCCACCCAGCTCATCACAGTCCTGTGCATGGCCGGCCTGGTAACAAGCGTCATCGCCTTGGCCGTGTTCGACCGCAACCCGGACATTGGCGTCCTGTGCTTTGCCTTCGCAGCTGTCATGACGCTCGTTGACCCGAAGACCGGCAAGACCGCCGTCAGCAAGATCGACTGGTCAACGGTGCTGATGGTCGGAGGAATCATCACCTTCGTCGGCGTCCTGCAGAAGATGGGCGCGGTGGACATGCTGGGCGACGCTGCAAGCCAGATCGGCACACCCCTGATCGCGGCGCTCGTCATTTGCCTGATCGGCGGCTTGGTCTCCGCCTTCGCCTCGACCACCGGCATGCTGGCAGCCCTGGTTCCCTTGGCCATCCCGCTGGTCGCCTCCGGTGACATCGCCGGATGGGCAGTCATTGCGGCACTCGGCGTTTGCTCCTCGATCGTGGATGTCTCCCCGTTCTCCACGGTGGGCGCAACCCTGGTGGCCACCGTCGACGAAGAAGAACGGCCGCGGATCAACCAGCTGTTGACCCGCTGGGGACTGTCAATGGTGGTTGTTGGACCGCTGCTACTGGTTGGGGCACTCGTCGTACCGACGATGCTTTAACCCCCGCCACTCACCACTACTTTCACCAAGGAGCACCACTTGCTGCCATTGAACGGAATCCGGGTCATCGACCTCAGCCGCGCGCTTGCCGGCCCATACTGCACTGCGTTGCTTGCCGACATGGGTGCAGAGGTCATCAAGATCGAGACAACCAGCGGGGGAGACTCCTCGCGTGCATGGCCTCCCTTCCAGGGCGAGAACAGCCTGTACTTCGACTCGACCAACCGCAACAAGAAGTCCATCTCCGTGGATCTCTACAGCAAGGAGGGTCGGGAATTGCTTGACCGGTTGCTGGCCGATGCGGATGCGCTGGTGGAAAACTTCAAGCCCGGCACCATGGACAAAATGGGGCTCGGCCCGGACCGATTGCGCGAAATTAACCCGCGTCTGATCGTCTCCTCGATCACCGGGTACGGCGCGGCCGGACCGTGGAAGGACAGGGCTGGACTGGACCAGGTGATTCAGGCGGCCTCCGGGCTGACCTCGGTGACTGGCAAGAACGCCGAGGAAACATACCGCGTGGGGATCCCGCTGGTCGACATTGCCACGGGCATGACCGCGGCCTTCGCCTTGGTGAGCGCACTTTACTCGCGGCTGAACGGTAACGGGGCCGCGCGGGTTTCCACCTCCCTGTTTGAAACCGCTCTCGGGCTCTCCGCATTCCAGGGCCAAACCGCGCTCTCGCTAAACCGGGCACCGGTGCCGCAGGGCAACAACCACCCGACCATTGCTCCCTACGGCGCCTATGCCACGGCGACGGAAAATATCGTGGTGGCTGTCGGAACGGAAGCCCAGTGGAAGGAGTTCTGCTCCATCCTTGATCGTCCCGAACTCTTCGATGACCCACGTTTCGGCACGAGTCGGGACAGGGCCATTAACCGGGACGGACTCAACGAGTGCATCCTGGAAGTCCTCACTGGCAGGCCTGCCAGTGAATGGATCGAAGCGATCAATGCCGTTGGCATCCCATGCGGCCCGGTGCTCGATTACCTGCAGGCGGTCAACAGCGAACAGGCACAGGCGCTGAAACTCATTGCCGAGACCCAGCGGGCAGATGGTTCGCACCTGCGTGTCCTGCGCGGGCCGATCAGCGTCGACAACGAGCCCACCCCGGTCAGGCAGGCGCCTCCCGCGCTGGGCGAACACAGCCGAGAGATCCTGGACTCCATGGGGTTGACCGAGGAACAAATAGATTTATTGGTCACCGAGGGCATTGTCCGCGAACCAAAGGCACTGAGCCAGAGCGGAGTGGCATCATGATGAACATGGAAACCCTGATGGCCGCCACAGAATGCGGGCAGATCACCCTCGAAGTCGAGGGGTGCATCGGCCGGATCGTGATCGATAATCCGCGCCAGCGCAACGCCGTGACCCGGGACATGTGCATTTCCCTGGCGGAGGCCGTGCAACTGGCGGACGCCCACCCACTGGTCAAGGTCATCACGTTGCGCGGTGCGGGAGGGGACTTCTCCGCCGGCGCCGCGATCAACGAACTGCACCAGGTGTTATTCGACATCGGCCCCGATGGGCAGACGATAGACCGGCTCAGCGAGGCCGATGCCGCGCTCCAGTCGGCATCCAAACCGACCATCGCGTTGGTGGAGGGAATTTGCATGGGCGGCGGGTGGCAGATCGCTTCGGCTTGCGACATGAGTATTGCCGCTGAAACGGTGAAACTGGCGGTGACCCCGTCCAAGCTTGGCATCATATATCCACGTAGCGGCATTGAGCGGTTGGTGCAGCGTCTTGGTGCCGACAAGGCAAAGTACGTGCTGTTCAGTGCGGATCTAATCCCGGCCAAGAAAGCAGCAGATTGGGGACTGCTGACGGAAACGGTGCCGGAGTATGAGTTCGAGGAATTCAGCCAGGCATTGATTCTGCGAATCGCCGAACGCTCCCAGTACTCTGTCCGCACCATGAAGGCACTCATCGATTCCATGGTTTCCGTGGACGATCGGAGCAGCCAGGAATTATGGGACAAAGAGTGGGCCAAACTGCCTGGCAGTGAAGATTTTCGAGTGGGGCAGGCGGCATTCCTGGCGGGGGAGCAGCCGCACTTCACCTGGGGCGCAATGTAGGAACAGAGCCGCGGTGCTCACGGTCGACGCAGTCCTGATGGAAACCAAGTGCAGGGGCATGGCGTCCCTATTCGGGAGCCGTGCCCCTGCACTGTTTGAGCCGAGCTACATGTCTGCGAGCGGAATGCCGCGAGTTGCGAAGAGCCATGTTCCCTGCAACTTAGTGGGTTCCGCCCTTGCCAGTGAGAAGGCCATAGTCTTGCTCTTGGGCCATCTGGGAAGTGATCTGTGCGCGTGACTTTGCAATGCTCTCTTCGGTGATTGCTCGGGCACGATGTGGATCGCCGCTCTTGATGGCGTCGATGAGTTCGGTGTGCCTGTGTCGCGGTGGCATTGGGCCACCCTCAGCGGCACGAACCGACAGAAACCAATGCATTTGGTCCTGCAATTCGGCAATAATCTTGGTCATCTTTGGAATGCCCGCAAGCGCAGCAATGCCAACGTGGATGGAACTGTGGGTGTCCAAATCCGGGGAACTTTCATCGCTCCGTTGGAACACTTCATCCAGGTCCTCTAGATAAGTGATCTGGGCAGCCGTGGCTTTCAAGGCGGCTATCTCACTTGCCGCTGGCTCCAGAAGCGCACGAAGCAAGTAGACATGGCGGATGTCGTTTGCAGTAATTCGGTTCACCAGTGTTCCCCGTTGGGGGAGTATCCGAATGAATCCTTCGGAAGACAGCCGGACCAGTGCCTGGCGGACAGGCGTTTTACTGGCGCCGAGTTCGGCGGCAAGGGCGTTCTCATCAATGACCGAATCTGGCATGAGCTGAGCGCTGAGAATTCGACCCTTGGCTAGGTCGTAGGCACGGTCGACAAGCGACACCTTGGAGGAGGTCATCATTTCGCAAGAGTACCAATTCAATCAGAAAAATTCTACTGAAATTTAAGTTGGATTTTTTCTTGACACGACTCAAATTTTAGATTGAACTGTTACTCATGTCACAGGGGTAATCGAGAGTCGGAGGTGAAAGTTGTCCATTCTAATTTTTGGAGACCAGCAAGCTGTCAACGTTGCTGGATATGTTGCATCCGTTTCTGGCGAAAAGGTGTATCTCAGCGCAAGCAATCAAGTGCCAGTCGTAGCAGTAGAACGTGATGGCGGATTGTGGGCAGTAGATGTCATTCCGTTATCGGTGGGGGAAGCAGTAAGCCAACAATTTGAGGCAGCAATCGTCGTCACGGAGTCGCGCAGGCTTCGCGAAGCCATCGAACCACTTCGCTTTGCGCTTTCCGGAAAGCCGTTGTTGCTTGCACCAGGCGGATTTGGCGGCGTTTTGCGGGTCAAAAAGTGGTTCGAGGAGTGGTCGTTGGTTCCACCTCGCTTGGCGGAGACCACCGGATTTCCCGTCTCGGGAACCATCGAGAACGGAAATCTTAGGTCTCACACACTCAAGCATTCCCTCCCGTTCGCCGCTGAATCGCTCGTGCAGACACAGGAGCTCTTGAACTTGTTCGAGCGTTACCTGCCTGAACTTACCTTGAGCGATCTGAGCACAACGTCCCTGTCCAACACGAACCATATGATTCATCCCAGTGTGGTCTTGCTCAATGCGATCCGTGTTGAGAATGGCGAAGAATTCAGTTTCTACCGCAATGGGTTGTCACCCGCCGCTGGACGTCTCATCGAACGAATAGATGCCGAACGAATCGAAATTGCTCGACGCGTCGGAGCCGAGGCACTCACCGTTCGTGAATGGATGATTCGTTTCTACGGCGAAGAAGGCATGGTGGGCAACGGAATTGTCGAGTGCCTGCTCAACTTCGCCAATTTCGAGCGAGTTCCATCGCCACCAAGCCTCGACTACCGGTATATCGCCGATGACGTCCCATTCGGTGTCGCCCAGTGGGCTTCCCTGGCCAGAACGTTGGGGATAGAAACGCCTGCAATGGATGCGTTGCTCGGCAACATAGAACTTCTCGCAGTTGGCGTCCCCCTGGAAGCCGATCCGATCACCACCGAACTGTTCCTCGATCACCTCGCACTACCCAAAGGAGTCTGACAATGAATGCTGGAATGGAAAGCGAACACGCAACTCTGCGGAACCTCAAGAAGCGTTTGGCCAATGGAGACCTTGGACGCCGAGGATTCCTTGCCGGCGCCATGGGTCTTTCGGCCTCGGTGCTCCTGAGCGCCTGCGCCGGGGGCACCACTTCAAACGCTGGTTCGCCAGGAAAAACCAGCAACGTCATTCCTCTCTACACGGTAGAAAACGATCCGGCCACACTCGCCTTCTACAACTTGACCATTGAGAACTTCAAAAAAGACTTCCCGGACATGGATGTCAAGGTCACCGTCTACGCGGATGCCAACCAGCTCCAGTACCTCACGACGGCATTCCAGAACAAGGTAGACGTCGGAATCTTCTCCCCGGCGGTGAGTTCATTCCCGGACTTCGCTCGTGCCGGCCACCTGTCGAACCTGGACGATCTGATCCAAGAGATCGGGGCCTATGACTTCATGGACGGCACCCGCATCATCGTCGACGGACACGACGTCGCCATGCCGTTGCAATCCAATTCGTCCCTGGTCTACTACCGTAAGGACCTGTTGGAGGGTGCCGGGCTATCCGTCCCCAAGACCTTCGACGAGTACTACAACGCCATCGAAACCCTCCACGGCAAGGACGGGATCGCCGGCATGGCGATGGCAGTCGGACCGACACCGCAGCTGCCCCTGCAGTTCTTTGCCCCGTACATCTACCAGTCGGGCCACGACTACTTCGACCGCGAAGGCAATGTCACTTTCAACAACCCCGACGTCCTCGGCGCCGTCGAAAAATTTGTATCCGTCATGAAATTTGCCCCGAAGTCCATGCACAACGCAGCATTCGGGGACATCGTTTCGGCATACACGGCAGGCCAGGCCGCCTTTGCCACATTCCCCGGACGCATGGGAGCGGTCATCGCGGAACGCGACCCTGAACTGGCCGCCAAGACCGGTGTCATGCGCATCCCGGCCGGTGATTTCATGACCGGAGACCTGCACTTTGGTTCAAGCCAGCAGTATGCGATCTACTCGAAGACGGCCAACCCGGAGATGGCCCGCGAATTCTTGAAGCGGCTGACCACAGGTCCGGATGCACTCGCTTTCGCGAAAACGGTTCCCGGCCACCTGCTTCCACCGTTGAAGAGTGTCATGACGGAGTTCAAGAAGGAGCTGGCAAACCCCAAGGAAGAATTCTTCAAGAAGCATGGCGACTGGGTTCAGACCTTTATGGATTGCGCTCCAAACGCCATGACTGCTTCCGTCAGCATGGGCGCGGTGGTCGACGGAAAGTACGAAAAGAGAATCACAAACCTAGCTCCCTTCGGTTCACAGATTTGGGCCGCACCTGCGGTCGACGGAGTGATGTTCCAGGAGATCCTTTTGGAGAACCGAAACACCAAGGAAGCCTGGCAAGACGCCGGCAAGAAGATGCAAGACATCGTCGACAACTTCCGGAAGAGCAATCCGTCATGGAAACCGGAAATCATCTAGCCATGTTCCCGGTCTTATCCATACTCCGAAATGAGCGCTGACCCGATGAATATCGACGTCAAATCACGAGCCGCACAGCCTATTGCTCCAGTGAGCAAGGCAGCGGCACGGAAACGCAGCCCCATGGCAACCCTCGGGCGGACCTTGCAATATGCCGCACTTGTCACGGTCGTCCTAACCGCTATCGTTCCCATGTACTGGATTGTTGTGAATGCGATTCGTCCAGACTCGGAAATCGCCGCGTACCCGCCGACGATCTTCCCGAAGGAACTGACATTCAAGCACTTCATTGATCTCTTTGAGGTCTATGGATTCCAGCAGTACCTCACCAACAGCCTGATTGTTTCATCGATTGCCACAGTGATTGCCCTGGTCTTCGGCATCATGGCGGCCTATGCGATGAGCCGGTTCGAGTTCAAGGGGGTGCGTGCCGTTGGAGAGCTGTCACTTCTCGCCTACCTCTTGCCTCCCATCTTGGTCCTGGTGCCCATCACGCAAATTCTCTTCGGAAATGGCCTTGGCGATAACCGTGCAGCGCTTGCGGTGCTGTATGTGGCGACCCTGCTGCCGTTTGCCTTGTGGATCCTGCGTTCGTACTTCTCGGGTTTGGGAATCGATACCGAGGAAGCCGCAATGATTGATGGTTGCACTCGCTTCGGGGCATTCATTCGAGTGGTACTGCCGCAAACCTTGCCAGGAATTGCCTCGACCGCGATCTTCACCTTCAATGCAGCCTGGAGCGAGTACCTGTTCGCTTCCACGCTTATGACGAGCAATGAAAAGCTCCCAGCCAACCCGGCAGTATTCCTGCTGATGGGACACATGGGTACCGAATCGTGGGGCCTGCTCATGGCAGCAGCTCTCACCATCATTCTTCCGGTCATGACCCTTCTATATCTGTCAAGTGGGACTCGTGGCCGGAATCCCGGCGTTCAGGATTCGGTAGACCTTTCTGGAAAGGTACCGTTTGACGCACCTGCGGATCTCTTTGGTGGTGCGTCCTTCCTGGG